>NZ_CP011033.1:0-600000 GCF_002310815.1 Pseudoalteromonas tunicata | reverse complement strand
TAGTTATGCGTCACTTCTAATCCCCGTCTACTAAATGTTAAATTTTTATTATGAAAAACCAATGATCGTTTACATAAAAAGTCAGGTAGGTTACATTTGTACCCATAAATAGTTCAGATATGAATATTCTCAGGATAAACACTTGTATTAAACTTTAAGGAAAAAATGATGCTATTTAAAAAACTACCTATTGCGATTTGCTTCGGATTAACGTTAAGCTTTAGTTCTGGAAGTGCATTTGCTGGCGAAGAAAATGATGCAGCTTCGTTTGGTGAGCAGATATTAGACAAAGCAAAGGACAAATTTATCAGTTTTGCGGGAGGGCAATTATCCTCTCTTCTTATTGATGCTATTTTTGGCTCTTCAGCCCCAAGTTATGTCAATCTCAGCCAGGAAAGTTTACAAGCAATTCAGGACAGAGTTCGCATTGAACTGGTGGATACCGCCGAATTTGAATACTTTGCAGAGCTAGAGTCTATCCAATTGAGTATGCAGTATTTCAACGATACCGCAGCAAATGGAACCCCTGATATTGCAGTCCTGGGGAGTTTATTAACTGACTCAGACGGCCTCATTACTCATCATGCGCTGAATAGCCAATTTAACGATAAATATTATTACATGGCCGACACGCTTGCTTTGGCGGCATCGTTAAACCTGTCTATCTATGTTGAACGACACCTGCAGGGATTTATCACTCAAAACGCCGTGCGCGCCAGAGCTAACCTACTTGCTAATCGTCTTGAGTCACTATTAACGGCAAAGAAACAAGCTGATTTACCGCTGAGAGAAAATTGCGACATGATTACCTCTCCTTATGACCAATATTATGAAGAAGCGTGCCAATTAGTCGACCCGCACGGCAACATACAAGCCGCGGTTACTCTTGGGCACACCAACAACCCTTGGATTGCCCAAGATATGGAAGAGTGGGAAATTGACAAGGAACTAGCCGAAAGGCGATACTATGCTGATAAATTTTCGGAGATAGAAGGCGTAATTACAAAACTAAGAAATTTCTAGTAAGCGTCTGACTATCAGCATTATTTCATAGCTGCTATAAGTTAAATATAGAGCTATCCGCAAAACCCCTGCCTTGCACAGGGGTTTCTTTGTTTGCAAAAAATATCCGACATTCATAAATATCTTGTTGATTTTAAATAGTTTGTATTAAAAAAACACAAAATCGATATCAAAGGGAGTAATGGATTTAAATAAAGGCTGCTTGAGAGAAATTTATATTGCGGCTTTTTACATCAAAACCACTGGTGAGCATAAATTGGCATGAAATATCGGATTTTTGGGCATGATAAAACTAGGCTGTGCCTTGTTTACCCGCAAAAACAGGTAAATGTGATAGTTAACCGACCCCGCGATACCAACTTTGTTGATGTTGATGGGCGCATTGTCTAAGCGTATTTTGTTGGCCTGCGAAATTGCTATATTGCCGCCTGAAGTTTTGTAAAGTTTCAAGCCAGACCGCAGTTTCAATCCCTAGCTCAACTAATATCTTGGGTTGGGTTTTGCTGATAGCACCACGCTTTTTTGGGTCAATGTGACGCCCGCTCCAATCAGCGAGTTCTAGCTGTGAGTAGAAAAGAACCCAGTAACTTAAAGGGAATGGTTTGGTTGTTTGCATTACTGCCAAACGCCATAAGTTGCTTGGGTTGCTGAGTAACTTGTTCGGTGTTTTCTAACGTAGACTGTTTTTTATAATACCCAATACGTTTTTGAATCGACGTAAAGTCGCTATCTACGGTCATTTCTGCCGATGTGCCATCATTGAACATAACCCTTATTTGACTTGATAAGTTTAAGGAGGTACCAATAAATGGTAATGATATAGATAAGTTGGCTTGCAATTGCTGCATTTGCGCATCAATAATATCAAATTGTTGTTTGATATGAGAATCATTCATAATCCTATCACTCATTTGACCAGAAAACTGTTTATGAAAACTGGCAATTTGAAAAGCACTTTGAAACTCATCATCTGCTGGTAATTGTATATGGGATATGCTTTCGTCTATGCTAATCATCGCATTACGCATGGCAATAATGGCATTACTGACTGCTTTAGATAGCGCTGAACTTTTATGGTGCGTAGAAATCAATTCAACATAAAAGTCATCTACTTGACTAATATCGCCAGAGGATTGCTGAACAGCACGGTACTCTTCGATAATAAAATCAGTACCTTGCTGGTCTATTACCCAAATTTTTTGACCATTCATAAATGCTGAACTTAAGGCATTAACTTCCTTACCTTGGGCACTACAGTAATCACAATAAATTGCAGTTGTTGGTTGAGAAGCTTGTGTGTAAGTTGATATAAATATATTTGAAATGATAGTGAGTAGAATGAAATACTTCATAAAGGTTCCTTTTAAAAAACGCAACACTATTTAATCCATTTAAATAGCTTAAAATAAGTGTATTGCATAAAGTAAAGTAAAGTGAAGTAAATAATGAACAAAAAACTCGCCGAAGCGAGTTTTTTGTAGCGAAATTAAGATGGAGCACAGATAACATATTGCTGTCTTGTACCAATTTCATTAAAGATTAAATCACGTTTATCCAATCTCTAGAATAGAAATATCTGACATATATGGACACGACCCACTTTGCAAGCATGAGCGGTTTTTATCTTGTAAAAAATACAAAATAAATCGTTTATTCTTTTTGTTCGTTAACATCTGTTCATGTGGCTTTCTGAAAAAGCCAATATATGCCACTCATAGATATCTCGTTGATTTAAAATAATTTGTATTAATAAACAATACAATATCTATTTCAAAGACAGGGCGCGAGCACACTTTATTAACGATGTTAACCGAACAACAATTCCTCTCTAAAAGCATCGTCATAACAAGCTCTTACGCACTTACTTCTTATTGAACTATTACTTTTCGTATGCTGTTTTACCATGTTTCTAACCACTCGACGAAATAACGCCATATGTTGTGCACTTAACGGATCGTAAATTTGAGATGCATCATCTTTAAACACGACATCCAATATCCAGTGTTGTTGGTTTTATATCAACCAATGGTGCCTAATCGCTTTACTAATTAGCGCGTTATCTGTGACTGATGTCAGGTAATAATGAGTGTCTATACTCGTTCTAAAACAAAATATAAGACAGACAAAAATATATCTTTGATTTTAAATAACTTGCATCAAATAGCAACTTGAAAATCGCCATCAAATGTACTGATGTGCTAAATGGCTTCAGTGTGGAAGTAATTGATTTAGGGAATTTTCACCATCAAAACTGATGATGCGCATAAATTGGCTTGAGCTATAAGAATTGTCCGATTTTCAGGCATTACAAAATTAGGCGGATACCTAGTTTGCTTGTATGAAGGTTAAAACTGCGAGTTAACCGACCCCGCGATACCAACTTTGTTGATGTTGATGGGCGCATTGTCTAAGCGTATTTTGTTGGCCTGCGAAATTGCTATATTGCCGCCTGAAGTTTTGTAAAGTTTCAAGCCAGACCGCAGTTTCAATCCCTAGCTCAACTAATATCTTGGGTTGGGTTTTGCTGATAGCACCACGCTTTTTTGGGTCAATGTGACGCCCGCTCCAATCAGCGAGTTCTAGCTGTCAGTAGAAAAGAACCCAGTAACTTAAAGGGAATGGTTTGGTTGTTTGCATTACTGCCAAACGCCCTAAGTTGCTTGGGTTGCTGAGTAACTTGTTCGGTGTTTTCTAACGTAGACTGTTTTTTATAATACCCAATACGTTTTTGAATCGATGTAAAGTCGCTGTTATGCAGGTTTGTAGCCATTTTGGCTCTGATGGGGGTTTAAATCAACGTACATCATGCTACTGAGTACTGCTTGCTCGTCTAATAGCGCTTGCGATTACTCTTAATTTAAAAGGGATCGCCCTCCCAAAAATTCATCTGGAATGAATTTTAATGCCCCTAGGCAGCCCGAAGGGTGAGCGCCATGGATGGCAGCGAATAAAATCGGCCTGTGCAGTTATCTTCTTTATTCGCTTCTCTAGCTATAAATTCATTTAGATTGCGCATGTACCAACTGATGTCGTAAAGTCGATTTCGCCACACTTCCACTGTTTTATCGACGCTATACATGTATGCTTTATCAAGCTGCTCACCTTTTCTGTAGCGGTCAACCAAAACTGTGCGGTTATACAACTGATACCAGCGCTCAATCACCTCCTCTTTTGACCAATTTAATGCCCAACTTCTATCCACTCTCAGCACCAAGTGGTAATATTTCAGGCTCCTGCCTTACATCTGTCGACCAGCTTCGCTGTTGTAAAATGCTCCCGGCATTTTGCTGATTCGACATCACTGCATACGCGGCAATATCGATGTCAAATACTTCATTCGTTGGGTATAAATAGAAGCTTAAACCGCTCAACAGGCCACTCGCGTCGGTGCTCAAAGTTTTAACGAATCATTTAAAGATCAATTAAGCCGCTTTAAGTCACAGGCTCGCTAATAATCACTTCTACCCGCCTATTTTGTTCCCTGTGGTCGGCGGTCGTATTATCAATTACGGGAAGTGATATCCCTTTTCCTGAGGTTTGTATGCGCCCACGCGCAACGCCTTGGCCAATGAGGTAGTCCTTTATAGAATCAGCTCGGCGCTGAGATAATAATAAATTGAATTTTTTACTGCCGATATTATCGGTATGTCCTTCAATTGTGATATTACGGTCGATGTTGGTATTTAAAAATGTCGCAAGTTTTGCCAGATGTGAAATCGCGGCAGGCTTAATATCAGACTTGTTAAAATCAAATAATACATCACCAAGGGTGATCACCGACCCGCGTGCGGAATTACGCGCATCGAGTTGGTCAAGTTGATGTTGTATATCCTTAACTTTCTGTTTGGCACCTGCGGTTTCTTGTTTTGCATAATATAGATTTTGCTGCGCTTGAGCGGCTTCGTCTTTCGCTTGAGTTGCTGATAATTTAGCTAATTCAGACTCTTTGATACGCGCCTCTAATTGCATATTGTCACGCTCAGCGATAAATTCACTGCGCTGTTGTTCTAAATACCGTCGTTGTGACTCTGCTTGTGCAATATCAACTTTACGTTCAGCAATGAATACTAAGTGATCGGCAAGTTCAGGATCCTTGCTTGGTTGTTCTGCATTAAATACCGCGGTACGTGCATCTCTGACAGCCATCGGAGCCATGTTGGCAAGATTTTGGTTACCTTCCAGTGAATTGAGTCGCGCTCGAACGGGATCTGCCCGGTGTATTTTGGCGGCATAGTTGTACACGAAATGATTAACAGGCCGCTTGAGGCAATCAATAACGGTTTTATGTGAGTATATATTTTCATAAGTTAGCATCTCGATTACGTTGCATTTCTTGTTTCAATTGTTCAATGCTCTGCTTTATTTCAGTATTAATTTGCTCAGCTTTGATAAGTTCAGCATGAGCAAATGCCAGTTGAGCCGTGACTTGTGATTGCTGCGCTAAACGGTTAGCGTTTATCAAATCTTTTTTGGTAAGCGCCACTTTGGCAAGGCCAAGAATCTCTCTCGCCTGCATAAGCTCTGCGGCTGCATATTGGCTCACTCTTGCTCGTTCTGCATTGTCAATTGCTTGCTCCGCAGCTAATAAAGATTCGGTAGAAACTCTCTGGTTGCTTGCGCATCCTACAGTGAGCAGTAACCCGCAGCCTATAGTGGCGATAAGTCGAATTGACTTAACTCGGCCATCATTGATGGCCTTATTTATTGATAATTTCATAGAAAATTCCTTGTTAGATACCATGACAAAATAAGTTAAAGCCGCTTCCCTCTAATAACTCGCACTAGAATTACAACGATGGCGATGACCATTAGGATATGAATAAATCCACCCATTGAATAAGACGTAATTAAGCCTAAGAGCCACAAAATAATGAGTACAATGGCAATTGTCTCAAGCATGATAATCTCCAGATTAGACATGAGTAATGTAAACTATATTGGGTGCAAAGTAGGTGCTTGTATGTGCGCTTGCGAGCATTGGCAGAAAAATAAATTTGTGCTAATTATTTGGTAAAAAAGCCGCATCCTAGTATTAACGGGTAGCGGCTTTGCGTAGTTGCTATTGTTGGAAACATTAAAGCTGGGTGCGTTCACTTAGCTACAAAAGCAATAGTTTGCTCGATGTGACACTTTTTACACCACGAATATTTTTTGCCAACTCAATGGCCAAAGCTCGCTCTGAACCACTTTTGACTTTGCCTTCAAGTAAAACAACGCCATCAAGTGTACTGACAGATATATCGTCACTATCAACATTAGACGAATACATGTAGGTTGATTTAACCTTAGTAGTTATCCAGCTGTCAGCTAACAAGGTGCCTTCTTTTTCTTCATTTTCATCTTCTTTTTCTTCATCTTCTTTATATTTATTTGTCTCTTTATCCATTGGCGCATCGGCAATCATCAGCCGGCTATCTACAGATAAAACACCCTGGGTATTTTTAGCCATAGCTGTCATGGAATTGATACTTGCTTGGTTTGATACATCGCCACTAAGAGTTACTTTTCCCTGATAGGTATCCACATTTATCGTTACAACATCAGAGAATTTACTCCATAGCAATTTAGATTTTATCGCCGTAGTAATACCAGCATCGTCAACAATCGCAGCATAACTTCGCTCTTGAGAAGGTTTTGCATTCTTATAATTTTTGTCTACTTCAATTTGGTTATCAACAGAATTCACGCCCTTAACACCAGCTGCAATGGCTTTAGCTAATTCCTTATTTACATCTTCTGTTACCGTGCCTTTGAGTGTTACTTTGCCATCTTTAACAAAGACCGAAATATCACTTCCTCTAAGAAAAGGGCTAATTTGATACGTAGTCCAAATTTGCATTTCCTGTCTCACACTGTTCATGTTTGCAACTGGGGTTAACTCAGCAGCGCTGAGTTGTGTTGTTGGAAAATATAATGCACCAATAATACTCACCATTATTAATTTTCTTGATTTAATACTCATAAGTTCCTTCCTCAGAGAAGATCACAGCAAAACGATTCATTAGCGAAGTGCTAATGACAAAAGTCGTGCCTAGTAAACGACGAAATTGCCGCTACGTTATTACGTATTTTAATAAACGCATTTGTTAATATCGGTACGTTGGCACACTTAAACTTTAAATAAAGAGCAGTACCTCACATGAAAGTTTCGCAACCCACTGCTATAAAATTTGCAGTCAATAAGCTCGTTAGCCGCTGATGTTTTAATACTGAGAATGCCAATATCTAAGCTATAAAAATTGGGCTAGCTAAAAACGCAATCACAGCTTTGGTAATTGATAAAAAGGAGTGTAAACACTGGCTAAAACTGAATTGGCATTAGAGCTAAATCAAGATTAAGAAAACCAACTAACTAATTTTATTGGCCTTTTTAGTACGATTGGTTTTTAAAATATCTTTGTCTGTCTAGCGCGTTAATGAACCAAAATAAATCTACGATGAAGTCTGAATATAGATTGTGCGTAATTAAACAAATAACAAGTACCTAAAAAGTCATAATTCTGGCATCAATTTGCCATCAATAATTAGCCTAATTGTCTTTTTTGACCTCTATAGTAGTCGCTCTATTTTAAATAAAACAAAGAGCAAGGATTATGAAAATAAAGTTATTACCTTTGGCAATATTGTGTGGCTCAAGCGCATTATTTGCTGGCTGTTCAGATTCAGACAAAAAACCAGCTAAACAAGTTGAGGTGCCAAAAGAGCAAGGCGTGACTGAAGGAACAAAAATAGCCGTTCGTTTGTTAGAAACAACTGACTTACACGCTAACTTGTTGAACTTCAATTACTTTGCTGACAAACAAGATGATAAAGTGGGTTTAGTAAAAACGGCCGCATTAATTCGTCAAGCACGTGATGAAGCTGCTAACTCACTATTGGTTGATAACGGTGACTTAATTCAAGGTAGTCCGCTTGGTGATTATATGGCTAAGGTAAAAAACTTAGCTGATGGTGAAGTGCACCCTGTTTATGCGGCAATGAATACGCTTAATTATGATGTTGCTAACATTGGTAACCATGAGTTTAACTTTGGTTTAGAGTTTTTAAATGAAGCAATTGATGATGCTAACTTTCCATATATTTCGGCTAATGTATTCAAATATGATGGTGATGCTGATGCCAGCAATGATGAGCCTTTGTTTGCTCCTTATGTGATCCAAGAAAAAGAATTTAAAGATACAAACGGTAAAGTGCATACCATTAAAGTTGGTTTTATAGGGTTTGTGCCACCACAAATTATGCAGTGGGATAAAGCAAATCTTGAAGGTAAAGCTATTGCCAAAGATATTGTTGAGATGGCCAATCTATACGTCCCAAAAATGAAAAAAGAAGGGGCTGACTTAATCGTCGCTATTCCGCATTCTGGTTTAGAAGTTAGTGCTAAAAAACCAATGGCTGAAAATGCCAGCTACTACTTGTCTGAGGTTGAGGGTATTGATGCCATCATGTTTGGACATTCACATGCAAATTTCCCAAGTGCAAGCTTTGAAGGATTCACTGAGC
The DNA here is from genome assembly GCF_002310815.1 of Pseudoalteromonas tunicata. NCBI lineage: Bacteria > Pseudomonadati > Pseudomonadota > Gammaproteobacteria > Alteromonadales > Pseudoalteromonadaceae > Pseudoalteromonas > Pseudoalteromonas tunicata. The sequence continues at coordinate 591,474 of NZ_CP011033.1, read as the reverse complement.
ACGGTGTAAATGTAGAAAAAGGCACCATTAATGGCGTAGCAGCTGTTATGCCTGGTTTTTGGGGTAACCATTTAGGTGTGATTGACTTAACGCTTGAATATAAAGCCGGCAGCTGGCAGGTCAGCGATAGCCAATCATCATTACAGCCAATTTACACAACAGATGAAAATCGCGTGACAACCGCTACAGTAGAAAACGATGCACAGGTTGAATCTGCTGTGATACAAGCCCACCAAGAAACACGTGACTGGGTCAATGCACCATTTGCTAAAATCACCAGCCCAGTAAACAGCTATTTTGCCTTAGTTAATGATGACCCATCAATTCAAATAGTCACTGATGCACAAACGTGGTACACGCAAAAAATTGTTAAGGGTACTGAACTTGATGGATTACCCATTCTTTCGGCAGGTGCCCCATTTAGAGCCGGCCGCGGTGGTGCAGATGACTACACATCTATTGCTATCGGTGATATTGCGTATCGTAATGTAGCTGATCTATATATTTACCCTAATGTATTGAAAGTATTGAAACTTAACGGTTCACAAGTTAAAGAGTGGCTTGAAATGTCTGCCGGTCAATTTATGCAAATTGATACCAACAATACTGACGTTCAAATGCTGATTAATCCCGATTTCCCTTCTTACAATTTTGACGTACTTGATGGTGTGACATATCAAGTAGATGTGACTCAACCTGCAAGATACAACGCCAAAGGAGAGAAAGTCTCTGATGGCCAACGTATCGTGGCACTAAAGTATCAAGGACAAGCTGTCAGTGCTGAACAGCAATTTTTGGTAGCAACGAATAATTATCGGGCGTCTGGTGGCGGTAACTTCCCAGCAATTACTGCAGATAAGATTGTCGTTGATTCGCCAGATGAAAACCGTCAGGTCGTAGCTGATTACATTACATACCAAAGTAGCAAAAACAACGGCCAAGGCTTAAATCCTGCAGCTGATATGAACTGGTCATTTGCACCCGTTGCTAATGTACAAATTCACTTTACCAGTGCAAATACAGATGATGCAAAAGCCTACAGTGAGCAGTTTAGCCACATTTTACCTACCTCTAAAATAAATGAAGCTGGCTTTGCAATATATCAGCTTGATTTAACTCAACCGCAGTAACTTGTGCTTATGAGCATATAAAAGCAGCCCCATTTTGGGGCTGTTTAATATTAACCCTAGCTGTAGTCTTTGCCACGCAAAGTGATAGGGATTTCAACACAATGAAGGGAACTAAAAAATGAAATTTATCTATAGAAATAGCGCGATCGCCTTGCTTTTAGGTGCAAGCATTGCCAGTGGTTCAGCGTTTGCCGCTGAGCCATATAGTTGGGATAATGTTGCACCAGTAAAACAACCCGCTGTTAGTAATAATAATGGTAAAACAGTTTACTTTGATGTATCGCACGGTGGTGTGGAAGGCAATGCAGATTGGGTAATTGATGGTGCATTTTCTGATTTTGCCGATGCCTTGGTGCAACAAGGTTATACGGTAAAAGAATATCGTGGCGTTGACTTAAATAACGATGGTCGTATCCGCTTTTTTGATGATCGCATTAACGGCACAACTCAAAATGAAGCAATCATTACCTATAACGCGATTAAAGAAGCCGATGTATTAGTATTAGCTGAAACAAATCGCCCATTTACGCTAAGCGAGCAAGCAGCGCTTGAGCAGTTTGTTGCTAGCGGTAAAGGTATCTTCTTTATAGCTGATCATTATGATGCTGACCGTAATTTAAACACCTGGGATGCAACTGAAGTGTTTAACGGCTACAACCGTTCAGACTTAAGCAAATACAATATTGGTGGAGCCTACGGTGACTGGCGTAATCCTAAAAATGCCAATGAAGGTTGGCTTGTTGAAAACTTTGGGATTCGATTTCGTTTTAACGCTGTTGATTACAAACAAGGCGTAAGTGGTGTTGTTGCCAGCAATAAAACCGAAGGCATCACACAAGGTGTAAAGCCAATTTTAATGGCTGCCGGCGCGACCTTAGCAGTAGTTGATCCTACAAAAGCAAAAGGCTTAGTCTATTTTGCAAGCTCAGATAATCCGGTAAAATGGAATCACGCAAAAGATCAAGGTTTGTACTTTGGTGGTGCGGCTGAAGGCCCTTATGCGGCGATTGCAAAATCCGGTGCTGGTAAGGCTGCATTTATCGGTGACTCATCGCCGATTGAAGATGCTACACCTAAATATCGTCGTCAAGATAACGGTAACACTAAAAAAACTTACCCTGGTTGGACTGACTCAGGCAATGCAGCGGTGCTTGCGGTCAATATTATTAACTGGCTAGCAACTCCTGAAAGCTATCAGTATTTTGACGGCACGAATGGCCGCATTAGCGGTGTCGCAACACCGACACCTATGGCTGTTCAAGAATTTACTGATCCTAACAATGGTCAACCTTGGGGAAGCCCAGCGAGTGGCTATAATTCATGGAATACCGACACCTATAAAAATAACTCGTTTAATGCTCCATTTGGCGATGGACAAACTAACCCAGATCCGGACCCTACACCTGGCAATACTGTTTCTGTAACGCAAGCTTTAGCCGCGTCTCAAGGCACTCCATTGGTTGTAATTGGTAAAGTAACTGCTGCGGTAAATGGCATTTATGGGCTTGATTTAACTGATTTAAATAATCCTGCAAGCCACATATATGTGAAGCTAGAAAGCGCACAACGCAATAACTTTAACCCGCAATTAAATCCAAGTATTTTAAATCAAAACATCATTGTAACGGGTAAACGTAACAGCTACTTGGGTGCGCCGGGTATTCGTTATGTGAGTGATATTCAAATAGCGCCAACGGCACTGTCTGTAACGCAAGCTTTAGCCACTGCACAAGGTGAAACGATTGAATTAACTGGACGCGTTAAATCTGCGCTCAATGATATTTATGCCTTAGTACTTGAAGATATTAACGATGCAAGTTTTACCATTAATGTAAAACTAGAGCTGTCGCAACGTAATGAATTTAGCCCCGCGCTAAACCCATCAATTTTAGATGCGCAGTTAATAATTAAAGGTGTTCGTGACAACTACATGAGTGCGCCGGGCGTGCGTCAAGTCAATTCTATTGAAGTGGTAAGCAGTGATACAACACAGCCAAATCCAAGTGGTGACTTGTCTGTTAGTGATGTTCTAGCACTGAATAATGGCCAACCGGTCGTGGTAGCAGGTATTATTACATCAGCTATCAATGGTCAGTATGCGTTAGCGCTTGGCGACGACAATAATGGTTCTGCTACGCTTTATATTAAGCTTGGATCATCACAACGTGATGCATTTAGCCCACAGTTAAACCCAAATTTATTAGGTAAACGATTGCGTGTTGAAGGCATTAAAAATAATTATATGAGCCATGCAGGTTTACTTAATGTCACTAAGTTAACCTTGCTTGATTAATTCGAATGGTTAAATGAACTAAGGGCCAACAGGCCCTTTTTTACGTTATATAGTGGTTAAATCATCGTGCTATAGAACCATAAGCTGGCCTTCATTTAGATTTTAATTTCCAAGGTAATCAATTCGCCCTATAACTTCACCATGAGTTTCTCCAATACGGTTGATATTTTAGTCAATACAACTGCTTCGAAAAACTTGGGCTACTTTCATAATAAATATCGATCGGGTCTAGATTTTTGCTTTAAAGCAAAAGGCAAAAAGAAAGTCACAACCCCAATATGTTCGAATCCACTATGTTTCTATTGTGATTGCTCTATCGGTCGACAAATAAGCCCATTTTGTGTCGTCGTAGGCACAATAACTGGAACGTCACTGTTTGGCAAATACAAAGACTGTAATGAAATAATGGTATTTTCCAAGTCTTGTTGACTTGATGTACCAAACCAAATCAGTTGCTCACCTTTTCCCTGAATAAGTGCGTTTGTGCGCTGAGGTTGTTCACCCGATATTGGCATTTGCAGTAAATACTGCTTCCCTTCTTGCACTGTTCCAAGCGCCAAAAGGTTGATATTTGGCTGTGCAATGGGATTAACCACAAAAATGATCAACTGTTGTTGTGACATCTGAATAACAACGGATTGAGTTTGTTTATTAATGACTGTCAGTTGGTACCAGCCACTATTCATCACCGAGTGGTAAATTAGCTCTTTAGGCATCTGGTAATTAGCACCATCTGCAGCTAGTTCTTTACTATTTAACCCTTGTAAATTTGTTGGCATACTGGTGCTGACCAACCAACATTCAAGTTTGCCACCATTGCCTTGAGTGATAGCGATAGAAATGGTTGAAGTATCATTACCAGATACGAGAATCAAAGAAGCATTCCCTTCATTTGCCGTTGTACCGGGAACGATAAGTGTCGCTGGGGATTGTTGATTGCTCCAAGTTGCCTTCAGTTCAATATTTCTGTCGTGTTGAGATACGTTGTAAACGACTAAGCAATACATTTGCCCATAAACCAGTGATGTACAAATCGCTGTTTGCCCTTCTTCCAATTGAATTAACCTACCATCATCCCAATTGATGTAGGAACCAGAAACTGGAGTGGCATGAGCCGATGAGGGCGACACTAGATGTAATACGCCCAGACAAGCGATCCCTACTGATGAACGTAAGAAACGCCTTCTGGGCAATGACGAGACCAGCGGTACTAACTGGCTTGTTATCGCCATTTTTAGGTCACCGTAACTCTTAACTATTTAGAGATACTGAGCCGCGATGGTTGAATCAGAAGAGTTTTGCTGACTATCCGCGTTCATCCACACTTTTTGTTGGCCATTACCTTGATCTTGATAAGTTATGACTTGTGGTACACCTTGTGGCTTAATCACCTCATAGTTAGCACCTAACGCCACTGTACCTGTTGGAATAATTACGTTCGCAGGATCACCGACAGGGTTGTTAATAAATACTTTTGCTTTATTTTCAGTGAACTGAACTGAAATAAACTGAGTCTGAGGACTTCTAACGCTCAGTTGATACCAACGACTTTCAGGTACAGCATAATACCTATCGCGCGTACCATATGAGTGAGTTTCACCATTAAAGGGTAATTGCATGTTTTCAATACCCGATGTGTTTGTCGGCATCCCTACACTGCCGATCCACGCATCAACTTTACCAGAAGACTGTTGATTAGAAATAGAGATAGATACGGTCTGAGTATCAGTGCCAGATACCAAAGCTAATGCTGCAATACCTTTATTTCCGGTAGTTCCAGGCACTGTCACTGTTTTAGGTGGAAAGCCGTTGCCAATGTTAACATTCACCGGAATATCTTGATCCTCTCCCGATGCATTATACAAAAAAATAGCATATAACTGCCCTGCTTTGAGTGCTTCACAAGTTGCAGTATCACCTTTTGTTAGTGCAATGCTACGTCCATCGTTCCAAATTGTAGTACTCATTGTAATTCCTTAAAATAAGTGAAAAATTAATTTGAACACCTTTTTGAACCTTTTCGGATCGATAAAAGGTACAAAAACTCTAGTTTAGTTTTCTATATCTGCAAGCACTTTCAATGCAAAAAGTATGAACTGTTTGTTATATAAGAAAATTTAAGTGTTATTTATAAAGTGCGTCATCATTAATCAATTTTACATATGTCTGTAAACACTGATAGGAACTGTTCGGATTCTATAACACTTAGCAATATCCAATTGATTTTTCATGGTAATATGGGAGTAATTAGGTTTTTTGGATAAACGATTGCGTGTTGAAGGCATTAAAAATAATTATATGAGCCATGCAGGTTTACTTAATGTCACTAAGTTAACCTTGCTTGATTAATTCGAATGGTTAAATGAACTAAGGGCCCAAAGGCCCTTTTTACGTTATATAGTGGTTAAATCATCACAGTTTAGGGCCATCAGATGACCTTCATCTAGCTTTTAAATTCCAAGGTAATCAATTCCCCCTATAACTTCACCATGAGTTTCTCCAATACGGTTGATATTTTAGTCAATACAACTGCTTCGGAAAACTTGGGCTACTTTCTGAATAAAGATCAGGTCTAGATTTTTGCTTTTTAAAGCAAAAGGAGAAAAACAACCCCTGATTCTCTCGGCCTTTATCTATAATAAAGTTTTTAATTTCTTCAGCTGATTAACTGCATTTTGATTATTTGGCAACAGTTCAAGTACTTTTTGATAGTTTTTGATGGCTTCACCTATTTTGCCTAGTGATGCGTAGGTTTCACCTAAACTATCATAGGCATTAGCGTTTTCTGGGAATAAATAAACATTTAATTTGAAAATTTCCAAGGCTTTGTCGAGTTTCCCATTAGTGACATATTGATAGCCCAAAAGGTTAATTTCTTGCACCTCAAATTGGGCGTTTGATCTCATTTTTTCAGCAAGAGCAATTGCTTGCTCAAAGCCATGTGTTTTCATTCCTTGGAAAAGCTTGAATAAGTCTTTTGATAATCCCCAACCGTTTTCAGCCCTCATTTCTGGAAAGTAAAAGCCAGCAATTTCATCAATAAAAAAAATCGGTAAACTACCCAATTTATTGGTTAATACAATGATGGCTAAGTTATCTTCAGGATAAATCACCGTAGAATTGGAATCCCCGCCACTGGCACTAACCGCTGGATGTTGTTCTCGTAAAATGGTTTGCCAACCAAGTGCATAGCCGTTTTCTAATTCACTAAACCCCGCGGTTTTACCATTATTTAAACGAGTAGGAGTCCAAAGCTCTTTTAGGTATTTCTTATCAAGCAGTTTTTCCTGCTCAAGAGCAATGGCGTATTGTGCAAGCTCTGTCGCAGTTGCACTCATCCCTGCCGCCGTTCTAAAAAAGGGGTCGAAGTTGATTTGCAGTGTATCTAGTATGCCTTTGCCGTTTGAGTAATACGGACGGGCTTGATGCGGAACGACCGCTTGAGTATGAGCAAATCCCGCAGCTAGGGTAATTGGCATGTTTACTTTCTTAAGCTGATTTTGCTGAATAAAGTCAACAAATGGCTGTCCAGATAATTTGTCGATAATTTTGCCCAGTAAAATATAACCCGTTTGGTTATATTCAAAACGAGTATTAGTTTCATAACGCATCGGAAGAGTTTGCACTTCTTGCCATGCTGGCTCTGGTTGACCGTTGGCAATTAAATCGACGCCATGGCCATTAAGTATTTTTGGAAGGCCTGAGGTGTGGCTGAGTAATTGTCGAATTGTTAACGACTGCCACGCTTTTGGCAAGTTGTCTAAATGCTTTGATATTTTATCTGAAGGACTTAATTTTCCTTGTGCTGCGAGTTGCATTATTGCGACACCGGTAAAGGCTTTGGTCATTGAAAATATCGGAAATGGCGTATATGGTTTTACACTGACGCCATCTTGTATATTTGAGAGGCCATAAGCACCGGTTTTTACAATTTTATTATCTTTAACAATCGCCAATTGTAAGCCAGGGATGTTCTTTTTATCCATCAAATCGAGGAGATAATCATCTATTTCATCGGCAAATACAGATGACATAGATGTTAACAATCCCATTGAGGCCAGCAAAATAAGGAGAGTAATTATCGAGGTTATCTTTTTATACATAGGTGTTTTAATCCTTGTTTCGCATACCACAAGCTATAATTGAATGCGCTTTTTTTATAATTTTTATTGCTAAAGAAAAGCGCATCTTATCAATATATTTAACCAATGCAATAGGTTAGTGTTGTGGAGATGGGCCGTGTGAATTGAAGAGCAACCTGTTGGTCTTGTTTATTTTTTCGTTTTAACTTTAAAAGGATGCTCCAGCATTGTTTATGGATAAACAATCGATCAACTGTAGATTAAATTTACCGAGTCCCCAGCATGTTATTTAGCCTCTCAATAACTACAGTATATCTTCCTTTGGTGCTGATGATTAATCTAACTAAATGAAAGCGACTACAGTGCTGAGTATCGTTTCTCCCTTAGTAAGCACTCGTTTTTACCTTTAATAAAAACACTTTTGCTATTTAAACTACCCTGTTATTATAGAAATACCATTATATAACAGGATGTTGTATGTTTTTATCGCTTAAACATTATCCCGAAATAGCGCGCCATGCTAATAGTGAGCGAATGCTGAATATCACGCGCAAACATCTACAAAAACCCAGTGGTTTTTGGTTAATTGATATCAGTGTATTTTTGCTGCTGGTTTACACATGCTTTTTCATTGAATTAAGCCAAAGTTTGCCTTTTTTAACTCAGTTAGCGGCACTGGTTATGAGCTTTATAGTGATAAATCAATGTATCAGGCTGTGGTCAATCAATACATGGCAGCGGCAGCAATTTTTAGCCTTGTTACCTACACTTACCAAACACGCTAATCAATCAGACATCGCTTTTCAACAAGTGAACTTCAATCAGCTTTGGCGTGATAGTAACGTGACTAAACGCTATCGCGTGCGTTTTGATCTGCCTATCACCCAGCCTTTATTTGAGTTTGGCTATATTGCTTTAATTGCTAGCGATGAAAAAGCGATTATTCGCTGGTTTGATAAAAACGAAAGTGGCGTGCCAACAGAACGAGAAATTATGATTCAAATTCTCAATGAAGCGGTCATTCCTGCCCATTTTAATACCGGTTTAGCTGTAACGTTAACGTTAAACGAGAAGCCTATCACGGCGAATATTACTGAAGTACTTAATGGTCCAAGCAAAAATACGCCATCTTGTTTACTTGAGCCGACCTCAATATTTGATGATCAAGCAATAAAGATCCCCTATGGCCAACTCATGCATATTGTCCGCTTTGCTAATGCACCAGGAGTGCTGCCCCTGCTTGGTAAAATTAAAGCAACACAGCACAAAGACACTTATCAAGCTGAGCTTATTCACTGTTTTGAACCGCAACTTGTTGCACTGAAAATCGCGATTACGCCAGAACAACGGCAATTGTTATGTGGTGACCAACTGCAACTAACTTTTGGTGATACCGTGTTAACAGAGCTTGAAATAGTATCGATTTGTGCGCCTTTTATTAAACCCAGGTATTCAGAGTACTAAACACTGCGCATCTTTAATAACCGTTATGGTGCAAAACGATTAGTTCGCTGTTTTAGCTAAAAAAGCCCTTGCTCAGTGTTGAACAAGGGCTTTTTATATATTCAATCAGCTGATTTACTGCCCGACTTTATCACCTTTAAAACCAATTACCTGCGCATTAGCCCAGTTGGCACATGTTACCTGCTCTTTAGGCTCTTGGCTGTAGGTTCGAAGGCTTAGCAGTTTCACGCCGCGAATATCAAGTTCAGGTTTGACCACTGCTGGCGGGGTAATTTCACCACTATCAAATAGCAGTGTGTTATCTGCATAGACTTGAAAGTTCACTTTAGCACCAGCTTCGCAGCTATCATCAATCCCAACATCGGCTCTAAAGGTTTGCCAGTGGCCTGACAGGGTATAATCAATTTGGCTTGCACCATCGACCCCAAGCCCTTTGTTAAAAACCAGGCCATTCATTTTCATTGAATTGGTTTTACTTGGATGCCAAGCCGTGTCTTTTTGCACGCCTTTTTTACTCTCGGTTGTTGCGGTATCCCATGAAGCTGCAGATAAATACACCCGTTGTTTTTCACGTTTTGGTAGCGGTTGTTCAAGCAGTTTAAATTCACCAATCGCAATCGGGGTGACTTGCATCGGAATAAAGGCGTTAAATGCCTCACCACTTGGTTTGTTATCTTTATTGGCCGTGACAAAGGTGCCTTGGTCGTGGGTGCTGACGATTCTAAAACGTAATAAGCTGCCCGGTTTGGCATCAAAGGTAACTTTTTGGCTTTCTTGTACACGGGCTAAACTACCCGTTGCAATAGGCTCGCCCCATTTGCCGTTGACATCACTTAAATACACTTCAAAGTCTTTCACTTGTGAGTATTTCCAATGTTTGTCATTTCGCGGCGCAATTTCAAAACCTTCAATCATACGGCGCTCGCCCAAGGCCAAAACAAACTCATGAGGCCCTGTTTTTAAGCTTTGATCGCGAATGGTTCTAAACCAAGTATCAGGGTTATTATCAAAGGCATTTTCCATTGGGTGACCCGGCTCTTCTAATGGGCGATTTAAAATCAGTAAGCTATCGGCCGAAATCGCGTTGCCGTAATCTGGCATCGCTGGATAAGCCGGTGTTGCAGCAAGTGTTAACCCATCGTTCACTCGAAGTGTCACGTTATACTGCTGATTAACGGCCACTTTTTTTGTCTTAACATGCACCACTCCAAATTGGGTCTGTGCATCGTAAAACCAGACATTTTGACCTTGTTCAAAGGCCGTTTGCGTGGAAACCTGTGTTAGGGGCTTGCCGTCTAATTCAACGTTGTCTGGCAAGACACGGGTATGCAGTTGTAACTGATAGACCCGCTCAGTTTCCATGCCTTGGTATTGCCCTTGAACAGCGCCAATGTTGACCGTGATATCACCCGCTTTATTTTGAGGTGCAGCCACCTTAATCAGCTGTTTACTAAACGCCCCTTGTTGATACTGGCGGGTATTACCATCATCTTCATAAATTTCGAACGATGACTGACCAAATGGGTAGATGTCGAGTGTTAAGGTATCTTTTGCTACTTGACCATCATATAAAGCTTCTGGATACATAGGCAAAATGGCCCCCGCTTTGACTAAAATTGGCAGTTTATCCAGCGTGACTGGGTAATCCATTTCTAGCCCTTCTTTAGGGGCGTCAGTAACCGTGCCATCCCAATAGTCAATCCACTGCCCTTGCGGTAAGTAAACATCTTCACGCCAGCCATTGCTACCGGCTTGCGAACGAAAAACTGGCGCAACCAATAAGTTTTCACCCAAAAAAAACTGATTTTTATATTGTTCGCTAAACGCATGAGGATCATTAGGATGGTCCCACATCAAACCGCGCACAATCGGGGCTGCGCTTTGTTCTGCCTGATGGGCTAAGGTGTACATATACGGGGTTAAGCGCATTTTAAGCTTAAGGTATTTGCGGTTTATCGAGCGATACGGTTCGTCAAACCACCACGGATGTTTACGCGCCGCTTTTGACCAACCCGACATCCCCATTAATACCGGCGTAAAGGCTTTCCATTGTAAATCACGCATATAGGTTTCTGGGCTGCCGCCAAAAATACCATCAACATCGCCCGTTGCATAAACCTGCCCCGATAATCCCGAACCAATTAAGGTCGAGACATGCCAGCGGATGTAATCCCAGCTACCCGATTGATCGCCCGTCCAGGTTACCGCATAACGTTGAATACCTGCCCAGCCCATCACAGTCCACAAAAATGGCCGTGAATCAGAATTATCTAAAATCCCCTGCGCCGCACTTTGATTGGCATCGAGTGCAAATTGATAGCCTTCACCTGTCCATGCAACATCGAGTTTTTGCGCACGGCTACCCGCTTCGCCGACTTCCCACGCAATTTTATCAACTCCATCTTCTGTCCAAAGGCCGGTGCGAAAACCAAGCGCTTTCAAGCCTGCGACCACTTCAGGTAAGTTAGTGTAACCACAGCCATAGCCATCATTAGGTAAAATCCAACCACCTGGCATATCGTATTCACGGTATTTTTTTGCTACCGACTCAATTACGTCAGGTGTGGTGCCTGTTGGGCCATCGCTCCAACCATCGGGCACTGTGCCTGGCTTTTTCACATTATCGCCATCGTTATAACAATCGGCGTCACCGTATTCAAACGCCCAACGCGGAATAAGCGGTGCTTTACCTGAGACATCAGTGTATGCATCCAGTACATCAGCAATAGTGTCACCTACAAAATAATAGGCATCAAAACGATTTTCTTGATGCTCTGCAGTTAGGTATTCATCAGAGCGAAAATCATATTGGCCATTGCTCCACGTATTGCGCAGTACCCCATAACCTTCACTGCTCATATAAAATGGCGCAGGACTGGGTCTGTCGCCTTCTTCCCAACCACCTGAGTAGGAAATATCAAGGATGTCACCTTTAAACTGAATCGAACCATTTTGCTGGCCGCCCCCCATAAAGTACTCATTCTTATGGGTGGTCAGTGTTTGGTAACTTGATTTTTCGGTTAACTCGATTGGTTTGACTTCTTGCCAAATGGCCGTTTTATTATCGGGACGATATAACTCAAAACGTAATGGCTGATGATAGACTCTCAATGCCATTTTAGACGTGGAAAGTAAGGTATAATCAGAAAAATCTGATTGTTTAACAGCTAGTTGACCAAAGTCACTTTGTACTACAATAGAAGCGGCTTTATTGTTTACAGGAAGTAACTTTTCTTGTCCTGCCCAAATTCTAACAATGTCATCACGCAAAAAATCGATTTGAACTCGCTCTTTATCTTTGGTTTGAAGATCAAATTGATTTTTTTGTTGGGTAATTGCATGGATTTGACCCAAAGGTTTTGCTTGAACGCAAACACTATACACAGCGGGTAAAAGCGCCAGCATCAGGGTGCTTTTTCGCAATAAAAAATGATTCATAGATGACCTAACCAGCTCAGAGTAATTATTAATTTTTATTCGTTTCAGATCCTATAGCAATATTGGACTATAAAAAATAAGACGTTAGCTTTAATTGGAACGAACTAATAGTGCACAGACTCAGGGTCAGAGTCAAAAGAATGAGGCCAAACACTCACAGATCAGACCATTGTGTGTTCAGCCCAAGTAATGAAGATTTTTAAATGATGATTAGCTAAAACAAAACAGATTCGTTTTTAGCTACTGCTAATTTTTGGCAACTAATAGCTGCGCTTTTTCACTTTCATTAATGTCTGCTGGTTTTGCTAAAGTGGTAAAAGTTGGGGCCTTAAATTCATAACGTTTGAGGTCATCAGCAATCGATGAATGTAATTGAGCTAAACTCACTTGCAAGTCAGATCTGAACTCAGTGACAAATATTGGTTCAACAGGAGCTAAAACAGTAGAAGAGTCCGTTTGCGCAGCATGAACTAAATTAAAACTCAGTACTGATAGGCTTAAAAATGCAATTTTCATTTGTTTACTCAACCCGAAGTTTAAAATCAGCCTTAGAGTAAGCGTGAACTGTGACAACAAAAGTACATTTAAATTGCAACAGCATGAAAGTGCTATTAGCTGTTCATTCATTTATTAACCGAGCGATGGTACAATTAAACTTTAGTTACTGAAGAACACATATTCATGAGTCAAACACAAGCAAACAACCCATTACACGGCATTACCCTAGAAAAAATTGTTTCTACGTTAGAGCAACAAATTGGCTGGGCAGAAATGGCAAAAGAAGTGAACATTAATTGTTTTCGCAATGATCCAAGCGTTAAATCAAGCTTAAAATTTTTACGCAAAACACCTTGGGCGCGGACCGCTGTTGAACAGCTTTATTTAGATCGCTGCCAATCAACATTTGTTTGGCCAACGCTTAAAAAATAAATGCTCAACAAGCTGAGCATTTATTTTAGCTAATTACTGCTATTTTTCACTGAGCGCTAATTTTAATACTTGCGCATGTTCAGCCAAATCTAACCCTAAATCAGTTAAATAACCACCATCGGCTTTATCAATAATGCCTTTTGCAAAAAGGCGTTGTGCTGCTTCAATTACGCAAGGCTCTGCATCAGCATGCACCTTAATTCCTTGCATCATGCTATTGTCTGGAAAAGTTAAAATTAAATTTAATTCATCAACCATTTTTTTATTAAATAACATATTACTAGCGCCTAATCCATTCTTATTGTTGCTTATAAGGTAGACCTTTTGAATCCAAAATAAAAGTTAAAAATTGCTCTCAAGTACTTAAAAAATTAATTTAACTTCAAATTCTGTTAGCAAAAAAGTTTTGCAATACTAGAATTCTATAAAGTGGACTTAATTTTGTAAGGTTTCAATATGGAAATTATAAAAAAACCAATCGTACTTATCGATGACTCTCCTGCATTACTCCTTATTTTACATGCACAATTAAGCCAGCTTGGTTTTAAATATATTGATACCTTCACCAATGCCGAAGCGGCGCTAAAAAAAATCCAATCTAATATTCATTTTTATGCAGCTGTTTTTACTGATCTTAATATGCCAAAAATGGATGGTATGGAGTTCATTCGCCACCTTGGGAAAAGTCAGTTTAATGGTGGTGTTATTATTGTTTCAGAAATGGACCCAAAAGTTATTTCTTTAGCGTCAGAATTGGCAAAAGAAAATAATTGCCATTTAATTGGTAATATTCCAAAACCTATTGAGCAACATAAGTTAAAAATGCTGTTGGTGAAATTAAACGATTTTGTGACAAAAAAAGAAAATATTATTAATCAAATGACTGAATCTGATTTGATTAATGCTATAAAAAATGGCCGCTTACTTCCTTACTACCAACCAAAAATTAGCAACTTAGATAATAAAGTTTATAGTGTCGAGGTATTAGCACGGATCAGCTCAGATAACACTAATCAAGTAATTCAGCCTAGTATGTTTATCCCTACTGCCGAAAAATACAATCTAACCGATGCATTTTCGTTTCAACTGTTTAATAAAGCGATGGCCGATTTCAAAAGTTTAAGTAACAGTTTTGGGCCCGATCTAAAAATGGCAATTAATATTTCGCCAAATCAATTAACGGACTTTTTAATTCCCGAAAAAATTGATGCACTGAGGGAGCAACATGCAATAGAGGCAAAAAATATCATTCTTGAAATAACTGAAGAATATGCCCTTAAATCTAATGCACAACTTGAAACCCTCAATCGTTTAAGAATGCGTGGTTATTCAATCTCTTTAGATGATTTTGGCACTGGCTTTACCAATTTAACCCAGCTTAGAACCTTACCCTTTACCGAAATAAAAATAGACCGAAGTCTTATTCGAGACATTCATATCGATAATTTTTCGCAAGTTGTGGTCAATTCCCTAGCTCAAATAGCGATAGAGCAACATTTCACATTGGTTGCTGAAGGCATTGAAAACTTTAATGAATTGGAATATTTACAAAGACATTTTAAACTTGAAGTACTCTTACAAGGCTATTTAATTTGCCGACCAAAGCCGTGCAAAGAACTCATCACATGGCATCAAAACTGGGTCAGCCATGTTTTATCTTAACCAAACGCTTACCAATATTGTTCCACCGTTATTTGCCCAGGCTCACTTCGCCTATTTCGCCTAAAACCTTGGTTTAGCAGGATTTGGCAACTTTCTTTGACCATGGCAGGGTTGCCACAAATCATAAATTGACTATTATTGGGTGTTGCTTGAACCGCAAAGTACTGTTCTAGCGATTTCTGCTCTAGAGCAGTTGTTATACGGCCATTTAAGCCATCTAAGTTTTTTTCTTGGCTGAGTAAACTTACATACTTTAATTGGCTATGACGCTCCATAAGCTGGTTAATCAAATCTCGATAACTTAAATCTTCTTTTTTACGTACGCCATGCACTAAATGAATTGTTTTAAACTTGTCCCATACCTCTTCATTTTGCAAAATCGATAAAAATGGACCAATTGCAGTACCAGTAGCAAGTAACCACAGCTGCTCTGCTGCTGGTACTTCATCAAGAGTAAAAAAACCACTGGCTTGACTGGCAATTTGTAACTGATCTCCCGCTTTAAGTTGACCTAATGGTGGGCTTAATAACCCATCTTCGACATTAATAAGATAAAACTCTAAATCTGCATGACTTGGAGGATTCACAAAGGAATAAGCACGCGCAATCCGATTCCCTTCATTTACTAATGCCAATTTAGTAAATTGCCCCGCTTTAAAAGGCTCAATCTGAGCTTGCACAATTAAACTAAATAGCCGTTTATTCCACCAAACAATTTCTTTTACTGTTGCCGTTTTCCAATTCGCCATGATCCACTCCATTTTAATTACTTAAAATTAATCATAGACGAACCTAGCTAAGCTGAATACCGATAATAAAACTCTATGGCTAGAGATGCATAACTTAGATATTTAACTTATAGCTAATATGTTGGTAAATCGCTTATCCAGAATTGGGTTTAACTAAATACTTTGTTTAATTACCTATTTCATTGATAAAAAAAAGGATGGCTTTGGCCATCCTTGATTATTGTAACAACTTAAAAGGGTCTCTTATGGATTTGCTTTTAATGTTAGCGTTACACCTGACGCTGTTGCGTAGCCACTTAAATCAATATACCAAGTACCTGCTTTTGGTGCTGAAAAGCTACATGATTCTGTATTACCGTTTTTAAATGGACGACAATCATACTGACTAGTAGTTGATTGCGCACCAAAACGTACATACATGTCTGCATCACCTGTACCACCAGATATAGCTATGGTCATATTGGCGTAACCTGCAGGTAAATCATAGGTGTAACGTGTCCAAGCACCTTGAGCAACGCTAACATTATTAACCGTTTCGCTAATAGGTTGTACTGAGCCAGTGCCACCAGAAGTATAACTTCCTGTTAATGTTACACCAGAAAACGCTGCATAAGCTTTTAAACGAACATAGTAAGTTCCACCAGTTGAGGTTAATGTACAACTTTCAGCATTACCATTTTCATATGGACGACAATCGAAGCTGCCATCATTAGCTGCTGAGCCAAATTTTACATATAAATCTGAATCACCGGTTCCGCCAGACGTTGCAACTTTAATGTTGGTTGCGCCAGCAGGAACTTCAAAAGTAAATAAAAGCTCTGCATTCGTTGCGGCTGATAAGCCAGTTTTTGGCGTACCGTTCACTAATACTGTTGTACCGGTTGGTGGCGGAGTTGTACCACCTGTTGGACAACTTCCGACACCAACAGCGCACCATGCCGTTTCAACCGCGGTTTTTTCTGCTGTGCCATATAAGTCTTGCGCTGCTTGCGCTGTGCCAGTTCTTGCTGCAGCAAAGTCGGTAGATTGTGTAAAATACGTTGTTAAAGCACGATAAAAAATCTTTTCAGCTTTTGCTAATCCAATTGCAGGTACTGTTGCTGTGGTTTTATTACGAGGGTGTTTTCCACCATCAACTAACAATGTATAAGCTAAATTTGCAATGCCTGAATTACCATGAACACCACCACGATCATTTTGATCTGTTGGATTATTTGTAAACGGAATACGCTCAGGATAATAATCTGTTGAATAACCATCTTGCGTTGGATTATTCATATAACGTAAGCCATCGCCCGGCGTACCTGGTGTATAAGAGCCTTGGCCTAACTTCCAAATTGGTTGTGAAGAACCTCGTTTATAGGCATCAGCTGAGACACCTAAAATATCAGACCAGGCTTCATTTAATGCACCTGACGCATTTTGGTAAATTAAGCCTGCTGTATATTCAGTCACACCATGAGTCAGCTCGTGACCAATAATGTCGAATGATAATGTGAAATCAGTGAATTGGCTGCCGTCTCCTTCACCGTAAAACATTTGGTTATTGTACCAAACTGCATTATTCCAGTTACTCCCAACATGAACGTTTGAGTTCATCACCAAGTCACTATTGTTAATTCCGTTACGGTTATGCTTATTCTTATAATAATCATATACAACCGAAGCCCCAGTATGCGCACGCTGCGCCGCAGCATCAGCACACGATTGCGACGTTGAACATAATAGCTGACGTTGTGAGCTATCATTGTAAGGACGATTATTATGGGTATAAGTATTGTATTGCTTAGCAGAATGCACTTTAGCATGGCGTGCAATCTCACTTAACGTACTAAAATCAAAGAAAACACTATCGTGCTCAAAACCGTTTATCCCTTGATATTTAACATCAATTTTCCAAGCAAGTTTTGTTTCTTTGCTCAGTGGTAAGTAGACATAAACGAGCTCAGCACTTGATGTTACTTCCCCCATTTCAGCTACTAATTGATTAATGCGTGCAGTACTTTGCACCTGACTCATGCTTTGCAATGATAATACTGACTGCTCCGCTGCGACAGCAAGTGTGCCACTTAATGCAAAAAGTTGTGAACCAGCGTTAGCAACTGACGCCGTTGACGAAGCTGTAGGTACTGTTGCGTGTGCAATCAAACTTGTACCATAGACTTTTAAGCCGTTAATTGTTTGATTTAAATGAGTATGAAGTTTTCCTAACTCATCAACCCACTGTCTTTTAATTGAAAAGTCTTCATTACCATTTGCAGCATAACTTGCTTCAGATGCAATGACTTGTTTTACTGCTGTAATTGTTTTACCTGCATTAACCAATCCGAGCTCACCTGCTAAAAATGTCACTTCACCTTTTTCATTGATTGTTTTGTCAGTGATTGTGATGTCTTGGGCAAATGCAGCGTAACTTTGACCCATAAGCATCAAAGAAAGTAATGTTGTTATTTTATTTATTTTTACCATGAGATATTCCTGTTATGTAATTACCCTTTAAAGGGAACGTAACTGTAACACCAACAGGGAATATGAAACAAATATTTAACAAACATGTCATTAACAATTTTACCTCTTCCAGATAAATAAAAATCACAAGTATAATCATAAGGTTAAAGAGTAAAAATCTGTTTTGTAGTAATAATCAAGAAAAATAAAAGTAAGATTTTATTCGAATATCGTTATATCGAATCGAAATATTCAATAATCGGTTCAAGTCTTTAAAAATCATAAACGTGATCTTTTTTATAAAAAATACCTAAAAATGAAATAAATCCTGATCGATATCAAAACTTTCCCCAAGCCAATACCCTAAAGTCTTCGCACAATTTCAAAAACGTGTGGTTAAAATGGAACTTCAAACTCAAGAACACTCTTTAGAAGCTGATTTATTGGAAAGCAATCAACAAATGCAATTTAATATTGAGCAAGCATTTGAACGCCTACTTGATGACAAAAACAACCAAATCAATGCATTAAATAATCAAATAGCTCAGCTTAACAAGCGCAATAAAATGCAGCTGGCGCATATTGAGATCGTTGAAAAACAGTGGCAACTTAGTAATCAACAGCTCGAAAGTGTATTGGCAAGTCAATCTGAACAATTATCAGCAAATCAAGTTCCAAAACATAATGAGCAAGAATTTAACGAACTAAGTGCACAAGTCGAAGAGCTACAAATGAGTCAAAAAGTACTCAATCACCATTGCAGAGATTTAAATGAACGTAATCAACAATTGAATCATGCACTCAAATTAAGTGATGAAAAATTACAAAAAATAAATACGCTATTCAATAAACAAACCGCTGAATTCCTTCATATGCAAAACGATTTTAATGTTAATAAACAAGAAAATACGTTACTTAAATCTGAATTAAGGCGCTATCAGGAGGAGCTTAAACTTCTGATGGGAACGTATTATGATGGCGTGATTAATAAAAAGAAAAAAATCAGTACTAATTTACCAAGTTAATCGCATTACTGAGGGGCTATCAGTGGTTGAGTGTCATAGCCAAGAGTTATTAAATGTTTTTGATACACAGCTTCATAACCACCACTACTGATAAATTGATCAATTGCATCATTGACTTGGACACATAAAGATGGACGACTAAACCCCATAGACGTATATCCGGCAGGAAATATATAATGAAAATCGAACTCGTTTACGCTAGTTGCTTTTTTACTTAGCTGCTTCAAGCTATACAAAAAAATGTATTTATCCCCAATACTTACATCCACTAATCCTTGTGACAACAATAAAGCTTGTTGCTCTGGTCGAGAAACTTCTTGATAACGTTGATTATGGCTCACAATATTGCGGTATTCATCACCAAGCAAGGTTGTTGCATTTTGATAACTGACCACAGAATAATTAGCCAGTTGTGATACTTGTTTCATCGATATTACTTTATCTTTTTTACTCACAGCAACATCGGTAAAACGAAAAAAAGGTTTGGTTAAGCAGGTACTTGCTGTTGGACTTCTAAAAATATTTGCAGCCCCATCGAGCTGTTTTTCTGCAAGCGCCTGTTCTAACCGACCATTTGACAGCATATAGCGATAGCTTAGCTGGTACTGCGGCAAATAGCTGAACACACCATCAATTAAATCTTTAAATAAAGATGCTTTATCAGGTTCAGAAAAAAGTGGTTCAAAATTACCAAGGCCAATAATCAGTTCTGTTTTTTCAGTTGAAGCTGCTAAGACATTGCCGATTGAAAAATACGTGATTAAAAAGCAAAAAATAACTCTAAACATCTGAATAAATGAAGTTTTCATTCACTAATTATAACCAAATTAAATACCTGCTTAACTATGCCTATACTGCCTCTAACAAACAAGGACTAACTACCCAATTACGACTAAAGTTACGCAGGATCAAAAAAAGGGCCTTGCGGCCCTTTGCTCTAGTATCGTTCAAATTTTGTGTCGGTCTTAACCCCTTAAGACTTAGACATTCCCTTTCGGGATCACTTAATTAAACCAATCTCAATTAAGCGTTCAGTCAAATAATCATTTGACGAAATCGACTCCGGATAACGATTAGGGTTATCTTCGGTCACACACGTTGCCAAAGTTTCAATCATAAACTCTGGATTCGGGTGTAAGAAAAACGGAACTGAGAATCGGCTGTGTTTGGCGCCATCACCCGGTGGATTAACCACACGATGGGTTGTTGACGGTAGCACATTATTCGTCAACCTTTGCAGCATATCCCCGATATTAACAACAATCGTGCCTGGAATTGTTGTCACAGGAATATACTCACCATCACGAGTGAGGACTTCCAAACCAGCCTCCTCAGAACCGACAAGCAGTGTTATAAAATTAATATCTTCATGTGCACCCGCTCGAACAGCCGGTGTTTCTCCCTGTAAAATAGGAGGATAATGAAGCGGACGCAAAATTGAATTACCATGGTCAATTTTATCGTCAAAATAGTGTTCATCTTGCCCCAAAAATAACGCCAGTGCAGACAAAACTTGGCGACCAAGATCATCAAGCGCCTGATAAAGCGGATAAACATCAGCTTTAAATTGCGGTACTTCAGTAGGCCAAACATTTGGGAATAAACCTTCAACCAACTGTTCTGGTGCAAGTTCACGCCCTACATGCCAGAACTCTTTTAAGTCTGGATGTGGATTATCTTTGGCTTTCTCAACACCCATACCGGTGTAACCACGGGCACCGCCGATATTAGCAGCACTATATTGCTGCTTCACATCGGTTGGTAGAGCAAAAAAAGTACGAATTGCATCATACGCCTTTGCAACCAATTCGGTATCAATACCGTGACCAACAATGCCACAGAAACCAAACTCACGGTATCCTTTGCCTAGTTCTGCAACAAAGTTCGCTTTATCTGAGTTAAAACGCGAAATATCTAATGTTGGAATTGTTCTAATTGTCATTAAATGTCCTTAACATAGCTGACCTTATCCTAGCGATAGGAAAAAGCCGGCGATGGCGGCACTCATCAGATTGGCCATAGAACCTGCCATGACCGCTCTGAGCCCTAGGCGGGCGATATCCTTGCGACGACTAGGTGCCATGCCACCTAATCCGCCTAGTAGTATTGCAATCGACGATAAGTTAGCAAAACCACACAGCGCAAACGTAATAATTGCTTGTGTATGCGCGCTTAACGTATCGCGATAATTAATGAAGTCTAAATAAGCAACAAACTCATTGACCACTAATTTTTGTCCAATGAAACTACCAGCAATCACTGCTTCATTCCACGGTACACCTAATAACCATGCTACTGGTGCAAATACATAACCTAAAATTTCTTGCAATGTCAGGGTTGGGTGATCAAACCAACCACCAATGCCACCTAATAAACCGTTCAGTAATGCGATTAAAGCAACAAAGGCTAATAACATAGCACCAACATTGAGCGCTAACTGCATACCATTTGCCGCACCCGATGCCGCAGCATCAATTACATTAACAGGTTTGTCTTCAGTATTATCAATGTCTGCCAAGGTATCTTTTGGTGTTTCAGTTTCTGGCACCATCATTTTGGCCATCAAGAAACCACCCGGTGCTGCCATAAAGCTGGCTGCAATTAAATACTTTAGTTCAACCCCAATAATCACATAACCGGCCATCACCGAGCCTGCAACTGTCGCCAAACCACCAACCATTACCGCAAAAAGCTCTGATTTTGTCATCGTGGCAATAAATGGTTTTACAATTAAAGGCGCTTCAGTTTGGCCAACAAAAATATTCGCAGTTGCCGACAATGACTCTGTGCGTGATGTTTTAAGGAGCTTTTGTAGCGCACCACCCAAAATCTTAATGATCCAATCCATGATACCGATATGATAAAGCACGGCGACTAACGCAGAGAAAAACACAATCACAGGCAATACTTGAATCGCAAAAATAAACCCTAAGGTGTCTTGCTGCGCTAATGAACCAAATAAAAATGAAATACCATTATTGGCATAACCAATCACGGAAGAAACGGCTGAGGAAACCGAAACTAGCGTATTTTTTCCAGCTTCAGAAAATAATACAAATCCGCCAATTATAAATTGCATTAAAAATGCAATCCCTACGGTTCTTAGGCTAATCGCCTTGCGGTTTGTCGACGCTAAAAAGGCCACCAAAAGCAGTGATGCCATGCCGACTAAACTCATGATCGTTGTCATCAATTTGTTCCCATTATTATTGTTGTAATAGCTGTTTTATTTTGCTTTTAATGATATCGATCGCGACACGATTTTTACCACCACGGGTGACCACAAGGTCAGAGTTATGTTTTGACGGCTCAATAAATTGATAAAACATTGGTCTTACCGTCGATGTATATTGTTCAATCACAGATTGCAAAGAACGACCACGCTCTTCCATATCCCGTTTCATTCTGCGCATTAGACAAATATCAAGTGGTGTATCAATAAACACTTTAATATTAAATTCATCACATAATTTTTTATCACACAGTAATAAAATACCTTCAACAATTAAAATTTTTGCTGGCAGTACTTTTCTGGTTTTATCACTGCGCGTATGTTGTGCATAATCATAAATTGGTACATCAACCGACTCGCCTTGACGTAATTGATTCAAATGTGACAGCATCAGTTCATGCTCAAACGCATCAGGATGATCGTAATTTGTTTGCGTACGATGAGCAAAAGGCAAATGAGATTGGTCGCGGTAATATGCATCTTCTTCAATGATAGCAATTGCACCTGGTTCGAGCTCATTGACCAATTCACTATATATTGTCTGGCTAAACAAAGACTTACCTGAAGCTGAAGCACCAGCAATGGCTATAATAGTTCGGGTCACAAGTATTCACACCTAAAGAATTAAACTCAAAGAGCCTAACAATACCAAAAAAGAAAAAAAGAATCTCAATTGACGCTTTCAAAGCCGCAAATTTATCGTTTTTGCCAAAGAGCAAACAGGACAATTGTCCTGTACGACAAAATCAACAAAATCATAAAGTGTAATGACTGATGAGACTTTCAGACGGTTTCAGCAATTTTTTTAAAAAGTATGCCCAACTTGATATTGCTTGCAATCGATAAGCAACATAGTTTAGCTATACTAGAAGCAATTTTTGAGGTCTAGGTTAATCTAAAATTAACCTATTGTGAGGAATCCAATGGCAAGAGCAATTATTTTAATGGCCGATAGTTTAGGCATAGGTGCGACACCTGACGCCCATACTTTTGGTGATACCGGAGCCAATACGTTGGCCCATCTGCTTGCAGCCTATCATGGTGAAACAGGTCAAAAATTAGCATTACCTAATTTATCCAAACTAGGTTTAATCGAAGCTTGCCAACAAGCAAGTGGTACAATCTGCCAAATAGCACAAAGCTTTGCTCCTATTGCCGCTTATGGCTATGCCAAAGAATTATCAACCGGTAAAGATACTCCCTCAGGACACTGGGAAATGGCGGGCGTACCTGTTTTATTTGACTGGGGATATTTCCCTCAGACAGTGCCTTGTTTTGATGATGAATTTATTAATGAATTAGTTAAACGAACTGGTATTGCTGGCATACTCGGTAATTGCCATGCATCAGGCACTACAATTTTAGAGCAACTTGGCGAGGAACACATTCAAACCGGAAAACCGATTTGTTATACCTCGACTGACTCAGTATTTCAAATTGCAGCCCATGAAGCTCACTTCGGCTTAGAAAAACTCTATCAAATATGTGAAGTTGCCCGTGAATTACTCGATGATATGAATATCGGTCGCGTCATTGCTCGCCCATTTTTAGGCGAAACGGCCGCGGAATTTGCCCGCACAGGTAATCGTCGTGATTACGCCGTGCTTCCCCCCGCGCCAACTGTGCTTGATAAATTAGCCCAAGCAGATGGTCAAGTGATAAGCATAGGGAAAATTTCAGATATCTATGCCCATCAAGGGATCACGCAAAAATTTAAAGCATCAGGGCTAAATAACTTACTCGACAAAACAGCCGAAGTCATGAGTACTGCACCTGAAAAAAGCATCATTTTTACCAACTTAGTTGATTTTGATGAAAAGTTTGGCCACCGTCGTAATGCGGTAGGTTATGCCCAAGCTCTAGCCGAGTTCGACGCATATTTACCAAAACTGATAGCATTATTACGCCCTGATGATGTAATGATAATCACAGCTGATCATGGCTGCGATCCGACATGGCCAGGCACAGATCATACTCGTGAATATGTTCCGGTCCTTGCTTATCAACCGAATATGACTCCTATCAATTTAGGAGAACGAAATAGTTTTGCAGACATAGGTCAAACACTTGCAAAGTGGTTTGATTTACCTGCAATGGAATACGGCGAAAGTTTCGCTCAATCACTTAATAAAGCTAATTAACAGGATAGTTTTTATGAGCACTCCTCACATCAACGCAACTTTAGGCGATTTTGCCGAAACAGTTCTAATGCCAGGCGATCCTCTTCGCGCTCAATATATTGCAGAGAACTTTTTAGACGATGCGCGTCAAGTCACTGGCGTGCGCAATATGTTCGGCTTTACAGGAACTTACAAAGGTAAACCTGTCAGCATTATGGCATCTGGTATGGGGATCCCATCAATGTCTATTTATGCTCGCGAACTAATTTGTAGCTACAACGTAAAAAATCTTATCCGTATTGGCACTTGTGGCGGTATTGGATCAGAAATAAAAATTCGTGACGTTATTTTCGCTCAAGGCGCAAGCACAGACTCAAATGTTAATCGTGCCCGTGTTCGTGGTTATGATTTTGCAGCGATTGCGGATTTTGGTTTACTCGAAAATGGCGTTAACGCAGCTCGTAACTTAGGCGTCAATGTAAAAGTGGGTAATGTATTCACCACAGATACATTCTACCAAGCAGACCCGACTTTTTATGCTGACTTAGATAAATTAGGCGTATTGGCAGTTGATATGGAAACAGCCGGTTTATACGGCGTAGCGGCTGAGTACGGCGTTAAAGCTATGGCACTATTTACAGTGAGTGATCATGTGATCACGGGTGAAGCAACACCAGCTGAAGAGCGTCAAAACACATTCAATGAAATGGTTAAAATTGCCCTAGAATCAATTTGATAATTTATTATTGTACCTTCTAACAGTTGTAACCAAAGCCGCAGGACGCGGCTTTTTTATTGCGCTGATTTAATCTTGCACGCTCCACTTTGTGAGTACTTTCATTAAATACTGTTCATCAATCGGCTTACTAATAAAATCATTCATACCAGCGCCATAACATGCTGCTTTATCTTCCATAAACGCATTGGCGGTTAATGCGATAATAATTGGCTTACCATAAACATCTGGCTCTAATCGTATCGTTTGAGTTGCAGTATAACCATCCATAATCGGCATCTGACAGTCCATTAGGATTATTTTAAATTGATGCTGAACTTGCATATCAAGTGCAACCTGACCATTTTCGGCAACTGATACATCAAATCCAAAAGCACGTAACATAGTTTGCGCAACAAGCTGATTAATCGGGTTATCTTCAACCAGTAATATTGAATGACCTGTAAAATCAAGCGACTTATTTAAAGGTTCATCATGCTCTTTTAATTCTTCGGGGGCTTTCATAGGCAATGAAACAGTAAAGCAACTTCCCTTTCCTTCTTCGCTTTGTAACTCAATATTGCCTTCCAATAAAGTCACCAAACGTGAACAAATTGCAAGCCCTAACCCTGTGCCACCATATTTTCGCGTTGTAGATACATCCGCTTGACTAAACTCATTAAAAAGAAGGGCTTGTTTCTCTTTTGCGATACCAATTCCAGTATCAGCAACGCTAAATCTTAGGTACTCTTCATCATAACTAACCAAGACTTTAATGTGGCCACAAGGTGTGAACTTTCCTGCATTGGTGAGTAAATTAACAATGATTTGACGTAACCTTAGCGCATCACAGAGTAACTGATCAGGCAGATTTTCTATGCCTTCGAGACGGAATTCGACATTTGGTTTAATTGAGGACATCAAAAAAATATCACACGATTCTTTAAATACAGCTTTTAAATCAACAGGAGCTTGTTCAATCGTCAGTTGCCCCGCTTCAATTTTAGAAAAATCTAAAATATCATTTAAAATTTGCATTAAGGTTTGCGCACTACTTTGAATTAGTTGCAGTTTATCTACTACATCAGGGTTAAGTGAGGGCTGTTTTAATACAATACTTAACATCCCCATCATCCCATTCATAGGAGTACGGATTTCATGACTCATATTGGCCAAAAAGATAGATTTAGCTTTGTTTGCCTGCTCTGCAATGTGTACACTTTGTGTTAGCTCAAATGTTTTTCGCTCTACCTCTATCGCAAGTTCATGGTTGAACTCACTGAGCTTATTATTTAACTCTTCATTTTTTTGGTTCGATGCAGCTAATGCTTGAAAGTTAACATTTAAACTGTTTGCTAACTCAATAAATTGCTGATGTAAGGTATCAACTTCAAACCAGCTTCTTTCAATTAACGTTGACTGCTTAGCATTATTTTCAGGTTTAAAATCCTGCATTTTTTGAGTCAATAACTCAATGGGTGCCACTAACCAACGACTTAAGCGTGCGATAAAAATAAAAACTAATAATGTCACCAACATTAATATCGACATTGCTTTTAACCATGATTTGGCAGCAAGCACATCAATATGGGATCTATCGAGCAATAACACTACATGCCATTGATAATGTGAAGATTTTTTTATGCCACTAAAATATGAGTTTTGCGCTTTATCGATAAATGCGGGAGTAGTTTCAGTATTAATAAATGCAGTAATTTGTTGTGGTGTTAACTTTTCAAGTACCTGATAGGTCAAATTTTTTGAGCTAAAAACAACTTTTTGAGCACCATCTAAAATTAATAACTCAACATTGTGATCAAATAATTGTGGTCTAAACGCTGAAAAAGCTTCTAAATTAAGAGAACCTTCAATAATTCCTTTAAATTCAGTGTCTTTAAAAATACCATGAGCAACGGCCACTATCGGATCATTGCCAAACCCTCGTCCTTCAAATGTCGGTGAAATATAAGTTTCTGTATTTTGTTTGCTTTGTAAAAAATAATCTCGATCAGCGACTGATACGTGCCCATCTCGGAGTTTATCTAATAAATCGGTAGGAGTAGCGGCAACCACATTACCTTTTTCATCTGTCGCTAACGTTGTAATAAAAGCAGGATAACGTTCGGAAATTATGTTTAAGGCACTGTCTAGTTTGAGCCCTACACTAACAGCATCAGCTTGTGCCGCAATAATTTTTCCATGCTCGTTTAAATACTGATCAACGGCAATTGCGATATCATTTGCTTTTTCATTGAGTTGAGCATGAACATAATTTTCAACATTTTGATGATTATAATTAATTAAAATTAAAGTAATAATGAGCGATGCAAGCCCAACTAATAAACTCACGCTATAACGCAATAATTTTATTAACGGCAATTGAGTTTCACCGCTTGAAAAATACTGCTTTGAATAAAAACCAATAATATCAACAACAGCCAGGCAAACCAGCGCATTGAGTAAATACTTGACCAGTGCAGTCATTAATGCCAACTGAGGTAACTGCATGATAAAAAAGCCAATTACAGCTAAAATGGGTAAACCAATCAAACACCAATAAACAATTCCCCAGCCAAGTAAGGGATGTTTTCGTTGTAGACAGAAATGTGCCAACCAGAAAATTTCAAGTAAAAATGCAATACTAGGCCAAGCGTGGCCCCATTTTATCCATAAAAAACTTGCAGCAATCGCACTTGTTAGCAATGCATAACGACGACCATAAAAAATAAGTGCATACAGCGCAAACGCTTGACCAAAAAGGAATTCCGTCATCGACAAGAAATAGAGCGGAACCAAATTAATTCCACCACCTAACAGGCCTAATAAAATGGCTTTTAAAAAGAAGGGACTACGAATAAAGATGTTTAATTGCACAAGGGCGATACTCTTATTTTCTTAGCTGCTAATAATGTAAAATTCAGCACAAATTTACAAAAAGTTTATAATTTTTATGAACTAAGAGTAACAGAGTTATTAATTTTTGCCTCCATTTAGCTTTATTTAAAAGCGCACTGCGCCGCGCATAGATTTAGTTTGACTTTTTTGTGTTTTTTTATCCATCCGCTTTTTTTGAGAACTGCGTGTTGGGCGTGTTTCCCTGCGCGCTTTTTCAACTTTTGTTGCAAGTTTTATTAATTCAGCCAATCGTTCCAGTGCATCTTGTTTATTTTGAGCTTGATCACGATATTGCTGAGCTTTAATGATCACTACGCCCTCTTTTGTGATCCGGCTATCTGAATACGCTAATAATCGTTCTTTATAAAATGCAGGTAAACTTGAATTGGTAATATCGAATCGCAAGTGAATCGCACTAGACACTTTATTAACATTTTGGCCACCCGCGCCCTGTGCTCTGATGGCACTAAATTCAAGTTCCCACTCAGCGATAGTGACATTATTGGAAATAACTAACATAAAAACCTTAATTTAAAACAAACAAAAAAGGCCATACTTTTCAGTATCGCCTTTTTTAGTTCAAGCGCTAAGCCTGAAGGTCTAAACCAATTGGTTTAGTCGAGTACTAATTAAAGTACTACGATTTCCTCAGCTTGAGGACCTTTTTGACCTTGAGTTACTTTGAACTGTACTTTTTGGCCTTCAACAAGTGTTTTGAAACCAGTACCAGTGATAGCACGGAAATGTGCGAAAACGTCTGGACCGTTTTCTTGCTCGATGAAACCAAAGCCTTTAGACTCGTTGAACCATTTAACTGTACCAGTAGTAGTTGTAGACATAATTCTATCCTATTAAATCAAAAATAATAAAGTCTCAAAATTGAGACAATTCGGCTGGAAGTGCTGCCATTACTTTTTTAAAAACAGGACATCGGTACTGTAAATAAAACATCAAAATGGTGTGCATAAATACTAGACTTACTTTCAGACAAGATCATTATATATAAGTTTTAACAACAGTCAAAGGGTATCCTCAATTAAATCAAGCCTGTTTACTATCTTTTTTTTAGTTGCTTTACCACTGATTAATTTACGTTTTTTTATTCAAAGGTAAAAAGACTTTTGAGTAATTACTCAAATCAACCAGCATTCCACACTTTTTGAAGGCCTGAGTCTTTACAAAAACCCTGATGCATCCGATCATGTTGTTCTCTATCTAAAATGATTAAATGTGAAGTGAAAAGATGAATATTTGGGTTGATGCCGATGCCTGTCCAATCGTAATTAAAGATATTTTATACCGCGCCGCTGAGCGGACCAAAATAGTCGCTCTATTTGTTGCCAATCAACCTTTAAAAGTCCCCCCTTCTCTTTATATTAAAACATTACAGGTCAGTGCAGGATTTGATGTCGCAGACAATGAAATCGTACGGCGCTGTAATCCAAATGATTTAGTCATTACTAGCGACATTCCTTTAGCGGACGAAATCATAACAAAAGGGGGACAAGCACTGAGTCATCGTGGAGAATTGTTTACGAAAGAAAATATAAAATCTCGCCTAAATGTGCGCGACTTTATGGATACCTTACGCGCCAGTGGCATTCACACGGGAGGCCCAGCCGCACTCAGTCAGGCCGATAGACAAAACTTCGCAAACCATCTAGATAAAATCTTACATCAGGCTCAAATGAAATAATGATACGGCGATTATTTCGCCAACTACTAATTTAAAAACGAATATCCATTAGCCATACCGTATCTAGGTTTGCAGCATAACGAAATAAAATTATTTTAAGCTGCTGAGTTAACTGTTTATTTTTATGCTATGTTAGTCTGATGATTATCAATGGGGTTGCTATGAAAAATTTAGCAGTGGATGTTGTAATTATTGGTGGTGGCATCACTGGCGTTGGCATTGCACAATTTGCAAGCGCTCAAGGATATCGGGTACAACTACTCGAACAAGGTGTAATAGGCCAACAAACTTCCGCCAATTCAAGTAAGCTGATCCACGGTGGTTTGCGTTATCTTGAAACCGCGCAGTTTCATTTAGTCCACAAGGCACTGCATGAACGCAGAGCCTTACTGACGCTCGCACCAACCTTAGTCAAACCAATTCCTTTTTATATTCCTATTTATCAAACAAGTCAGCGACCAAGTTGGCAAATTCGCATTGGTTTATCACTTTATGCACTTTTAAGTGGATTTGACTCTTTAGGTCGTTTTAAAACATTAACCAATGAACAAGTTAAGACCCTCAAAGGCCTTAAACACGATGGGTTAAAAACCGTATTTCAATATTGGGATGCACAAACTGACGATGCATTACTCACGCAAGCGGTTGCTCGCAGCGCCTCACAATTAGGCGCAGCCATCACTTCACGCGCATCATGCAATAAAATTGAGAAGAATTATCAAGGTTACCTTGTACATTACCTAAAAGATAATCAAGCCAATACCACACAAGCCAAAATGGTGATAAATGCAGCTGGCCCTTGGGTCAATCAGGTGTTGGCAAAAGTATCTCCTGCAGCGCAAAGTGAAGCAATTGAATGGGTGCAAGGCAGCCATTTAGTACTTGATATCCCGGCACAAGATGGCATTGTTTATCTTGAGTCATGCTTCGATAATCGAGTTGTTTTTGTTATTCCTTGGTATGGTAAAACCTTACTAGGCACCACAGAACTTGAAATCACATCACTTGAACAAAAGCCCATTCCCAGCCAACAAGAACAAGATTATTTACTCGGTATTTATCACCACTACTTTCCTGCTCATGGCAATCTAGAGCAACTTACAGCAAAAATTAGTGCGACATTTTGTGGCGTTCGCGTCTTACCAAAACAAACAGGCAATGCGTTTGCAAAACCACGTGATACCTTATTTCACAGCCCGGATGGTCACCCTAACCTGCTTAATGTCTATGGTGGAAAACTAACAACTTTTAGAAGTACTGCCAAAAGTTCGCTCGATTGGTTAATGGAGCAACTAGGGCCACGCCAGCCTATTGCAGATGTAGACGACCTCCCATTACAATAAACTCTCTTTTATTGATCACAGGTTACATCATGAGTTTATTGTTTTCTTCACTTAAATTAGGTGCTTGTCAGCTAAGTAACCGGATAATTATTGCACCTATGTGCCAATACAGTGCCCATAATGGTCAAGCAACACACTGGCATACTGCTCACTGGAGTCAGCTATTACATTCTGGCGCTGGAGCACTGATTTTAGAAGCAACCGCGGTGTCCCCACAAGGGCGCATTAGCCATCTAGATTTAGGTCTTTGGGATGATGATTGCCAGCAGGCTTTAGCCCAATCGCTGAGCATTGCCCGAGCTCACAGCGACATGCCCATCCTTATTCAACTCGCTCATGCTGGTCGCAAAGCATCGGCCTATACACCTTGGCAAAAACAAGGGGCAAGAGCTGCCGATGACTTACACGGCTGGCAAGTTGAATCATGTTCAGCACAGGCGTATAACGAAGATTTTCAAACACCTACAGAATTAACGCAACAGCAAATAACTCTGCTAATCGACCAATTTGTTATGGCTGCCAAACGTTCCCAAGCTCTTGGATTAAACGGCATTGAACTTCATGCTGCCCATGGCTATTTAATCCATCAATTTTTATCGCCACTGTCAAATAGCCGAACCGATCAATACGGTGGTAATTTTACCAATCGTTGCCGTTTTTTAATTGAAATATTCACAGCAATACGAGCGGCTGTGGGTGAAAAATTCACTTTAGGAGTGCGGGTTTCAGCCACGGATTGGGTTGATGGTGGCTGGGATTTAGTCCAAACAGAGCAACTAGCGGTAAACTTAGCTCAACTGGGCTGTGATTTTATCCATGTCTCAACAGGCGGCTTAAGTCCTGCGCAGCACATTCCAGCAGCACCGGGATTTCAAGTGCCTTTTGCACAAGCCATTAAAGCCAAAGTAGCTATTCCTGTGATTGCAGTAGGCCTTATTACCGAGCCGCAACAAGCTGAAGATATCATCAATGCACAGCAAGCTGATGCCATCGGTCTTGCACGAGCCATTATTTACCAACCGCATTGGCCTTGGCATGCCGCAAAACAGCTTGGTGCTAAAATTGCTATCCCAAACCAATATTTACGTTGTGTACCAAATGAAATTAAGCAGCAATAGCTACATGACGTTTTTGATCAATTCCCTTAAACTAGAGCCAAATTAATTTATGCCTAAATCTAATATGACTAATATCATTTTATTTATCCTCATCGCTGTGACATGTGTTTTCCTCTATCGAAACGCACAAGCAACCAAAGCTCAAGCTGCAAACAACATTGCTGCCGAGCAAACCTTTTTAGCCGCCAACCGCCAAGTTGAAAACGTGATGGAAACACCGTCTGGTTTACAGTATTTATTATTAAGCGAAGGCAATGGCACAACTCATCCTGCAGCGACTAGCACAGTTAATGTGCATTATCATGGTACCCTCATCGATGGCACAACATTTGATAGTTCAGTTAAGCGCGGTGAGCCGATTAGCTTTGGGCTTAATCAAGTGATCCCCGGTTGGACTGAAGGCCTACAACTGATGAAAGAAGGCGATAAAATGCGCTTTTTCATCCCGCACAAATTAGCCTACGGTAATCGCAGCGTTGGCAAAATCCCACCGGCTTCATTACTGATTTTTGATGTCGAATTATTAGCAATAAACTAAACGTATAATTAACGGGATAAACGCCAAAATGGTTTTATCCCGTATTTCAACTCCCTCTTTATAACTTCTTATTTTTAACTTCTGAAACTAAAATATTTTTATTTATTTTCAAATATATAGCTTTCTGATCCACATCTGTAAATCAACGCTTAAAAGCGCTCAATTTCTAGCAACCACATTTTTAAAAGTCAATGCAAAAAGATGATATAAAATCAGTTAATTTCATAGGCAAGTACCAATAAAAAGCTTAGGATCACGCCATCATTTGCACCTATGAGGTTTGCTATTATGCCCTTTAGTCAAAACGCTTTGCAGCATCGCGCGCTGCTTATTTCTATTCGCACTCCTCAACAAAAAGAGCATGAAGCCGAAGAATCGCTAGCCGAACTGGCACGTCTAGTTACAACCCTTGGTTTTGATGTGGTTGGCAGCCAAACACAGCGACAAGCATCGACCAAACGCATCACAGTATTAGGCAGCGGTAAACTATCTGAGCTGGCAAAATTAACCGCGAGCCAAGCCGCAGAGTTCGATGAAGAAGAACCAACAAGCGATACATTTAGCACTGATGTCGATGATGAAACTCTCGAGGAACTCGCACACAGCGCACTGCCAGTAAAAACGGCCGATGTGGTTGTATTTGACTGTGATTTAAGCCCTTCGCAGCTACGTAATGTTGAAACTCAGCTTGGCGTTGAAGTATTTGATCGCACCGGTATTATCATTGAGATTTTTAGCCGTCATGCACGCACCCGCACAGCACGCTTACAAGTTGAAATCGCACGTTTAAAATACCTCACACCGCGCCTACGCGAGTCACATATTGGCACAAAAGAGCGCCAAATGGGCAAAGGCGCAGGTGAAAGTGCGCTTGAACTCGACCGTCGTCGTGTGCGCGACCAACTTGCCGAGCTGCGCCGGGAACTCATCAGCGTGCAAGGTCAAATGCAAGGACGCCGTGAAAAACGTTCCGAGCATTTTTGTGTGGCACTCGTTGGTTATACCAATGCGGGGAAATCATCCATGATGCGCGCCTTAACAGGCAGTGAAGTACTGGTAGAAAACAAATTATTTGCCACACTTGATACCACAGTACGCGCATTACAACCCGAAACACAACCACGTATTTTAATTTCAGATACCGTTGGCTTTATTAAAAAGCTGCCACATGATTTAGTCGCATCGTTTCATTCGACCCTTGAAGAAGCACACGATGCCTCATTATTGCTGTATGTGGTTGATGCCTCCGACCCGAGCTTTCGCTCACAGTTGGCGGTTGTTAATGAGGTTATGCAGGAAGTGGGCGTCGATGAGACACCTAAAATACTTATTCTTAATAAATCCGATAACTTAACTTTGCAACAACAAGGCGAGTTACTTGAGCAATATCCTGATAGCATCATGATGTCGACTCATAACCCTTTACATATCAGTGCATTGCATCAAAAAATCGTCACTATCTCCGAAAAAGACATGCAGGATGAGCAAATTTTAGTACCATACACAGCCAATGGCATCGTCGGAGAAATTCGCAGTAATATGAAAGTATTAGCCGAAGAATACGGCGCAGATGGTATTGCAATTACGGTACGCGCCAGCACCATTGCCCTTGAGCGGTTACATAAATTAATGCAACAAAAAACAAAATAAAAACCAACGAGTTTAATACCCAACTTACTTAATACTACATCTGAAAAAGGCAACTTATGTTGCCTTTATACTGAGGTGTATGTATTTACACAGATTCTGGTATTAAATATTACTATAAAGTCAATAATTCTATTAATAGACTGGTCAAAAGCCAAACCGAAAAAACAGCTTTGGTGTTTTTAAAAACGGCTCTGTTTACCGCTAGCTCATGCACACACTTTTTTAATCCAGATAAAGGTAATCGTCTTGCGCATCAAGTAAAAAAGCCGACGTACTGCGTTTTAATGGCGAATAATCAACATTAAAAAATGCAAACGCAGATTCTCGTAAATACCTAGAATAAGTACCTGGACATGGCGGAATGGTTAATCCTGCTTTAGCCGTATAGGTATAACCAAAATAGCGTAATAGCTGGTAGCCTGTTTCGCTCTTCACCTCATCTATCATGAACTGACGGTGGGCACAGTACCTTCTCGATAAATCTGGCAGATAGTGATCTGTTGAGCGCTCTAAAATAATTAACCGTGGTATAGCTTCAGCTGTCAACTTGGGTAAGTCCACTATACTGATTATGTCGAGGTTAAACGTGACATTAGGTGTACCCATATACTCTGGAGTCAAGGTGACTCGAGTTAAATCACCTTTAATTCCAGTCGTTTTCACATCGTTCGGAAATTCGTTAATAAATTCAGGTGTCAATATATGCGTCAGCTCAATGCGGCGCTTTTTATGTGTGTCATTTACTGTACCAAAATTATTTTTATTGAAAAGCTCAATGAGCTTTTCATGTAATCCCTCAGAGTCTTCATTAATTCTGATGACGAGTGGTGTGAAAGGTCCTTCATACCAGCTATCCCAGACTTCTGGATCAGTGTGGAAATCGCATGGGTAGATCTTTTTCTCCCACTCTTGCTCCGTATTAAGCGCGGCTTGTTGCCATTGCTCAATCAAGTAGGGTTTGATTAACCCTTTTTCTTCTACAAAGCGTTTGAAGTTAGCGACAAACTCTATTTTTTGCTGAGCTGCTGGGTTAGAAAGGTGCTCTGGAATGTAATGCTGGATCAGGGTGCAAAATTCAAAAAACCAAGCTGGGGTGAGATTCTCATTCCCTTCTTGCCAACTTAAATACTCAAGGCCCGAAAACCAATGAGGCATAAAATAAGTAAAGCCCGTGTGGTTTTGATTCCAAGGCTCTTTTAGCCACTTCGTCGCTTCTCGAATATAATACATAAAAAAAACATTGGGGTGTCCTTTATCTATAGGACTAGGGAAACGACGATAACTCAGACCATCAATCTCAATTTCTTCATCACTATATTCCTGTAAATGATCAACACTCACTTGATATAACGATTTGAGCAGGGCCGGTGAGAATTTCGTAATTGTTGTGAGTTTTCCAGTCAGTAAAATACTGAACACATCATTTCGGAATTCTCTTTTTCCTTCATCCCAAGGCACTTCCTTTAATACCTGAAAATACAAGTCAACACTGGGCTCAGGCAGTAAGAAAAACTTTGAGCAAAAGCCAATGTCGTATTGACTGTGCAAGTTCCATTCACCTTTAGTGATGTATTTACGCAGTGTGGCAGCACTCGCTTTATTATGGTGACCAAATCTAGTGTTCACCTTGTCAAATAAAGCCTCACGCTCAGCCAACCATCGTGCATCCTTGGGCTTAAATTGTTGCTTATGAAATGAAAATTTTGTCATACTATTACCTTGTGTATCGTGATTATTCCCTGTTGAGCGGACGATATTCTGCCATCAGTTTTGGAAGGAAACGTATCACTCTTGTTTACTATTTCATTGATTTTTCAATACTATACTGGATACACCTTGCACGCAATCAGGAACGAAAAGTAACAATTGGTCAGCTTCCTCGCCGTGATAAAAAAGCCCCACTACTGTGAGGTTCTAAAAATTAACTGGCGGGGCTGACTTTTGTCTCCTCATTCAGTCACTAAAAAATCCAATACGGTGTTTTTTGCTCGCTGTCCCACTGTTGTTGTATTTCTTGGGCGTGTGTATCGATGCGTGAGCGGGTGGCGGCATCTTGTTTTTCCAAGCAACTCTCTACGTCTGCTTGGATATTCCAAAATTCGGTGCCCTGTTGATTATACACTTGCGCGAGGGCGAGTAAGTCGATGTGCCATTCTTGGTAAGGGGTGGCAAATAAGGACTCTATCATCGCATTGGTATTGCCACATTGTGCGGCCTCTTTTAAGGCTTTACGGCGTTGTTCGCCCTCTTCTTTCGCTAAGTAATATAAGGCTTGTAAAAAGTACGCGCTGCCAATGAGCTTAGTTGAATACGCCCCCGTAATCACCTGATTGGAGACTGCCAAGGCCTCAGCTAAATAATCGGTATCATCCGTTGAAAACTCGCCGTTTTCATAATCGGTGAGGTAATCCATTAATGCGTCTTCAACCGGTATTTTAGGCGCCTGAGGGAGGTCATTTTTAGGCTGTGGTTGTAATGAGGTTAAGGTGCCGAGCTCTTGTTCACTCACTGATTGGGCGTACAAAGTCGCCAAATACACTTTGCCTTGTGCATTTTTAGCATGGCCGTATAAACAGGTGTGAAAACCTTGATTCCATGTCGCAAAGCGCTGCGCCATAATCGCGAGGCGTTCGTTGATGAGACTGGGATCAGCTTGACAGCCCACCACTTGCAAACGAATGGTGCCGTTAAAGCGTTTATCGGGATAGCGCTCAAATTGACGAATATACATGTCGGGAGCGCTTTTTGAGCGGCCATGTTGCAACGCTAAATCGCGGGTGATGATTTCACCAAACCGTAAGGCATCGTCTAAACGTGGGGTGTACAAGGTGATCACTAAGTCACAATTGTTTGCCTCGCCATTAACCGGTGCAAACGCCACTTCGGTGCGTGGTTTGGTTTCAAACTCAATCGGCGCCAAGAGATTGCTTGGGTCTAATTCAAACAAGTAGCTACGATCAACATACTTGGTAAAGTCCGAGAGGTAAAAATAATGCTTGCCTGAATTGTTATCAGTGAAAATATGCCGCCACGGCACACAATGCTCAGGCAACTGTAAGATGGTGAGCTGTTGATAGCTGTGTTTATCATAGACATACCAACGGCCCAATTCACTGTAACAAAAATAAATATAAGACTTATCAACAAAGACAGAACACAGAAAACGTGGGTGGTTTTTAGGTTCAGGGAGGCCTGATGCAATAAACTGCAAGAGCTCACCAGTGTCTGGGTCTAAAATACGTACTCCATCGTGAGCCCCGTAATATAAGCGCCCCTGATCTAGCTGATAGTTATCGAGGTAAGTCTCACATTCGAACTGCCACTTTAATTGCCCGGTGTCAGTATCAAGGGCAATCAAAGCCCCGCCGCGATATTGTTCAAATACATCCCTATCGGTACGTTCAAAGGTTTCTTCACGGGCACCAATAAAGTTGATTAATGTCTGATTATGAAACAAAGCATCTTTGGCGGTGCCATAGTCTGATTTATACTCCAACTCATAAGACCAGAGGGTGTCTAAGTTACTGTCTGTTTTGAGTATGTTACGTCGTTGCCTGTCTAAGCCATATATAGAATTGCTGGTTACTTTGTAAATTATAGAAAATAACAAAGGTTTCACTGCTAGCTTCCCCTCTTTGAGGGTTACCGACACGTCTTTTTGACCATTATATTCTGATAATCTTACATACAATAATGTGTTACATGGCGATGTTTTTGTTAAAGCTGGTTGGCTATTAAATGGCTCAGGCACAGCGTTATATACCTCACCATTTTTAGTCATTAATTCACCCTGCTTGGTATTTTTATCTATCACATATAACAGAGGCTCACTCGCAAGGTTGAGAAAATTATGATAATTTTTATCGGTACTGTAGCCTAAATAATCTATCTGACCTTGATTTAAACACGTCATCAGCCCTTCATTAAAAAACAGGTAAACGTTTTCTGGTTCAAAACCCTGATGAGATAACCAATCAAGCTCCGGGGTGTAATAAATTCGCATAATTAATCGCTCTTTATAATCTGTTCAAATTTGGTAATACTGATAAATGGCATATCAGACTTTTGTAATTCTTTTAACTGCTCTACCAACCCATCTTTAAATGCCAATCGTTTATCAGGATCCTTGATTGGCCCAACTTTATCTAGATTTTGCTTTTGCATAATCGTAGTCAATACATTGTCATCAATTAAGCTAATAATATGTTCTAGTATTTCATCTTGCTGTTTTATTAATACCGCATCTGTTGGGGCTTTAGTCAGCGTACGGGAGTCCGGTAATACATCTGGAGTAAATACCCATTGGTACCCCTTATATTTATTGGCCGCTAAATTAGCTAAGTCTTCGGCTAATTGCCCCGCAACTTCTGCTGCAAAGTCTTCGCCTCCTTCCTGCCCGGCTTTAGTAGGTTTGTTTTTCATACCATTGCCTAAATTTTTTGCCCAAGTATCAGCAAAGTAATTTTTAAATTCAACTTTAATCAGCTGCCCGTTAATCCTAACTACCAAGTCGGTAAAGCGAGTCGTACTCGCTGCCCTATCAAGGATTTCAATGTTTTCAATCTCAACATCACTGCGTTTGAGCATATCCGCAATAAAAAAGGCATGGGCTATGGGACCTTTGGCAATGCCTAATTTATTTCCAGCCCCTCCATTATTTTGAAATTTATTGAGGATACCTCTTAAGCCTTGCAGACTTTGCGGATTAAGCTTATCTAGTGGCAGTTCAGCAAATGCTTTTACATACTCATCCCCAGAAAAGAGATTTTTACCATAGCCTAAAGTGTAAGGAGCATGTAACGCAAACCGTTTAACCGTATCGTCGCCACCTATTTTTTTAACGTTAATAAACGCATTTAAAATTAAGAAATCTTGTACTTTTCCTTTGGTTAAGCTCGATATAAAGTTCGGGTCTTTACTCAGTCGTAAAAATTGCTCTAGTGCACCAATAAAGGTATCTGCAATGACTTCGGAAGTCGCTTCTGGGTTTATTCTTTTCACTTGCGCAATGAGAGTTGTTAATTCTTTAAGAAATTTTCTCTGTAAGTCTGATGAGATATCTGCATAAGCAGAAGACATTAAATATTTAAACGGGTTAAAGGGTTTGTTTATTTCAGCTCTTAGTAACTCTGACTCTAATCGTTCGAAATAATCCCCAATCCACTCTATAATCGCATCTTGCCCGTCATCAGTACTAATTGCATTGATCATCACATCAAAGATTTCTGGGTTATCATCTTTAATTAAAACAATAGCTGCGGTCATTTCGATAAAAGGAAGTAAAGCTTGAAAAGCCTCACCTTTTTGCTCTAATGATTTATCTGACTGAACAATACGAGCTATTCGTTTAGCTAGTGCCCTTCCTGCACCTTTACCTGCTTTATTAGAGCGTTTAATTACTTTAACAATAATTTTTACAGATGATAACGCCGCACTAATTACAACCCCTGCTGTTTGCCCTGCCCCAGGAATTAGCTGAGCAGCAGATGCTAGAAGTCCTAAAGCAGCTAGATTAGCTTCAAGTTCATCATAATCATCAGGACTAATATGATAGTTCCAGGTCTGCTTTATTAAATCCCGTACATCACCGACAGCCAACATACTGGTGATAAAGTCACAACCTATACCAACAGCGGAGTCGTTGCCTCCCGTAGCTGCACCATCTAAACAGTTGGTAATTACGATAGATGCATCTTTTAATCCTCTCAAAGTAGAATAAGTGGTCTCCAGTAATCCTACTTGGACAAGAGCAGCTGAAGCATCAAAAATCCCTTCTGCTTTTTGATAAGTAATCTTTGCTTGTTTTATTTTTTCTTTGAAAAAACAATCTAATACTAATGTGGTGAATTGTTCAACAAATTTAATCTGTGCATCAGTATCATTAGGGTCGACTACAGGTAAGTCGAAACATTGACTAAAGGTTTGATCCGCATACGCTTTTGAGACTATCAAATTTGCAAGTAATGTGCGTTGTGCACTTGATTGATATAGCCGTTTGTAAGCGGTGACTGGTTGATGAGCTGTGACTTTAATCGCTGCTTTACCGGTATTGTCAGCAATTAGATCAGCATTAAAAGTGCCATCATCAAATGTAAGCGTTGCTTCACTCAACCAATCAAAGAGCTTTATTTCTGTTAATTGAAAGCTAGTTAATTGATTAGAGCTTGATGTAAACCTTAGTGCATAACTCTTGGTATTCTTTGCTTGTATTGAGGATGCTAGCTTAAGCTCTACTATAGATCCGGATACACCTAGTTTAACTTTATCACCAATGATATGCATCGCAACATTATGCCATTGGCCTTGTTGAAGAACCTGTGAGTGTATGAGCGATTCAGTACCATCAACTGTATCGATATAAAGAGCTAAAGTCTGGTCTGTATTAAGTTTAAGTCTTAAGCCAAAGTTATCCCAATCAACGATTTCAACTTCTTCAGATAAAGAGCTGGTATCGTTCAAGTTAATTGAAAAATTAATACCTGCTGATGTTAATCCAGTAAGTTTATCATGCTCAGGTATATCAATATAAGTTTGTTTATATTGAGTTTTATTAAACTGAAAAGCGTTGATGGTATTTTTTTTATTCGATTGTACTAAAGAAATATTTTTGGTTATAGCATCAATACCATTTGAATAATCTGTTAATATATTGTGCTGTAAGATGCCAAAATCGCTGCTGTAATCAATCAGCGGATAAAGAGGGGGTTCAAAAATACTACCGATTTCTAAAGACACATTATCATTTGGTATTGTATTCACATGTAAACGAGTGCTACTTCCAAATGTCCTCGTTTTACCATCTGTCAAATCGATCGTCGTTTCACCACCTAATGTCAAAATACTTGATTCAAGGTAATCCTCTTTTGGGATAACCTTAAATGATTGTGTTGCAATTTTATCTGTCCCTGCAATTTTTGCAGAGAACTGGGCTATTCCGGGGAAATTACCACTATAAAATAAAGGATTGTGGATACCTGTACTAGTTAGAGAAGCTGCGTATTTATCTAACTTTCCTCTATGTACAGCCAAATCAATATTGAGCCCTTCAAGGTTACCGTATGTACTTTTTGCTTTTACACTAAAATTTAACTCAGTTTTAATTTCGACTTCTGTAGGTACATTGACTTCTATATTGATATCATGAACATATTGCTTGAATGGATAGGAAATTCCTTCAGCAACTATAACATCAAACTCATTATCACCTGATTCTCTTATTCCTTTTAATTTTACAGTAGTCACGCCATTGATAGTTGGACTCACTGACTCAACATTCAAGCTGAAGGATGAAACTCGGATGTTTGTTCCGTCTTTAACTAGATTGCCGAACTTATCTTTAACAATAAACTGCCATTGAGCTTCCCCTAAACCAGCGATAGCCGTTTCACCACTACTCGTTTTTTTTTCTACACTAAATGGCGATCCAGCTATTGTCTCAACTGACAAACTATAAAAGCGGTTATTTTCCTCACCAGAATAAGCATATAATGTGGTTTTATCTCCAGCTTTAGTTGATAGGTCTGCTTTTGCGACATGAAGCCCATTGTTCCCCATCGTTTCTTTTGTAAGTAATGATCCTTGGCCTTCTATCCCCCAATTCAACTTCTCTGGTTTTTCTGAAGCCGGAGTTATTTTAGCTGAAACTGCATGATATGAATTTGCTGCTACATCAGCAGTAATAGTGATTGTATTAGCATTATTATCAAGCTTAGTATTTCTTTGTGGTGTTAAGGACACGGTTCTAAAAGCATAATCCCATAACACATTGGTGGGGTCGGTATTGTTATAAAGACTTAAAGTAACAAAATCCTCCACATCAAGACTGGCGATATGATCTAGACGATCGAAGATAATTTGTCCATCTTCGCCAATGGTGGCTTTGATTTCGTCGGCACCAAGTGCAAAAACCAATTCTTGACCTTGCCCTAAAAACTCCAAGGCTTCATGTTGTGATGCGATTAAATCATACATAAGTTTAACCATGCTATCACTTGAACCAATCAATGGACGCTTTTTGCCTTGTAAGTGAATAACATCTCCACTATTTGTATGGCGAGATAGCTTTTTAAGGTTCAATTGGTAGGTACTAAATTGATACTCAGGGCGATAAAGATAATGATAAATCGGTTTAGGGGCATCTAAGTTGTTTGCTAAGCCATCTTTTTTTGCTTTTTTGTATAATAAGGTCGATAGCGTGGTCTGAATTTCATCAAACACAGGAACTTTAAATGGAACATAATTTTTTGGTCTGTGTGCTAATGGCCCGCTGCTTGCTGCACCAATGTCGGCAAATGACGGGTTTTCACTAATAGGCGCACCACTGACATTAACGTAAAAGTGTTCATTGGTATTTCCATCACCAGGGAGCTTAATTTGGACTATATTTCTGCCTGGTATGATGGCAAAGTTTGCCATCATACCACCCGCTGTCACCAGAGTATTTGCGCCGCCGACTTTAGCTAAACGACCAGTATAACCATAGTCTTCGAGCCCTTTAGGTAAAGGTGTACCATCATGGTCAAGCCACTCGGTAGTCAGGACTATCATTTCATCTTTACTAGAAGCAGAGCCTTCATAGCTGATGATGTTTTTATTATCACCTGGTTTACTTGACATTTCATCAGCTGTATAAAAACGCTCTGCGGTAATCGATAAATTTGGCGGGCCCATATTTATACGAGACATTAAATCTTTAACAGTATTCCACTTTCCAATATCAGAA
This sequence comes from Pseudoalteromonas tunicata, assembly GCF_002310815.1. Lineage (NCBI taxonomy): Bacteria > Pseudomonadati > Pseudomonadota > Gammaproteobacteria > Alteromonadales > Pseudoalteromonadaceae > Pseudoalteromonas > Pseudoalteromonas tunicata. Next base: position 548,224 of record NZ_CP011033.1, on the reverse strand, counting down.
TAGCTTTTTAAAGAAGTACCTATATACCCAGTTTTCCTATTAATTAATACTATCCGAATTAGTTCATTGGGCCGTAAATGGTTTGCATCACGGCGATGTAAATCGGGGTTCATATGAGAGCGAGATTGATAACTGGCAAAACCTGACTCAAATCTTTCATCGAAACTCCCAAAGGCAGCTGCTGCTGGACCACGCATAAGGATACCGTACATAAAGGTATCATCTTCAGTTCCGTAATGACTCACACCATCACGTAAGTCGACTCCTTTTCGTTGAGTAATGAGCATACCTGTTGATTCGCGGAAAATAAAAATATCAGTGTCTTGTAAATCATCGCTGGAAATTTCTCCCAATAACCCCTGGTGAGATAAATCAGGATTGATATCAATCACTCGCATCACATCAGGTTGAATTAAGTCCGCCTTAGCATCATTACAATCAGTCAAAGGCAAACCTGAATACTTGGAAGAAAAATACACACCATAATAACTAGCAGCACTTTTATCGAGAGTGCATGAGAATTGACCTGTACTATCTAGATTACCGAACAAGGTCCGTTCGGGAATTAAATCACCATCAAAATCATACAACGGCTGAGCTATTGGTTCTAAATCTGGGGCTTGGTAAACATATTGAGTTTGGGCACCAATAGAAACACTTTTGCCTAAGCTAGTTAATTTAGCGCCACCAGTTGCGACTGTGGAATCTACATAAAAAGTATAAGGTAAGTCCTTTACTGATATGTTGCTCAAAATTCCAATTATTGCTATCTTGACCATTAACCCAACAAGGTCAGTAGGCTGCATTGCGTCATAGCCAATACACGCATCATAACCTGGCTTCCACTGGTATTCATATGGACTCCAATTTCTTGGGTTATATGCAGCATAATAATACTTCATCCAAACGTTGGTATTATATTCAAAAAAGAACATTGGACATGGGATCAGACCATATTGCGACACCCAACGACCATCCTCTCCTGTAGATGTAAGCCCACCATAAGGTGCGAGGACTTCTACAAATGCATTTTTAAATGGTGCATATGTTTCAACATCCCGCAGGTCTTTAAAGGTAGGCGGCAATGCTTGCTCACCTTCATCTCCTTCAAAGAAGGCAGATTTAAAGCTAATGGTGTTGTCAGATGCATAAACCAATGCACCGTACTTATCAATTAACAGTGATTTGGCAGTGGTTTGACGTCCAATACTATTTAAATCAAACCGCGCTAACATTAAAACATGGGGCTGAAAATCAGAGATGAGTGTTTTAGTGTCACGAATAACTACAGTTTTGTAATAATTGGACACCTCTACTTTTTTAACAGATTTGTTTAAGCCATTGAGTAAAGTGGCACTGTTATAATTGTCAACACTCATGATCTGCAAACTACCACCATATTGCTGTTGGTTGTCCTCTAAAATATCATAGGTTGCATTGACATAATCAGCTGAAATTACGGTACCGCCTGGAAGGTCAGTCGCAAGTTTGTGCAACCCCCCTACAACTTTTCCCTTGTCATCGTATTCGACATAAATAGGTGAATCATTTTCTAATACAAGCCCGCGAGCTAAGACCCAACCATGACGAAAACGGTGAACATCAAGCCAGCCATATCCGTACGATTGATTAATCTCTGCAAAAAAACCGATAAATAAAACTGAGAGCCATATTAATGGCTTAATCCATTGCGCTGCTGTGTTATTATTTTTCATTTTAGTCCTTTAATTTAGCAGAGCTTGCAGCTGTTTTAAGCTGAGTTCACCTAGTGCATATTGCTGTAAAAGAGGCTGTTTTTCAGGGTGCAATCGGCCAAAACCAATATAATCAAGTATTTCTAAATGCACTGGACCTTGTGACTGCAAGATGTAGTTATTGAGCTTTGCCACTCCAACTACAATAAGCTTGTTAGTGCGGTGCTTACGAGCGAGTAACGGTACATATTCACCATTGGGCGGTAAATAGTTATAGTTGCCCATAAAACTAGCCGGTGTTATAGACAGTGACACATCGCCTGATACTGTAATACCTTGCGGCTGGCCCGCCATTAAATAAAATACTGGAATATCGACACCAAAACTCAAGCCACTACTGGTCAGGTTTTGAGTGGTAAACTGCATCATTAAACTGCTGCGGCCTTTGTGATTGATTTGAGCTTGGCTTAAATCAAAAATTATATCGCCAGCAGCCTGTTCGCTTTTTGGTAAAAAACTAGCGATTGGTGCAAAAGGAACATTTTTGGCAATAAAGGGGAGTTGCGTTACGCTTAAATTGTGCTCAGAACCTTGAGTTAACTCTACCTGCTTAATGAAATTCCCAAAATCTGCTTGCGCCTTAAGACCATTAAATTCAATGGTATACGTACCCGTTTCTAAATTTTTTAACTCCGGTGTGCCATAACCGAAGCTGTATATGCCATTGTCATCAGTTGTAGTAATAATACCCAATTCTTTAATTTCTACAGAGACGTTTGCGACATTAACAAACAATTGATCTTTTATATTTCCTTGGATAAGTGTTGGTAATGGCTCAACTTTAAACGCAAAACGTGCCATCTGTTGATCTTTAACCTTAATATTGACCTGAACAGACGCGCCATAACCAAACTCGCGATCAGGATAAAACGCATAACTGTGGTCTCCAGGTAAACTCGATAATGCCCCTGTTATGAGTTCATTATCTCGATTCACATCTTGTAATTTATAACCTGGTTGATCCAAATACGTATCTGTTATATCGCTGGTATCAATATAAGTCTTACCATGTAAGGTTTCATAAACTTCAACTGAAATATCTGACTGTGCTACAGCCTTATTAAAATAAAAAGCTATAAAACCATTGGCTTCGGCTTGCTTATCGTCGGTCTGTGGCGCTGTTGCGATAATTTGCAAAGGAATGCTCTCTTTGGTTTTAACCGTAAATTGCACACTACTTTGACCACTTAACGTGCCATCTTTATCATACACCTGCACTATGAGGGTATGTGCAGAATCACTTACAGCAACAGGCAATGACGTATTTATATAACCAGCTACAATAGGTACGTCAACACTAGTTTGATTATCTATACTGACTTTAGCGATATTGTTTGTATCACTATTTTCGATTGATGCTACAAGTTGTAAACTCAAAGATTGATCATCAATTACAAATTCTTGCTGCTCTCGTGGTGCAATAATATTGATTTTAGCAGTGGACTTATTAACAACTGTGGTACTAAATTCTGTACTATTTCCCGCAAAGTCTCTTGCAACTAAATCTATTTTAAGCGATTCATTTTTTGGCAAACTGACATCAGTTTTAAATTCGTACTGATTACTTTGGCTACCTGGGGTTAAATTAATCACGGCATCATTGATAGTCAACGTCACGGCTTGCTGATCGCTAATCAAACCACTTATAGTCACTGGGTTATTGACTAACTCTACCACCGAATCTTTAGGCCAATTTTGAGTTAATTGCAGCTGCGGCGCTTGTGTATCAAATAAATAGTTCACTTCTTGCTCTGTATCGCCGGCATTATTGCTTGCTATAAATATCCAAGTTTGTTCTGCTTGTTCAGCAGCATAACTAAAACGATAGCGCTGTAATGACTCTTGATATACCGACACATTTTTTCCATTAACCTTTAATATTGGGGGCACTTCAGATGCTATGATCCCAGTAATAAAAAAACTTGATTGATTAAGCCAAGAGCCTGGAGTGGGTGAACTAAATTGGAGCGAAGGAGGGTTCATAGTTGCCAATGGCAAATATATCAGCTTGATTGTTTCAATACTTGTCCCTTGGACAGATTTAACCATAGCTTCAACGTTATTATCACCTTCTGTAAGTTGGAGCGTTGCAAAATTTAAACGATAGTGGCCCTCTTTAACAAAACTAAGTTGACCATTTTGATTGCCATTAAGCCAAGAAGTTAATCCATCTATAGGTAATTGAGTAAATATATCGGCCACTAAATTGACTGTTGAGGAACTTAATATTTGCTGATCAGTATGACTAATCAGTTTAATAATCGGCTTTTGTGATGCGCTTTGTATAACCTTAACTTGGACTTGTGCTTGTTGCTCAAGTCTATCAACTGCTACTAAGGTAAATAAGTTGAGTCCCTCTTTTAGAGGTACATGTGCCTGATAATCCCCCTGTGCACTTGTCATTAAATTAAATGAACTTGATGGGAACCTATCAGAGAATGCATACATTTGCTTCAAAGAAGCCTCGCTTTTTACCGTTCCGTGCAAACTTATAGTATCTGTCGCCGCAGTCAGCTCTAATGCATCAGGGGTGATAATAGGCTTGGTTGAATTATGATTAAATACTAACGTCAAATCTTGTTGCCATTTTGGATTATTGTCGACCGCAAGTTGCCATTCTTTACCTTGGGTTAAATCGAGACTTATCGAGAATGGGCGTGCATTTTGAACAGTTAATTTTGTGGAAAAAACTCCACTTGTTAATATCAGCTGATTACTCGCATCACCATTATTTAACTGCCCTTCGATGGTTATTTCTGAAGTCGCCTTACTAATAAACCAGCTGATCTGATTACCTTGGCGCTGGTGTGCATTAAAAAAATCAATGCTGAGCGCTTTTTTTAATAAAACTTGTTCAGATTCAAACCATTCACCCATTGCTTGATAAGGCATTTTATCAAATGGATTGATGATAGTTTTAACTGCACGAACCCGGTATTGATAATCGATATCATATTGAAGATTACTATCTCTAAACTGTGCTGTGGTCAGAGTATTTAGTAATTGCCACGAATTATTTTGTTTACGAGCTACTTGATAATTCACACCAGACTGCTCATTCCAAGATAAATCAATAGTATTACCATCATGTGTTAATACTAAATTGCTCAATGCAGCAGGTGCTGTCAGGTTTAAAACATAAATTGTGGCACTTTGCCCTAACGTATTATCATTACTGACTGATTTGAGCATATAACGATAGGCTCTATCGGCAATCAAACTAGAGTCTTGATGACTAAATTGCGTAGCGGGCAATTGGGCTATTGCAGCAAATTCACCGCTGTAGTCAGCTCGATACAGTATAAAGCCCGTCACGTTATCAGAATCTGAGGCAAACCAATTAAGCATGACACCCTGAGAGTTAATTTCACTAACTAAACGAACATCCACGGCTTTGAGCCAACGAGTAGGATCGTTAGGAAAAGCGTCATCATTATTATCAAAACCATCGCCATCACGGTCTAAATCACTATTATCACCAATGCCATCACCATCTAGATCTGCCCATTCATTTTTATTATCAGGAAAAATATCTTGCGAGTTATCGATACCATCGCCATCACGATCGATGTCTTGATTATTACCAATGCCATCACCATCTAAATCAGCCCACTCTAATGGATCATTTGGAAAAGCATCAAGTTCATTGTTGAAACTATCACCATCACGATCAATATCTGAGTTATCGCCAATGCCATCGGCGTCTATATCTGAGGTTTCTGAGCTATCTAATGGAAATGCATCATTTTCGTTGATAACTCCATCACCATCTATATCGGGATCACTATTGTTACCAATACCATCTTTATCTGTATCGGCCCATTCAGAGGGATCATCTGGAAATACATCTTGTGAATTTGGAATACCATCACCATCTCGGTCTTCAAGTTCAGGGTTATCACTCCATTTACTCGGATCATCAGGGTATTGATCAAACTCGTTTAATACCCCATCACCATCCCTATCTAAATCGCTATTATCTCCAATACCATCTCCGTCTAAATCAGATGTTTCATTGGCATTATCAGGAAAAGCATCATCGTTATTAGCAACACCATCACCATCTCGATCAGTATCACTATTATCTCCGATACCATCGCCATCGAGATCACTCCACTCAGAGTTATCCAGAGGAAACGCATCTAGTTCATTGGGAATACCATCATTGTCTCTATCAGGATCAGCATTATCGCCGACACTGTCACCATCAGTATCTAAAGTTTCTGTGGCATCATAAGGAAAGTCATCCTGTTCATTGATAACACCATCACCATCAATGTCAGGATCGGAATTATCACCAATGCCATCGTTATCTAAATCTGATTGCTCATTGGGATCATCAGGCAAAGCATCATCATCATTCTCAACACCGTCGCCATCACGATCGTTATCACTATTATCACCACGTCCATCACCATCACTGTCTTTACTTTCGGTTGGATCTTCTGGAAAAGCATCGTCAGCATCACGAACACCATCTCCATCTAGATCGGTATCCGGCTCAACTATCGGGGCTAAAAAACCGAAATATTCAAGTAAGCGCGCTAAAAAGTTAGGCAAAGCAATTTTAATTGTAGGTACCAGACCATCAACTCCTACACGATATAAAATAACTATTTTGTATCGCCCTTTTTTTACAAAATATGACTTTTGTATTTTTGGAGCCTTTACAATTGACTCTGGCACTTGATTAAGAGGTTTTAGTGCTATTTCAGATGTTAAGCTTGAAAAGATTGTTTTACCGGCTAATTGCACATCAATATCTTTATAATCTTCAAAATAAAAAGTCACTATGCCATCTTCTGTTACATCTAATTCAGCCTGATAGAAAATACTATACGGTTTAGCCCATTGTGGATTAGCTTGCATTGAATCGAGACGCCCAGCTCTATTGGGCATATGATTGAGTGCCTGTTCAATTGTATTAGGTGTTGATGTTGTAAAGTATCGGAAATTGACACCTGGCTCTGTGTGTTCATCCGGTTCAGAAGGTTCCAAGACTTCTACAACCACTCGTTCACTTTCGATAAATTGGTCACTAAGGGGCTCGAACACAACCATATCAGACTGAATTTTGGCCCAAGAAAGTGATAAATAAGGGATTGAAGTTAAATCGTGTTGATTGACCACTTGACTCAAAGTGACTTGATGACGCCCAGCAGATAACCAGATGGATTGTGTTACAGAGCCTGACAATGAATGAGGACCGATAACTATTTCATTGTCGATCTGTAGTTGCGTAGTAAAATTACTGTTCAATAGAAAGCTAACGAGTGTCGCTTGCTCTAAATCCATCATGCCAGAGAATGTTAAGCCATAATCAACATTTCTATTGCGAACATTAGCCGTAACTTTCTCTACATTTGCAGTTTCAGTTATTTCATAACTATGTAAAGTATCTAAAGTGAGGTTTGTTGCTTCTACATATTGGTATGCAAAGCCGCTGTGAGGGTCATTTAACTGAGGCGCATTACTTAAAGAAACGGCGATCATGGATTGAGGCAAAAATAATTGTTGTTGGGCTAAATCAATAACTGTATTTGAAGCCTGATTTGTCAATAAAATCCGTGGTTGAATTTGTTCATCAGGACGAACTAAATACACTTCAAAAAGATGATAACCCTTTGCTAAGTGGATCTGCTGATTTTGTTCTACCAACCGCTGATTAACTATCAGCTGATACGATGCAGCTAAACCTGTTTCAAGCAAAAAGCTGCTATTTGTATCTATATAAAAATACCCACTAAAATAAAACCCTTGTGTCTGTTTTGTTTGAGTAAGTTGATAAGAAAGATAAGGCATTACACCCTTAAATATTGGTGTTTGACTCATTAGATCTTGAGGTTGAAGTTCTTGTTCTTCAACAAAAGAATAGGCTTTGTATGCGAGCGAAACGTGAGGATCTTCAAGTTCAATACCTTGCTGATACACCACTGCATCAACCGGAGGTTCTATTGTATCGGTTTGATTATCGGACTTAGAACAGCCTACTATTAAACCACTCAATATTAGTAAATGACATAGGTGTTTTAGATTTTTAATTGGGCTAGTCCATAGCATAATGGGTTATTTTGGCTTGTTTTTTCAACAGAGCCGCATCCTCTTGAATGGCTTTTTTAAGTTGTAATGGAGCGAGTGACTTCTTAATTTTAGTGCGGACCTGACTGAAGGGTAAAGCATTATTAACTTGTTCAGATACAACTTTGAGTTTAATTAACGACCCTTTCAGACTAAAACTGTCAGATGCTTCATTCACTGCAAGCTTAGCAATAATATTTTGATAAAATGGATCAAGTCCCTTTTCAGCTTGATGACCAGTAAAAAACTGTACAGTTTGACCATCAAAGACTGTGTTTATACTCAAGCTTTGCCAATCTGCAGTATCAGAAAACTGCTCAAGTACTGTTTGTGCCGCATCAGGTGATTGCCCTTTGCTGATATTTAAACGAACTAAATGATATTTTCGTGTAGTTTTTTGGCCAAAATCTGCCAAGTTTTTTTCATAATAACTCAGTGCCATTTCATCTGAGACAGGTTCAGGACTAATATTCTTTTGGATATAACGCTTACTTAATAACTCATCACGATGAATACGCATAGCGAGTTCAAGTTCATAAATTTCATCCGTTGACATTAAAGCCAGCTGTGATTGTGCCATTAGCTTTTTAATAATGATGCTTTCAAGAACTTTCTTTTGTCCCAACTCGCCCAACTGTAACGAGGCATAACTACCGAATGTTTGCTCCATAACAACATCAAGCTCAGAAGTTGTTATGATCTCATTATTTACTTTAACAAGTTGTTCTTTTAGTTCAGTGGAGGAATTTATTTGTGAAGGCTTATCAGACAGATCACACCCACTCAATAGCCCCAGAGCTATGAAGATTAAATAGCGCATGAATTAGCCTATAGAGTAATTGAAACTGTCGATTGTAATCGTGCAAGCTCAGCATCTTTAGCTGCTTTTCGTAACGAACGCTTGATATTACCTTGTACTGATTCGAATGAACGTTTAACAGTTTTAGGCTCTTGCTCGAGCAAAATAACATGATAACCAAAGTCTGTAAGAATTGGTTCAGAGACTTGACCAGCCTTCAACTGATTGAAAACTGTATCTGAAAAAGTTGCACCTATAGCTCCAGCTTTAATCCAACCTAATTGACCACCTTTTTTTGCTGAAACTCGGTCTTCGGATAAACTTTGCGCGACAACTGAAAAATCAGATCCCGTATTAATTTTACTATACGCTTCAACCGCTTTGCTGTATTTGGCTTGACGAGTTGTTTCATCATCAGCAGGATTAACTCGTAATAAAATATGGGACACTTTTGCCTGTTGTGACTGATATTGCTCTTGATTTTGTGCATAATAATTACGCATGTCAGTTTCAGTTACGACTTGTTCTAAATATTGGTTGAAATAGCGATTAAGCAGTAAATCCTTTTTAATTTCAAATAATTCAAATGCTAATTTTTCATCGCTATATTCTGTTTGTGATTCAATCGCTTGTACTAGTGCTAAATTATTCAAGTATTGCTTTTTAGCAGATTCAACTAAAGCAGTATTTTTAGCATCTAAACGTTTAAACTCAAAATAGTTGGCAAGCTCTTGTGCTGTAACAACCTTCTCCCCCACTTTAGCAACTTCATTAGATGGTTCAGAGCAGCCAAGAGTTAGTACACTACCAATTAAAACGGTTACTAAACTGATTTTTTTTATTATTATTTTCATTCCATGACCTTAACTACTTAGATGTAACTAAATATTAACTTTGACATTATCCACTAAAAAGGGGACTAATGCCAAATAATATTTGCGCCAGAATTATTAAGCTTTTCAATCAACTTACTATTTGCTGCTCCAAGTTTGATAATGACATCGCGGGTGATCTCTGTGTCATTTATATCACTCACTTCAACGCGGTTATTACCAAAATCAACATGAGCACTATTAAGAATTTTCAATCCTTTTAAGCGATGGATGCCTTGTAAAGTAGCGCCAGTATAACTAGATAGATCTTGATTTGTTTCAACGACTAAACTGTTCTTATCGTTGCTAATTATTTTTACGATTTCATCGGCATCGTTATTAATATCTAAATCGACCTCACGCCCAATTAAACTCCGCTTTTCATCCTCACTTGAGTCGACCCAATGAATAGTGTCATTGGACGAACAATCTGTATCAATACGCCACAGGTTTTGGCCTAAATTTGTAACACAGTCAATTTGATGAGTCCCCGCTCCACGGATTGGAGTCGATTTACCATTAAAAATAGATGAATTAGAATGGGTATTATCAATAACCAATACTCCGTTTTCACCAATGTCATTTGCGATAAATTGCGTACCTGCTGGTGCTAGTTTTTGAGTAACATCAGAGTCAACAGTACGTAATACGCCTTCAAAACTAGAAGTATCGCTACTATATATTGATATACGACCACCACTTCCAGCTATATAACTACGATATGTGTGATCACTGAATGCTTCCAGTGAACCATGTCCCAGTAATTTAGCTGTATTTAAATGTATTGAGCCTCCAGAGCCCCCAATATAGTTTCCATAATTGTTAATACCATTTGCTTTAATAGCACCATTAAGGGTCATTTCAAGCGCAGTGATCTGCACAAAACCACCACTTTCTTGTGAAGCGCCACCATCAGTGCCTGCTAGATTAGCTAATTTAAAATATCCGTAATGACAGTCACTATTTGAATTAGCATTACCAGCATAACAACCTGTATCACTAGTACCTGAGCGACTGACTCCAGATACATTTATTTCAGCATTCTGCATTACAAAAAGGGTAGCGACATTTAAATTAATGCCCTTGCTCTGATTTCTATTTGAGGTCAACTTCGTTTGCTCAGAAATTAACATATGACCACTAACCTTGGTAGTTCCCGCCACCATTAAACTAAGAACTGTACCGCTCTGTGACAACTCAAAATCTTTATCAATATACCAATCATTCGCTATTTTCAACCAACTCTGATCATTACCAGTTGATACCCTTACACTGCCTTTCACTTCAAAAGAATCTAATGACCATTTAATATTTGCACCACTATTAACGATAAAGTCATTCGATATAATGAGCTTACCAATATTTAATATTTGTTCTGATGAATTCACATTATAGTTGCCATTTACTGTGACGCTCTTAGGTTTAGTTTCGAAACCATAAAAACCATCACTCGACACATTACCTTCTATCACTATGTCTACATCAGTAAAACCACCTAAAATCTTAGCTCCCGACTTGAGTATTAAGTCTCCCTTGATCAGGATACTTTTATCAACATTCAATGTTAGCTGCGCGTTACTTTCTAAATCCAAATCACCATTAATAATAAGATGTTCACCCTCCAAAGACTGCCTTTCATTGGTTTCAAGCCTCAAACTTGGTATTTCAAGGACAGACTTTAACTGGTTAACATTATACTGTGATAGCCAAGATAAAATTTCAGGTGATTGTAAGCCCATTTTCATAGTCGTATTTACTCCAATTGCTGAGTTAACTAAATCCATGATTGCGAGTTTATCCTCACCTATATCAAAGCGTGTATTGTTGCCTAAGTTCAGAGTTTCAAAAGCGTGAACTCCGACAAGAGTTTTGCCAACATAATGATTTAATGAAGTCGAGGACTCAACAACAAAAGTATTTGCGGTATGAGAGATTATTTCCAAATAACTATGGTCTGTATCGTCTTTATCTAAATCGACATATTCACCACTGATACTAAAACCTAAATAGTCTTGTTTTAGTGACCAATTAGCATTATTAACTGTCACTTGCCACTGATTGCTGGCTTTGCTCTCTATTTGAGTAATAATATGTTGACCCACAATAGGCAACGAGACCATAGGATAAAATATTGGGTCTTCACTGCTACCATTATCAATGGTTAAATGGCCCAGCTCCTCATTGCTTTTTTGTAAAAATATGGTCCCATTAACCCAACTATTAAATTGTGAATTCGACTCTTCAACATTAAAAATGACTTGATCTGCACCTACTATTTGACCCGAGCCAGTTAATTGGCCAACAGTTGTAACAATGTTGCCATGAAGCCGACCATTTAGCGTCATTGATTGGGCATTTATTTCATACTGTTTGATTGATTTTAAAGGGCATTCGACCCCTACACATTGTGTTAAGTCGATTTTTTCGAGCCCATGCTTATAACTTATTAAACCTTTAAAATCAGCCGAGCTATCATTTTGAATAAATTGAATGCTTCCATCAGTACCCACAGTTATTTCCCCTGCAACAGTAAGTTCACTAATAGCTCGGTTTGAACCACTGATATCGGTTATATTAAATGAATCATTATCTTGTATTAATAAATTCCCTTTAATAAAGACTCCTTCTTCAACAGCAAAATTAAGATAACCTCCATTACGACTTGAATCGAATTTCAAATCGCCAGCAATCTCAACTCGTTTCGCACCTTTAATTCGAATCCCATCATGGCTATTTACATCACGACCAAATTCAACTCCATCACTACACATAATCTGTGTATATGTGCCTTTCGTTTCAGTCACATCATCACCAAAACGGCAAGTATTATCACTATTTATGTCTATGTACTGATTAAACGTTGTTTTACCTTGTATTTCAAATTCATCAACATTACTAAACCTTGTAAAATCACCCGTCTGATAATCACCTTGCACAAAGAATTTCCCTATATTTTCCGTTTGAAAGTGATTATCAACCTTAAAATCACCAAATATTTGGATTGAAGAAACTTTCTCTACATTGTTATAAAAAAACAGATACCCTTCACTAATAAAATTGCCATTAACTATAAAATTTTGTTGTCCTTGCAGCCTAAAGTCTGCCGAGTAAGCGAGTACGTCTCCGTTTACCGTAATATTGCCATTTCCACTTATCCAAAAGTTGCCAGTTGATTCCGTCATTACATCACCCAAAACTAAGTTTGCTTCAAATGTAATATTTGAGTCAGTTTGAATTTCGGTCTGCTCTGCAATTAAAGATGCCTTATTAACAAAAATACCCTTGGGTGCATTAAACTTTATATGAGTAGAACTATCAATAAATTGCCAACCCTCATTAAAATGAATTGCTTCTTCTGCATGCCAATGGCTACCATAACCCAACTCCATAGCTACATTGACGTTTATATTCTTACCAAAGAATTTATTATCACTGACGTTCTCAATTGGCTGGTTAATGACTAAGGTATCACCCGCAAAAAGAGAAAGCTGATATCCATCACTCATTTTTGTATCGAATATTAAGTTTTCACTTGCCGCAAAATGGTTATACACCCCGTCTGGTATTCCATCTTTTAGCGTTAAATTTTTTGCATAAATATTTATTTTATATGATTGTCCAATTTGGTTAAAAGATTCGATTGTGAGATCTTGATTAACAAAAAGGCTAATACGGTTAAGTTCATATTCAGTAAAAAAATCTTTGATGGCTTGCTCAGTAATTTGCTCCGTTACAAGCTCCGCTTCAAACATATTTAAAGATTGAGCTTCAATAATCTCTTTTTGGAAATTTGCAGATGTATTTTCTAACGATAGGAGTTCAAAAGTATGAAGGCCTGAAAGGCTAGATATACTTTGTATGTCATCGGATAGATTTAATGGCGTAACGATCACACTATTTGAGCTGTTACGCACCACTTTGGCATCGATAATACTGCTATCGAAACTGAATAAACGCACTTTTCGTCCACTTAGCTCTTTTGCTAACTCTGCGGTATTTAATTGCCAAGGATCGCCCTCAACAGTGATCAAGTATTGATGCTCACCCAATGATTCAACCTCTGTTACCTTCTGCTTCGCTATCGCTGAGTAATTAACAAATCCAGATAGATTGTTTAATTGTTCAAGCTGTCTTGGCTGAGCAAGATCGTCGTTGTCTAGCTCAACCTTACTATTAACGACTTGATTTAGGCTCTGATCTTGTCTATTCGATAATTGGGGACGATCTTTAGCTTGCTCTATAGGTCTGCCAACTAATACAAATTCTTGTAGCGTTTTTTTATCGCGTACATACAACGAATGCAAATTCCTATCTTCAGAATATAAATATCTATCGTAGTCAATACTTAAAAGTAAATGAAGCTTTTCAATCGAGCTTAACGGCTCTCCCGTCCCTATTTTTGGAGTAAAAACATTCTCCGATTGTGGTCCCTGTGGTGGCTCACTCAAATCAAGATTTACTTCTAGACTGTCATACCAAAACGCAATTCGGCCATTAGAATACGTTGGAGTTTCTTGAGTTTCCGCTTGCTTAAGATTTACTTCTAGATGTTGCTGTGCTCTTGGACATTCGCCATCACACTCAGAATTAATCTTGTCATAAGATAAATCGGAGTAAACTAGCTGCCTTGTTTGTTCACTTGTCACTAATTGGCCTGTATTAACAAATACACTACCACCAGCGCCAGGGAAGAAGTTACCTTCAAACTCTTCATTTAGACCATATGGTTCAGGGTAATCTGGTGATGAAACATATTCATTCCCTATTACGAGCCAAGGCTGAATGAGATCGACCTCTATTCGATTTGCATTGATAGTAATCAAACCGCCTCCTGCACTGGTTTGACCGCCAGAACCCGCAAATTGAGGTTGCTGATAAAAACCATATGTACACTCTGGTGTTGCTGCAACTGCGTGTGCACCAAGACAATGGTCTTGAATAAAGTTAACCCCATATCCAACAGGATAACCAGCACCTTCAACGACTAAAGACTGAGTGCTGGTTAGTTTTTGCCCTATCACTAAATTAATTGGGTGAAGTTCAAAAGTCTCTAGGTTAGCTGGTTCGGCTATTAGCAACCCGTGCTGACTCATATTACCAGTGACTTTAATTTCACCTGTAATTGCTAACTTAACAAATCCATAGCTAATAGTTAGATCTCTTCGAACTAACAGATTAGCAGCAGCAATACGACTTTGACCAGAGACAAAAACATTTTGACTGATATCTATGTTATTTTTCAAGTTAACTAACTCACCGTTAGCTAATATTAATTCACCCTCAACAATTAAACCTTCTGGGCTATCGAGGATTAATGATGATGGTAGAATAGGCTCTGCATCATCTGTTAAATAAACTAAACCACCTTTAACATAAGTTGGCCATTCGCCATAACTTAGTTCTGCGCGATAAATGCCAGCTGTTGCAAATTCACATTCAATTTCATACTCATACTCTGAGTTGTTAGATTCTAATCCACTATTAAGTCTATTAATGCTTTGTGGTCTCTCTGATTCGGATTCAGGATGGTAATAATCTGTGCATATCCATTCCCAATCGCCATTTTCATGCTGTTTATACAACTGGAATGATAAAGAACCATTCATGTATGTAAGTGCTAACCGTGGATTTAGATCGCTCCCTTTTACATCAATAAGGAATTCGTCCCATTGCTCAAACTCTTGTTCGACATACGGTGTTAGGTAACCTTCCCTTAGTTCAGTGCTCTCTCCAATATTTAAGTTGCCTTTAACCGTTAACTGCTCAGTAGCAAGGTTAAGTTCAGCACCTGCATTAAGCTTCATATTCTCATTGACGGTTAGAGGTCCATTGACTGTGACAGACACATCCCCAATTACAGTAATTGAATCAGCAAAGTATGGTTGATCTAATATCACGGTTTCATTTTGCCATATGACATGGCCTAAATTCGCGACTTCACTAACCTTAAGCTTGGATGTATCACTATGGGCACCAAAATGTACGGTTAAAACAGCTTCTCCATTACCAAGTGGAGTGAAACCTTGATACGACGCAATAGCGACTGCTTCATCACTAGATGAAAAAATTAAATCAAAGAAGCCAGCATCGCTAACATCCACAAGATAACTGCGGCCATTGACCATGATAGAAGCCATAATAGTAAGGCGAATATCATCTGTTTGGCTGTTTAAGTTATAACTAACCTCTTTTGGTGTCACTTGTACACTGGTAACAAATTCAGGTTTAATAGCGCGATCATTAGCGTCTGTTGGGTTAGAGCCTGAGGCAATTTCAATCGCATCTTCAATTCCATCATTATCTGAATCAGCACTTAATAAATCTGACCCCCATTGGTATTCAACACCATCAGTTACACCATCATCATCAGAGTCTGGGTTGCGTATATCTGAACCTAACAATAACTCTGTTAAGTTATCCAGGCCGTCGTTATCGTAATCCTCCTGACCATCCGATAAACCATTATCATCACTATCTACTTTTAATGGGTGATAGCCTAACAGATGCTCAAGTTCATTGTTTAAACCATCCCCATCGAAATCACCACTTAAAGTTAACAGTGTAAATGTACGGCGATTGGCTACTGTCAATTCAGTACTTGAGGCTGTGTATAACTCACTTTGAAGAGATGGTATCTCTAAAGCTATAAACTCGAGTGAAACAACAACTTGTTGCCCTTCTTGCTCAGATGTGACGAGCGGAGCATTGAATGTGCTATTTTCTAAATTATATTCATATACATTATTATCTAGCCTTACTTGAGCTACTAAATAAGGATGAATTGATACTCCTTCTCCTGCTATATATTCAACACTGGTTAGACCTTCTGATAAAATATAACCCATGCTTTGCTCTGGAAGTGCAATATCAGCGCTATGTTGCAGTAAGGTCTGAGGTAACAGATTATCTTCGTTATCCTTACCATAGAGTCCAGAATTTAGAGTAGTAATTTGATATTGCTTAGCCAATATTAGAGCATCATTTGGAGTAAACTTAACCTGAGTATCAGAGCTAAGTTCAAATTCTCCCATGACTGGCTGCCCATCTAATGTAATTGTCAACCAATCATTATTGATCCCCATTGCAATCGCTTCATTAAAGTCGATGAGCATAGGAGTAATATCATTATCTGTAACTTGCTCAAAATAGACTTCTGTTATTGCTGGTAAACGTTTTTCAAACGTTAGAAACAGCTCAGATGAGGTATCTATTAGCCATGATTTTTCCAAAGAACTAATTGAAACTATGACTTCTTCAACCTTATTAGTGCTCACTGTCACATTCGCTTGACCTAAAACAAGTCCTATTTGTTCAAAGGCTGATGCGTTATTCAATATACCACTACCTGATGTCACTAAATTCAGATAACTATTTGCCGGTACAAGTTCGTCATTTTCAATTAAATGAGTGACTCCATTTCCATAAGCGTCGGTAAGGCGAACATCAAATTGGACTTGCTCATCAACTTCTAGTATTTCGACTCGACCTTGGGGGTGATTTATAATGTCTGTGATAGCAAACGCAAGTTTCTGAGGTGTATTTGCACCAACCATCACCGGAATGGATGTCGTAACTTGATAGACACCGTCCACTTGATTTTGGTATTTAAGGGTAAAAGCTTCTGCTGGTTGCGCCAAGTACTCCATATAATATTGCCCAGCTTTTTCTGAGGCCTCTACCATAATTTCGGCTACACCATTTCGTAATATTACACGAGCTAACTCTCCTTGATAGAGACCATTGGCATCTAATCGTGAGCTAATTCTGATATTGTCTGAAAATGCGAAATGGAAATCACTATCACTGAAAGCTAAAGACACCGTTTGTTCTACAACTTGTGTAGTTATATTTCCAGCACTATCAACTAGTGTCAATGTTACAGCGAATGCTTCATTAGCCTTTGTCGGCGCAATATGATTTACCTGTATTGTCTGCGGCTCACCAGGTAGAACTTCAAAATTAAAATATAAAGGAGTTATTGCAGGATAATCAACTAACTTAGCTGACACAGTATAATTCTCCGCCAACAATTGCTCGGTACTCATAGTAAAGTGAGCGATTCCATCGACGTCTGTTACCTGAATAATAGAACTAAGCACATCACTTCGACCCTGTTGCATCAGTGTCAATTCAACTCTTTGTAAAGCGACATTGCGATTTGCAATATCTTTAACCCTCAAAGCAAACTCTGCAGCAATACCAGTATTAATCATTGATAAATTAGCATTATCAAAGTCATTACTTAACACTATTGCATTTGGCTGTTGGGTTAAAGCAATGGCTAATTTATCACTCACATTACTCTGGCCTAATCTATCGGTCAATTTAAGCGCTAAATATAAGGTATCTTGCTCAATAGACTGGCTTGGTATTTTAATACTTGTTCGCTCAAAACTATAACAACTACGCCAATTGTTTGGATGACAAATTGCCTTTGTTTGCGCTAACTTATCATTATGATAAACCAATAGATCAACTGATAACCCATCCAAACCCGCATCATCTACAACATTTAAATTATTAACAGATATGTTAATTTGACGACCATAAATCGCACTAATTGGTGCTTCTAATAAAGATAAAGAGGATTCTGGAGCTCTATCTGGCGTGACAGAAATTGATACTGAATATTCAGTAACTTGCTGCTGATCATCGTAAACACGAACAATAATGGGTTGGTTAATTTGCCCAGTTAAACGCTTCATGCGGTAATCAAAAATCGTAAACGTATGCTCTGCAGAACGGTTATTAACTGGCTGGATTTTTGTAAAATCTGGCCACTGTACTTCAATAGCACTCAATTGAATATCATCTTGTGCTTTAACCGTAATACTAAAGTGAGACTGCTCTAATATAGTATTGGGTTTAATTACTTGACTAATAACAGGTGCCGAATCTTCAACAACTTTAACTAATAATGAAGCCTCTGACTTATTATTAGCATGATCGGTCACTTCTAATGTGTATTGATAATTATCTCCAGTACTAAAGGCGTTCTGATCTATACGAACTATTTGACTCTCGAAACCAGCCCAGATCACTTTGCTATCACGTTTTAATAAAGCCAATGCAACATCACTACCTAAATCACTGATGTTTATCTCAACTTGGTATGGGTGAGTGGTTGTTACCCGTTCATTATGTTGCAAAGGTGATAGTAAATTTAGGCCTAAGATGGGTTTTTGATTATCAAGTAAACGTTCTATTGACGAAGGTGTTGATTCAGTAACATTACCAAAAGTATCAATTGCGCGAGCTTTTATAAACTGACCACTTTGTGCCAAATCAAAATTATTGCGAACAATAAACTCCGGACCATAATGCTTCCGAATTAGCTTATAAGGGCCATCAATCTGATCTGCGAGGAAAAACTCAACTTGTTTAATATCTTCAGATGAATCTGTAACATTTGCTTGAATCTTTAGTGCTTGTGGCACATAACTCGGATTTTTAAAGTCTAAAGAAACTTTAAATGGATTAGCTGGCAATGTTTTACTTTGTAATAACATACCGCGACTTTGACCAATAATACGCTGTCCAAAATGATCAATAGTCTCAGCTGTGATACTAAAAGGCTGACCATTTTTAAGCCCACTTGGAAGCGGTACTTGGGCTTCAAATGGAGGACGTTGCGAGCGGGCGACAACGATATCATTAATACGATACGTAACACTATCCACCCATTGAGTATTGGCTAAACTTAAATCAATAGATTGACCATGTTCAAACCGTGTTTGGCTAAATGGTCTCGCTAAATCTGCAATTGAGGTTTTATTTACACTATGGCCCCATAAAAGTTCGACCCCTTGTGTACCGAGTGCTAAAGCGACTTGATTCTGCCATACATCCAGAGCAACAAGTTCTGCCATCGAAGTATAAATTAAGTTAATCTGACTTTGTTGTAACAATAAAGACGTCGTAAACAATTGATTATTTTTTATAAACCAAATTAAGCCGTGCTGTATTTTCACATCATCAATAGCACCTGTAATTTTAAGTGCTAATGCTTGAGTATTGACATTAAACTGATGTAATCCCTCATGAGAGCTTAATAGAAGGATGTCACCCGCCGATTTGATGTCAGTATAATAGGTATCTCCACTTAACACTGGTTTGATAATAATGCTGAATTCATCAATCGGCGCTTCACCATGTTGAACAAAATACAACTTACCTTCAAGCGTGGCAACATAGAGTCCATTGTGGGCGTTGTGCATTGCAGTGATTGTTTCACCAGCAGCAATCTGAAGACGATATACAAACGCTCCTTCGCGGGTGATAATTGTAACGCGGTCAACTGAAGCAATATATAAATACTGTTCAGAGACTGTAATCGCTGTGACATCACTAAATTTACCTAATTTTTTACTGTGCGAAAGCCGCCCAGTCTTAATTTGATATAAATGTCCGTTGGTTTTATCTATACTAAAAAGCTCATCTTCAAAACGTATAAGCTCGCGAAAATCACCCGCATACTCACCAGGAAATGCTTCGCGCTCAAGCTTATGAGGTAATCCTATATCACGAGTTAGAGCATAACCCTGATTAGCTGAAATCAAAGCCCCATTAACCAAAGCAACATCTTGGCTGCTTCCTTTAAATGACGAAGAACGATAAATTGAACTATATTCTGTCAATAAGGGATGGTTAATAGCCCAACGCGCCCCCGTTGCTGATAGTAATGTATTTTTATCTATCGTGAAATTTTCAATCGGTGCATTTAAGTTAAACCGAGCAATAATATAAGGCTCACTTTGATCAAAACTTATTACTATTAATTGATTGGTTTGTGCATTGATAGCCCAAAGCTCATCACCAAACACTGATAACTGTGTTAACGACATACCCAAGAAAACCGACTCTGACACGCCGGAGTTGTTTGCAACATAGATTGTTCCGTCAGCACTGGTTGTAACAATACGTTGCCCGACCAACGCAATATCAAGCAATTCGCCTTTAGCTGAATGATTTTGTACGATACTCATAGATGCTAAATCGACTTGTGAAAGACTATCTTGATTTATTAACCACAATGACTTCCCATCAAATACCATATCAATTACTACAGTATTTGATGAAATTTGCTCTTCTGAAATTACTAGACTATTCGCTTTAATATCAAAGCTTTTTAACTGGTCATGTTCTGTGATAGCCATCAATTTTTCGCCGATAACCATTGTTTTAACAATATTATCCTGAGTTAAATAATACCCAAGTACATCAAAATCGTTTTCAGATTCAACAAACGCAAGACCGGTATCTTTCAATGATAAAATCCACCGATCGTGTAACGGCTCAGCACTTAATACTTCGCCATCGAATCGGTTTAGTAAATCCCCTCCCTGATACAAACTATTGCCTGATAATAGATAATTTTCTATTGGGTGTTTTAATAAATGATTAAAACTGGTACTTGCATTAATTGAAGTGACTGAATAAGGAGCATCTACGAGGACCGTTTTAGTCAATTGCGCTTGATTACCTAAACCATCCTCAAGATAGGCATTCACTAAAAGTTTATCTGTGGTCGGCACTATTAATGTCAATGGTGCAATACCACTTGCAATTAATGCCCCGGAGCTATTTTTAACATCGATATTTGCAGTCAACTGCCCCGATGTGGCCAGTACAACTTGACTACCCACATAGGCTTTATCGGCAATCCCTATGATAGAAGCAGCTATTTTCTGGCGTAACGGAACCACCTTAATCCCTGATGTACGCTCTACGAAGTTATAACTATCGCCAAAGTAAGAACGAACTCGGATAATGTATGTATCGAGTCGATCTACTTTTGGCAATTTAAAGGATTGATCTACTTCAACAGTGTTACTGAGTAAATTGAGTAATTCATTACCATTAAAATCAAGAAGAGTAATACGTGAGTACTTAAACCGGTCAAGCTGATAACCACTAGCTAACATACGAACATGAACAAGTTCACCCTCAGTATATTGACTATTATTTTGTGGCGATGAGAGAACAAAACTTCCCTCTGGTTGCTTATTAGTTTGAGATTGAATTAAGCGATTAAATAAGCTTGTCTCGCCTTGTTTAACAACCAGTTGAGTATTTTTTGGCGATACAGTTAACCACCCTGCATACCCTGTAGGGGTAATTATATGGTCAGTAACTGGACTAATTTCAATTTGTTCTGCTACTTGAGCATTCGCATTTAACTGTAAATTAACTGCTGCTTGTTCAGCAATAACGGAGTTTAAATTTACGCTCATGCTATTACTAAGAGGTTCATCTTTTAAGGATAAATTGAATATTACTGAAGTACTCTCATCAGCACCTGTCAAAATGATTGATTCAGATTGAGACAACTCTGCCGCAGTAATAAATAAACTATCCTTATTAAGCCAATACCCTGTCAATTGTTCATCATTCTGGTTTGTAATTTGTAACTCAGAACCTGTAATTTCAGCTGATATATTGCTTAAAATAACTCCTGTATTAACCATTGTTAATTCAATAACAGCCAAATCTAAATTAGTCTTAACGGTAGCAAACTTAATCAACTCATTATGATTAAACTGATAAACATACTCACCATGAATTGCTAAAGAACTAGGCCAATCTAGCACCCCCATGGCATTTCCTTGCCGTAACGCTAACCAAAACCGTTTTAATTGCGGATCTTGAAGTTGCACCCACACATAATGTTTGTCGATCACTGTCTCTGTTATTGTTGCATCAAGCTGTATATTAGCTGTCACTTCTACCAGTTCATTTTGTAAAGTAACTTCATAATAACTAAATGAGGATGATTGAAAGATGTAAATACCATTGGCATCGACTGCTAAACCTTCCCCGTTTGCCATGGCATAACTTGATACTCTCTCAAGCGCCAAAGTTTCCCGATTCAACTTAAATGAAACAAGTGAATCGCTGGTTAATAACCATAAAAGATCGCGGTAAATTGACACATCCTTAATCTCAGAATCAGTTTGATAACCAATTACCGGAACACCGAGCCCCTGCAATAAGGTAACTGATATTGCTTTTCCTTGATGTGTGACAACATAATCGTCACCCAATGCTAAAATCTCACCATAAACCGGAATTGGATCTGAAATGCTCTGGTGATCTAATAATAATTGACTCACTTGGACTTGATTATTGTTTTCGATAATCAAATGGATACGATTAGCTATCTTTTCCATAGTAATCAGTCGGCCTTGTAACTGCTGATAAATAAGCTCATCAGCATTAAATATACTAAAGCCTCCCGTTTGGTTTCCTATCGCTCGGACAATATTCTCTTTAATCGATACAACATCGATTAAATAACCAGATTCGGAAGCGTAATTCGCAATTACTTCTTTATCACTTATACGATATGGTACTTTAACAAGTTGTTCTGTCTGTAACTTCTCATTACCAGACAAGTCTTGTAATTTAGCAAAAATCGTTATTAGACCAGGTTTGGTGTTGGTTTCAACAATCGTGTCTTGTGGTGCTAACGGGATCTCATTTTCAAGCCCTATCTCATTGATCAGCAACGTTGAATTCTGACTAAAATCAGTCATTAACTCTGGAATATGACTACTTATACGTAATCCAGTGCCTGCTAGTAATTGCTTACTTGGCCAGATAGTTAAAGCAATATCTTCATTAATTTCGTTATCTTCAATTACATTAATGAAACTACGTGCAATATAATCATCACTCGTTAACTCAAGTAAGACGACTACATTTTCATCAACATGTGGCAATTCAATACTGTATTTAAATCGACTACTCTGATCTGAACTACGGATAATATCAACAGGCTGAGGGTTACTAACATCACTTGGATCTGCTCCGATATACATAGCTAAAGAAGCCTTATCAATATGACGCATTAATACCTCTAATTCGATTTGCTGACCTTCTCGAAATTGTTCGCCATTAGAAGGAGATAAAATCGCTAATTCAGGCTCGCCTTGTGAAGGATCAAAACTGGTAATCGTAATTTTTTGTGAATAACCGATATTACCATTTGGATCATTTGCTCTTGCTTGTAAGGTGACTGTTTGAGCAGCATCAGGAGTAAACCTATAGGTATTAGGTATCACAACTTCTTGATAAGGTGCGCCATCAATTGACACTTCAACATGCTCTATTCCATATTTATCAAATGATTGGATTACGACCTCTGCCTGCTCGCCTAAAGGTAATTTATCACCATCTTTAGGTGTCACAATCTCCACTGTCGGAGCTGTAGCATCTTTATAAAGCGCATAAGAACGCGTAACTTCTTTCACTCCCTGATAGCCATAATAAATCCGTGCAACGACAGTAATATCATTTGATGGGGCAATAGCTTTTAAGCTTGGATTTTGATAATTGAGAGTAACCCACCCCTCTTTTGCTGTCTGATCATATTGGCTTCGATACCATTTATTATTCACATTCAAATCAACTGAAGTGACTAAATCAAAATCACCCATGATTGATAAACTAATTATGGCAGCACTTATTTCTTCAACTTTATCAGGTGTCGTTACTAAGTCTGATACATCAATTGTCGGCTCAACAATAGCAGCGTGCACCGTTTTGAAACTACGGTTGCTCTGCGAGTCACTTACTGTAACTTTCAGTGCTAATTGATTGAACTTTTGATCGATAGGCACCTGAACAAACGAGACTAGCCCCTCTTTCTTGAGCGCTAAATAATCGGAAAAGTTAACACCATCATAGCTAATCTGTACTTCATAGTTGAGCTGAGTAGATAAATTATCTATCGCAGTTATATCAAATCGGTATTGACGTCCTCGAGTCAGATTCATAGCCAGATTAACTTCCTGGCTATCAATGTGGCGAACTACTGATATCTCTTGTGGAGCAAGAGAATCATGTGTTTCTAAAGTCTGAGAGTAAACCCCAGGTTCTGAACCTGTTCCCACTGCAAGGTTATTATCTGTATCTCGGATATTGGTTAATTCAATGAAATAGCGGCTATTATCTTGTAACTGATTAGATGGTTTTAACTTAAGTTCTAGTTCTCTACCAATAATATTAAGGTCAAATTGGTTCGTTACATCAACAGATTTTAGAGTTCTATAATCATGGTTTTCACGTATAACTTTTACTTTCGGAACTGCCAGTTCATCATCTAATATTAAAGTTAAAGCGTTTGCATAACTTAATTGCGTCTGTGAAATGAGTTTTGGAGCCGTATCATCTATGGCTTCAAGTTGGATCGGCGCTGTATAACTCTCTTTGGTACTCGGTTTAACAATAACCAATTCATAAAGCACATCAGGATAAACAGAAGGCGAAATGAATGAGAATCCTTGCCCTAGTTGTAAATAATCGACTCTCGTCGATAAAGATGGGGCTTCGGCTAAACTAGGGGCAACTAAGTATACCTGCAGATCACCGGATAAGCCTTTACCTTGAACCTGTACTTTATTACCACCGCTATCAGATAACTTAGAGTTTCCTCTAATGTTATCTGTCGTTAAATGTGTCACTGAAATTGCATCTGAGACATTAATTGCAGCTAATAAAGTATCTGTATGCTGATTATGCCCAATTGTAACACTTAAAGGGCCCGCATTAGCAAAAATGGTCGAAAAATAAACTTCGGTTCCATGTTCATTAACTGTAAATTGAGAAGGATCTAACGATAAATCACCGATTTGAATAGATGTGATTGCATCTAAGTATTCACCAAACATAGTGAAATCTGTCGGTCTTGTTGTAATCGTGGTATTTGGGTAAATAAAATCTAATTTTGCCGGCTGAATATCAAAAATAGGATGAGTTACAAAGTAATATGGCAAATCAAAGTTAACATAACCACCATCTATACTCTGCTCAGGAAAAGCATGAAGTCTAGCTATGAGTTTATCTCCGAAGACAAAACCAGGACTATACGGCGTAAATGTAAGGCGATTATCGAATACTTCACTGTACCCAGCTACTGAGTTACCACCTTGCTTTAATGATAATGATGCCTTTTGCCATGCTGCTTCATCCATTACTAAATCAAAGTAAATGCTTTGTTGGCTAGCTGTAATAACAGAAGTAGGCGAGCCAGTAATATTAAGTAGGGGTACCGCGGTACAACTTAACGTATTTAGCTGATTCAAAGCACAGAGATTTTCTTCGGAAAACATTAATTGTGTTACTTTGTTATCAAAAATGACCTTAGAAAGAGTATTTAGTACCAGCTCTTGCCCAACTAAATCCACATCGGATAAAACAACTTTATCACCATTAAACCAAGTACTTAACTCACCATTTAATTGCACTAAGTTATCTGAACCAACACTCGTGGTTTGCGCAATTTCTAATAAGTTATTTTGATAGATGTCGGCCATATCAACTAAGCTAAGCTGACTCGATGACTTGATATACAAACGATTATTATTTGCCTCCAAATCTGTAAACCCTGTGCGATCTAATTGCAAAGGTTCGCCAACAATTTGAAGTGTCTTTTGAGAATAAAGAGTTAGCGTTTGGCCATTAGTAAGAACGACTAACCGATCTGCATAAGCAATCGCATCTTGTACGTCAACACCTAATTTAATAGCATTTTGACCGCGCACAGAGGCTAACAAATATCCAGTATCAGATTCAATAATAATAGTTTTTTCAGCTAAAGTAATCGAGCGAATATCAAGAGTAGTTTCTAAATTTATACGGTTGACTTCAGTAAATATATTATGATTATTAGCTTGGTATGTAACTAAACTATTATCTTGATTAAGAATAATAATATATTGCTGTTTGATAGCAACGGCTTTAACTGCTTGTATAAGTTCGACCTCAGAGATAGGCGTTAACTTCGCATCCTTGAGCGCAGCAATTTGCAAACGTTTGTTTCGATTACTAACAGTCACTAAATGATGGTTATCCAAAGCGAAATGATCAATATTACTCAAAACATCTTTCGCTATCAGCACAATTGATAACTCGGTATTACGAGTTTGAGCGTCAATATTATCCGAATTTGTAATATCAATCGTGAGTTGTCCTAAGGTGTTTTGAGGTAAATCAAATGTCACCAAAGTACGATTAATGAAGGTTACATTTTGAGCTGGTTGGTCGTTTATTAATATTATTGACTCTTGACTAAGCCCTTGCCCTTCAATCGCAAGTCTTACGGCTGTATTAAAACCAAATTCTACCGTCTGTGTATCCACAGATTGCGTGCTGGCATTAAAAGCACCTATTTTCTCGATTGTCGGATCCGTAATATAAGTGAATGCGCCATCTTGATAGCTTCGTTGATTTCCTTGCTGAGCTGTCAAACCAACCAAACGATTTTGTAATGGCATTTGATTTAAACCAGGGGCAATCACCACCACTTTGTTTTGGCTGTAAAATTGAGTCTTATCAGGTGAAATTAGTGTATCACCTAATAAGAATTCAGTATCTACATTGAAATTATCACCAAATATCACTATCTCTTGACCACCTTGCCATGTTCCAAATCGAGGTGAAATACTTTCAATTTTGGGCTGTTCATACTCAGAGGTTACAAACAAGAAGCGATAATCTGCTCCTAATGCAATTTGACCAATATCAATTAAACTACCATCAATTGTAACTTCATAGCGCTTATTAATAATGAAATTTTGATCCGGTACAAAGCTTACTAATGAGCCTAGATTTGTTGTATCCAAATGCCATATACCTGACACTGGTACTCTATCCAAAGTAATTCTAAATAATTGCTGCGCAAAATCATTAAAGGCTTGATGATCAATAATATGATTGAACTGGAGCCTAATTACCTCGTCAGGACCCAGTATTTGTCCAGTCTCTGGATAATGTGACAGAAGTGCAAAGTCTTGTTTAGCGAAACTATATACTCCTCCGCCAATCCGAGAAAAGGTTGAGTTTAGAGGCACTGGGCTCTCTATTGCTTGACCGGAATGATCCCTTAAGTAAGCTGCAGAAGCAAACAACACATCACCAGAGTATGCGATATCTGTCACAGAGCCCATCACTGCGTAGTAATTATCCAACTCGATGTTTGTATTAAATTGACCGGCAAACCATGGGGCAATATTAAATTGCTGAACATCTCCATGACCTGCCGCAACACTTAACAACGAACCTTTGAGTAAGAGTTTATCTGCTGAAATATCACCATTGCGGATAAGGTAAGCTAAATTCAAATTGACAATACTTTCACCTGATTGCTGGTCAACTAATTCAACTGTGGCATTTTTACCGGTTGCCACCAATACAAACTCATCAAGCACCACTATATCTGAAATTGGCAAGCGTCGATTACTCTTATCAACCAAACTAATTTCTCTAACTACTTGGTACATCCCTGAAGATAATTCAATCTCGACTAGTTTCCGACTAGAAGACACAACTACCCATAAACGATCATGCTGAATTTTTAGCCCTGAAGCGACTCCTTTAAGTTGACTACTAGAAACGAAGTTAAGTTCTTCAAGTAATTGCTGTTCATTAATAGTGTAGATAGAAATACCAGCTTGAGTCGCAATGTAGATCAGCTTATCACTCGTTACGATTGCCGTTGCTTTGCCTCGTAATTGAGTTTTATTAATAAACTGTGGTGTAGCTGGCTGTATTCTATTGAATAAATAAACTTCATCAGCACCCACACCTAATAAGAACTGCTTTATAACTGCTAAGGCTTTAAACCCATCAGGTTTTATGGTTGTGCTAAAATGATATGGTTGTTCATCGTTGCCAACACGTTTATTTATAGTCGATAGCATCACTGGATCAGAACTATCAATTAAGGTTAATTGGGCTTGATTAGAAATTAATTTTGTCTGCTTTTTTCCATCCAAGTCATAAGGCTGATATTCCCCACCGGTTAAGGCTAAAACAATGTTGTCGTTAACATGAATTGCTTTTATAGGATTGTTTTGATCTTGATCTACATCTAATTTAGCTGTTTCTTTGGCTGCATAAAAATAAGATACAGGAGAAACACTTTCACTGCCTTTCATATTAGCGTTTGTTGCTCTAACCGCAGCAAAACCAAAATCATTACTTGGTACTCGAACTTGTGCTTCGTTAGCTGAAATAACCTTAGTCTGATTTACTGGTTTACCGGCAATATCAAACTGTGTATTAGCATTAAAACCAAAGCCTCTTAGAGTAATAAAGTTCCCTCCTTCCGGTGGACCCGAAGCAGGATAAATATCCTGAAGCAATAACTTCGGTAGCACAATAGCACCACCAAGTAAGCTAGCTTGTCGATCAACAACTGCTACTGTTATTGTAAGTGGTATCAATTGACCAGTTAGGTATAGCTTTGGTACTTTTATATCAATAGCTGTGTTTGTCACACTAATAAGCGAATCATTATCTAGTAGTTGATTACCAAACCAAACCGCTAATAAATCCTTATCTTGTCCAAAACCATTACCAGTTAATCGAGCAAACTCTGTCCCATCAGCATAGAAATAATGACTACCTAGCTCGCCTGATACAGAAACTCGTTGAACAGCATCTATCGAAACTGCCATCTGATTATGGTAAATAAAATTATAATCAGCCTGAGTAGCTAAGATTTCGCCATTGATATTTTGCAAATTTGCTAAGATACTTAAAGTTAAATCAGTATTATTAGCTAAACCTAAATCAGCGATAGGGATATTAATCACCCCACCAGAAATAGTATTAATGGCTTGAAATTCGGCTAAGTCGATTTGATTACCATCAGCATAAAGTTGGATCACCTTCATTAAATGATCTGTTTGGGTATTAATTAGGTTGTTAAGCTTTATGGTGATAATGTCACCCGGTCCAGCATATTTCCCACTAGTTGATAAAACTTCAGACACACTGAGCCCAATAGGTAAAATTTGCTCTAAACCTTGTTCGGTTGATTGATATTGACTACCTGAGTTTTCAAGTAAAACGGTATCTGAAGTTAACGACTCTTTATGAACAACTTGATATTCACCATCAGCTTGTTTTTCTAGCATAATTAAATTGTTATCTACCGACATCATAATACTGTCAGATGTGACAAACATACTGACTGTTCCACCGAGATAATCCATTAATGCTAGTTTATTTATAGTGTAACTTAACGAGTCACCCAATTTATCAAATTGGACCAAATACAAACCGTCTTGCTTTTGCAATAAAACAATTAAATTATTACCTTGCCAAGAAAGCTGCAGAGGCTTACCAAGTAAATCGCCTTGGCTAAGTGGGATAGTGTTAAAACCTAATGGAGGGGCAAAATCTTGGTTTTTTAAATTAACAAAACGTATATATCCATCATTTAAGTCACTGGCTGCAGCAATCGCCAACACACTTGTTTGATGTTTAAGAGCAACATCGTTAGCACTGTAACCACCTAAAGCTAACTCCTTTAAAATCAATGGCTGAGTTTGATCACGGACATCAACAATCACCACACCTTGCTTAGCAGCTGCCGCAATCAATAAATTATCCTTTTGAACTAATCCCCTAACTTTGTCATGCAAAGGGAGCTGACTAACTCGTCTGGGAGTTAAAGGCAAGCGCATATCATATATCTCAAGACCAAATGGCATTAAATAAGGATTGCCTGCTGTTGGCTCCGCACCTTGTGCGATACCAACAAACAATGCGTCGTCTGCTGTTAACATGGCGCCAATAGTCATTGGTGGGTAATTCGGTAAATCAATAGAAGTACCACGAGCAAGTTGATAATTAAATTGTCCTAATAAGATTTCTTCACCATCACTCAGAAGAACAACTTGATATTGGTCTGGTGCTACAACTTTAGGGATCCTAAAACGTAGCTTTTGACTCGTTATGACGTCTTCTTCTAAATTAAGGATATAATTACCTTGGTCAACTTTCTCTGTGAATAGCTCTCTACCTAAACTATCACGTAATAAAATTTTGTCCCCGGGTAAGAATACTTCACTATTTGATTGAACAGTTAACAAATAGCGTCCTTCAACAGGCCCAGACGCTAAGCTAAAATCAAAACTGGTTTCACTATTTATCTCATCTCCTAATACCAATGCGCCAAACAAAGTATCGGAGAATCCACCGTCAACAACCCTAACGGCATATTGACCTGGTTTAGCATCATAGAAACTCAACCCAGATAGGTCGACGATTAAGTGACCATTTTCATAACTTGACTCTAATTGATATTGGCCAATTGAAACTTGAGATTCATTAGTAAACCCTTGCCCAAATATCGAGATCTCCTGTAACTCGCCTAACCTTAATATTGAATCCGATGTTGACTCAATGTTAATTCTTTCTTGAGGTAACAGAGTAAATGTTTGGGCAAAAGGTGCAAATAATTCACCACCTCTAATATCATTAGCCTGAGTGATTTTGATTCTGTAGCGTGTATTAGCCAAAATATTTGCTATCACATTGAATTGCTTGCTCGCTCCAGCCTCTTCATTGACTGCATGTAATGTGGCATCGATTCGCTCTTGGCTATTGAGTACTTCGATCTCTAAAGAGATAGATTTTGTCGCTACAGCTTCATTAAACTCAACCTGAAGAATCTCTCCACTAGCTAAAAAACCATTTTTATCAATATTGGTTAGAGAAACTAGCGGACCCGGTAACGAATAAGCATGAACTCCAGCTTTACCTTGAGCACTGATAATGCTGCTATTAATCAATGCAGTATCATAAATCGTTGCGTCTGTTCCAGCAGACAATAAACGAGGCGCTTCAATATTTTCAATATCGTAAATCAATACCCCGCCATCTTGCTGAGCAACAAACAACGTTGAGCCATGAATTGTCAATTTGAAAGCAGCACCCACTGAACTTTGTATGTGCTCGTCTATCTTAATATGATGCAGTACTTGAGTAAGTTGTTTATCAACAACGATCACCCCTTCATTACCCAACGCAACTAACAGAACCTGTTGATATGGGACAATATCGAGTACATTCCCAGATACGCTCAATTGCTTAATACGATGTGGAGAATTCAAGTTTATTGCTTGTAATACAGAGCGATCTAAGTGTGTCGATGCAGGACTTAATGTTTGTGTATCATAAAGAGGACAATCTTCACCGGGTTGCCAGATTTTAGAACCTATTTCACCGCCAATATATATCCAACCATCTTGCTCTAGATACAAGCGGTAATCGGCTTCAATTAAATGGGTTTGTGACATGAACACAGGGTCACTAGGGTCTAAATAATTGATACTTCCAAGTATTCTTTGATCAGTTTCCCCACCAACAAACTCACATTCTAAAGGTGGTTTTACGCCATCAGGCAATCTATTTGTTATAGTGCTAGTAAAAATACTAAAATCTTGAGCTGCAACTGCTACAGCAAGTGTACCTACACCTTTATTTTCTAATGACTCTTTATGCAATACTGGAATATTAGCAATATCATCAAGACTACTTAAAATAATGCCCATTGACCCTGCCGCGGATGCTGTTTGCTCGTTTGAATGCGGGGATTGTTTGAGTGGTAAGCGATAAGGTGTAACAGAATGATTATCTAAAGTAAAACTCTGTTTCTTAGGTTGATGATAACGAATAAACGCAGCCTCTTTTGGCGATAACTCAATCGGAAGACCTAATATTTCAGCATTGAATCGCTTACTTTCTATTGCTTTGTAAGTAATATATTCGTCAATCTCATATAATCCAAAAGAATCCTGAGGTAATACAGTACTCCCGCCTGCAATCATCAATTGATTAGGGGAATTTGCATCTACAGAGATATTCAATAATGGAGCTGGTAAAGAAATACCGGATACACTTGCTTTTGGTGTCAACGAATTAAAATAACCCGTTGCTGAAATAACCATGTTTTGTTCTAGTAATGATAGCAAACTATAGCTTTGGACACCCTGAGCTGAAATTTCACTCTCTTGGGTTAAACCGTAACCTAACCAAACATTGGTCGATTTTCCAACTTTGTTGTTACGATCGAATAATGTAAGACTGTGGCGACCTGACAAATTATGTGGTGCTAAGAATTTAAGTTCCTTGCTCGATAAAACAAGTACTTGTGATGCAAACGTGTTACCAACTTTGATACGAGTTCCATCACTGATACTCGAACCAGGTTCAAATCCTTGTCCGTAAAGAGTAATCCACTCCCCACCTTTAACATCCGTCCAACGTGGCACAAGATTAACAGCGGTTAGTACTTGATCAACTGCAATTGCTCCTTTTAAGTGAGCACTTGTACTGAAGCCTTGTTGTTTAACTTCAAGGCTTAAATCGTAAAGACCAGCTTCTGTAAACTGAGGAGTTGTGAAAGCTAAAATTGAAACATTTTCGTTAGTCTGGTCTTCTTCGATACTCACAGCTGGGACTTGAACTCCCCCAATAGTAAGAAACAATTCAGTATTATCGGTAATCTTGCCCAAAACAGTTAGTTTATGATGTTTCCTTTCACCAATAATTACGCGGCGAGGTGCCAAGTCTAACAACTGATATTGTTCAATTAATCCCAATAAATAAGTGAATGAATACTGTTCGCCACTTTTTTTGACTGCCAGAGTAATTGTATTTCCATTGTTAGTTGGTTTTACACTTCGCATTCCGGAGGCAATTTTAACATTTAGCGTATCATTAAAATCAAGTTGAGACAGGTCAGGTAAAATCAAAATATCATTATTTACGATTGAGATATCACTACTAATTCGACCTCCAAACTGGTCCTCCACACGAATCAAATCTAAGTTTGGCGCATAGTGGTCAATAGCTTTATTAAACCGGATCTGTACTTTTTTGCTATTAAGTGTATTTAAATAATTCGGTGAAGGATTAACACCTATAACTCTTAAATCGTTATCTATATATCGGTTAATAACATATTGTGGCTTAGTGGTTAAAAGTGAATTTGCGACTGTAATCATAGAATAAGGCGTATCAACAAGGTTGTGAACTGCAAAACGACTTGTAATAAACCCTGTATCTTGGGTAACTTTATTTGGATCCGTGATATCTAAAACAACTACACCTAGCTCACCTAAAGCTAAAAAAAGCTGATGGCCTTTAACTGCTATATCAAAAACATTACCAAAGTCAGTTAACCTTGTTATCACCCTTGGTTTTGTTGGATCGGTAAGATCAACGATTGCAGCACCTAATGCCCCCATAGCCAAATAAACATAATTACCTTGCGTAGCTACTTTAGCTGCAGGTAAATTAACTTGGCTTATGGTTGATAAGCCACTAAATGCATTATTTTGAACAACATATGTATGCCCTCGGCCAATATCATTAGTCTTTAATGTATTTTTGGTAAAATCAAATTCACCGGAAGTTACAACAAAATAACTATTGCCGTTGGTATGATTTAGACTAGCAACATCAAGAACATCATACGGAGTTGAAACCACATCATTAATATAGAGTTTAGTATGTAAATAACTGTCAGCTAGGGCAAAGCCATATTGCCCTGCAGCTAAAGCGACTTGATTATTATTCGCTAAAATTCCTTTTACAAAGTTACTCTCTATCGGCATTGATTTTACTAACTGAGCCTGTGAAATATTTTGACCATTGATAGCATAAACAAATACGTTCGCTGAATTATCTAACAGTTCACCATTTGAGGTCATTTTGGCTGCACTGACAAAAAGACGATCATTATTACGTTCAAAAAAGCCAGTTACGCCAAAAGCATAGTAACCTTCGGGTAATTTATATTGGGCTACCAAACTCTTCTCATTTTTCTCTGCAAGGCTTAAATCCTGAATTAAAACCCCCTTAATACCCGCAGCTAAAAATAAATAGTTTCCAGAAGGATCGACTTGACTGTCATAAATAAAACCTTGCCCTTGTACCTCAAATTGACTAGGTGTGCGGTATTCAAAGTGATTTACTAAATCAGCATAACGTCCATCTTGATAACTCATAGTGATAGTTGCATGGCCTAAACGACCTGCTGGAGAAACGAACTCTAGAGTATTAGAGTCAATAATTTTGATATGACTATTGGGAACTAAATTATCACCTATTTGTAAAAATAAATTTTCTGTTCCGACCTCAAATCCTGAACCAGTTAGGCGCAATGTATCACCACCATTGGCTGAGCCTACTTGTGGCATAATCGACTTTAGATTGAGCTCGCTGACAAAGTTAATAGCCGCCAACTGTGATACTGTCTGTTGTTCTGCTTTGACTGAAAGACTCGCCAACCCAGAAACACCACCTAATATTTCCAGTTGGTAAGTATTAGCCTGTTGATCAATGACTTTAGCTAGGCGATCAGCGACTTTGAATGTAGGGCTAGTAATAGCCCTATCCAACTTAACCCATGTTGTCCCACCTGTTGTGCTGATTGATCTTGGCTCAATACTCTCAATATTAAATGGCAAGGTTGGTTTTTCAAACGTAGTAAATTGGATTTGATAAGAAGGTAAACCAATTGCTCTATAACTGGCAGGATCACCTAGTAATCTCAACTCATATTGCTGATTAGGAAGCAATATAGTATGTGGTCGGATGATTAATTGAGTATCATTTTTCATATACTCAAAGTTAAAACTAGTAGGCTCACCTTGTTCTGAACCATCTGATTTTACAAGTTTAACGTACCGTTTGGTGAACTCATCCGCAGAGAGCCCATTAAATAATACTGAACGATTAAAAGTGACTTTTAGAAAATCATCAATATTTATGGATTGTTTTACTTTAGGGTAAGTTGCCACTACATCCAAGGTTTTTGTATCAACAATACTCAATTTACTCACTGCATCTGTTGTATTTTGTGCCACAACAAATGCAACCCCATGCTGACTGACTTCAATATCGGTTAATTGGCAAGTAAAATTACATAAATTAATCGCATCAACAAAGCGTACACCATGTGCCTTTTCTGTATTTAAAATACCTAACGTGGCTACATTATCTTTGTCTGCTTTTTCTCTTGGAGGATTATATAATTGATAACCTAAGGTTTCGGTTACTTTTTGTTTTAATAATTCTTGATAAGGCATTTGAATATTAAAGCCATTATTAACATAACGACTTTGCTTTTGCGCTGAGCCTTGACTTATTGCCCAACGAGTCAGCTGACTTTCATTATCGGCGACGTAAGTCGCAAGTGGAGAAACGGATAACTGTTCATCTAAAGAGTAATTAGCTATGACGGGTAAATCAGGCTTTGTTAAGTCTATTTGCTCAGTGACAGTACCACTATTGTTAACTTGATAATTAATCAATAATGAATCTTCTAACAAATCAACTTTATTAATTAGTTTATTTGAAGGCACTACTTTACTGATCACTGGGTTTAGAGGCTCTGCAATATCAATTAATACCAATTGATTTGAATTGACAAGAATAAGTAAATTATCTTTCACTAAACTGGTTAGTACTTGCCCCATATTTGGTAAACGAATACTGTTTTTGATTGTTCTATCTTGCTGAGCACTATCTTGATCGATATCAACTTCATCAAATACCAGTAAATAATTATCATCTTCATATGGATAATCTACATAAGGAAAGCTTGCTCCTTTAGCACTTACATACAGCTGGCCATTGTAGCGAATTAAATCAGTTGCAACTAAAGATTGCGGTAAATCATAGTAGCCTAAGCCATGCATAGGAGTTGCATCTTCTAGACGTGAGACATCAAACTTTACCACTGATAACCAGCTTGGAGCATAATAAGTATCGATATATTCTTTATCATCGATACGCTCAGGTGAGTTAACGCCTGAAGCATTAATCCCTCGGCCAAGTACATATACAATGCTTTGCTGATCATCAATGTTTATATCAGTAATCTTACCTGGTGGTAACCTTAAGGGATCAATTAAACGCGATCCACTTTGAGGATTATTGTATTTAGTAATTTCTTCCATGCTCAATGGATCACTCGTCATTATCTGACGGTTTTGAGCAAGTTCACCATAAAAAATTGCTTGAGGCAACGAGCTTACTCGGCCCTGTTTGTCTGTTAAAATAATATCAACAAAGCCTCTAAAATCCTCACCAAAGCTTGGGATAAGCACATTTAATTTTTGTGCACTATATAATCGAACAACATCGCCATCTACCTCAAAACGATGAGTTTCCCCAAAGCCATCATGACGCTTAAATTCAAGCTGAATATGAGGATTAAAGCCATGACCAATTAAATCAACTCGGTTCGATACCCCCAACTGACTAGATTTTACTATCGCAGGATTTGCATAAGATAATTTGAGTAAATCAACGTAAGTAAATGCACCTGGGTATGTTTGCTTAATAAATTTATCATTAATTAATGTAAGACCTGCAGGGCCTGCATAATTTGGCTGAGTAGTAATTTTAAACGAAGCTTGCTTTGTTCCCTCATCAATCATCCTAAATTCAGAAATTTGATGAGATTGACCAGCTAATTCGACAGTGGTTTTATCAGTGATACCCGAAGCTATAATGGTGACTTGTGTATTTCCCCTAATTGAACCAAATTGTGGTGACAGAGTTACTAATTGAGGAAGTTCTCCTTGGACGGTTAAACCAGTTGTAAAGGTAAACACATAATCATTTGTCATAGCGTACCCGGATACTGCAGGTAACGATTCTTTAATTTTAACAAAATAAGTCGTATTTTGTGCAAGAGATGAACCTTGTAACAACGAAAGCTCCACACCACTATAATCAGTGGCATCGTCTAATTGAATAAAACTTAAAACAAATTGATCTGTGACGTTTTCACCAATATCAGGATGACCTCGGGTTATCTCAATATATTGGGCTAAATCAGTCTGAGGTAATATTGCATTTGAGAACTTAATCTGACCGAGTAGGTTTTGTGTTCTAACAAAAGATTGTTGATTTTCTGGATAGTGAGACAATACAGCTAAAGTTGGAAAACTAACTTCTGCCAAACCTCGCTTACCCGCTGCTATGACGATTTTTCCATCAACTAAGTTAATGTCATTAGCCATAAAGTCATCCGTTTTAGTCGGTCTATGACTTAATATGGGTTGCGTAATATCAGGCAGATTATTTAAAAGCTTTGAAATATCAACTATTTCTACCACACCTTCAATAGGTGTATTTTCCTGATCAACTGAGAATGTACTAACATATGCTTTATCTCCAAATACTTTGACATTAAACGCACCTGCTGTTTGTAAATTAATTTGCTCTGCTGATATTAAATGAGAAGCCAATATTTGCGGATTTCGTGGGTCATTCACTGAGATTAAATGTAAAGCGCCAGAGCCATTCCAGCTACCAGAATCAGCTACATAAACGGTCGAACCTTTAATATCTAGACCAACAGCAACACCTGCTGTATCTAACTTAGCAATAATCGGTAAGTCAGGTTTACTTAGATCTGCGATTACTAAACCTTGGACTCCCGCTGCAATAATTGCATACTGTTGATAAACAACAACATCACTGACAAATCCTTCTGGCTTTATATAACCTACATGATAGGGATTTTCGATATCAACAATATTGATTACTTGCACTCCACCAAAACCATTTGCAACCAGCGCTAAGCTGCCACTTTGAGTTACTCTGTAAGTTTCTTTAAATGGCAACGAAATTGATCCACTTAACAAATAAGGGACACCGAATTGACTATCTTGATTGGCTTTTGTAAACAGGAGTAACTCTCCATCTTCTGATGAATAGTCAGTTGGTAAATTCTGTGGGTTTCTCTGATCTTTTAATGCATAAACAAAATCTGTTTCATACTTACAGCCAAGGCATTCAATACCAGTTTTAGTTGCTAATATTAGTCCATCAGCAGCATATAAATCAGAAATCACACCATCAAATAATTCAATATTTTCATTAATCAATGGAGAATATATTGCGCGTTCACCATTAACAGTAGGTGTTTGATAATCAATATAGTCAGTTAAAAATAGACCTGTTTTAGGATAGTATTCTTCATTTTTATCATTTACTGATAAGAGATTATAACTTTGATATAATGATTGGACAGTTTGCAACGAATGTGTAGACCATGCAGATACTGAACTTTGTTTAACATGCTGAGTTTCATAGCGCGCAAGTGCATTATAAAAAATAGTTTTACCCAAAGATATATCATCTTCATTAGCAGCCAGATAACTTCGACTCTGGATAGGGTAAGCAACTTGGTGTGTACTTTGCTCTGTTACCGTATGATTTGGACTCTCTATATTTGTAATTAAACGAACGCGTTCTTGTGTAAATTGTTGATCAGTTAAAATATTGCCATCACTAAATTCTGTCCAATAGACATACTGATTATGAGAAGGTTCACTAACCCTATAACCCATATTACCTAACGTTAAATCATCACGAATTAATTCTCGCGTAATTCGAGCTAACTCCAGCCAATTTCCAACCTCATCTCGATACTCTCGTATCCAAGTTTGTAACACTTTACGCTGACTCGCGCTCCCTAAATCTTTAAACTCCACTCGAGAGATCAGGGGCTTTTCACCCGACAGTATTTGCCCATCAATTGGGAAAATCGATAATAATTGAGGTTCAACAGTATCTGTGAGAATTCCAACCTGTATTGGCTGCGATAGTCCTTGTTGATTTAATTTATCATAGGCGATCGCTTGAATAACCAGACCTTCTGCATCTAAAGGCGGAAAAATAGTCCCTTTAAAGATGTTAGAGTTTTCCTCTGAAGTACGAATAATGGCCGATGGTTTGTCATTGACCAATATAACTACTCGATCGATACCTTCAATACCTAAATCATCTTTTGCGCGAACAAACACTTCTATTGCTTCGCCAGATATCGCAAAGCTCTGTTGCTGACTAGGCTGAATAATTTCTGCTGTTGGAGCCTTATCTGCGACCACTATAAAACTATAAGCTTGTGACATTGAAGAAGAAATACCATGCGTATCTGTTGCCGTTGCACGGAAATAAATAATATCTCCAACTGAGAGATCTTCACTGCTCTGTTCAAAATGAAATGGCGCCAGTTCATCATGACCTACGAGGCTAAAATCTGAGTCTTCTGAACTATTTATTGAACGATAAAGTGTTAATGAATCAATTCCGGTTTCCAAATCTTGGGCTAACACATTCACAATATAGTTGCGCCCAACAGTTAACTCAGTTTTGTTTGGAAAAGCTAAGCCATTAATATCCAATAACCTCAAGTCATTGACTTGAGGTGCTGAATTAACTCGGAATTTAAGTGAATTACGCTGATTTGCAGTATTGCCTGCTCCATCTTTAGCCACAGCTTCAAAGACTAAATTCAACTCATCAGTTACCGTTGGGTCTATGCCTAATGAAACAAAATTTGGTAAATTAATAGTCCCACTATATGGGTTAACTGTACTATAGCTTTGGCCAACTAATTCATTAATTTCTAGGTTACCATTGTTATTTTTATCAAAATATAAACGGATATTGACACTTGAAACAGCAACATTATCGATTGCATCAACACTATAAAGCAATGAAGTACCTTCTGTTACAGTAGCTCCCATCAATGGGCGGGTTATGTTCACAACAGGAGTTGATACATCTTTTTCAACGACTAAATCAATCGGGGCTGAACTGACCGTTCGTGGGCCGTTTGATTTTTGCTCAACGACATTGGCAACTAATGACAATGGTTTACCTTGTTGGCCATAAGGTATTGTAAAAAGAAAATCATAAGGAGCTCTAACATCTGAAAGTGTTCGATCCCCACCAGTTAACCCCTTGATATTTAAGCTAACGCTTGCAATTCCAACATCATCTGCAGCGATTGCTTGGACTAGTAATGTCTGTCCTTCAATCACTTGACTATTTGTTAATGGTGTAGTTATTGAAACAACAGGCGCCTCATCTCCTTTAATAGCTAGAGTTAATTTTTCTTTAGCAGTATGACGATCAAGGTCATTAAACTTCACGCCATAAGTATCTATAGCTTCAACCTCAATCTCTACTTGATTATCTTGTATATTGTTTGTTAATTCAGGAGCTTCAAAAACAAAAGTGTATGGGCCTTGAACAAAGCGTCTTGTTTCTAATACATGTCCTTTATGTTTAACAATAGCTCGGACATGATCAATCGCAACGTCATCACTTGCATGAATATTAACTGCAACATTCGCTCCTTCTACAACTCTACTTCCTAATGTTGGTGCAACAATGTCAATTACAGGTCGTTGATCAATATTTATTTTAAAAGCGTTCTCTATGTTCTCCTCATTACCCACAGCATCAAAAGCACTAACCATGAACCATAAGTAAAACTCTGCATCCGTATGATTGTTTAACTCAGGAAATAATTCATAAAGCTGTGTATAAGTTGGTAGTGAGTAATCATGATGATAGATAGGAGTATCGATATTATTAGTCGTGACTGTATTTGCATCACGACTTGGGATCTCTGAAATAACTCTAATGGCGTTTCCATATTCTTTACTAAAAGTATCCGTTCCTAATTTAGCAGATAGTTTAGTAAACAACCTAAGCTCTGATACTTTCACATTATCGAATCCTACAAATTCAACATTTGCAATACTGCTCTCAACTAAGCCAAGTTGAATCTTCGGATTTAAAATCGCTACACTAGGTTTAATGTTATCTTTTACACCTACAATAACAACTTCATCACTTCCCAATGCATTATCTTCATCTTTAACTGAAGCATTGAGAACAATAGATTGATTATCTTTGACTAAAGATGTAGGTAAATTATAAATAAACTCGATAACTTGAAGGTTTTCAGAATCTTTATCAGCATATAGTTTTGCTAACTCTTCACCATATTGTGCTTCATAATCATTATAGATATGAGCTAGTTGTTCTAAATCATTTTCATTAGGTTTAATTGGCTTTGAACTCAAAGGCGCTAAAGCGGTTCCATTTGCAAAAAATGTTAACTTCTTAACATCTAAGGCTCTATCATCCGTCATAATGGTACGAACGACTAAGTTAAATGTCCCAGCTACAATTTGCTGTTGTTCCGCAGGAGAAACAATGCGCACCCCAGGTACTAAATTAGCTAAAGGGTGAACATAAAATTGGCGCTTGCTTTGTTGGCCTAAGTTATCTGTAACAACTACCTCGTAGAGTTGGGTATCGGCATGATTAAATAGCACTCTTGGATGTATTTGGGTATGAGTTGTCGGTAAATCTGCGCAACTAGTAACAAACTCTTTAGAGAACTCTACCACTCGGCCACCATCAGATAGGACTCGTTCAATTTTAACTTCAGTCAATTCAACATCGTCATTCAAGTCCATCTCAAAGGTATATTCTGCACCTTGTCTGACCCAAAATTCAGCATAATTTAGTCTAGTTTTTTTAGTGATTTCAACATGAGAAATAAATTTATTGTATTCAATGATTGGTGGTTCATTCTCTGCAATGGCATAGCTCTGAAATTTTGTATTTAAATTGCCCTGAGGATCAAATGCGTCAACCCGTAAATTAAGGTCTTGTTGCGCTGTAATTACAGTAGGTAATTTAGTTATGAGTTCAAAGCTTCTGCCAAAAATACCGTTGCCTTTTTGTGCAACAAGCTGATCATTAATATAAAAATCTACATGGGAAAAATGTTTACTATTATCATCTAAGCTTATTATCCAAGGAAATGTTTGACCTGCCTTCAAAATACTTAACTCAGTTGGAGCAGTCACCATCACATCAGGTGATTGAGTATCTGTAGCTAGCTCAATGCGGGTATTTTTTTGCCACGTCACTCTCTCAGCTTTAGGCGTGTTTCTGTCGGCGGCAAGCGTATAAATGTCCACTGCTTCTGTATTGTCTAAATAAGGAAATACTGCTAGTTGATCTAAAGAAGTATTAACTTTTTTAGTTTCATCTCCAGAAAGCTTTAGTAATGGGCTTGGGTTAAACCAAGCTGTTTTCCCATCAGGAAGATTTAATTTTATTACTGTATCAATCCTGTCGGGATGAAGCGTAATTAT
The DNA here is from genome assembly GCF_002310815.1 of Pseudoalteromonas tunicata. NCBI lineage: Bacteria > Pseudomonadati > Pseudomonadota > Gammaproteobacteria > Alteromonadales > Pseudoalteromonadaceae > Pseudoalteromonas > Pseudoalteromonas tunicata. Next base: position 505,935 of record NZ_CP011033.1, on the reverse strand, counting down.
CTGAGTATTAGCGGGATATTCGTTTACTTGGCTAACTTTGCTTAAATTTAGTTGGAGTTGATTAAAATAGCTAAAATCACCGTTCTGGGACTCTATAGTCAATGCTAATTCAGTTTCATTTTGAGTGAACAATGATAAATCAATTTCTTCATCGGCTAAATACTGCTGGCTTAATGCAATATCCATACACGCATTTTGATTCATTGGTTTTAGGTTGATTTTTAAGTCATTGTCCGATAACGATGATAAAGTTAATTTACTAGTATTGTTTATTTTTTGCGGATATATCTTACTGTAACCATTTTGAAATACTAGCCAAGTCTTTCCATCAACTTTGATTGTTAATTCGTTTTGAGCTTGAGGAAAATCAAATTGATATTCAAACTCAAGGTTATTAGTATCTTCAGAAATTTGATAATTCAGTTCTTTATCAATTAGTAAATTAGAAGAGGTTAGTAATGTTGTCACTAATATTGGCGTCTGATCATCAGAGTAATCATCTTGTATTTGCGCACTAACAAATAAATGGTCGCCTTGTAACGGTACCTCAGGTGCGATCGTCGTTAAACTAAACTGTGCAGGTAAATCTGGTACAATCTTAAACTGATGATTAACTGTGGTTTCATTACCTGCAATATCTGTTGATTTAACGACTAACCGCATATCTTGTTGAGTGTTACTAATTAAAGGGTAATTCTCAAGATCGATTTCAATATTGCTTAAATCACTTAGTTTAAATTCTTCACGACCAATACCCTCTTTTTTAAATAAAGGTGTATGGACTTCATCATCTAGATAAATCTCTAAGGTATCAACAGTTCCAGAGTCTTTAACTAATACATCGAGTAATATCTGTTGGCGCTCAACAACTTCACCCACTGGAGATTGAACAAATATTTCAGGTCCAATTTGATCAGGCATTAGCGTGATATCAATACCTTCAGTTATGCTTTGGTTGCCTCCGCCATCGACTACTTTTAAATGATATCGAAATTTAACAGGCTCAATCTTCCATAAAGTAGCTGGGATCTCAACTTGACCAGTAATACTTGCTACAACTTGCTCTTTTACAATACTTGTTCCTATTGTAATAGGATTATCAATCTCAATTCGTTCAATCGTATCTTTTCGGATCAGGTTAAGCCAATCCAGTGGATATTCAGTCCCATCTTCTGAAACAAATATAGGATTAATAGTATCAATAAAAATGTCATCAGTTATTTTTGCTGAGGTTTCTAGATTTTGGGCTATGGTCAATGACTTTGGCTGATTAGGTATTAAAATATTAACTTGAGCTGGGTTCGTATCCTCTAATACACCGATTAAAATATCTTTTGCGGTGCTAGGACCTTTATCCCCATAGGCCATAATACGTAAGGTTAGTTCATTTTCAGCCACATTAGGCAACCTTAATACTTGGCTATATTCAGAAGAGGTCCTTTTTTTATTCAATACCTTAGATATAATCACACCTGTTGAGTTTATTAGTTCAACTCTTGCTGAGATTGCATTATTATCAGTGATAAATGCATTTACATTAAATTCTTCCCCTTCAAAAAAGCGACTGCCAGAAATAGGCTGAGAAATTACAATTTCCGGCTTAGGATTTTCAACCACAGCAAAAGTCCATGTTTTTTCGCTAATTTGGCCAAAATTATCAATTCCTCGCAACTTCAATTCTATGTTTGATGCACTGCTGATTTGTAAAAGGTATGTTTGTTTAATTGTTTTTGCTGGCTTATCTGTTAATTGAACTTGCTGACCGTCGACTGTTAACTCTAAAGATTTAATTAAAGAACGATCTGAACCACTGTAATTAATTGTATAAGATTGCCCGACGTATAACTGTTCACCGGCATCAATACCGGACAACTCTAATTGGGGACCTTGGTCATCTTTTTGTAAATCTAACTGCTGATTTACTATGTCAGATAATTGACCTTGAGTATCTTTAGCTGTGATTGAGACAGTTAATAACTGATTTTCATTGGATAGGTTTAATTCATTTAAATCGAGGTTGAATTGACCCTGAACTTTAGAACTTTGAGCTAAACCATCTGTTTTATTAAATGTGTACTCTTTTAATAATGCTCCTTGACTATCATTCAATTTAGCTTGTAATTGCGTAACAGCTACATCATCTTGTGCGTTGACAGTTAATGCTATTGTGTCAACAACTGTATATTTGCTTTGATTGGTTTGAAATGCAGTAACAACTGGTTTTTGGTCTTTGACAACGGCGACAGTGAGTGTGGAATCTGTTTGATTACCTGCATTATCAAATATTTGAGCTGCCACGAAATAAGGTTGTAGGTCAACATTAAGTGAGTCATCGAATAAAGGGATATCTACTAAAGCAGCAATTGAGAATGAATTACCTTCTCCAGGTAATTGCTGCAAAGCGAGTGATTGTTCTGTAACAATATCTTGCGGATTACCCGTTAAAACGTAACGCCCACCAACTTTTTTCAATCCACTGATTTTAAAACGCTTTACACCGACATTATCATAACCAGTGAGCTTTATCATGGTGCTTGTATTGCCAACCACTTTAGCCACACTTTGATCACCAAGAACACCATTCAGACGAGGAGATACAAATTGAACAACCGCACTTTGATTGTCAATACCAACGGTCACACCTACTTCTTGGCTTTTGGCTACCTGTCCTTTATTGTCATAGGCCAGTGCATACACAAAATAGTGTTGAGCAACATTATTTAACTGCGGTACGTCGTATACAACACTGTAAGGAGGCGTAGCGTCTGCGCCAATTTTTTTATTATTGATAAAAAACTCAACTTGAGTGACACCTTTGTCATCACTTGCGTTAGCAAGTAATTCAATTGGTAAACCTGCAACCCAGTAGCTTCCATTTACAGGGTTGGTTAAATTAATTGTGGGGGCTTGATCCTCTTTAACTGTAAGAAGAATTGTTTCAGATTTATTTTCTTCTCCATGGAAGTCTTTTACAACTGCATATAATTCAACACTTTCACCCAGCAATTCAGAGTCAACAGCAACTTCGTGAGTGACCAAAGTCGATTGAGATGTAATCGATAAATTATCAATATTTTCAAAATCTTTTATTTCTTTAAATCCAGCTGATTTATCTTGCAAATAGAAACTAACATCAGTACCTAAATTTAGTGTATCATCAGTGACTTGCACTCGCACTTTTACCGGCTCTCCAGCGATAATATCACTATTGTGACTCGGTAACTGAATAGCTAATTGTGGCTTTTTATTAGCCATAAAGCGGATTAGTTTTACCTCTGACTTTACAGTTTTCTCACCTCTAGATATTTCTGCATGAATAGGTGTAGCCTTTTGAGCTCTGACAGTACTTGGTGTTGAGTAGACAAATGGCCAAGTTTCATAAAAAAACTCTTTTTCTCCTTCAGGTGTATTCATTTTACGAACTTCAAAACGAGGAAAATCAACTGTTCCTATAGGATTGCCGTCAAAAAAATACGTCACTTTTTCAATCCCTGACGTCTTGTTGTAAGAAGTTTCAACCGGACCCAAAAAGTGGCTTATCGAATATGTTAGGGGCGTGCTTTCAACAACCTGCTGCTGACTCACTGGTTTTTCAAATTCATACCTTGGGATTGTTATAGCATCAAGATCAATAATTTGAAGTTGTTTAGTTACTAACTCAGAACGTTTTCCTGCACTATCGTAAGCTATGGCTGCAACCTTAACTACGTCAGTCGTGTAGTACTCTGATATATTGAGTTGCAACTCATAAGGTGGAGTAGTGACAATTGATGCGATCACATTATCAACTAAAAACTCAACTTTAATAATACCAACATCATCTGTAGGGATAGCGACTATTTTAGCCATTTTCCCTTTAATAACTTCTTTTGGAGTATCAAGTTCAACGCTAGGGGATGCATCAAGTGCCACAACAGGTATGACGCCACTAATTGATTCCACACCACTCACTTGTATTTTCAACTCAATCGGTGCTGACACATCGATTGATTGAGTAGCTAAAATAGCTCCATTCTCAACTTCTATTATGCCTGTTGCAATATCTGGAATAATAATGTCTATAGGAAATTGATCTGCTATCGTAATTTGACTACCGTCATCAAACTCAGCTATCACATTCGGTAAATTAAATGAAGTATTTAATGCATGTAATGTTAAATATTCGCTCACACCTTCAAGTTTTAAGCTACTGATAGTTCTCGTAAAATCTACTTTTACTTCAATTGAGATTTCAGCCTGTCCAGGATAAGAAGCGTAAATAAAACCATTACTTTGATTTGCGTCCTGAGCAACAAAAACAACACCTTCATTTGTAACTTTTATTTTATCTGGGTCTGAAGAGCGATAGCTTATACCATGACCACTTCCGGGCAATGGTGTATTACCTCTAAATTCAAAATTCACACTTGGTACTAAAGTCACAGATTGAATTGGGTCTGTTATCATTACTCGTTCAGGGTAGACTGACCAACCACTAATATTTTCTTCAAGGCTATCACCTGTTTTTTTAATAACATTGATAGCTGCTTGATTGCCAAATGCATCGACTACAAATGCATTAATTAGAACTAACCCATCAGAGTAAATTTGTTGTTGTGTTAGCTGTGAATTAACAGGGATAGTTAGTCTAAAAATTGATTGGTGATCATCTTTAGGATAAACACGGCGGTAACCATTGGTAGTAGCAAAGGCCTGCTTTAATGCTTGATCAACTACTCCACCTACTTGCCTCAAACCTGACGCTGTAACGCCATTTATATCAAAAGCGACAAATGAAATATCAGTATCATCGTCAGCACTTAGTTCAACAATTAAATACTGTCCTGTTTCATTATTTTCAATACTTAAATTGCTAAATGAAAGCGTTGGACTATTTTTTTCAATGCTAAATTGCTCTGAATAGCTTTGAGTTTGGCCATCTTTAAAAGATATCTTTATATTAGGTGAAAGAGAGCCATATACAGAAAACCCGTATTCGCAATCACTTTTGACTTCAGCTAAAACAAATTCACCTGATTGATCTTGGTATTCGACCTTGGAAATAGTGCCGCAATGATTTGTGCTGAATACAAAGCGATTCTCTGAGTTTTCCTTTAACTGGCTTGCAGCTCGAAGATTAAATTCAACTGCGTTGGATGATAGACTAAAAAAAACAATAAAGATTAAGAGAAAAGCTTGAATGTATCCATTAAGGAAGGGCATGTAATTCATCCTGAAACATTTTATTTTTATTTTTGAAATGTTTTGTAACAACATTTTAATGCTGAGATGATTATATAGTTCCGAAATTAGATATTCAATTTTTTTTCTTTAAATAACAGCGAGGTAATAATTACAGATCAGAGGAATACCAACTAAATCAAGGGTTACAAGCCAATAGGGAAATTTAAATTAAATCAGCTATTTCTGTTATTTGTATGTTTTTACCAATTCAAATGGAATACTTTTGCTCTACATCTTCGATTATAGCTTACGGGTTCACAATACAGATTTACCTGACTATAGTCTTTTTATTAAATTTAGAGAGTGATTTGGCTAGTTAATAGTTAGAGAGAATGTTTATTACGACAGTTATAATTGTTAAACTCTTACTAGAGATTTAGAAAATAAATACAAAAGATTAAAACGTTCGAAAAATCAAACGTTTTAATCTTTATGTTTTAATTAGATTTATTGATTAAATATCCAGCGTTCGTTTTCTGCTGTTACAACAATAAAACTATCTGCGGTATAAGTAAGTTGATAAGTTAAAAATTGGCTTTGTGTTAGGCCACTTTTTACCTCGTTCAATTGAATACCGTCACTTAACCAAATTGTACCAAGTTCACTGTTTTGCTCATCCGCTTGCCATAACAATACCCAACCTAATTCACTTTCTTTGGGTAATAACTCCTCTATTGAAGGTGACGATGCAAAATTAAATCGAGCTTTAAACTGTGTATCTTTGCCACTTTTAGCCTGCAACGAAGCTAATAACGTTTGATCTTTATTTAGAATATTCTCTACGGTAAGTAGTTGGTTTTCTTGAAAGTCTCCAAGCCATACCCTATCTTTTAACCCAACAAGATTACGCGCTTTGGTCGCTCCTTTATCTATCCATGCAAACTTTCTGATGTCATAAGACTCAAAGCTCTCAAAATGGCCATTGTGCACACGAACCAAACGATGTTCATTAGGCGTTTTCTGCCATACACTAACAGACTTTGGCGCTTCTATATAATCAACCAATGGTGCACTTGTCTGTAACGCCAGTTGATAACCTAAGCGACCCGCATCATCCCAAAAAGTCATAATGCTGATATCGTCACTGAATATAATGCCTAAACCTGTTGATTTATCGGCCTCAGTCGATAAGGTGAATGAACCTGCTGGGTTACCGTTCACTCTTTTAAATACATGAAAACGCTTTGCCTCATCAAGCGTCACAAAAGATAAAACCAAATCTGAGCGATGTAAAAAAGGCAGTACGTTATCAGTCAAAGGTTGTTTTAATGCCCATTGGTCATTTTCAAAACCATACAGACCTTGAGGTAATAAGGCTTGAGGGATTAAATTGAGACTCGGTTGGTAATCAAATGCTAAGGCCTTCGCAAGTTCTAATTGAGAATCGGTTACAATACCGTTATCAGTATTGAGCAATTCAATCCCCTCGGAACTCAAATAACGCAATTGCCCCAAATGCTCTACCACAACGGAGAGTGGCGTTTTTCCTTCACCATTAACCACTTGGCGACTGCTACTATCTTGATAAACCAATGCCACCGCGCCTTGTTCTTCAATTACCGTAAATTCTTTACACAACAAGCTAAATTGCTGAGTATTATCGGTTTGTGATATGGCACATTCGGCTGGACCCACGACCTGTTCAATATTAAAACTCGATAAAGTAAGCGCTTCATTAAAGCTAAAACTACCCATTTCTTGATAGTTTGCCACCAGCCCATTTACCGAGACGCTAACAGCATAAGGTAATGACTCTGGCACTAACAACACTGTATCGTTACTTTGGCAACGCACATTTACAGTATAATTCGCCTCGGTATTGCTCGATAACAGCTCACACCCATGATTATCTGCAAAATTAAAATTACTTGGCGCTTGATACGCTAAAGCCCAATGAGATAATTCTAACGTGTTTTGTAATTCAAATTGCTGTTCGAACCATTCAAACTTCACCGCAGAGATTAAATTCTCACCTTTAATGGTTAATTGCCATTGAGTTTCAACGTCACAATTAACTTTCAGTAAATAATTTAGGTCATCTTGCTTAGTATGCTGGCTTTGGCAGTGGTGATGCAGCGGAAAACTCAATCCTGTTGGTTCTGAATAATTAAGCGCTTTGCGGGATAAAGACGTACTAGCGGTAATCTTATGACCGCTACCGAGCCAATTCAAATTGACAGCATCGGTGGCACCATTAATCTCAACGTTAAGGGTGAAAGTTTTAAGTGGTTCTGGGACATCAGGTTTGTCAGAACCTCCTCCTCCGCTACATCCAAAGAGGCTTAATACAAAAAAGGGAAAACTTATTTTAATCAGGCTTTTCATTTTTAATCCTTTAAAATTTACTAACTAACCTCAATTCTTGATATTTACTTAAGCCTTAAGCCTAAGACTTTGACTCTCTTTAAATTCTTAATTTTGAGTTTAGAAATTAACATAACGTACAGTTCCTGTAATGAAAACAAAAAACAAATGATTTTTAATTATTACTGATTGATATGATTAAGGCGTGTTGACATTTTTTGACAGAATTAAGTGGCTATTTAAGCAAGACAAAGGCTGCTTAGCATCGTAACTCAATGTAAGCCAGTCGATAATCCTAAATCCCCAATTATTATTTGTGGCTGGGTATTAGGGTTAAGCCATCATTAAAATCAGAGTCAACACAGCAAACGACCTTGTTATTCATTACTTAACCTGAGCTTCTTCATATAGCAGCAAGTTCATCTAACGCTGTTAACCTTACAATCGCTGTCTGAGAGTGATTTATTATCCGTATTGAGATTACTTAGCTAAAGCTATATTCAGACTGTAACAGGGCATAAAGGTATTCATCTCCCCATGCGCCTTTAAATAAAATATTTTGTACAAAATGCGCTTCACGACGAAACCCTAACTTCTCAAGTAACCTAAATGAAGCACTATTTTTACTATCTGTTATTGCTATCACACGGTGGATATTCAAATCAGCAAATGCATAATTTAAAAACCGCGATACCGCTTGGAATGCAACATGCTGACCTTGGTAAGCGGGTGCAACCGTAAAGCCAATTTCAAGCTGCTCATTATCAATAAAATGAATTGCTAAATCGCCAACTAATTCATCTGTCTCACTTAATGTGATTGCAAGTTGATACCAGTTGCCCGGTGAACCAAACGTTGCATAATCCATGCTTTGAAAAAGTTCAATTGCATCTTGGTAGGTATAATGAGTCCAACTTTGATACTGCGCCACGCTTTGCTCTGCGCGGTACTGGGCAAATAATGCTAAATCCTTTGTTTCGAAGGCTCTAAGCACTAACTTTTTTGTTTCTAATACTGGGGGGTTCATCCTATATCCTAATGAAAATAAATAAATTTTAAAGTTAACGTTTATCATCAGCTCCATAAAAATAACGGTACTCACAATAACGAAAGTCTCTAAGTTTTATCGCGTTTAAACTCATAAATGTAACTAAAAAGCTGTTTTTTACGCTCTTTTTATTAAAAGATAAACTTTTTGAATACGAGTTAAATACCTAAGCACTTAGTGAGTCAAGTAAATTCTTTGATTAACAATGCGTTATCTATTACTATGGCGTACCTAAAAATTGATTTACGATACCTACGCTCTTTGTGCAAGCTACATTTTGTTACAAACGCTACATCTTAATACGTATTTTCGAATTACCAAAAAATATACTGCTTCAGTGTTTAATCAATAAGGAAGTTTAAGTGATTTATTCACTTGTTAAAAAAACCATCGGTGCGACTTTTTTGTTTGCTCTTTTTACGTCTTGTGCTTACGCTGCAGATTTGGCTCGTTCGTTAATTTCAAATACCGATGAAAATAGTACACCTGAAAACTTTTTTGAATTAGGTGTCGGCACAACGGCTTATGTTGGCTCATTGTTTAATGATCAAGATGGCAAGGAGTATGAGGCCGGCATTACCTTCACTGGCAGTTACAATTGGCAAAATTTTTTCTTTGATATCGCAAACAAAGCGTCCGACCCTGTCTTACTAGGGTACACCGTTTACAATCAACACAATTGGTCGTTTGATGTCATTTTTACTGGACCTGGTTCTGGCTTAAGAAGAGATGAAAACGATATTAATGTTGAAGGCATCAACGACAGAGATAATAACTCAATGTTAGGTGGCAGATTAACCGGCTATGTTGGTGAAAACATCGTGCAGTTGATGTTAAAACACGACGTTTCTAGAAAAAATGATGGCACCATTGCGAGCGCACTAATAGGCCAAAACTGGCAAGTGCGAAACATCAACTTTCATGGCCTAATCGGACTTTCGTTTCGAGATGCCAAGCACAACGATTATTACTACGGTGTGACAGAGCAAGAAGCAACTGACTCCGGTTTTAGCCCATATAGAGGTAAATCTTCTTTAAACTTAGATTCTTCAGTGGGTTTGACCTACCCAATATCGCAAAATTGGGTTTTACGAGCTGAAGCATTTGCAGGGTCAAATTTTGGCAATACTAAAAGTCCATTATTTAGTAAGGCAAGACACTTTTATACTGTGATTGGTTGTAGCATTCGTTATGTCTTTTAATTGTAGCCAAACAGTACTACAGCTCACCCCTACTCATGTAATGATGGTTTTATTATGTCTGCTGCCACTTGTGAGCACGCATACTCAAGCCAACATGGCTGAAAAAGTAAGTAATTTGCATGTCACTCCTAACCGATGTGTTGCGCTGCGCCAAGGTCAAACCTGTTTTCAGGATATAACATTTAAATGGCAACAAGCAGAAGTCGCAAACTATTGCTTAATTGAGTTGTCAACCTCACAGCCTTTAAAATGCTGGCAACATGCAACAAGAGGTGAGTATAGCATCGATTTTAAGTCAGAAAAATCATTAACTTATGTATTACGTAAAGATAAAGAGTCAACCAATCTCGCCTCATCAACCGTCACCGTCTCATGGGTCTATAAATCCTCTAAACGCCCAAAATCTAGTTGGAAACTATTTTGATTGAAGCTATCCCCAAGCAACATATTATGCTGGTTGAAGACGATATGTCTTTGGCCGAATGGTTTGGTGATTATCTCACCGAACATGGCTATTTAGTGACCTTAGTTAATCGGGGTGATGCCGCAGTTGAGCTCATTAGAACGGATCTGCCAGAGTTAGTCGTGCTCGATATTATGCTACCTGTCAAAGATGGTTTTGATGTTTGCAAAGAAGCACGCGCGTTTTATCAAGGCCCCATTTTGATGATGACTGCCCGTGATGATGAAATGGACGAAATATTAGGGCTTGAATTAGGGGCTGATGATTACGTCACCAAGCCAGTAAAACCGCGCGTTTTATTATCAAGAATAAAAGCCTTATTGCGCCGCTCAAACACCCCCAACCAACCGAATGCTGAAACTAATTTAAATGAAGGGCTTATTGAGCTTGGCTCACTCTATATTGATGCACCTTCCCGCGCCGTCAAGTTACATGGCCAAACCATCGCCATTTCATCAAATGAATTTGACCTTTTATGGTATTTAGCACAATCAGCGGGTCAAGTTGTGAGTCGAACAGAGCTTTTCAATCAACTGCGCGGCAGTGAATACGATGGTTTTGATCGCAGTATCGATATATTTATTTCTCGGTTACGCAAAAAATTAGGCGATGACGCCAATCATCCTTATCGCATAAAAACGGTCTGGGGTAAGGGCTATTTACTTGCCGCTGACGCTTGGTCTTGATGTGAAAAAACTCACCCTGACCTTGGTTACTGCAATGCTGACCGCCATCATTTTTTTAGGATGGGGAATAGATAACTTGTTCAATGAATATCAACGAAAAGAAGGTACTGATGAGTTTGCGCTCCACAAACAGCTCATTACCTCATTAGCCTTCACCTTAGATAAAATTGAAAACGTTGAACAATTTATCAGTATTTGGCAAAGCCAAAACCAGCAACAATTATCCTTGACTCCTTTAGCCGAGTTTCCCTTGCCTGCAAGCCTGCAACAAAATTTCAGCCAAGGCCAACCTTTAATACTTGAGTCGGAAGATTTTATCACTGTGAATCAGTTGTTGCCGTCAAAACAAGGTGTGCTATCGCTTAGCGTTGCGCAAACAACCAAACAGCACGATATCTTAACCATACAAATTATTTTAACGACCGCATTTTATTCGGGGATTCTTTTGTGTGCCTTTATATGGATTTATCCATTGATTAAACGATTGCAGCTATTACAAAAAACAGCTAAAGCCTTTGGTGAAGGGGATTTATCGCAGCGAATTCATCTAGTAAATACTTCTTATATTGTTGATATTGAGAATGAATTTAATAATATGGCAGAAAAAATAGCTATCTTACTAGAAGATAATAAGCTCTTATGTAATGCAGTTTCCCACGATTTACGCACCCCTTTAGCTCGGTTACGCTTTGGAATTGAAGCTCTAAGTGAAACCAACAGTCCGCAAAATAAAGAAAAGTATGTTAAACATTTGAGCCGAGATATTGAAGAAATGGAAACTTTGGTAGGTGTCTTGCTCAATTATGCGCGTCTTGAACAAAAGATGGTCAAAGTACAACGAATACCATTGAAGGTAAATAAACTGCTCCACAGTGCGGTAGCGAGTTTCGCTTCAAGTGAGCAATCTCTGGTCGCAATCGATACCTCTGGCTTAACAGATAGTAATCTCTCGATACTGGGTGATGAAAACTATCTATCAATGCTAATCAATAACTTACTTACTAATGCCCAGCAATACGCAGCTAAAAAAATAACAATATCCACGCAATCCACTGATAAGGGTGTGATGCTGTGCGTGTGTGACGATGGACCAGGCATTGCGCCTAACAAACGCGATGAACTATTTAAACCATTCACTCGTGGTGATATTCAATTAAGCCATAAAGGCTATGGCATGGGACTGGCAATTGTACACCGAGTGGCATTATGGCACGGCGCACAGGTCAGTATAAGTCAATCTGACGAATTAGGAGGCGCCCAATTTACTGTGTTATTTCCCCAATAAGCACTTAGTTAAGCTAAGTACTAAATAAAAAATTTACCAAAATTTTGAATCAAAAATAGATTTATTATCAAGTATTGAGGTTGATTAAGTCATTGCTACATATTGCTACAAAATAAAACATTATGATGTACTTAAGCTACATTCTCTGAACTATTCCAACATCTTACTACGTCTTTAATTTTCTCATCTCATTAAGCTGTTCCTATAAAATAACTTAGGCAACAGACCATGGAAAAACTAGAAACTTATTCTTTATTCTCAAGATATGATGCAATAAACATAGCGCTTAAGAGGCTCAAAAAACAGCTTGTGATTTCACCCTTGTCACTTTTTATACTGACTGCTGTCTTCATTATTTTAGTAGCCAATAGCGTCTTTTTTACCAAGCTAACTGCGGTCTATCCTTGGCAAGAACACATCACTTTTATTGTCTCCTTGAGTTTATTAACGATTGCGCTCACATGTTTATTAATGCTTTTACTGAATGTCATTTTACCTGCAAAAGTCGTCGTCATAACGCTTTTATTGATCAGTGCGCTAGTCGATTATTATGCCGTTGCTTTTGGCGTTTTGATTGATAAAACCATGCTGCAAAATATTGCCGAAACCGATATTGCTGAAGCCAAAGATATCATCACCCTCAGTTTAGGCGCAAAAGTACTTTTACTTGCGATCTTACCCTCGGTGATACTTTGCCAATTTCAGTTAAAAAGCATCTCGCGGTTACAGAGTTTACGTCAGCAAGCGCTTAGTATTTTAGCCATTATTATCATCATTCCTTTATTAATAGCGCCATTTAGCGCGCAATACAGTAGCTTTTTTCGACTGCACAAAGAACTCCGCTATTATACGAATCCGCTGTTTCCGATTTATTCTACTTTTAGTTATGCGGCAAATACCCTCTCAAGCGCACATAAAAAAGAGTTTGTCAGGCTCACCCAGTATATTGAAAAAAACAGTACCACCAAACAGCCTAAGTTAATGATTTTGGTGGTTGGCGAAACAGTACGAGCCGATCATTTCGCCTTAAATGGCTATCAACGTGATACCACTCCCAATTTATCACAGCAGCCAGATCTTATTAATTTTAGCAACGTAAGTTCATGTGGTACCTCCACCGCGGTATCGGTCCCTTGCATGTTTTCATTTAGTGGCCGAGAGGATTTTGATATCAACAGTGCTAAAACCACCGAAAATGTGCTTGATGTATTAGCCACTAGCGGAGTAAGCGTTATTTGGCGTGATAATAACTCAAGTTCAAAAGGGGTCGCAGATAGACTGACTTACCAAAGTTATCGCAGCTCTGACGTCAATACTGAGTGTGATGTCGAGTGTCGCGACTTAGGTATGCTGGTTGGTTTGCAGCAGTACATCAATCAGCAAAACCAAGATACGCTCATTGTATTACACCAAATGGGCAACCACGGACCAGCCTATTACAAACGCTATCCAGCATCGTTTGAATTTTTCACCCCAGCTTGCCAATCAGCAGAGCTGTCAGATTGCAGCAAGGACGAGATTATCAACGCCTATGATAATGCAATCAGATACACCGACCACTTTTTGGCTGAGGTGATTGGGCTACTTAAGGCAAATTCAGCGCAATACAATACGGTTATGCTCTATGTCAGTGATCACGGAGAATCGCTTGGCGAAAATGGCCTTTATTTACATGGTATGCCTTATTCGTTTGCTCCAAAGGCACAAACTCATATTCCCATGGTGGCTTGGTTTTCGGCACCTTATATCGACGCAGAAAAAACAAAAACCCATCAACGTCATCCTTATTCCCACGATGCTTTGTCAAGCACCTTGCTGTCGCTGTTTGAAGTAAGTACAGATCTTGATCTGCCCAAAGATATCAGCAGTACTCTTTTTTATTTTAAGACCGATGTAGGCCATTAACATGAGCAATACAACGACACATCAACCACCAGTTACAAGTACTCAAACTGAAGCTCGAGTGAATTGTATTGCCGCTCTTCACTTGAACCGACGCAAATCCGCTTTGATTTTTTTATGCTTAAGCAGTTTTACTGCTGCGAGTGATGAACTTGAATGTAATCAAGGCGCTGAAAACCAAGCGCTATTTACAATCGAATCCATGCAACTGATTAGCCATCCAGTGTTTGAGGAAAATAAAGCCAACAGTCTCTACCTTCATAGCGTAGCAAATTGGTTACATATCAATACTCAAGAACAGGTTATTAAAGATTTACTGCCCTTTACAGAGCATGACGAAATATCAACTATGGAACTTACGCAAGCTGAACGGCTCCTCAATGACCATTCTTTTTTGCGTAAAAGTCAGATAAGCCTCATCGATGCGTGTAATGACAGCGATAAAAAGCAGCTCAAAGTAGAAACCTGGGACACTTGGTCATTGCTGCCAAGTATTAGTTTTGGTCGTCGTGCTGGCAATAATAAATTTGGCTTTGGTTTCAAAGAAGATAACTTTTTAGGCCTCGGTATTCACGCCGGGATCCAATATAAAAAAGACCATTTACGGTCAGGCTATCAATTGGATTTTCGCATTCCTTTAAACATTGCCAAACTATCCACTCTTGCACTTGAGTTCACTGATAATGACGATGGCCGAAAAACCTATTTGTCTTACAGCAAACCGTTTTACCAACAGTCGTCTAAGCAGCAATATTTAATTTCAACATTAACTGACAAGCGCTTAGACAGTATTCATCAAAATGGTGAGCTTGCATGGCAATTTTCTCATAAAACTGAGCAAACAGAGTTCGCGTACGGGCACTTAATGGCATATACGAGCGCTGGCGTCATTCGAGCACACTTTGGGATCACCAAAGAACAACATCTGTTTACTCATTTAACAAGCGACGTATTGTCAACTCTACCTACGGATAGATCCTTTACTTTCCCTTGGTTCGGACTCGAGTTTAACCAAGCAGATTACAAAACCTTCTCAAATATTCGTTTTATCAATCATCGAGAAGATATTAATTTAGGTTGGCAATTTATCAGCAAAATAGGCAAAGATCTTAATACCGCTGGCGATAATAATAACGCGGGTTATCACTTTGAAAATAACCTAACTAAAGGGGTGCAGTGGCACGATACTCTAATGATTTTTTCTGCCAGCAACACAATCCACTGGCAAAAACAACAACCAAACCACCATAAATATGCTGCCGAATTTGAACTGCATCAATACCTCACACCACAGTGGGCAGGATATTTAAAAACAAACTGGATAAGTGAAAAAAATCAATATCTTGATAACCCATTAACCCTAGGTGGCGATACAGGAGTTAGGGGCTATTCAAATCAATTTCAACATGGGGAACACCGTTGGTCAGCCAGCGCAGAGCTGCGTTATAACCCCCATTGGGAACTGTATCAGCTCGTTAATGTGGCCTGGGCGGGATTTGTCGATCATGGTAAAGCATGGGGGCAAACTAATACCGAGAACCTAACAGATTCAAGCTTAAAAAGTATTGGCCTTGGACTGAGATTATTCTCATCACATTCAAGCGAAGGCAACGTGGTGCATATGGACCTTATAAAACCCTTAACAACAGGGGTCAATGTCGATAGTTGGCAATGGGCCGTACAAGTAAAACACAGCCTTTAATTTAACGCGGAACAAGGAAATAAAGTGAATACCATTAAACAACAAAATAGTGTCAATAAACCCAATGGTGCCGGTATTGGACGAATATTTAAAGCCACGCACTGCTCATTTAAGGGTCTAAGTGCGGCATGGCAATACGAATCTGCATTTAGGCAGGAGCTCACACTAGCAATCATATTGTTGCCCTTTGCCTTTATTCTCGCATCCTCTAACCATCATTTATTAATGTTAATTAGTTGCTTAACACTGATTTTATTTGCCGAAATTATAAACTCTGCACTCGAAGCTTTAGCTGATGCCATCACGCTTGAGCATCACACGCTGATAGGTCGAGCAAAAGATATGGGCTCTGCGGCGGTTTTTATAGCCTTGAGCTTAACAGCAATTGTGTGGGGACAGGCTATTTATCAATATTTTTTTGATATTTTTGTTTTGATATGACTGAAAAAAGTTTTCTACTGCAATAACTGCATTAAAAATATCAATAAATCCACTTTCTGGCGATTAAATATCAAGATGTTAGGTATTTTATCGCCTGTCAAACTAAACAACTGACCACTAAAACGTGACTGCTTTTACCATTTATCATTATTTATGACCGCTTATAACTTAATACTCTCTCCTTCTGAAATTACTTTTATTCTATTGCCAAACACCTAAAAATAAACAATTAGAACAAGGATATATCTATGAATAAATTAGCCGTTATCGCTGCGCTTGCTACCACGACATTTCTCACTGGTTGTAATGTTACTGTCGAAACAAACACAGAGCAGTATGACCCTGAAATTATTGCCACAGGAGCATCTGATTGGGTGTTCAATCCAAAAACGGGTGAATATGAACGAAAAAAACCAGCCTTTTCTACCACAATTAAATCTCGTACTTATGAGTTACCTGAAGTACTTAAATAATAAAAAGCACAGTTAAAAGCACAATTGTTGCTAAATATGTGCTTATAACCATTAAAGTGAACTTAATGTAACAAGAGGAAATCTATGCCGTCATAATTACCGCTAACGAATGTAACTTGTGCCTTACTGCAACATGTATTTCATTACTCGCGAATTTACTATCATTTAACGCCTAACTCTTTACTCTGGCAATAAAGCACAGCACAATCATAACGTTCCATCACTTAATGGGTCACTATGCCAGCTAAGAAAAACAACCTATTGCTCGATATTATTTTTAGTGTCGTCGCTCCTTCTGTCATTTTAATGAAGCTCAGTTCACCTGAACAACTGGGTCCCTTGTATGCGTTACTCATTGCCTTGGCATTTCCTTTAGGTTGGGGTGCCTACGATTTAGCTAAAAGTAAAACGGTAAATTTTATTGCTGCACTGGGCTTAGTAAGCGTACTCCTAACCGGGGGCATAGGTTTATTTGAACTTGATACTAAATGGCTAGCAGTTAAAGAAGCATTAGTGCCTGCGGTATTTGGTCTAATTGTGTTTGCATCAGGATTTGGTAAAAGCCCACTGGTGCGCAAGTTTTTACTCGACACCGGTGTGATGAATACCAATCTTATTAACCAACGTTTAGAAGAGACAGGAACGACGCAAGAGTTTAATGCCCGCATTAGACAAGCCAACTTTTACTTATCATTGACCTTTGTTTTTTCATCTGTGATGAACTTTGTGCTCGCTACTTGGCTAGTAACAGCTCCAACGGGCAGTGAAGCATTTAACGAACAACTAGGCGAGCTCACATTATTAAGTTACCCAATGATTGCTATCCCTGCTTGGCTCATGATGGTAGCTATTTTGTTTTATATCTGGCGTACTCTGACGCGCTTAACAGGGTTAAGCATGGAGCAGTTATTAGAAGGCGACTAATCACAGTTTTAAATGTTTGAAACCAGCCCTATAGTATGTTTGCAACTCAAACTTGATTGGGGCTTTTTTGCCAAGTAAGGCTTAAGATAAACACGTTCTTGGAGCTTCAAATTTCGCTAATAAACAAAAAGTTACTACCCAGAAAGAAATAACCTAAGTTTGATAGTAAATACATGTCCCGATAAAAAGCCTAACCTTAAAAAACTATAGCGATTAACTTTCTTTGATTTTTGCCTTTGGTTGTTATCCTACGCTATTGCCTTCGTTTTATTACTCAAAAACTAATCACAAAATCCTTGACCTAAATCAATAACAGTTTAAACTTTCAGAAAATACTGAAACTTCAGAAATAAAACTATGTTGATAATGTCACCAAAAATTGAGTCATTTGTGATGCACTGCGGAGAAATGGGCAGTCGCTGGGGGTTTAACCGCACTGTGGGCCAAATGTACGGCTTAATATTAATCAGTGAAGAAGCGCTTAGTGCGGTTGATATTGCCGAGGCACTTAATATTTCGCGTGGCAACGTCAGCATGGGAATAAAAGAGCTACAGTCTTGGCGATTGGTTAACTTGCAACATAAAGCTGGCGATCGCAAAGATTATTACGTACCAGCAGGCAGTATTTGGGAAATGGCTAATCGGGTATTTGAAGAGCGCCGTAAACGTGAAATGGACCCTACATTGTCATTATTACGTGATAACTTGCTTGATGAACCCGCTAACCAACAAGAAGTGTATGCCCAACAAAAAATGCATGAAATTCATGACTTACTCGAAACCATTACCCAATGGGCCAGTGAGTTACAACGTATGAGCCCAGAAAAACTCAATACCTTAATGAAATTAGGGTCCGGTGTGGGCAAAGTATTAGACCTAAAAGATAGAATTTTGAAAAGCGGCTCTGTTAAATAACAGCGCCGTTTTTTTTACCGTCGTGTAATGTGTTGGCTGGAGGTTTGCCATGTTAGATACCTTGATGTTGTCGCGAATTCAGTTTGCTACAAATATCAGTTTTCATATTTTGTTTCCGACTATCACCATCGCCTTGTGTTGGTTTTTGTTTTATTTCAAACTGCGCTTTGATTTAAGCCAAGACCCGATTTGGATGCGTGCTTATCGATTTTGGGTTAAGATTTTTGCCCTCACCTTTGCCATTGGCGTTGTAAGTGGTATTACCATGTCATTTCAATTTGGTACCAATTGGCCAGGTTTTATGGAAAAAGTCGGTAATATTGCAGGGCCATTGCTTGGTTACGAAGTGTTAACGGCATTCTTTTTAGAAGCAACTTTTTTAGGCATTATGCTGTTTGGTTTAACCCGCGTACCATCTAAAGTACATACCTTTGCGGCCTTAGTGGTTGCTGTGGGTACTAGTTTATCGGCGTTTTGGATTTTATCTCTTAACTCTTGGATGCAAACACCAACCGGATTTGAAATGCGCGATGGCGTGGCCTTTCCTACCGATTGGCTGGCGATTATTTTTAATCCGTCATTTCCTTATCGCTTAAGTCATATGTTAATCGCCTCAGGGATCACAGCCTCGTTTTTAATTATTGGTATTAGCAGTTATCGTTTACTGCGCGGTGATACTAAACGCGCACCAAAATTAACCTTAAAAATTGCCCTGATTGTTGCAGCAGTGCTGACACCACTGCAGGTCTTTGTCGGTGATTTACATGGCCTCAATACGCTTAAACACCAGCCACAGAAAATAGCGGCTATGGAAGGCGTCTGGCACACCGAGAAAGGCGCTCCGCTCTTGTTGTTTGCCATCCCAGACGAAAAAGAGCAAAAAAATCATTTTGAAATTGCGATCCCAAAAATGGCGAGCCTCATTTTAACTCATGAACTTGACGGTGAAATCAAAGGCTTAAACGAATTTGAAGGTAAGCACCCACCCGTTAAACCTGTCTTTTTTGCTTTTCGCATCATGGTGGGCATGGGCATGTTGATGATTGCCATTGCATGGTTGGGCTGTTTTTACTTGTTTAAAAAAGGTCAACTGCCAAATTGGCTACTAAAAGTAGCAGTTGCGATGAGCTTTTCGGGTTGGGTTGCGACACTGGCAGGCTGGTATGTGACCGAAATTGGTCGCCAACCTTATTTAGTGTCAGGCGTACTGACTGTTAAAGATGCTGCAACCGATATTGCGCCAGTTAATGTCGGTATTTCACTGACGCTTTATTTACTGACCTATGTAATTTTAATGGCTGCGTATTTACATACCATTTTTAACATGGCGCGCCATGCGGTTGAAATTGAAGAAATTAGTGATGCTGAAGACAGACGTTTAAATCCACAACGTTTAACAGCTAAGGAGACTGCCAATGCTTGATCAATCTCTGCTGGCCATTATTTTTGTCGGCTTGATGGGGCTATCTATTTTATTGTATGCCATTTTAGATGGTTACGACTTGGGTGTTGGTATGCTCATTCCCCTCGATGATGATAAAGAATCCGATACCATGATTGCCTCTATTGGCCCATTTTGGGACGCCAATGAAACCTGGTTGGTACTGGCTGTTGGCTTAATGCTGATTGCTTTTCCGGCAGCGCACAGCATGGTACTTAAAGCGCTGTATTTACCTGCCGTGGTCCTACTGATTGGTTTGATTATGCGCGGTGTGGCCTTTGATTTTCGTGCCAAAGCGGTGTTTAGTCATAAGCCTACCTGGAACAAGGTGTTTAAGTTTGGCTCTCTTATCGCTTCATTAAGCCAAGGTTATATGTTGGGTTTATACATCATGGCGTTTGAGCAAACATGGCAAGCTTATGCTTTTGCGTGTTTAAGTGCGTTTGGTGTTTCAGCCGCGTATTGTTTTATTGGTGCCACTTGGTTAGTAATGAAAACAGAGCACCAATTACAGCAGCGTGCAATTGGCTGGGCTAAAAAAGCCAGCTTGATTTCTTTGGTCGGTATTTTAGCGGTATCGTTTGTAAATTTAGCACTTAAACCTGAGATTTTTGCCAAATGGTTTAATTGGCCTAATGGGCTTTGGTTGCTGCCACTGCCTATTATTTGTGGTTTACTTTTTATACTTTGTTATTTGCATTTAACTCGTTTAGCTCTCGACCCTGAAAAAAGTTGTTGGCAGCCTTTTGTTGCGGTTGTGGCTATTTTTTGCATCAGTTTTTTTGCTCTTGGTTTTAGCTTTTTCCCTGACATAGTGCCGAGTAAACTAACTATTTGGCAAGCGGTGGCAGCACCTGAGTCACTGAGTTTCTTATTCTGGGGCGCAATTGTCGTTATTCCTACCATCTTACTTTATACCGCATATTCCTATCGGGTATTTTGGGGTAAAGTACAAGACCTTAAATATTACTAAATAACATTAAGCCTTTTAAAAACGAGTAGCCTTGCTGCTCGTTTTTATAACTATTACACGTAAATCCAACACCACCAGATTTAAAATAGCTGGTTGATAGATTTATTATTAATAGTGAGATTACTTATTATGAAGAAACACACTATTGGCCTTGGTTGCCCAAACTTCGACATTGCGGTGTACATCGCTAACCGCCCGTTGATTGAACCCTACCCATTTTTAGCATCACTGCATAGTTTAAGTCACGACGAAATTGCCCATATTGGTAAACATTGTGGTAATGGCTGGCGTAAAGTCTTTAATGTCTATGCCAAACTTTTATACAGCCTCGATAATAAACACTTTGCACATTTTCAAACTGAGCCTACTTGGCAGGCGTATCGTGATAAAACACTTTTACAAACTGGCAGTGGCACCGCATTGTTATTTTCAGCTCCAATTTTAAAACCACATCGTAATACTATTCATATTATTTGCGGCCGAACCTATGCAAATGAATTACAGCGCACCGCACAAATAAATAGCAGCTGGGTGTGGCTTAATGATGAATTTGCTATCGATAAAAATAATAAAGTAATTGTGTGCCCCTATTTTGATTATCGACAATTGTCGAATATTAAAATTGAGTTTTTAGCGCAGCAATTGCTTGTACTTACACAAACACTAAAAGGCTCTGCTTAGGTTTAATTAACCTGTTGAATTTTAGCCATTAGCCATTTATCAAGTAATGAGGCGAGAATATCTAAACTTATCGGTTTAGCTAAAAAATCATTCATCCCTATTTGTAAACAACGTTCGCGTTCACTCTCAATAACATTGGCTGTTAACGCTAAAATAGGAATGTGTTGATAAAACTCAGTGGCTTCTCCTGCCCTAATTTTTGCGGTAGCGGTAAATCCATCCATTATCGGCATTTGACAGTCCATAAGGATTAGATTGATTTGCGGCGTTGGGTGAGTATTTAAATAATCAAGCGCTGCTTGGCCATGTTCAACCACTGCATATTGGTAACCTAATTTTTTAAGGCATTCTTTAGCTACTATTTGATTAATTGGATTATCTTCAACCACTAAAATGCACTGATGATTGCGTGAGGTATTAGCTGTTTGTTTTGCGGATGCTGTTTTTGGCAAAGATACTGTGTTACGTGGACGATGTTTATGCAATACGGATAATATTTGAGTTTTAAAAAGGGGCTTTGTGAGGTGCCAAGTATTGTATTTATCTAACGATTCTTGCCAATGATCTTGCAAAACAATAACCTGACCTTGTTGTTCTTTTTGCCATGTATTAATAAATATCTTGTTTGCAAGGAACAATTTTTCTGCAATAAATAAGTGATCAAATCTTGGATTTGCTGCTAATGCTAATCCAGTTTGAGTACTATCAAAAGTCCGAATAACTGTTGCTCCCCAAGTTTCTAATTGTTTTTGTAACAAAGCACTTTGCGTGCGATTAGATTCAGCAATTAAACAACGACTAGTGTGCAAAAATTGTTGGGATGATGGAATATTTTCAGTCACGAGTAATATTTCAAATTCAAAACAGCTCCCTTTGCCAACTTTGCTTGATAAAGTGAGCTCCCCTCCCATCAAGTGACAAAGCTGTTTAGCAATTGCAAGGCCTAAACCCGTTCCGCCAAACCGACGAGAAATAGAGCTATCTGATTGCTGAAAAGGCTCAAACAATTTAGCTATAACATGCGCTTCAATTCCGATTCCGGTATCGAGTACCTTACATACTAGTTGAGCCGTCTGGCTGTCAATTTTTTGTAGGTAAACCTCAACGACGACTTCTCCTTGCTCAGTAAACTTAATCGCATTACTCAATAAATTAACTAATATTTGCCTCACTCTTTGTTTATCAGCTCGAACCAAAGTGGTTTCTAAATGTGAACTATCAAAAATTAAACTAATCGCTTTTTTATTCGCTGCGGGAATAAAACTGGCTATGATATCTTCAAAAAAAGTAAGTAACTCAAATTCCACCGGATCAATGTCTACTTTGCCCGCTTCAATCTTAGAAAAATCGAGTATATCATTGATTATAAAGAGTAATGATTCAGCGCTATTGCTCGCTATTTGTAAAAACTGCTGCAATTTATCTGACAAAGGTTCATCGGCAACTAATTCAAGCATGCCAATCACCCCGTTAAGTGGAGTACGAATTTCATGACTCATGTTGGCCAAAAAAGCACTTTTGGCAGCCTCAGCACGTTGACGTTCAAGGACTTGTTTTTCAAGTGCCTTTTCTCGAGCGACTGCATTACTCACATCAATAACTTGGATAATAGAGCATGATTCACACATGCTTGCTGGTTTTACGGTAATACTTTGTTTAATTAATTGTTTTGCTTGGTTAAATAAAGGCAATGGGCTGGCATTAAAAACACGCGATAAAACCGAAGGTAACTTTTGCTCTTTAGAGGCAATCAGAGCATGATTTAAGCGGCTATTGATTAATTGTGGGTAAAGATTAAATAAAGACTGTCCCACCACATTTTCGGCACTGAGCTGACTACTATTAGCCATCCAAGTATTCCAAAACTGAATGTTAAACTCGGCATCAACAATAAATACACCGATGCTTAGTTGATCAAGTACAGCATATTGAGGAATGATGCTATTCACGATTAAATTAGCCCATTAATTATTTTCTGCATCACATTTTTTAGTTTTTCAAACGAAAAATGCTCTAACAAAAAGACTAAATAACCTTCAACATGACTGGTACTGAGTAACAAATTAATACGAATAAACAACACTTGATTAAGATTTCCTGCTGCAATTACATCCTGCGCAGTCCCCATACTATACACAGGCAAACTGACATCAAACACTTCTTCTATCGATTCGCCAAAAGCTCCTATACACGCGTTTAATACAATATTACCTATTTCTGAAAAGCCTTCTTGATGTAGCTCTGCTAATGTTTCTGCTGAGACGCCCTCACCCAACATTTTACTCACCACCTCCATGCTGCTATGTTGAGGGAAAAGCAATATGGTATTGGCTTCAAAACTGCCTTTCATATATTGGGAAACACTGCAAATCTCTTGTCCATTACCTAATTTTATTGCTAACTGATTAACCGAAATATGCTCAATATCAGGCACAGAAAGCTTAATTTCTTGATTAACAATTTGACTAAGAGAATCGGCGGCACGTCCAACGCCTATATTAAATAGTTCAACTAATAAGTCATGTTCTAACTCGTCCAAGAGTACCTGTTTAGGCATGAAAAAAGTCCAAAATAGTCGATATGCTGGTTTCAGTTATAGGTTTATTAACACATTTAATGCATAGAGCCTCAGCCTTGTCGTGGGTAGCTTGCTGAATATTGGCCGTTAACAGTACAAATTTACTGGCTGGAAATTGTGGTTTTAATTGCTCAATTAAGCTCAGCCCATCGATTCCTGGCATGTTTAAGTCAACAGTAAAATAATCGACATCTAAATTGGCAATTTTAGTTAAGGTATCTTGCCCATCCTGAGCTTCAAATATTTGCCAATCTGGATGTTTTGCCAGCAAATTAGCTTTTATCATCATACGAGAAACTCGACTATCATCAACGATCATTATTTTTTTTATATCAGACAATGTATTCCCCTAGCTAAATGACTGATGTCTCAGAGTTCAACTTGATACTAAATGCCATATCACTGTTTTTATTTGTTAAACATAGTTGTTTATTTAAAAAAATAAAACTTGTACTAAGATAATTAATGAGTTGGACAGTAAAAAAATTAAAAATCGTTTTTTCCTTAACGGTAATCATTATAAAGCGACATCAAGGGGATATCGTGCCAAACCAACGGCCAAATAATTTAACTCTAATCACTGATTATCAACACCTCGCTGAGCATGTGCCTACGGGAATTTTTGAAGTTGATTTGGCTGGCCATTGTACTTTTAGTAATGCCACATTTAAGCAACTCTTAGGGTTAGATGACCAACTAAGCCTTGGTTTTTCATACACCCGCCATTTTCATCCCGATGATAAAATGGCAGTTGTTAAACATTGGTGTCGCTGCATCAAAAAAGAACAAGCTTTTAATTATACATTTCGAGTCCATTTACCTGAGCAAGTTGAACTTTATCTGACCATAAATGCTGTGCCTGTGTTTAAAGATCAGCAACTTATTGCCTTTATTGGCTGTGTTGAGGATGTCACTGAGCTGTGCTTGTCTCAGCAACAACTCAAAGACAACCAACAAAGGTATGAATTAGCACTTAAGAGTTCAGGTGCTGGGATTTGGGACTGGGATATCCTCAACGATGTCGTCCATTATTCAGCTAAGTTTTCCGATTTATTGGGTTTTGATAACTTATTATTTGGTACAAGCTGGTCTTCGTGGACAGATCAAATTCATCCAGATGACCTCGATATATTTGAAACTCAACTTCAAAACCACCTAGATGATGCTGATAAACCATTTAATATTGAATGCCGCTTAATTTCGCAAAAAAAGAAAGTATTATGGTTTACGGTTGTTGGTGAAGCATTGCGTGATGAGCATGGCTACCCTACTCGCATGGTGGGCTCGATGGTCGACATCACCTTAAAACATCAATCACAACAAATGATATGGCAACAAGCTAACTTTGATCACTTAACCGGCTTACCAAATCGGAATATGTTCACAGAAAGGCTGAAACAAGAAATTAGCGAAAGTAAGCGGTATCAACAAAAATTTGCATTATTTTTTATAGATTTAGACCATTTCAAAGAAGTGAACGATACCCTTGGGCATGGCGCTGGTGATCAACTTCTCATTGAAGTTGCTGAGCGACTGCAGCTTATTCTTCGCGAGTCCGATACCATTGGTCGTATTGGCGGTGATGAATTTACCGCCTTGATCCCGCATATAAATCAAACCTGTGATATCGATTCTCTTGCCCAAAAGCTAATCCAAACCATAGAGTTACCATTTTACATTGATGGAGAATCAATTTTTATCTCCGCAAGTATCGGAATTACGCTATTTCCTGATCACAGCGAAAAAATTGATGAACTGCTAAAATTTGCCGATCAAGCGATGTACCGCTCAAAAGAAAATGGTCGAAAACGTTTTAGTTATTTTACCTTTGCGATGCAAGAGCAAGCCGACCACACACGCAATCTTACCCAAGAGCTGCATTTAGCGATTATTGAGCAGCATTTTCATGTCGTTTATCAGCCAATTATGGCTCTACCCAGCAGGAAAATTACCAAAGCTGAAGCATTAGTCCGTTGGGATCATCCAGAACTTGGTTTAATTAGTCCTGCAGATTTTATCCCTTTAGCTGAACGTTCTGGAGTGATTATCGAAATCGGTAATTGGGTCTTTTACAACGCAGCCAAGCAAGCACTTAAATGGCAGCAAGAAATAGATCCTAGTTTTGAAATAAGCATTAACCGCTCGCCAGTTCAATTTCAAAACCCTGATCCTAATGCCGATCAAAAATGGGTGGAATTACTTAAAAACCTTGGCCTTATTAAGGGGATCTGTATTGAAATTACCGAAGGATTATTACTTGATGATACTCAAGGTATAAAAGACAAACTACTTTACTTTCAAAATAATGGGATGGATATTTCCCTTGATGATTTTGGCACTGGTTATTCATCACTATCGTATTTAACCAAATTTGATATTAATTTTTTAAAAATTGACCGAGCCTTTATTAATGATTTAGAACACAACCAAAATAATCAAGCATTGTGTGAGGCCATCATTGTTATGGCGCATAAATTAGGACTTAAAGTTATCGCTGAAGGTGTTGAAAGCCAACGGCAACTTGATTTCTTAGCGCAAGCGCAATGTGATTTTGTCCAAGGATATTTTATTTCAAAGCCTATCAGTGCCGCCGCATTTGAGCATCAACTAAAAAGCCCAGCGCCATTTGGCAATGCAAAATGACCCTGGGCTTGCGCTACTCAGGTAGGAGAGTAATTAGTGTGTAGTAATGGTTAAATCCGCTAAATCGATAGTTGCAGATTCAACATTTTCAAGCGTAGTTAATTGATTTACCAGCGTTAACAAGTTGCTTTTATCTGCTGCTTTTAGCACATAATATTCTTGATATGCTTGTTTAATCGTTAGATTATTTTTCTGATTAAACGCGGTAAAATCAACATTTCCTTTGAGCTTAACAATGATTTCCCCCGTCACTTGGTATGACGTAAAACCATCATCTGACGATACAACTTCACCAATCACAACGCTTTTTGGTAAATCAATTTCTTGTGTTAATGCCTGCATTTTAGGTGTTGCTTTACGGGTATACACTTTGCCATTGATTTGGACATTTTCTTGCATTTGTGCAACTTGGGCGGCCGAAACAATCTTAAATTTTGCTAATTCTGCTGGCGTTGGCTCAGAAGCCATCACACCTGCACTCATTAAACTTGCTGCAATTAATAATACTTTCATGGTGTTAACTCCTAATTAATGACCAAAGATACGGATTGACCAGTCTTTTAATACACCAGCAATCTCATTGTTACGGCTATTAAAACCAATTAAGCCTAAAGCAGGGTTAAAACCTAAGGTGTAACTTGTGCCTTTATCGGTATCAATCACATTAAGTGTCCATTCACCTTGCGCTTGCTCACCATAAAAGTGATTATTGAGCATAACTGCATCAGTATAACCTCCATCATTACCACCTAAAAAGCCAGTACGCGCGCTCATTAATACGCTGCGGGTACCCGATGGGGACACCAATTCAATGGCTAGATCGCGTAAGCGGCTATGATCAATATTTAGTTTTACTTGAACAGATTCAACGGTTAAAGCTTGCTCAACATTAATTGCACTTTGCGCACCAACTAACGATGCATCAGGAATTTCAACATTGGCTTGTGTGCTAACCCAATCAGTGATCTGTAGTTTTGGCAACGATACACCGGTAAATAAGGCTTTATAGACCGCGGCATCAACATCAATCGCACCTAAACCATAAAAATGATGAAAGTTATAGCCAGCCGCATTTGTTTGCCACCCAGGTACTGCGTTGTACGTTACAACTTCGCCTTGCGCATTTTCAAAAGTAAGGTCAACACCTTGGTTTGTTGGGTCTGTTTTGCGCGCAGTTTGCGCTAATAAATGACGTACAGTGCGCGCATCAAGTGCATGATTTGCAGACATAATAGTGGCTATCGCACCAGAAGTGTTTGGCGCAGCTGATGACGTACCATTCATCGTACCGTTGTAATCACAATTAGGATCTAGTTCAGTGCCACCATGAAGTGCATTTGGGTGATCACCCGCAACATTCATCCCTTTATCACAACCGGTTAAATCGATGGTCACCATTGCCGGCGAGTCTGTACCATATTCCCCCCCTGGTGCCGATAAAAATACACTTGAACCGACAGACGAATACGAAGATAACTTACCCTCTGCATTTATCGCTGATACCACTAAGTTCCAGTAATTATTGTTGTCAGTACTGATGTTGGCACTGTGGAATGGCAGGCCGTTATTGTTATAAAATTGTCCGCCTTCATAAGGAAGCACTTGAATTAGTTGACCACGATAGGCTGTTGTATATGAACCAAATGAGTTACCGGCAGATTTAACATACACTGCACCACGACCCCAGTGACTGTTTAATGAAATATCAGCTTGAACTTGATCAGTTAATTCTAAAAATGGATTGGTCACGTAATCATAAGCGCGAGGAGTTGCTGGTGTACTGCCATAACTTTGATTAAATACACGTGGATCGGTAAAACGATCTAACGCACGAAAATCCTCAGATAAACCATGGGATACTAACCAGCTCGCCACCGTTTGATTAGCTAAAAAGTTAAAACCGACCAAGCTTGCAAGTGGTGCAACACCCCGCCCACCAATACCATTGCCTTCAACTGCCGCAATTAAACCTGCCACAGATGTACCGTGACCATTTAAGTCTGTTGGAAAGTCAGAACCATCAGCTACATTTAACGAACCGGCAACAACATTCGCTTTTAGATCTGGATGAGAAATTTCGACACCGCTGTCAATTACGGCAACAGTAATGCCGCGGCCTTTAATACCCATCAAATGGGCAAAATCTAAATCGAGATCATTACCTGCAATCCCATTTGATAATGAAAAGCCTGATTGACCGGTGTTTTGTAAATGCCACTGTTGCGGAGTAAGCGGATCTCCCCCTGCCAATGCAAAAGTTGAATTTGTAATATCTGCAACTGCATTTGCACTGATAAGTAGTGCTATCGAGCTTGCAAGTAAGGATTTTCTTAAAATCATACTATCCCCTGAACTTATTATTTTATTATAAATGTTATATGTCCCTAAATAAGACCAAAGCATTTAACCTTGCTTGCTATGTAAAGTAAACGTGAACCGGAAATACAAACAAACGCCGCAATGTAAAATAATAGTTACAAAAAAAGTTTTTTTATTACATTCACAAAAGTAACTAAGGCCATTGATTTTTATATAGTTTTAATCAAAGTAGGTAAGACATCGCTGTCATTTTCATATTTAAGATGAATATCAGCTGGTTGACAGAGAACTTTTAACCAATTGTTTTTAATAGTAAAAATAGAAAGTAATTTCTGATATAACTTTTTAATATAATCAAAAACATAACTGTAAAAAAGTTAAGTATGCGAAAAGTACATCAATAATGTTTGCAGGCTGAAAAAAGCTGATAACAATACAATGATGGATTGAGATAAAAGCATGTAGCTAACTATCGCTGAGCGATATCTGCTGAGAAACTGAAATCTGGAGAGTAAATCGAGTCAGGTAACTATTATCAACATTAACAGCGTTAAATTAACGCCAATAGTCCTGCTATTGACGCGTCAATCCGCTTTATTGCCTTTAAAATCCCTGCTTAAAAAGAATAACTTTTGGGTGGAGTATTATTGTAAGATGTTAGTAAATCTCATATCCAACATGCAGATTAATTGAGATCAATGGCTTATGAATTTTATTGATCTCAAAACGAGACATCTAAAAAAGTTTATCTCTACACGCCCTAGTGTAAAGCGGCTCTAAAAGGAAGTTGGGCGCAAATTTCAGCCTCGGCGCTAAGGATTTCCTCTAAACGTAGATCAACAACTGCTTTATCAAAGTAGTCATAGGCAAGTTCAACAAACAAATCTTTATGTTTAGCTTCTGATTTTGCAATGGCTTCATAAAACGTTTTCTCTTTTCCTGCTGGCAGCGCTTGTGCAACTAATGAAAAACGCTCATAACCGCGCGCTTCGATTACGCCTGCGACAAGTAAGCGGTCTAATAAAAACTCATCTCGGCCACGACGAAATAGTTTACGTATTTCACTGATGTATAAGTCTTTTTTATCATCACCTAAAATCGCACCACGAGCATAAATAATTTTGATGACTTGCTTAAAATGAATTAATTCTTCTAATGCTAAATCGGTCATAGCACGAACTAATTTTTCACGATCGGGGTAATGTGACAACATTGAGACCGCCATGCCTGATGCTTTTTTTTCAGCGGCAGCATGATCTTGTAAAAATGCATCAAAATCAGCGAGCACTGCTTCGGTCCAAGAAAATGGCGTGTGGTATTTTAGTTCAAACATACAACCTCAAATCTATCTCAAAATACCCAAAAACGTGGGTATATACGCAGCTCATGGCTACAAAAACGCGCATTTTACCTGCCTTACGGCCTTGGCAAAAGCATTAAATCTAACTTATCTATTTTGCCCCCTCGGGTGGAGGCGATTTTTAAAGGATGCTTAATTTCGTTCCATGCAGTCACTTTGCCCGCGATATTGATTTTTTCAAATCCCGAGATTGGCAATTGTTCGCCATCACGCTGTAAAAATTCGCTTAAAAGCGTAAAACTATTTGGCTCAGTGACATTTATAGATAAGAAATCAGCCGGGCGGTGATTAAAATAGCGTTTCGCTTCGTTAAAATGACGCTGATAACAAGCAGCTAAAAATGCATCACTACTAATATTTTCAGTGGTAAAAGGCGAAAACGTGGTTTTAAAACAACGTTTAATGATGGGATTAAAGCCACCTTTATGACTTAATAAGTTATCTGACATACGCAGTAATAATTGCTTAATTGAGGGCAACCAGTTTACCAACTCTCGCTCAAGATAAATAAATTTAGCCCCCGGATAAAGACGGTCTAGCGCTTGATAATCACAAAAAATCGGGGTGTCGGCCATCACTTGCGCCTGCTCAAAGGCAGATTTAACATAAGCGGTATGCGCTGTGCGATAGCCCAGTTGTAACATCGCGACGCACACACTGGTTGTGGCAGTACGAGGTAACCCAATGATAAAAATTTTTGGTTCATCAATAATTTCTTGTGGCGCTTGGATGTCGAACTGCATTTTACGCTTCCTCGCCACTGAATGCATACTGAGGTGCTAAGCGGCTATAACCTAAGCCATTTTGTTTTTTCACTTCAATTTGCACTGCTATTCGCTCTTTCATTGCATCAATGTGGCTGATCACCCCAATAGTTTTGCCACTGGCATGTAAATTATCAAGCGCGTCTAACGCCATATCGAGCGTTTCTCTGTCTAAGGTGCCAAACCCTTCATCTAAAAACAGTGAATCAATACTAGTTTTATGGCTCACTAAATCCGACAACGCCAGTGCCAATGCCAAGCTGACTAAAAAGCTTTCGCCACCAGAAAGGGTTTTGGTATCGCGTACGCTATCGCCTTGCCATGTATCAAGTACTTGTAATTCAAGCGCTTCAGATGGTTTACGTTCAAGTAAATAACGTCCATGTAACCGCGCCAACTGTTTATTGGCCAAATACACCAGATGATCAAGTGTCAGTCCTTGGGCAAACTTTCTAAATTTATCGCCTTTTTGGGATCCAATTAAACCGTGTAAATAAGCTAAATCATCATATTCAATTTGGCAGAGGGCTATTTTTTCAAATAAATGGGTTTGATTTAATCGACGCTTTTGATCATCCTGCAAGGCTTGTTTTATTTGCCCTGTTTGCTCCACCAGCTCTCGCTCTTTTTGCTGAATATGGTGTAGTTGCTCGCTCAGCTGTTGCCAATCAAGGTCACACCAAGTTGGTGACTGGGCATCTAGCAAATGCTGCTCAAAGGTATTGTTAGCTTGCGTTAATAACGCAACCGCTTTGGTTTGCTCGGTCTGTAAATCCTGTTTTAATTGCTGCAGCTGTTGTTTTTGATCTTGTGGTAATAATGCAGCTAAAAAGCTATCTAAATCAGCAAATACGCTGTTACTTAGCACTTCATTCCAATAGGTTTGATGCGCTAATGTATCTGATTGCAGCTGTAAAAGTTGTTGTTGTAGCCCTTTTTGCTCACCTTGTGCGCTTTGCCATTGCTGAGTTAATTGATTGAGCGCGTTGACTTGCTCATCAAAAAGTTGTTGACTTTGCTGCACATGTTGCGTCATTGCACTGCGTGCCGTTTCTACTTTTTGCTCACCAAATAATGCTTGTCTTTTGTGCTGTAATTGCGCTTGGCTCGCCATTTGCTGCGCTATCTTACTGCTGTAATCATCGAGCAACTTTGTTAACTGGTGTAACTGGGTTGTTTTTTCGGTTACTTGCAACTGTATTTTTTGCTGATTGTCTGTCAGCGTTTTTTTCTGCATTTGCTGCTGTTGCCACTGTGCTACTTTAGCGTGCTGATGGTTATACCAGGTTTCAATCTCGGCTAAATCAGGCAGAACCAAACCCAATTTATCAAGCTCACTGCTTAGCTGTGTCGATTGTTTGTGCAATAATTGTTGGTTTTTTTCAATCTCAGTACCTTGCTGTGTAATAGCGGCGTGTTGTTGGGTGATGGTTTGCTCGAGTAGCGCGTGCTGATGTTTTATATCTTTTACTTTCTCAAAAGAAGCTTGGGTATTTAATAAGCTTTGTTTAAGCGCACTTTCAAATTGCTGTGCTTGAGTGATCAGCGTTTTTGAGCTCATTAATGCTTGTTGTTGCTGCGCTAGGTACTCAGTTAACTGAACTTCATCATCCCATAACAGATTAAGCGCCAATGATTGATTAATTTGATGCCAGTTTTGTTGCAACTGCTCAATGTCAGTAATTAATTGCGTGTATTGCTCAGCGTGTTGCAGATGCATTGCCACCGCGACGGCTTTTTGCTCTTTGATTTGATTTGCTTGTTGTTCTATTTCTGCCAACTGCTGTTTGGCTTGATTTAATTTACTTTGATTAATATTTACATCAAGTGCTCGATATTCATTAATTAAAGGATGTTCACATGAGCCGCATAGTGGGCAGGCTTGATCAGGCTGTAACTGTAAACGCGCCTGAGTAAAGTCGGCAATTTGCTGTTCCTGACGCTGTAATTGTTCTAATAAATTAATCTGTTCACGCTGCAACTTATAGGTTGTTCTCAGCTGTTGTAGTTGTTGATCACACTGTGCAGTTTGAGCGGTTGCCTGCTCAATACTAATGCTCAACTGTTGCTTTTGCGCTAAACAGCGTTTGAGTCGCTGAAGTATCGGTGGCAATTGCTGCGATAAAATTTGCTGTTGCTGCATATTTTGCACACTGTCTTGCAACGAAGCTACCGTATGCTGACCAAGTAAATGCTCAAGCGCTTGTTGCTGTGAAAGCTGTTTTTGCTCGTTTTGGCTATGAGTCTGTGTCGCTATTGTCAGTTCAGTGGCGGCCTGCTTTGCTTGCTCAACTACTTTATTCAGTTGCAGTTGCTGTTCATTGATTCGGGCCGATTTATCTGCGAGTAACTCATGATTAGCAACCACCTGTTGTAACTGATCTTGCCAGCGCGGTAGTAAACTTGCCAATTGCTCATCAGCATGATGCAAAGCAAGGTATTTATCACATTGTGCTAGTTTTTCTACTATGTTTTGCTGCTGGGCTTGAAGAGCCTCAGTATCGGTATTTAGCTGATTATGTTGCTTGATATATTGCTCAAGATCTGTCTGGTTTTGTGTTAAATCAGACACAATACTTTTGAGCTCAAGATCAAGCGGTATCACTTCTTCATTGAGTAATTTATCTTGTTGTTGTTGCTGTTGCTGTAGCTCTAATAAACGTATTTTTGCCTCATCATGCTGCGTTTGTTGTAGCTGCACGGCCAGTTGCTGCTTGGCAGTTACACTCTCTAGACTCGCCAATTGCGCGATAAGTTTATCAGCTTGATTTTTATGGTCTTGGTACACTTGATAGGCAGGTCGGAGTAATTCAGCTGGTTCGCTGTTTGACAAACGCGTTAATTGGCTCTGGTGCTCAAGCAAAGCCTGCTCAGCTTTTGTCACTTGCAGTTGCAAGTCCGTTAATACCGATTGGGCTTGTTGATATTGTTTTAGCCAAGTGAGCTGAGTTTGCAGCGTAGTTTGTTCTGCTTCTGCATTTTGTAAGGTAAGAGTGAGCTCACTTTGCTGGCTTTTATATGTCGCCAATGCTTCTTCACTCAGAAGCTCAACCCCTTGAGCCTGCGCTTTAAGTTCAGCAAGAGCTTGTTTTGCCTGTGAAAATTCGATGTGTACTTGCTCTGAAATCAAACCATAAATTTCAGTCCCGGTCAGTTCTTCAAGTAATTCAGCGCGCTCGTTAGGATCAGCATTTAAAAACGCCGCAAATTGTCCTTGAGACAACATCATAGATTTAGTAAAACGCGCAAAATCGAGACCAGTAATAGATTCTATTTGCTGATTTTTTTGTTTAATTTGCGAGGCTAAAATGCTGCCATCACTGATTTTTGCAAGCTCCACTTTTGCTTCTTGTAAATTGCCTTCGCTACTGCCTCGTGAGCGACGTTGGCTCCAAAATGCACGATACCCTTGGCCTTTTACTTCAAACTCCACTTCCGCTAAAGACTCCGCAGTACCGCGAGTCATCAACTCATTACTGGTTTTTGAAATGGCGTTAAGCCTTGGTGTACGGTGGTACAAGGCCATGCAAATAGCATCGAGTAAAGTGGTTTTTCCGGCACCTGTTGGCCCCGTGATGGCAAACAAGCCATTATTAGCAAATGGAGGCTGGGTAAAATCAATTTTCCATTCACCTTTAAGTGAATTAATATTTTTAAACCGTAAACTCAGTATACGCATTAGTTATGCTCTCCTTGCGCAACTTTGGCGACAATTGTGGCAAATTGCTGACGAATTCGATTTAAACGCAGTTGTTGCGCCTCATTTTGCACTGGCTCTTCGGCCAAACGACGCTCAAATACATCTGTTGGGCTAAGCTCGGTGAGTACTTCTTGTTGCTCTTGGTTTAAAGCAGTTTGCCTTGCATTACGAGCCCGTCGCAATTGCAATACCTCGACGGGTAAATCCTGACAGAGTTCTGCAATGCGTTGTTGTAAATCTGAGAGATAATCATCAGTTTGAACTTCAATGCATAGCCAAGTCTGTTCTGTGTTGGCTTTAAATTCATTAAGGGCTTGTTCTATCTGTTGTAAATTACCTTTTATCACCGCCATAGCCTGAAAGCTAGGCACTAAAATCGGGGATACGCTCAGCAATTTATCGAGCTCAAATTCAGCTACCAGCACTTGTTTCTCACTGCCAAGCTCATCAAAGCTCAAAGCAATCGGCGAGCCGCAATAACGAATATGTTCTGATTTTGCGACAAATTGTGGCCGATGAATATGACCTAACGCGATGTAGTCAGCAGCGGGAAACTCGCTGGCAGCAAAGCCATCTAAGGTACCAATATAAATCTCTCGGACTGATTCAGAACTTTTTACGCCCATTGCGGTTAAATGGCCTGTGGCAATAATTGGAAGTGCTAATCCTAGCTCGGCTTTTTTTGTCAGTGCAGCTTGATAAACTTGTTGATAATGTGCAGCAATCGCTTGACCAAGTGCTTGTTGTTTATCACCTGCTGACTCACCTGCCTGGCTTTTTAAGACATCTTTGGGGCGAATAAACGGAATTGCACAAACCAGTGCGCCAGGTTCACCTTGACGATTATTAACCGTTAATACTTGCTGTGAGCAATCCTCATCGGGCGCAGCAATCACATGAGTATTTAAATAAGCGAGCAACCCTTTTGACTCATTTAAGGTAGCAACTGAATCGTGGTTGCCAGCCAAAATTATCAGCGGGCACTTAAGTTGGTTCATCGCCACGATAAAACGATTATAAAGTTCACGCGCATAACTCGGCGGGGCACCGGTATCAAAGACATCTCCTGCAATAATCACTGCATCAATCGCGTGTGTTTTTACCGTATTGAGTAACCAATCAATAAAAGCGGCATGTTCATTTTGACGGCTTTTGCCCATAAAGTGCTGGCCTAAATGCCAATCGGAGGTATGCAGGATTTTCATAGTGATCTCAACAACAAACAGGCGCCTATTATTACAAGCTAGTCACAGAAGTGAAGCGATTAGACCAATTTAAACTGCTTTTTGTTGCAAAATACTCTTAGTTACTCATTTCGCTTGCAGATATTCGACATAGCAGTCCAATAAATCATGACTCGATTGAATTAGCTTAAGTTTTTACTAGCCAATCAGAACTCAAAAGGTGGGGGCTTATTTTTCAAGTTACTCTAATTTAATTAATAACCAATGGCAGCTTTTTAACCACCCATACAGGTGAGCGATGCTGCATTTTTAATCCGGGTAGTTTCGCCGCTATTATAAAATTCATAGAGAGCGGTATTGATATCAACTAATAATCTCGACCAATTCGGATTTTTATTACTTAGTGCAAAATAGAGCGGATTATATTTTAAGGCAGGCTCAACATCTTCAATACTTGTGACAAGTTCTGTTTTTTCTTTATGACTTAAATCAGAGTAATTGATGATAAAACGCAGCACTTTAGGATCGCCAATCACTAAATTGACTCTTTTTGCCACTAAAATTCGCAGCAGCTGTAAATCATCTACAGCTTTAACCACATTAAATTCATTGTTGTCCATCATGGCATCAAACTCAGGGGTATTTTGATATCCTCGGACGACACCAATATTTTCTCCTTCTAAATGACTTAAGTTACCTGCAAAGTTGTCTTTTTCACCTTTGCGTTTGATGAAACCAATTTCGCCACCTGGAAACTCATTTGATAAGGCTAATAATTCACGACGTTTTTTTCCTTTAACGTTATCTGATGGTGCCGCATCTTCAATGTAATATTCAGGAAATAAAATATCAGCCTGACCCAGTTCAACCTCATGTACCGCACGCGCCCAAGGCAAAAACTCAATCTGAACTTGGTAACCTTTGCTAGTTAATAATGCGACTGCGAATTGAAATACCCAACCTTTATTACATAAATGCTCACCGATATAAGGCGGCCAGTCCAGCGTCACTAAATGAACAATACGATTTGATTCTTGATTAAAAATATATCGATTGGCTTTTTTATAACCCGTGATGAATTTGTGCTCCCCATTTAAAGAATAACCAACACCCACACTCTCTGCCTCTTTAGCAGATGAAAAAGTGGTTATTATAAGTAAGCAACAACATACAAGGTGTTTAATCATAAGAGAGATATTTAATTCACACGTTAAAACAAGTGTAGAAGAGCCTCCTAAAACCACCAATTTTGGCCTAAAAATTTGTTAGCTAAACAGTTTTTTACGCACCATAGCGCGATATTCCGTTGGAGTAGAGCCAAGGGCGTGTTTAAAGAGTCGAGTTAAATGCCCTTGATCTTGATAACCCACCATATCTGCAATTTCTTGTATCGTTAAGTTTGATGAGCTCAACAACTCTTTGGCCGCATTAATTTTTAACTGCTGCCAAAACTCAGTGGCTCGGGTACCTGTTGCGGCTTTAAAACGCCGCGTAAAGGTACGCTGGCTAATGCCAAATTGCTCTGCAACATCAGCTAAGGTGGCACTAGAGGCTAAATTAGTACGCATCCAAAATTGAATTTGCGCAATTAATTCATCAGGATGGCGATCGACTGCGCCTTCTAAATAACGTTGTTCTTCATAAGGTTTACGAATCTCATGAGAGAAATTGCGCTCTACATGCTGCGCGGCACTTCGACCATATTGCTGATGAATTAAATGCACCACAATATCCGCTAAGGCATTTAAACTTGCAGCACAGTAAATCCGCTCTGATTGGGTAATAAAGAAGTCAGGTTTTAATAATACTTTTGGGTAATCACGTTGAAATTGTTCAACATAATGCCAATGGGTCGTAGCCGAATGGTTATCGAGCAAACCCGATTCTGC
Organism: Pseudoalteromonas tunicata; assembly: GCF_002310815.1. NCBI lineage: Bacteria > Pseudomonadati > Pseudomonadota > Gammaproteobacteria > Alteromonadales > Pseudoalteromonadaceae > Pseudoalteromonas > Pseudoalteromonas tunicata. The sequence goes on along the minus strand of NZ_CP011033.1, from coordinate 467,835 downwards.
TAAAAAACAAATACCTGTGCCCACGCCAATCAAAGTTGAACCTTGTTGCCAACGCTCAGCCAACCACGCTATTAACTGCGGATTTTGTCTTAGCACAGGCCGAGGATTACGCCATAAACTGGGTACAATGACAATATCTGGTACATCAGCGTGTTCAACTGTCACATCAGGATAAATAGCTAAGCCCGCTCGAGATGCTATTTTTTTATTACTTTCACCCACCAATTGAATCGACAAATTAGCAGCTAAATTACTGTGACGCAGGGCAAATGCCTCGCCAGCTCGCAGCATTTCAAGTGGTAATGTTAAGCTCGTTGCAAGCATATGTTGATATACCAACAGCGCTACTTTGACTGTTTTTCTTTCTAAATTTTGACTTTGCATGACACTTAAATGACCAACCTCCACTAATGCGGCCATTATGACACAAATTTTGGCCAAATTACCCCATCATTTGACGCGAAATAAGCATACACTGTCGCAATACTCGATTTTAACTAATTTTCTGTAGAGGATCTTCATGACTGTATTACCTCTGGTTGTTGGAATGGGCGGCATTAACGCTGCTGGGCGTACCTCATTTCATCAAGGTTTTCGCCGAATTGTGATCGACAAACTAACTGCCGAAGCGCGCCAAGAAACCTTTTTAGGTCTCGCTACCCTAATGAATTTAGTTCATTTGGAAAACGACCAGCTGTTTGATAACCAAAATAACCCTGTAGCGGTTAGTGATATTGAAACTCGTTTTGGTGAGCAAATTTTAGCTGGCACGCTAATTCGCAAAATTGAAAAAAATCATTTTGATCCTGATGCAACTCATTGCCACCAAAAACTGACCTTAACTCCAAGCAATGGTCAGATTGAATTTGAAGTGCGTACTCGTGATTTACCTAACCCTGTTCCTTCGAGCTGGCAAGTCACTGAAATTGAAAAAGGCCGAGTAAAAGTAGCTATCAGTGATAATTTAGTCATCACACATGACAGTTTTCGAGATAACCCGATTAAAGCCGCTGGCCAATTCCCAACAGGGTTTGAACCAGCAAACTTATACAATAGCCGCTACCAGCCGCGCGGATTACAAGCCACAATTTTTGCAGCCAGTGATGCGATTCACTCGGTTGGCATAGATTGGCAAGACATAATGCAACACATCACACCTGATCAAGTTGGTACTTATTCGGCTTCTATTGCGGGTCAAATGCAAAATGAAGCGTTTGGTGGCTTAATGAAAAGCCGCTTGTTAGGTGATCGTGTCAGCACTAAAAATCTGGCCCTTGGCTTAAACTCTATGTCGACTGACTTTATCAACGCCTATGTTACAGGTAATGTTGGTACCACATTTACCGTTACAGGTGCATGTGCCACTTTTTTATATAACTTAAGTGCTGCGATAAACGACATTCAAGCTGGGCGAACCCGAGTTGCTATTGTAGGCAGTGCAGAAACCGCCATTACCCCAGAAATGGTTGAAGGCTTTGGTAATATGAGTGCACTTGCTAATGAAGAGGGGCTCAAACGCCTTGATGGAACAGATACAGCAGATCATCGTCGTACGAGTCGCCCTTTTGGTGAAAACTGTGGTTTTACCATTGGTGAAGGTGCCCATTTTGTTGTATTAATGGATGATAAATTAGCCATAACAACGGGTGCAAAAGTAATGGCTGCAGTACCTGATGTCTTTATAAATGCTGACGGTATCAAAAAATCAATTACAGCACCGGGTCCTGGTAATTATATCACTATGGCAAAATCAGTCGCTTTAGCCCAAAGTATTTTAGGCGCTGAAGCAGTACAAAAACGTAGTTTTATTTTGGCTCATGGTTCAAGCACTCCGCAAAATCGCGTGACAGAATCATTAATTTATGACCGTGTAGCAAAAGCCTTTGATATTCATAATTGGAAATTAGCTGCGCCAAAAGCTTTTGTTGGCCATACCATTGGGCCTGCAAGTGGCGATCAAATGGCAATGGCTCTGGGGATTTTTAGCCACAATATCATGCCAGGGATCACTACGATTGATAAAGTAGCCGATGATGTTTATGCCGATCATCTTGATATCCGTACTGAACATTATCATTGCGAGCCTATGGATGTTGCCTTTATAAACTCTAAAGGTTTTGGCGGTAACAATGCTACAGCGGCTGTTTTTTCCCCGGCTATCACCATGGCGATGTTACAAAAGCGTTATGGCGATACCTTAATGGCGCAGTATCAAGCAAAACTGATCACGGTTGAAGCGAAACAAGCCCAGTACCAACAACGAGCAGATTTTGGTCAATTTGATTTAATTTATAAATTTGGTGACGGCCAAATTGATGATAATGAAATTACAATCTCATCAGACTCAATCCAATTACCAGGTTTTGAGAATTCAATCCCACTTAGCAAACATAATCCATTTGCCGATATGATGTAATGAAGCAAAATTAAAAAAGCCACTTTGTGGCTTTTTTAAACACATCGTTTTACACTGATTGACTGGTAGGAGCGAAATTGTGTAGGAAATCCACGTGGTTGCTAGAATTTTTTATGTCTTTCTAATACTTGTATCTAATCAGATAGCAGCAAAATGCTTGCTCACTTTTGCAGCCCCCGATGATGTTGAAATTCTTTACAAAGAAATCCAACTTTTACATCAAGCTTATCAAGCGATTGGTTGTGACTTTACCGTTCTGACCATGCCTGCCGGACGTGCCATAATCGAAGATATAAGAGATGATTCTATTGATGGTGAAGTGGTACGTGGTCGTAATTTCTCAAATCTAGTTACCGATTTTATCGCCATTCCTACCCCGATTATGACTATGGAGGTATTTGCTTTTAGTAAAACAAAAAAAATAGAGTATGCCACTTGGAATGCACTTAAGCCCTATCGAATAGCCACAGTCCGAGGGTTTACTGTTATCGAAAAACAACTGCAAAAACATCAACAAATAACCTTACTAAATGCTGCAACACAAGCATTTGAATTACTTGAAAAAGATAGAGTCGACATAGTGATTTTACCCGCCCCTTTACGACAACTCGCGACCTTTAACATTGAGACGCTTCAACCGGCCTTGCTCGAGCAGCCTTTGTATCACTTTTTGCATAAACGCCACCAACATTTAATTACGCCACTTAACCTTGAGATACAGCAGCTTTTGACCGAATCCAAAGTTGACCCTAAGTAAGTGTAAAGCCCCTTTACAATTACTTAACCTGACGTAAAATTACCTTATCTCGTTTTATTAGTTTACTTAAATGCTGCGTATTTTTTGCCTGACTATTTTACTGTTCAACTGCCTATCCATTTATGCCAAAGATAAAGTGGTTTATCAGTATATTCAAGCCAATGGCACCATTGCCTTTACCGACCAAAAACCCATGGCGCACAAATATAATGTGCTTAAATACGATTGTTTTGCATGTCGTGTTGATTCAAGCATTGATTGGTATCACACCAAACTATTTAAAAACGATTTTAATGCTGAAATTACTCAAGCGAGCTTAGATCACAATATTCCTGCCGCTTTAATCCGCGCAGTGATCCACGCAGAATCTGCTTTTAAATATGATGCGTTATCGAAAAAAGGCGCTGTAGGCTTGATGCAATTAATGCCAACAACCGCTAAGGAACTTGGGGTTAAAAACCTGAGGCAACCCAGACAAAATATTGATGGCGGCACTAAATATTTTGCTCAACTACTCGATACGTTTAAAGGTAATGTCAAACTTGCCGCAGCCGCTTATAATGCAGGGCCGAATGCCGTTAAAAAATACAGTGGTATTCCTCCTTTTGAAGAAACTCAAGCGTATGTAAAACGAGTGAGTATTTTACATCAACGCTACCAACAAGCGCTATTATTACCTTAACGTTTAAAATTAAGCAGCTGTTCAGTTAAGTTTTGCCATACTGTGCCCGTTAATTGATTTATCCCTTGTAGTATTCGTAATCCGTTTTATTACTTATACGCCAAAAGCCAGCCGCCCCCGACTGGCTTTTTTTAATACTATTCCATTGATTTATAACCAATATCACTTTTGCCTACTTGCACGTTTTAAGCCATTAAGGGACACTCAATGTTACTGTAATCAAGGCACTTGATCCCTTATGAATAAAGTTGTTCTCATCACAGGTGCAAGCCGTGGCATCGGTAAAGCCTGTGCATTATTGTTAGCCGAGCAAGGCTTCGATATTGCAATTAATTACCATCAACAGAAAGAACAAGCGCAGCAGCTTTGTAATACAATTGAAGCGATGGGCCGAAAAGCTGAAATTTTTCAGGCTGATGTATCGCAAGAATTAGAAGTCGATACCTTGTTTGCCAACATTAAAACAACCCTTGGCCCTGTTAGCCATTTAGTCAATAACGTCGGGATTTTGTTACCCCAAATGCCAGTGACTCAAATGAGCGCGGCACGTATAAATCGCATCTTAAGTGTAAATGTCACGAGTGCTTTTTTATGTGCTAAAGCAGCCATTGCTCACATGCAGCATCATCCAACCCAAAGCTGCGCCATTGTTAATATATCGTCTGCCGCGTCACGATTAGGCGCACCTCATGAATATGTTGATTACGCAGCTTCAAAAGGTGCAATGGATTCATTTACAACCGGCCTCTCGTTAGAACTTGCCAGTCAAGGGATAAGAGTCAATGCAGTACGTCCAGGTTTTATAGCCACTGATATTCATCAAGATGGTGGTGAACCTGAACGGTTAAAACGGGTCGCCCCGATGATCCCATTAGGTCGAGCTGGTCAACCTTATGAAGTTGCCAGTGCAGTGGCATGGTTACTGAGCAATCATGCATCTTATGTCACGGGTGCTTTTATCGATTTGGCGGGTGGTAAATAACATGCAGCATAGTTTCTTGATAACTGGAGGCTCACAATGTTGAGCCAACTGCTGCTGTTAGTCGGCACAACCGCATTACTGCTAGGCTCACCCGGCCCCACCCCTTTGGCCTTAGCTGGTTGCGGGGCTACTTTTGGTATTAAACACAGCCTTCGCTTTTTGGCTGGTATTTTATCGGGTTTAGTGTTGGTGATTATTGTGACCAGTGTTGGGGTAATTGCACTTTTAATACACTACCCAATTGTAAAGTGGTTACTTCAGCTGCTCAGTGCTGCATACGTAATTTGGATTGCTATCAAAATTGCTAAAGCACCTCTTGGCAATTGGGCTTTAGCAACAGTAAATACACCTAGCTTTAGCGATGGTTTTTTGCTAAATAGTCTCAATCCTAAGGCTTATGCGGCCTTTATTGCCTTGTTTAGCCAGTTTTTATTGCCTTTTGACAACGCTTTTTTAAGCCATGTTGCAACAGGGTTAGTCTGTCTAAAAGTTGCTATCTTGGTTGACGTTTTATGGCTCTTGTTTGGTGCATTGTTAAGTGAAATTTTTAACCATAACAAGTGGGCTCGCCCAATTCGAATTGGCTTTGCTAGTTTAATGGTCGTTACGGTATTACTCGCCTTTTCGAACATATAAATAGCCTTATTAAATGAGTACTAAATAGTCTGGGGCGGATTTCATGCTTACCACACAATGGCTCAGCTTTGTTATCGTTGATAAATCACTTCACCATCGAAAACAGTGATATCAATTTTAGTTTGCTTTATTTGACTGATTGGGGTTGTACGAATATCGCGATCTAACACAACAAAATCCGCTAATTTACCAACTTCTATCGAACCAACTAACTGTTCTTGACGCATGGTATAAGCGCCATTGATGGTATAAGCACGTATAGCTTGATCGAGTGTAATTGCTTCAGGAGCTCGATTAAGCGCATTATGCAACCCTAAAAACGGGTTGAAATGACTGACACTCCAGTCACTACTGAGTGTTAATCTTGCACCAGCATCGCTTAGTGACTTAATCGGTACTAAATGATCTGAACGCTCATCACCAATCAATTCACTATTTTCTGACCAATACTCTGGATTGGTAAATTCGCCTGCAACTTGCGCATCGGCAGTGACATTAAGCGTGAGAAAACGTTTATAATCTTCTGGGTCGACCACTTCAACATGAGTGATCCGATGACGAGCCAGCCCTTTTGATGCCATCTCAACTGCATTGAGCGCTTCGCTAATGGCTCTGTCGCCAATGCCATGCATATGAAAATCAAAACCTATAGGTTCTAAGGCTTTAATATATTTAGCAATACGCTCTTGGCTAAAATAATTCAATCCTTTGTTGCCATAAAGTCCAAGCAAATCAATTTGGTAAGGCTCATGCATTGCTGCGGTAGTATTTGTTAAAATACCATCGCTATAGAGTTTGATTTGATTTATTTTCACTAACTTTGTCGGGTCGTTTTGATATAGAGCAGCTAATTGTTTTAGCTGTTTTTCATCACTCAACTCAGGATAAGCCCAAAGCCCTAAGTTAGCACGCACGGTTAACTTATGTTCTTGTTCGGCGCGAAGCCACACCTTTTGTTGATCACGTTGCCAATAACTTCGTGCATCACTAATTGAGGTAATACCATATTTGGCAAATTCAGGAAGCGTGTATTCCACTAACCCCAAATACTCATTTTGGGCACTATTTCCTAGGGCCGCTAAGGCTTGTTGCATCACTAGGTTACCGGCATTATCATATAAAACTCCATTTAAATGCCCTAATTGGTCACGCCCTAGTACCCCACCAATCGGATCGGCACTGTCGTCATTTAATTGTGCCAACTGCAATGCTTTAGAATTAACCCACATAGAATGCGAAGTTTGCTCCATTATAATCACCGGACGATTTGACTCAGCTTCATCTAAAATGTCTAAAGGCGAGCGAGTCGTATTTAATATCGTATTAATTGTATGGCCATAACCAATTAACCATGGTGTATTGGCAAAATTAGCACTGGCATTCGCTATGTCAGCAATAAAATATTCAGGATCAGATTGTTGCTCATCTAAAGTAAATTGTGTACTAGCAGATGCAGACTCCAAAGGATGAATATGCACATCATGAAAGCCGGGCATTAAAGTACGCCCTTGCAAATCGACCACCTGAGTATTTTTACCAATATACTGGTTTACATGCTCAGTAGTGCCAACAAATACGATTTTGTTTCCCTGCACTGCAATTGCTTGCGCACTGGGTTGTGCCGTATTGACGGTATAAACAGCACCATTGATATAAACACTATCTGCGAGACTTTCAGCAGCAACAGTTTCGTCAATTAGCGTTGACTCTGGCTGATTTTTTAAACAGCCCGCAAGTGCAAGACTTGACGCACTTAACAGCAACATAACCAAAAGTTGTTTGGTTTTTTTCATCGAACAATCCTCAATTAATTCATTGAAGTAAACCTTAACAAACAGCAGGTAACCAAAAGGTAACTATGGTAATTTTATCAATGCTAAACTCCTATTCATTACATAGAATTCAACCGAGGTTTCATAATGATAGTGCTGTTAGCTGAGGATGAAAGAAACCTTGCGGCGTTAATAATTGATTATCTTGCGGCAGAAGGTATTGAATGTGACTATGCCGACAATGGGAAAATGGCCCTGCACTTAGTCGAAGTGAATCATTATGATGCCCTAATTTTAGACATTGAAATGCCCTACTTAGATGGTTTTGCCGTCTGCTCAAAACTGTCAGCGTTAGCGCATCCGCCTGCAGTTATGTTTATTTCAGCACGGACGCATTTAGACGATAAACTAACTGCTTTTTCGCTCGGTGCACTTGATTACCTCACTAAACCCTTTGAATTAGCGGAACTAGTAGCGCGTTTAAGGATATTAACTCACTCTTTAATCCCTCAAACACCTCGTATATTTGAGCTTGATTCGCTGCATATAGATTTCAACTTACGTTTGGTGATGCGTGGTCATCGTTCATTAACTCTCTCACCAAAACAATGGCAACTGCTTACTTTGTTAGCACATAACAGCCCTGAGATAGTCAAAAAACAGGTTATTTTGGCTCACTTATGGCCCGACCAAGATGCCAATCCTGATATGTACAAAACCCTATTAAACCGCTTAAGAAAAAATATTGACCACCCTGATGAAAAAGCGCTATTTAAAACAATTCGCGGGATTGGAGTTGCTTTAAGATGAACAAGCCTAAAACCTTGATCAATTATTTGAAAATTAAGTTGAGTATTGTATTTGTTGCCATCACTTTGTTAGTAATTACATTATTAATTCATAACCATTACTTGGCACTAGATGATGCGACCGAGTATTACATGCACTACGATGGCGAAGTACTTAGCAAGGCTTATAAACCAGGGGATAACATTATTGAATTTGACCAAGGTGTTAAAGAATATTATTTTTCAGTGACCGAATTACCTGCTAGTTTACAAACAAAACGGTCTTTTCCAGTTAATACCCTCACCATTGTTGAACATCAACAACAGGTGATTTATATCTATCCTTATCAAGCGATACCAACTGCAACACCGTTTTATGTCTTGCATTATTTTATAGCCGATGACCTAAATTCGCTTACCGTATGGGTCATTGTCGGATGCTTACTGGGGTTAGTTGCCTTGCTAACTTTTTTACAACACATCAGTAATTTTATTGCTCACCAGCTTTGTCTAACCACACCATGGATTTCACAATTGGCAGAGAGTGCAAAGCCCATTGCATTGCCAAATAACCTTATTTTTAATGAGATTATCGAGCCACTTAATGCGCTCAATCACATCAAGCAATACAATGCCGACTTAGTTCAACAACAGCAAACGTCACTCCATCACCAACAGACCTTAGTTCAATTTTTAGCTCATGAATTACGCACCCCAATTGCAGTACAACAGGCGGCGTTTTCAAGACTTGCACAACTAGATGATATTACTGAGCCAGTTTTAAATGCAATCGCAAAGGCACATTGTGCCAATAATCAAATGCAACAATTAAGTCAAGGCTTACTGCTACTTTGGCAAACTGAATCGTTATCAACAACTAGGTTTAATCTGGTACCGTTACTTAATCAAAGCCAAATGCAACTGGCAGAAGCGGGCTATTCTATTGCACTGAATATAAAACCCACCGCAGAGCCTTGCTATATCAATAGCAATCAACAACTTTGGTTATTATTAATAAATAATGTTTTACAAAATGCTGCAAAATATAGCGCATTACAATCAGCCGATGTGAACCTCACATCGGATAGCATTTGTTTTACTAATACCCCCGAAATAAATAACAATTTACCACAGGGGCATGGTGTTGGACTCTTCATTATTCAGCAAATAGCAAACAGGCTAGATCTGACGCTAACAATAAAACAACAGAGCGACCAATTTTCGCTCACAGTAAATTGGGCAAAAAAATAAGCGCGTTATGCGCTTATTTTTTATCAATAATTGATTGTATTGCTCAAACCAATACACTTTTTTGCATTATTAAATAACTGATAATTCAACTGCAATATTACCACGCGTTGCATTTGAATATGGGCATACAGCATGAGCTTGTTCAACAAGTGTTTGCGCTTGCTCTTTATCCATTTCACCCAGTGATACCGCTAATTTTACCGCAATACCAAAACCTGCTGGAATTGGCCCAATAGACACTTCAGCATTTATATGGGTTTCTTTTGGTAATGCAATTTTAGCTTGACCTGCAACAAATTTAAGTGCGCCGATAAAACACGCCGCGTAACCCGCTGCAAACAATTGCTCAGGATTTGTGCCGGCACCATCATCTCCACCTAACCCTTTTGGTGTTGATAAATTAACATCCAAACGGCCATCGTCAGATTTAGCGCTGCCTTCACGGCCGCCTGTTGCTGTTGCTTTTGCTGTATAAAGTACGGTGTCTAACACGTTCATAATCATTCCTATTTAAAAAATAAAACGCAAATTAGTTTGCATGCAAAATAATATACAGCAATTTTTATTGATTGCAAATACTTTGCACACAAAATAAAATAAACTTCTTTTTGGAGTACTTATGCCCTATTCACAACTACAGCTTGATAAACAACTTTGCCACCGCCTTTACATGGCATCAAATGGAGTTATCCGCGCCTATCGCCCTTTACTTGAAGCGCTTGATTTAACCTATCCGCAATATGTCGTCATGATGGCCCTTTGGCAGCAAGACGATATTACAATTCAAACCTTATTAGCCAAAACAGCCATTGATGGCGGCGCAATGACGTTAATATTAAAGAAAATGCAAACCAAACAATTACTTAGCATTAGTGCAAATGAAGATGATAAACGTAAAAAACTGATACGCTTGACTCAAACTGGTCATGCATTAAAACACAAAGCCGCTTCTGTTCCGGCGCAAATTCAATGTGCCTTTCCAACCATCAGCCAACAAGATGTCCATACTCTTATAAGCCTACTTGATAAAGTGTGTGGTGATTTAAACCAAGCATAAAAAAGCCCTGATAAAATCAGAGCTTATAAAGTATTATCTGGTAACACAGGGGCATTATTGCCCAGTTAAGCGCTTACCAAACGAAATAGCGTAAGCACTTGAACGCAGTTTTAATACCGCATCATCGCTTGGTGCAAAACCTGGCGCTAACAAATTAGGGTCAAAGTTAGTTGGGTCACATTGATTTTTGCCACTAGCAGTCAGGGTTAATCGGCCTAAAGCGATTACTTCACGATCTGCTGGCCACTGCACTGAAGGATCATTGACTGGGTCACCGGCTTGACCAATTACCGCTTGCAGTTGCAGATGAATAGGCGCTTGCGCTAGATCTTGTTCAAGTTGCTTGGCCAAAAATGATGATTCAAGTGATGTCATTTGCTCATCAGTCAACTGCTTTTGCGCTGTTTCAGGTACTAATTGCCATCTAAAAGGGGTGTGTTTCCCTTCATCGTTGACCATATAAAAAGTATGAATACCAAAGTAGGTGGTATGCGCATAAGAGCTTGGCGGATTATGCGCCTGCAACCAGTTAAACTGCCCTAAGGTGCTTGGATTTTGTTTGCGGTACTCGGCAACTTTTTTGAAATCAACTTTTCCTTGTTCATTAGGTACTAAGGTATTAAGTAATCCTAAAAAAACCTCTGGTGATTTTCCCGGAAATACTGGAGTTGTTAACCCTGCAATATTATGAACTTCACCTTTTTCAGTAATAAATTGCACCCCAATACCTCTTGGAGTGCGTGCGCGCTCATCGGCATTTGGATTGCCACCGGCCATCGAAAAACGAATGTTCGCTTGGCTTTTGCCGCTTCGAAGTAAGGGGCTATTTGAATAGTGTAAGGCTTGCTCACTGGGCTCAAACTCCCCAGTTGCACACACCCCTTTAGCATGACCTTTACGCACACCTGCTTGTTTACCGGATAGTGTTTCAAATACGTTAATAAAATCGTTGCCCGTTGCCTTCGTTGGCGCAGGGGTTTGTGCGACAGTTGCAAAACTTGTTGCACTCAGTGCGATAAATAAAATGGGTTTAATCAACATGTAATACCTTTTATTGCAAATATTTCCAGATACTGAATAGACCCAGCTAACACACTTTAACTTTCAATTTAATTTATAAAATTCAAATAATTAACCTCAGTTCTAGATAAGAGGTTTACTAACTTATTGAATTAAAATTAAATATGTAAGTTGCTCCTCTCTAGCCATTGATTTTAAAGGGTAACAAGGCAGATTTTTGCGTAAACAGCGAGCCTATCGCACCTTAATCCAACGCTATTAGCATTAAAAATAGCTGCCTGAGCTAGATTTATTATCCTGTATTGAGGTTAGTTAATATACCGGGGGATAATTCAGAGCATACACAAGCTTTAGTATGCTCTATTAAAGTGCAGCTTAAAAAAACCGAGAGTACAGTAAAATGAGTGACAAATTAGTATCTCGTTCAACCAAGGGACTTTCTGAAATACTCGAATCATTCCAGGTGTAATCAATGCCTAAACGGGTAAAACCACCAAAAAATATCGGGGTGCCGATGGATAAACCAACAGAAGTATTAACCGCACTTTTTCCTTCGTACATTGGCCTTGCAAATGTCGCTTCATGGGCTGCCACCCCATAATAATAATCAACATGATTTGCATCGAGATAGCTGACCGATAACGTCGGCTCAATAAAAAGTGGGCCTTGTTTGAATGCCCGCCCTATCGATGTTTTAAGTTCATACCCATTTGATTTGTTGAGTACATCAAACATTGAAGATACATCAAAACTCCAATCATCACGTTGATATTTTATTCCAAGCCCGGCATCAAACGAAAACTTACGTTTATCCATGCCGATAAACACATCGCTATCAGAGCTATCGTATCCTTGAAATCGAGGCGCAGCTTGCACAGCAAAACGAACCCCATCTAACTGCAAAAAATCGTAGCTGACAAAAGGCCCTAAAACTGACAATCGTTTACCACGATAACCTAAAATCGGTAGTGGGATCACTCGTTTGTCATACCCTTTATACAATTCTTGATTGATACCTAAACCTATGCCGTACAAAAAGCCTTCAGGTTCTAAACGCTCCCTTGCTTCGCCACGACTTTGCTCTGCAATAGCAGAAAAACTCAGTAACAGCGCAGCACACAAAACAGATCCATACATTGCATTCATTGTCATCATCCATCCTTATTTTAGATATCAGCGAAATTACAGTACGAAGATGACACTAATTTGGATTTATTATTTAGCAAGGAGAAATAAGTTAAAAATTGTACAGCTTAAAATTAAAGCTTCATGTTTTTGTAAAGTTAGTGTCATTACTCTACCGATACACTCAAGTACCTAATTAAAAAACAAAGAGACTGGTACTATGAACAAAACACTATTTGCTGCAACGTTGCTGCTCTGTACAACCCAATCGTATGGATTTAGCCAAGAAACACATAAACGCATTGTTGAAGATGCGGTGAGTTATATGGCACAAAATCCAAATACAACACACTATCAAAAACTTTATGCTTGGAGTCAAAAACTAGGTTTAACCCCTACTCAACTTGGTCAACTGATGGGGCAAGCAGCCTATGATGTTGATGATTTTGAAGATACGTTTTTATGCGGTGCCATTACAGGTAACTGCGTACAAGCTCCTATTTGGGGCATGGCTGAAAGCATTGTGAAATATACCAGTTATTGGCATTTTCAAAATCATACCCAAGGTGCAGATGCGCATGGTAACGACTTTGGTGGCTATAACTACGATAAACTGACCGTTTGGGGCACCATTGATACCTTAGCGGCAACTTGGCTTAAAGGTGATCATCTTGATGATGGGCAAGGTGGACAAACGGGTTGGTTTGGTGCTGATAACAGTAAATATAATAGCTATCAAATCACTGAGAAAAACTATCGAATTGGCAGCCAATCGCAATATGGTATGTACAAAAATTTTGAAAAAATTCCATTTCAACCCATAGATAACTTAGGTCAATATTGGTATCAAAGTTTTCTTAGCCATAAAAATCCACAATTATTAGGCTTTGTATTTCACACCACCGACTTATTGCAACCTCACCATACTTGGACAACCTCAGATTTAAATCACAGTGGCTGGGAAAACTGGATTAAAGACTATTACGACCAAGAAAAACTAAATGATTTTACGCTAGTCAGCGATGTTATGGGCTCATTTGCTCCCCTAGATAGCCAAAGCCAAGATATTCGTCCTATTTTGACTCAAGGTGGTGCATTTTCTTATGCTCAAGGCGGCATCGTACTAAACTCCAAAGATCATTACGACCGAGTCGCCACAGCCAAACAAGTTATTCCTCATGCCATCGCCATGGTGGTCCATTTGCTCAATCATGCTATGGAACAAGAGTAAATGAGAGCAATGTTATTTTTGGTAGGCTTTTTGAGCCTACCTGTTTGGTCTATCACCACTCAATTTACAGCCGAAGAACTGGCTTTATTAACTAAACGTTATCAGCAATATTCACCCAACATTTCATCCAGAGAAGTAAAACAAAAGCTATTAGAAGAACAATTCTTACTCGCACAAGCAAATCAATACCAACCCCAGTTAGTCGTTCGATTATCAGATGTTGGGTTTAGTACGGACTATCACGCCAAACGTTATCTTATTGATTTATTGATAAATGAAATAACAATTTCTGAGCCGACTCTATCGGCTAAAGTGATAAAGACCTATAACAGCCTTTGGCTTAAAAATATGCTCGGAACCTATCCCAATACTGGAGAGCTCCAAACTGCAACGCGAGATAAACTCAAAGCGCTCAATATTAAGTTAGGCTCATTTAACTTTAATTTTGATGAGTTTTACCACAGCTTGTCGATGCAAAGCCGTTTTAAACTTCATCAAGGAGACCATAATTATCTGCTTGCAGAAATGAAAAATTGGCTACGTTATCAATACCTGCTCACACAAAAAACAGCCTTAGCAAAACAGGGTTATCAACTTGACCACTTAACCGATATTGCCACTGCAACCATAGTAAGCCCTGCAATGCGCTCGTATTTTGGTATTAGTGATATGATGCATAGCCAAAGCGCACTGCTGCAAGAACTGGAGCAGACTCTTTCTGAATCACAGCTCAACCAATTTTATATCACCCATAAAGAACAGTTTCGTTATAGCTCTGAGGTCTTTGCAACAGGAGCCATATTTGTTGATAAACAAAGCGCCGATGATTTTTATCAACTAGTGCAAAAAATTGGTTTTGCTAATGCGCTTAAGAAAATGAATTACCAAGATATTTTCGCCCAATATCACAATCGCCTCACTCGCAACCACAGCCGGACCAATTGGTTGATTCAAAGTGCCTTTAATTTAGCAGCCAATAGCCTATCAACTGTGATCAGAAGCCCCGACGACCAATGGGTATTAATCGAAACTGGCGAGAAAAAACAAGATTATTATTCATCTGATAGCGAAACAGTTCGCTATTTAGCGAAAAAATCATTGGCAAAACAACAGGCTTTAGCTCGTTATCAACAAGCAAAACAACAATGGTTAAAGGCGCTTTGATATGCAAAGCAAAAACGTTCAAAAACAATACTTTTTAGGCTCGAAGCCAATGATAATTTTAGTGCTTATAATAATCTTGCTTAGTGTCATTGTGTGGCAGCTAACAATGAGTGCATCACATCAGCCACATCAAGCTGATGAGACAATACAAAAACCAAGCCTCCCACTTGGCAATAAAGTCCATGGGCCTCATTTAACAGCGCAAATAAAACACAGCAAAAGCATCGAACAAATGTCGGTACTTTCAGAACCTGACGTTGAAGTTGAAATCGAGCCTGAAATTATCCCCGCCACCGAAAAAGACATACCGATCACTAACAAGTTTCCTGCACAATATATTCCTCCTATTAACAATCAAGCCAAATCACCAAAGAGTTACCAAGGTGATTTAAATGATTTTGATGCCTATCAAAATTATGAAAATCAACAAGATGAGCAACTAAAGTTCGCCTTTATCAACGCCAGTAAAGCAAAAGTCAGTGAACTAAAAAAATGGTTAGCAAGAGGAGAAAAAGCCAAACTCTCGCCCGAACAGCTCGCCTTTGCCAAAGAGAAAATCGCTGCTCTTGAAGCACTTAGCACAACACTTACTAACGAGCTCAATCTACAAAGCGCAGGGCAAAACCCTTAAAGTAGCTTTTGTCTGTCATTGTGGCAAAAAGGGAAGGATAGATATCTTAGGGAATATATCCCTAAGATATCGTGAGGTTTGTTTGTGCGCCCACCTTAGTTTCGGCGTAACTCTTTATCAACGATACGTAATTGCTGTTTAGTTGTTTGATGCATTTGCCATTGCATCCACTGCTTTAAAGCAATCGAACTTTGTAATGAATAATCTAATGAGATCCATTGTTTTTGGCCATTGGGATAATTTGGTGCATCATTAGCCATTACATTTTTTGGCCCAGATGGCGTTTGTACTGTCATATTAAATGACTGCCCGGCGCCAACATTAGTAAAATATAAACCATCAATATCACTAAAGCTTATCCCGTTATTAACCGTCGCAGGATCCCCAGCTCTATCCATGCCAACCGACATATTATTAAGCAGCGCAGCCACACATTCTTTGGTTTGGCCTGAAAATTGCGAAATCATTGGCGGTGTTTCAAAGTTTTTATCTGGTACCGACGCGGTGCCATGACACGACATACATGATGAATTTGCATTGTCGGCAGGGCCATTTAAACGAAAGTTACAGCCTAAATGTCCCATTTGGCGCATTTGTGCCGAACCACTATAGGCATTTAACCGCTCAACCGTATCCCAAATAATCACTTCTTCCATAAAGCCATTTTTACGCGGATCGGTGGGATTATTATAGGCAAGCTGTCCTTTTGGTGGTGTATCATTGCCCCACATTAAACCCAATAAACTAATGCGTTTCCATGGCTCTTTTTCTTTGGCTTTTTTAACGCCATCGGCAACAAAAGTACCATATACCCAACCCGTTTTAGGTGCTCGACTGTCTTTAATTGCAATATCAAATTGCATCAGACGCACATCACCCCATTGCGCATAACTACGTGGACACTGCTGACTTTCTTCCACCAAAGTGCATTCGCTGCCTGCACTTGGTTTACATTCACAAAAACTAGGATCTGAGATATTGGCATTCCACGCTGGCATATTGGCTAAAATTGGCAGCTGGTCAACCGTCGAGGTATTAAAAAGAGGCTTCGCAATCACGGCGCCTTCATCAAAATGTAAGTTAGTCTTTGGAATATTAACTGTGCCCTCTTTTTGCCAAATGGTTCCTAAAGTATAAGCTGCTGTAGCGTTATAGATTGCAACGGCCCACATAGTCGATTTATCAGTCCCTGTACCTTTAATCGTTGAGAAAGTGACCGGTGCTTCACGGGTTAAACCATGGGTGAACTCTCGACCACTCATAGCATCGTAAGTTTGAAATGGAATATGGTACCAAGGTCTCACTGGGTTTTCACACACACCAAAATCGAGTTGCTTAGGCTGATTGATGTTCCCCTCTTGCACATACTTCATCACTAACCATGCGTATTCTGAGGCCAACTTTGTTTTATCTTTTTGTGAGGTTGACGGGTTAAATAAGGCATCAAACTTTTTGTCTCGCCATTTTTGATGCGCTTTATCATCCACCGGCATTGTTGGGTATTTATCAGATAATTTAAACACAGGCTGAGTCCAATCTGCAGTCGGCGCATTACTGACGGTTTGCCCACTCCACATCTCGCTAAATTTAGGATCTACATCTTGCCAATAAGCAGGCCAGGTGCCTGTACAGGTATTTTCAACCACCGCTTTTTGATCTTTGGCACTCACTGAGTGGCAAATTAATAAACTTAAGCCCGTAAGCAACATAGTTAGTTTGGTTTTCATTAAACTTGTCCTTTTATTTCAGTATCACCCATTGTGCTGCTTTGCTTTAAGCTACTTTGGGCATCACAATTGCCTTGTTGATTGGTATCAAAACATTGCCCTGCAAACGCGAAAAAACAAGCGGTATAATGACCATCGGGATTACGGATAAACAGCGCACCATCTTGATAAACTCCATTGTCTTTACTTTGAAACTGAATTGAAGGCGTACCTTGGTTCAAATGCACATCATCAACACCGCGCGAAGGGCGTTGTTGCTCTCGATGACGGCGTACCCCATACATATGATGGTCGCGATAACTTTCATCCTCCGTTATAAATTGCTGGTGATACTGATGATCACTATCATCATAATAAGTGCCAAACACCACCAACTGTGTACCGACTTGGATAAATTCGTTTAATCCTGCAGCAATCTTGGCTGCATTTTGTGGATGGCTGTCTTTGAGTTGATTAACTGTAAAAATCGGTTGATGAATAAGATCTAACGCTAAGCCACCAGGCTGACAAGGTAAGGGGGTAAATCCTGGAGTGATAGTTTCAAACGCGCTAGGTAATTGAGTTTTAGTATCAAAATCTTTCAATATCAGCATTTTCACATTTGCCGACACTTCGCTTTGAATATCAATATTAATTTGATAATCCAAACCGCTGACGGAATCATTACAAATCAAATTATAATGACTCATGCCTGACTTATGAGAAGTAAACTCTCCTTCTACTTGTGTGACCCTTGCTTTTAGCACACCGTATTTTTTGGATGTTGGAAATGGCATAAGCGTTCCTATTTACTAGCTACTGTTAAATGAGTCCTTTGCGACCTGCGGCGGAACCATTAATCGAACCATGGCACTACCAGCTAGGCGAAGGATACCCACTGAATTGTTAAATTATTGTTAATAGAAGATAGCGGATATTTTACCCATTTCAACAACAAAATATTACCAAGTATTACCTGTTAAAAAAAGGGAGATAAAAACCAAAAAGTCCCACGATAACACCTTATAAATTAATGTTTTTAAACAATTAAAAACAACACCGAGCTAAATTACTTTTTCAGATGTCACGTGATTTCAAAAAATGTGATTATTGCCTTATCAGCAATAAAATTATGAGGATTTAGTTAGGGAATACGCTAAATAGCATCTGAGTATTTGACCTTCTTCCAAGGTACTCTATCTATTGATAACTATTAGCCTATGTATGAAAGTTTAAAAACCTTTAATAGGTACTTAATTTGTGTTAGGGTGCAAAGTTAATTAATCTATCAAAAGGAATTGATATGCGTACGCTTATTCTCTTTATTTTTTGTTTTTTATTAACAGCCTGCAGTGGCGGTGGCTCAAAAGATGCGCCAACACCACCTCCAATTAAGGTCGTCAAACAGCCACCCACTCTCACCATTACAGTGCCTGATAATGCGCAAAGTGGTGCAATTATTCAGATTACAACCTCAATTAGCGATCCTGATTCAACACAGTTTACCCTCGATTGGCAAGCAAACCATGATGGAGTCATTTTTACATCGGTCAGTCAAACGCAAACCCAAGTTCAACTGCCACAAAGCTCAGAAGAACTCAATATCGAATTGAGCTTAACCGTGAAAGATGAAAGTAATTTATCAGCCAAACAAAGTGCTAATTTGCGCTTAATGCCAAGCGAGCCGATTCAAAAAGACATCGTTATTACTCTGCCAAGCACCTACACCGTTGCTACCAATCAGTATGTAACCTTAGCTGTTTCTGCGCAAAGTGATGAACCTATTCGCGATATTAAATGGCAACTCCCACAAGCACTTGAAATTGATACCGAGTCTCAAAATGATTTTAACGACACTAATGCGCAATCAACTCTGACCTTACTTGCCCCAGACCTACAGCAAACCACGGCCTTTACCATTAAGGTCACGGTTAGCACCGATTCTGGTTATAAAACAGTACAAACCCAATTATCTGTTAAGGTTGAAGACTCTGAAACGCCTTACCTAACCGTAAATACTCCACCATCAGTCACGGCCGATGAAGGAACAAGCGTGCACATTAACGCAACAATCCAGAGCTCAGCTCAAACACCCACTATAAAATGGCAATGGCTAAGTGATACCAACATAGCGTTATCTAACGCTAACACTGCGCAAGTGATGTTTGAAGCCCCACAAGTCAATCAAGACACTCAACTGCAATTAGGTCTCACCGTCACCGCAGGTGAACTCAGTGAAACACGCACAATTGATATACTCATTAAAAAGAGCGTAATTGATTTTGACCTAAGCCTGCAGTCTAATCGTAGTTCAGCAGTAAAAGGCCAAACTGTTACCTTCTTGGCACAAACGACTCAAGCAGACTTAATTAACAGCGATAATTGGCATGTTACTGAACTCGATGCTAGCCAATATCAAGTTATTGATAATAAGCTTATCATCACAGCGCCTGAAGTAAGCCAAAGTGCCTATCAAGATATTGTCGTCACTTATACTGCAAGCTTAAATAATAACCAAGACGTTAGCCGCAGCGCATCGGTTCGCTTTTTAAACGGCAGCCAACTTTTCACCCAACTTGGATTTACCGTACCCGAACAAGCAATTGCAATATATAACAATGAACAGATTAATTTTAATGTCCCTGTGACAGGCAATATAGCACTAATCGATACTCTAACTGTTGATATGTCATTATCTATTTTTGGGTTTTCACAAAGCGAAGCGAAACTGGAACAAGATCAAGCCAGCATCACGTTATTAAGTGATAAGATCATCGAAGAAAAACAAACATATGCCGAAATTATTGCCCATGCCGGAGATTACTCAGTCAGTGCGATGATCCCTATACATGTACATCCATCACATTACAAAGTGTATGCAGGAATTAAAGAAAGCTATATCGCAGGCAGTACCATCTCATTATTTGGCCTTATTTTTCATAACAACGTCCCTGTCACCAATCTTGCAGGCCACCAATTTGCTTGGCTTGATAATGGCAGAGGCAGCTTCACAGAACGTGACAACCTAATAACCAATTACACTTCGTCAAAATACATCAATACTGCAACTGACTTGACCTTAACACACCAAAAAGATGCAATCACAACCGAGAGCATAGTGACTCATGATTGGACAATATTCACATCACAAAACCAAGGTAATATGAATTGTTTTAAAGGATCGCAAAGCATTAAGTGTTTATTTAATGGCCTTGAAGTGCCGTTTTCAATCGATACAACCACACCCAAACAATTTGTGATTAGCGATAACTTTGCCTGTTTAATCAATAACCAAGAAGAGTTTGATTGTGTGGGTGACTCAACTCACACTGTGATCCAACAAACTGCGGTTGCCAACAATATCGCACGGGTAAATTTAATAGATAAAAACGCTGTTTGTATCCAGAACGTTACGGGGCAATGGCAGTGTAGCGGAAATAATAAAAACCATTTTATGAGTCTGATAGGCCAATTCAACCAGGTCTACCACATTGCTAGCAAAAATAATGCAACGTGTTTGGTCGCGGATGGCTTTATGCGCTGTTTTAATAATGATGCCAATTTAATATTTGAAGATAAGACCGATACTGTAGCAGAAGTTAAAATCGTGGCGGGATCTATGTGTTATTACCGTAGCAGTAATTCAACAACCAGTTTGCAATGTCCAACGCTCACAACCTATTAAGGTAAATAATAACTTGGCTAATCACATCATTGATTAGCCAAGTACTTTTTTATCGAGTTTTAATCAAGCTTTACCGGGCCGTTAATATTATCGACACTCACATTTCCACTGCCCGATTCTAAAATGGTTAGCCCTTTGGTATTAGTGACACGAATATTACCCGAACCATCCGTGATAGTGACCACACCTTCAACCTGATCAACCGTTAAATCCCCAGAACCATCGTTAATTACCACAGCCTGAGCCACATTATTTAGTTCAATATTGCCTGAGTCATCATCAATCGACACTGTGCCTTGCACCTGATTAATGTCAATATCACCAGAGCCATCTTCAAGTACTAACTTACCTGATACTTGTTTAAACGTAATATTACCTGAACCATCAATCAGTTTTACATCGCCACTCACCGAATACGCACTGATATTACCCGAGCCATCTTCAATATCGAGTGCCCCCACATTAGAGAGTTCAATATTACCAGAGCCATCGTCAATGCGAATATTTCCGCTGATATTATTGATTTCTAAATCACCTGAACCATCAGTGATGTCTAATAATAAACGACTTGGTACCGTCACCACTAAATCAATACTGGGAGATTGGCCGTTATAAAACTGCATGCCAGATGAATCTTGGTTTTTCGCAACCAATACGGCTCGTTGTTGGCGTCGCTCTAAAGTAAGCGTATAGGGGTCATCACTTTTTACCGTGAAAATCTTCGCATCTAAGCGAATGTCGGTTGCTGTATCATCGCCCTTAATGATGAGCTGCCCGGCCTCAGCCTCGATAGTCAGTTGTGTTAATTCGCTTGCGGATAAGCTCAATTGCTGTTGGCGCTCAATCGTGGCATTACTTGGAGAGATATGGATCACACACCCACCTAATACAAATAAACTAGTTGCTAGCGTGCTTTTGGTAAATGAAGCCAGTGAAAATTGGGACATTGGTATAATTCTCATTAATGAACTGTTAACACTATTATCCAGAAAACCAGATAATGAGACAGCGATTAATTGTAACGCTAGGTGTCGAATGACATAATTTTGAAAAGGTAAGGAAAAAATTGGTTGCAGCTTAGAGCAAACAGCCCACTCTAAGCACAGACAAACACTGCTATTAGGTACGATACAAGACCTTTATAACATGCCAACCAAAGCGGGTTTTCACCAATTGTGGTTCAAGCACTTCGCAACTAAACACCACTTTATCAAACTGAGGCACCATTTGGCCGCGTTTAAACTCGCCCAAATCACCGCCATTTTTACCCGATGGACAGCTTGAGAATTTTTTTGCTAAAGTCTGAAATTTTGCGCCCTTTTTTAATTGCGCAATAATATCATCGGCTTGTTCTTTGTGTTTTACTAAAATGTGTAATGCATGGGCGGTATTTGCCATCTTGCTCGACCCTCTTCATAACTAAGCCGCGCATTTTATCATAGCTTAGGCCGTGACTGCATCTGCAATCACGGCGCTTTTTAGTACTTGCAGCTTAAGCACACACCTGGCGCGATAACTTAAACTCTCTTTCACACTAATGGCAGCTAATAGTTGCTTGACTGCCCAGATTTGGTACTACCGCAATGCGTTTAAATTCAAATGCCATCGCTTGAGAGGCTTTAAACATAAACGGCGCATAAATTTTATCCATCGTAGCACCTTGTTGTTTAAAACAAGCTAAGTCGACACTCACATCATGCCACTCATTACCAACAATGTTATTTAATGCTTGGCTGATTTCGATAGCCACATCACATTGATTTTCGCAGCGCATACTTAATGCTACTGGAGAAGCCACCGCAGCCGGTACTTTCACTGTCATCACCAAGGCACTGCTTGCCTCATCAAGCCCTCTTAAATCAAAAGGGAAGTTGTCATTAATTTCTAATGCGCCTGCTTGAGTACCATTAAATTGCACTAAACGAGCATCTTCTTGGATATCAACATCAATCGATTTAATTTTAAGTGCACTATTTTGCTCAATACTGCTAGCTACAGCGGTCATACCTTGTTGATCAACTAAACTCATACGCCAAGGCGCTTTAACCGCTCGTTCAAATAAGACTAGTTCTTGAATTTGATTAGCAGTATGTTGGCTTTTCTCATTTAAATCATTCGCTAACGTGCTTTTATCGCCATAACGTAAACCAAAACCAAATGGTAATAATGGCGTTTGTCCATCACCTTGATTAACCGCTGTTTGCATTGCATCGTTAGGCCAAGAAAACGAGAGCTTACCTTTAAAATCGTGCTGAATTTCACCTTGTGCACTTTGCAGCAGCACATCTGCCACCGCATCCCCTTCGCTGCCAAGTAACCACGCTGCCACAAACGCATCAGAGGCATTAAGCTCAGCATTAACCCACATCGGGCGGCCACTAATAAAGACAGATACCACTGGTATACCCGCAACTTTTAAGCGTTTGAGTAAGGCTAAATCACTTTTAAGCCCTCGTTGATACTCAAGATTGTCTAAATCCCCATTGCCTTCAGCATAGGGTTCTTCACCAAACACCACCACAGCGACATCGGGACGAGTATGATAATCACCACTGACGCTCAACTCAAGGCGGCCACCAGCTTGTTCAATTTGTTGTTTAAATCCATCATAAATCGAGCTGCCCCCTGGAAAATCCTCGTTGGTATTGCCTGTGCCTTGCCATGAAATTGTCCAACCACCCGATTGTTTACCAATATTATCAGCGCCATCACCGGCTAATAAAATGTGTTGTTTGGGATTGAGTGGCAATAATTGCTGATTATTTTTCAGTAATACTAACGACTCTCGCACCGCTTGTTTTGCAATTTCTCGATGTGCAGCAGATCCAATAAGTTCTGTTTTACCCGAGTACATACGTTTTGCTGGGCTGGGTTTATCAAATAAGCCTGCTCTAAATTTCACCCGTAAGATCCGGCGCACCGCATCATCAACCCTAGATTGTGCAATCTGACCTGATTTGACCTGTGCAATGGTATTTTCAAGTAGTGGTTTCCACGCAGTGGTCGGCACCATAAAAATATCGAGCCCGGCATTGATTGCTTGCGGGCAACTTTCGTTGCTACAACCTGCAACTTGACCGTGACCATTCCAATCCCCGACTACAAAGCCATCAAAACCCATCTTATTTTTAAGCACTTGGGTTAATAAATATTCATTACCGTGGTTTTTTTTACCATGCCAGCTATTAAAGGATGCCATCACAGATTGTGCACCAGCACTAAGGCCACCGACATAACCTTGGGCATGAATATCAAATAAGGTTTGCTCATCAGCAATGTTATCACCTTGGTCATCCCCTCCTTGTGTACCACCATCACCAATAAAATGTTTAACCGTACTTATCACGCGTTTATCAGATAAAAAATCCCCCTTGGCGTGACCTTGCAAACCATTCACTATGGCTTTGGCATACTCGCGCACAATGGCTGGGTCTTCTGAATAACCTTCATAGGTGCGACCCCATCTATCATCTCTTACCACTGCAACGGTTGGCGCAAACACCCAATCAATGCCCGTTACCATCACCTCAGTTGCGGTGACTTCGGCAATTTTTTCAATTAACGCAGGATTATTTGCAGCACCTAAGCCAATGTTATGAGGAAACAACGTTGCACCAATAACATTATTATGGCCGTGTACCGCATCGGTGCCCCACATGGTTGGAATGGTGCTGCCATCAAGGGAGTCATCAATCGATGCTTGATAAAGTGCATCGGCTAACGCAATCCAATCTTGTGCAGTGGCATGTTTGTTATTGTTGGGAAATGCACCACCGCCATTTAGGTATGAACCAAAGCCATATTTACGCATATCTTCAACGGTAATATCGCGAATTTCAGGTTGGATCATCTGGGCAATTTTTTGCTCTAACGTCATGGTGCCTAAAAGTGTGTTCACTTTCGTTTCAATTGCGTCATCTTGTTTAACAGCAATGTCTAACTTGGGCCAAATATCGATATTGGTTGCCATGTTGGGTGCTGTTTTTGCTATTGATGCTTGGGTTTTAGTCTCATCGGCTGGTTGGCAGCCCAATAATAAAAAGCCTGTGCTTAACAGTAGTGCAATAGGTTTGAGTACAAATAACCGGTTGTTTTTCATATTTTCTCTCTGATCCTTATTATTCTTGTTGTGCAGCTGCAAGTGGAGTCATCACACGAGCACCAAAAAAACCGTAATAAGCAATAAAGCCATAACAAAATACAGGTAGAATAAAGGCCAATTGCACCCCTATTTCATCAGCTAACATCCCTTGTAATAAAGGAATAATCGCCCCACCAACAATCGCTAAACAAAGTAAACCTGAGCCTTGGCTGGTTAATTCTTTAAGTTGATTTATCGCCAAACTAAAAATCGTTGGAAACATAATCGAGTTACACAAACCAACAAATAAAATAGCCCACATCGCAATACTGCCAGTACTGACAATAGCAATACAAATCAAGATCATGGCCATCACCGCGTTAAAACACAGTAATTTCCCAGCATCAATTTTATGTAACAAACCGGCTCCAATAAAACGCCCGACCATAGCGCCACCCCAATAATAAGCGATGTAATGTGCAGCAGTCTGCTCAGTGAGCCCGGCAATATCTGGCAAGCTTAAAAAGCTCACTAAAAAGCTACCAATCGCTACTTCTGCACCAACATAAACAAAAATAGCAATCACCCCTAATACTAAATGACGGTATTGCCAAATAGATGCGTCTGGATTTACAACTACGATATCTGGCGCATGGTCAATTTTTAAATCAGGTAATTTTAGCCACGCAAACACTGCGGCTAAAATTAGCAAGGCACTGGCAAGCAATAAGTAAGGCAATTTAACACTGTCGGCTGATTCTGCCGCCGATAAAGCCGTTGCAGTATGATCTAAAATCAGTAACGCACCAAAAAAAGGCGCAACCGTAGTACCTAATGCATTAAATGCTTGCGTTAGATTAAGGCGTGCTGAGGCTGTTTTGGCTGGGCCTAAATTACTGACATACGGGTTAGCCGACACTTGCAACACCGTGATCCCTGACGCTAAAACAAATAATGCCAATAAAAAGACCGGATAACTCATTAAACTTGCTGCAGGATAAAACATCGCACAACCAAGAGCGGCAATCACCAGCCCAATCACGATACCTTTTTGATAACCAATGCGCTTAACTAAAAAACCCGCAGGTACCGACACTAAAAAATAAGCACCAAAAAAACAAAATTGTACCAGCATAGCTTGGCTATAGCTGAGGTCAAAAATACCTTTCAAATGCGGAATTAAAATATCATTTAAGCAGGTAATAAACCCCCACATAAAAAAGAGTGTCGTTAAAGCCCGCAGTGCAAACGTATAATTTGTATCTAAATTATCTGATTGCAACTTACCTGATTGCCCGGCAGTCATGCTTGCCATCTGATGATCCTCGTTTATTGGTTGTATCAACTTCTTTGTCACTTTTGCTTAAAATTGTATTTGTACAAGATCAGTTGATATTTGGTTTATAAAGCACTAACCTAAAATGTAAGCGCTTTCACATCTCTACAATCTAAAACCAAATTGGTCATTTTACAAGTTTAATTGTAAGCGCTTACAAAAATGATAAATCTTAAAATAGGTAATCGAGCACAATGAATAAATTGACCCTAGCGCCCACATCAAAAATGAATTCACCGGACTTTATTTTTGGCGTTGCTACGGCAGCCTTTCAAATTGAAGGCGCGGCCAATACCCGTTTACCCAATATTTGGGATACCTTTTGTAGCATTAAAGGCAATATTTCAGATGGATCGAACGGCGATATTGCCTGCGATCATGTTAATTTATGGCAACAGGATTTAGCTTTAATTGCATCCTTGGGCGTCGATGCTTATCGGTTATCGATTGCATGGCCAAGAGTGATGACCAAAGAGGGCACGTTAAATCAAGCTGGTGTCGATTTTTACATTAGGCTGTTAGATCAATTAAAAACCTATAACATCAAGGCATTTGTCACACTTTATCACTGGGATTTGCCCCAGTACCTAGAAGATCAAGGCGGATGGCTTAACCGTAATACCGCCTATGAGTTTGCCCACTATGCCGATTTAATTAGCCAAGCTTTTGGTGAGCGGGTTTATGCCTACGCCACGCTTAATGAGCCTTTTTGTAGCGCATATTTAGGCTACGAAGCAGGCATTCATGCCCCTGGTTTAAAGGGCAAACAATATGGTAAAAAAGCAGCGCATCATTTATTGCTTGGTCACGGTTTAGCCATGCTTGCACTACAAAAAAACAGCCCAAAAAGTCAAAATGGTATTGTATTAAATTTTACCCCCGCCTACCCTGCCAGTGATAGCAAAGCAGACATCAACGCAGCACGCTATGCCGATGATTATTTTAACCAATGGTATATAAAACCGATTTTTAATGGCTGCTACCCTGACCTTATTAACACGCTACCAAAAGAGCAACAACCGGATATTTTACCCGGAGATATGACCATTATTAGCCAAAAACTCGATTATATTGGCGTCAATTATTACACTCGTGCAGTGTATCAAGCAGACGCTACCCATATTTTTAAAGAACTACCGCCACAAGCACCAAAAACGGATATTGGCTGGCAAATTTATCCGCAAGCTTTTAGTCAATTACTTACACACTTGCACCAAACCTATCCCCTACCACCTATGTATATTACTGAAAATGGTGCCGCCATGGCCGATAAGCTCGAACATGGCCATGTGCATGATCAAAATAGAATCGACTATTATCAATCACATCTTGATGCTGTAAATGATGCCATCGACATCGGCGTTGATATTCGAGGCTATTTTGCTTGGAGCTTGATGGATAATTTTGAATGGGCCGAAGGATATTCAAAACGTTTTGGCATCGTCTATGTTGATTACCAGACACAACAACGTACTATAAAAGCAAGCGGTCTTGCTTATCGCAATCTTATTTTGCAGCGTAATCAGGATAAAAAATAGCGTAAAAGCAAGATATTACCTATCCAATAGGTCATTAACCCACTTACGAGAAACAATGATGCTCACTATAAAAGAAAAAATAGCCTATGGGCTCGGTGACACAGCAAGTAATATTATTTTTCAAACAGTGATGATGTTTTTACTGCTGTTTTATACCGATGTAGTTGGACTCTCGCCCGCAGTCGTAGGGGTTTTATTTTTAGTGGTGCGGATTTTTGATGCCATCACAGATCCATTAATGGGTGCGTTGGCCGATAAAACCACCAGCAAATGGGGGCAGTTTCGCCCTTATCTTTTATGGTTAGCCTTGCCGTTTGCACTCATCAGTATTTTAGCCTTTAGCACGCCACAATTATCTGGCTCAAGCAAAATCATTTATGCCTTTGTTACTTATACCTTATTAATGCTCGCTTACACCGCCATTAACATTCCTTATTGCGCCCTTGGTGGCGTCCTTAGTGCCGACACGAAAGAGCGTGTCAGCGTACAATCTTATCGATTTGTATTTGGCATGCTCGGTGGTGTTATTGTTGCCAGCTGCACCATGCCATTAGTTGAGTATTTTGGCCAAGGCGATAGCGCAAAAGGCTATCAAATGACCATGATAGCAATGAGCAGTTTAGGGTTTATCTTATTTTTATTGTGTTTTTTGGGCACCAAAGAGCGCATTAGCCCCCCGATCGAATCAAGTAGTTTTAAAGACAGCATGGCGTCGCTTTGGCGCAATGATCAATGGCGCATTTTATGTATTGCAGCTTTCTTTTTACTTACTGGTCAGGTACTTAAATTCAGTCTTGCAGTGTATTATGTAAAATACTTTTTAGGCCGTGAAGATTTAATTACCGCCTTTATGACAGCAGGCGTTATTGCCAGCATGGTCGGTTGTGCCTTGGCTCAACCACTTGCTAAACGCGTGTGTAAAATCAAAGCCTATATTTGGCTACAAACTATTTCAGCTGTGGTGTGCGCGCTCGGTTATTTTATTGGCTCCGAGCAAATTGAACTGGCCTTTGCCGCGTTTATTATTTGGAAATTCTTTTTAGATATGGCCACGCCGTTGCTCTGGGCCAAAATGGCCGACACCATAGATTATGGCCATCACAAAACTGGCATTAGGATCACCGGATTAGTCTATTCTGGCGTGATCTTTTTTATTAAATTTGGTGTTGCCATTGGCGGGGCACTTGCTGGATGGTTATTGGCTTTTTATGGTTATCAAGCTGATACGGCGCAAACTGAGGCCACAAAAAATGGAATTTTGTTATCCTTTACCCTCTTTCCAGCCATTGGCTCACTCATGGTAGCCATCATCATGACTCGTTACACCTTAACCACTGAAAAACTAGATGAACTACAGCTAAAAATTCGCCTTAACAGTGACGAACAACCCCAACATGATACACTGCAACCCTGTACTAAATAATGACTAGCAACTCCCTGTAATAATAAAGGACTCCCATGGCAACAATTTACGATGTATCACTTTTGGCTGGCGTTTCATTAGCAACCGTATCACGAGTAATGAATAACACTGGTCGCGTAAGTGATAAAACCCGTAAAAAAGTCGAAGACGCTATGAGCTCCCTTGGCTATCGCCCTAATATGGTGGCACAATCATTGGCCTCTAATCGCTCTAACAGCGTAGGTATTTTGGTTTCTGAATTATCAGGTCCCTATTTTGGCCAAATGATGAGTGGCATTGAATCTGAGGTGCGCGCCGCAGGCAAGCATGTCATCATCACCACTGGTCACTCACAAGAAGACAAAGAAATCGAAGGCATTGAGTTTTTAGTTAGTCGCAAATGTGATGCCTTGATTTTACACGTTGAAGCAGTCAGTGATGACTACCTTATTGCGCTGAGCAAACAGAGTATTCCTATCTATTTAGTCGGTCGGTTAGTGCCCGAACTAGCCGAGCAGTGCATTAGTTTAGACAACGTATTAGGCGGTTATTTAGCCACTAAAACCTTGCTTGAGCACGGTCATCGCGACATTGCCTATATTGCAGGGCCCTTATTCAAACCCGATGCCCGTAACCGCTTAATTGGCCATCAACAAGCACTGGCCGAATTTGGTATTCGCTTTGAAGACACCTTATTTTATGAAGGTAATTTTAATGAGTCTGGTGGCGAACAAGGCTTTGAATACTTTGTTGCATCTAAGCGCCCTTTTACTGCCATTGCCTGTGCCAATGACGAAACAGCGGCAGGTGCGATGGAACTCGCCCGTGAAGTTAACTATCAACTGCCGCAAGACTTATCTATCATTGGTTTTGATAACATTATTTTTGCCAAATACCTCTATCCACGCCTCACCACCATCGAAAACCCAGTGATGCAAATGAGCCAAATGGCTGCACGTTTGGCGCTAAAACAAGTATTTAACGAGAAAAAACATCAAATTCAGCACATATTTGAACCAAAAGTGATTATGCGAGATTCACTTCTACAACAGCCTAATGCGAAAAACTAAGTTAAAAACATTACAACATCCGTTCCAGATACTGAAACACATTATTACAGATTAACCTCTCACTCTTTATAAACGAGTGTTTACATTGACAAAACATGGATGCATTATTGGTGCAAGCAACCCAAAAATGCCTCATTTCATGAGCCTTAATTCAGGGTTTTACGCCAAAAAGTGTTTTAGTATCAGAAACCATCTCAGCGTGATCTCAATTACGCCAAATAACAATACGGTTAACCAACATGGAGCGCTATCTCATGCCACAAGTACAATTGAAATGCTTATGTGGAAAAGTAACGGGTGAAACAGCTGATATTAATGAGCATTCAGGCACAAGAATTCACTGTTGTTGTGATGACTGCCAAGCATTTGCTCAATACTTAAATCATGAAAAAAGCATCGTCGATTATTTTGGTGGTACAGATATCTTTCAAATGCCTCTATCCCATTTAAAAATTAATCAAGGGCATGAGCAAATCGCCTGTGTAAAACTGAGTGCTAAAGGCATGCATCGCTGGTATACAACATGCTGTAATACACCTATTGGCAATACTATGGGCCCTAAGATGCCATTTATCGGTGTTATTCACAATTTTATGGCTAATGCTGAACACAGAGATGTAGCACTTGGCAAAAGCCGAGGTTATGTTCATATCAAATTCGCTAACGAGAAAGTACCCGAAAACTTACAAGCCAAACCGTTTAACATTACCCTACGCATTATTCTCAAACTTTTGCTGTGGAAGATAAAAGGACTAAACAACCCCAATGCTTTTTTTAATCAAGATCAACAGCCGATTGTTAAACCTAAAATACTCAAATAATGGTTAATGGTTAATGGTTAATGGTTAATGGTTAATGGTTAAAAAGTAGATTCTTAAGGCTGAAGTCAGCCATCTCTAAAATTAAGTCTTCTTTTTTGTTTGGTAGGTGCAAGCCTGCTTGCGAAGACGAGCGAAGCTTGTCCGCTTTTTGTAGGTTGGGCTTTAGCCCGAGGCTCTTGTTATGAATTTTTACGGCGCTACTTACAGCATGTATTGCCCAAAGGGTTTATGCGCATTCGCCACTATGGATTTTTAGCCAATGCGTGTCGAAAGCGAAAGTTAGCACTGATAAGGTCACAGGCACCACAGACAGATAAACCGCTGAAACCAAAGACAGCAAAAGAAACACAGCTACCTCATTGGCCGTGGCCGTGCCAAAAATGTAAAACAGGCACACTGCGATTTATTGGCATCATCACTGTTGATGAAGTGATGAATAAAGCAGAGCGAACGAGCTAACGGCCACGCTTGCTTGGTAAAATCAGAGGGTTAACCTGTTTAAGTGTTCAGGTAAGGTGACGCTGTGCCCACGAAAAATAAGATTGCCTCAGCGCTAAAAATTAGGTGTAATGGAGACGTAAAAATGGCTGAGCCATGCAGGGAAGGCTAAGAAAACACCGTTAATCCGATAAAGTAAGCGTGATGTAGCCTACATCACGAAAAGCAAATTCCCATATCATAAACAATGCCCACTCAAACACCGAGCAGGTAGCGCCTCAGTCCAACAAGCGATTATGCAACACAAACAGTGTGTCGCATAAATACTAAATTGTTATGCCACAGCCAGAAAATATGGAGAAAAGGAAATGGATCTTAATTCACTACTACTATTTATAGTCGCTTGTCTTGCTATCAATATGATACCAGGGCCAGACGTTATCTATATTGTTTCAAACACAATGAAAGGTAAGTTGGTCACTGGGTTCAAAGCTGCAATGGGACTTGGTGTAGGTTATTTTGTTCATACTTTAGCAGCTTCATTAGGATTATCTGCAATTATCCTCAGCTCAGCGGTAGCTTTTAGCGCAGTCAAATGGTTGGGTGCCGCTTATCTAGTCTATTTGGGTGTTCAGTCGTTACTTTCAATGTGGCGTGGGGATAGCACATTGAAAGTAAGTGAAAGCGTTGAAAGTGACAAAAATGTATTTGTACAAGGCGTAATTGTTAGTGTATTAAACCCGAAAGTTGCACTGTTCTTCCTTTCGTTCCTACCTCAGTTTATTGACACATCATCAGGTTCGGCTTCGATGCAATTATTGTGGCTTGGTTTGTTATTTAGCGTACTGGCTACAATGTGTAATATCCTGTATGCGTCAGTAGGTAGTTGGGTCTTTAGTCGCCCGAATTCTCAGCGCTACTCACGAGGGCTAGAGGGCGTCTCTGGTGTTTTACTTATTGGGCTAGCAAGCAAAGTTGCGATCAGCGATCGCTAGTGGCATAACAAAGCATTTAAGAGTGATTCGCAACGCTTGGCAGTTTCGCTTCGCTCAAGTATAGCCAAGCGCCGATCACACCTTAATGCGGCGATGAGGTTGTAGAATTACTCATTTGGTCAAGTTTTTAGGTGATTTAAGGGTTCTCAAATGCATTGCTTAGTCCGAGATAGTCGCTTAGAAAGCGATACGGGAGCTCAAAAAATGGCCAAATTTATAAAAATAGAAATTCTACAGCCTCGTTATGTTCATTTGAAGGTTTTGAGGGTGTATGAAAGATATATTTCGTCTAATTCGAAATTTCATATTAGGCCAAGCAGTATTGGCTCTGATGGCACTTTTTTTTGCAATTCCAATAATCCTTTATGTTACTGTGTTTTCCTTATTTATCCCTGATTGGGCTGCTGGAATTACAATTATTCTGCTCATAATAGGGTTCACGGTAACCTTAGAAAAGATTGGAAATTTTAAGTCGCGCACAAAATCTAAGCCACAAAATATTCCAGACTTTGGTGTTTCCTCTATGGAAGAGGCTCATAAAAATCTAATCAAAAAGGGATTTCAAGTAGACCCACAAATAGCAAAGTCTCTCAATCGCGCAAACATTGCTCACTTAGAAAAATATGGAGCATGGTTGAGTGCGTTAGAGACTGGCCAAATAGCTCCTATTACCGAAGAGCAGAATCGATTTTTAGATGTATGTCGAGGTTTTCAGAATCCCATAAACGCTACTGAAATAGCTTGGTATAATTACAAGAAAGTTGCTTCTCGGTTAGCTGGAGGTGACTTTGGCTATCACAAAAATAGCTTTAAAATTGAAAAGGTTGGCGTTAAAAAAATGTAAAGCTTGTGGTAGAAACATTGATTTTTGCGTGTGTGGTAAATGAACATAACAAGAGCTTAGCAAACAATTATATGACCATAAATATCTCGTTGAAAAATAATAGGACTAATTTTGGTTGATATATTTTTGGCTGTTTTTAAATTCTTTTTTTAAATAAATGCCTAGCAATACATAAATATTTCTCATATGGAGTTGCCAATGAATACCGAAAAAAATAACTCTCGCATTCGAGAAGGCGTTGAGCTAAGAGACCTAATTAAAATGCAAACTGAAGTCGGTTTAATTGAATCAATGTTTCAGTCTAAAACGCTCACAGCTATAGTAATCATTATAATTATTTTGCTGGGTGGCTTTTTCATGTTTTTATCCAAGGTGGCAGGTTAGCTGCGTTAGAATATAGTGAAATTTTGCTGATATTAGAAAAAGCAAAAAAGTTTGATAGTGAAATAAATCAAAATTAATACAATATTTAAACCTAACAAATAAGAATAATAGTAAAATGAAGAACATTAAATTTGCGGCAATTGTTGCACTTGGAACCGCTTAAAATACTGGAATTTATCAACAACTAGCCCACCCATTAAGCATTTTTGAAGTTTATAAACCCGTTTTTGTTAGCGTTTTTACCTTCGTCATTACTGTAATCTGGTCTATGTTAACTCAAAAAAAATAATTAAGCGCACATACAAATACGAGCTTCTCTCGTCAATTGGCATTACTTATCTTTTTGACCGCGCAAGCGGTCGAATAAAAATCACGTAAACCAAGTAATTGCAGCTAAACCTTTACGGGCTAAACGCTCATAAAACAGGTACATGCAATGGCAAAAAAGAACAACCAAGA
Organism: Pseudoalteromonas tunicata; assembly: GCF_002310815.1. Taxonomy (NCBI): domain Bacteria; kingdom Pseudomonadati; phylum Pseudomonadota; class Gammaproteobacteria; order Alteromonadales; family Pseudoalteromonadaceae; genus Pseudoalteromonas; species Pseudoalteromonas tunicata. Next base: position 433,564 of record NZ_CP011033.1, on the reverse strand, counting down.
CAAGTGTTTACCCCGTGCCACAATTAAAGAGACGAGGCCGCTACAGGTAAATACCCATGCAATGCTCAACAAAATATCAACTTTAAGCTGTGCGCTCGGGCTATGTAAAAAATATAAAATGGCAGCAAAACCCCACCATGCCAAGGTTGTAATGTGCCAAGCAAAGCGTAATACACGCTTAGTGAACCAATCGCTACCGAGTAATTTTGGTAAGTTATCACGTTTAAATAAACGAATAAGTAGGTATTTTTCACCTAAGTAGGAGTGAACAAAACCAATAATAATAAGTAATGCAGCAGCAAAAAGTAACATCTATTGATCCTTAATTTACGGGTTTTAATCCGTTTGTTATGCCCTTTTTAAGACAACGTACCATAGCATTATTAAAAACTGTTTGAAATGTGAAAACATCAGCGGGCTAGGTAGTTTAAAGCTCTGTAATAATTTGATTTTAATAAGGTTATTTTTCTTGTTTACCGTTAAACGCTTTTTGTTGATATGAGGAGCTAAAACCGTATTATGGGCGCAAATTTTGCTGTTAAAAACGAACCATGAATTCTTCATCAAGCAATCAACGCATTCAAACTATCGTCAAAGCGATAAAAAAAGAAGAACAACTGCTGCGAGCACGTCATCCTCTTTTGGCCCATCAAAATACCATTGCACTGACCTTATTGGTGGTGTCTTTATCTGCGATGGTGGGCGTTGGTTTTTTATATTCTCTGGCACTTATTCCGGCGTGGCTCACCATTGTATTAGCGGCTTTTTTCGCCTCGATTTCTCATGAGCTTGAGCACGACTTAATTCATAAACAATATTTTAATAAACAACCAATCATGCATAACCTGATGATGTTGGTTGTATGGCTAATGCGCCCCAATACCATTAATCCGTGGGCACGGCGCGTGATGCATTTAAACCATCACAAAGTATCGGGTACCCATCAAGACTTAGAAGAGCGATTAGTCGGCAATGGCATTAAAAACCCGCTGCTGCGTTTTATTGTGATTGTTGATGGCTTGCTGGGTTTGTTGATTTTTCAAAAGCGCTTTAGCGCTGAAATTAAAGGCTTTCACTTTTTAAAGGTGTTTAATGCGGGCTTTCCTATTACCACCAGTTACTTTGTCGTGCTCTACAGTTTTATTGTTTTTCATGCAGTTGATTTTGTCACCGCGGGACAACTTGTTTACCCTACCTATTTGCTTGGCATAATGGATTGGGTTAATTTTTTAATGGTGGTCTTGATTGCACCTAATATTGTTCGCTCTGCCTGCTTAAATTTTGTGACCTCTTCCATGCATTACTATGGTGGTGTGACTAACGTATTACAACAAACCTATGTGCTTAATCACTGGCTTTTTGCGCCTTTTCAATGGTTTTGCTTTAATTTTGGTCATACCCATACCATTCACCATTTTATTCCAAACCAGCCGTTTTATATTCGCCAATGGATCAGTAACAAAATTATTCCGGTGATGCTCAAAAACGGCGTGCATCACAACGATTTGGCAAGCCTTAAACAAGCCAATTATTACCACCATACGTCTAATTAAGCCGCTCTTAATTTTGACCACAGTCCACTCATTATGGCTGTGGTCTATCGCTTAATCGTCCCCTAAAAACATATCTTCGTCTTCAATCTCGGAGGGTAAATCATCATTTAATTCATCCATGCTGATCACTTGGTTATTTGAGTAATATAACGAGGTCGGAGCTGAATAATTTGGTACATCATCATAACTAAATACCGAATAATATTTAGCGATATGCTCATGACCAAAGCGATCATAGGTATATTCATCTTTTCCTGCATAAAGTTTTACCCCATCAAAAGGTGACTTTGGAGGATGAAAGCGATTACGCACCACAAATGTGCCTACAAAATCAGCATGATCTGGGTTTTTCCAACTCAGTTTTAGCTGCTTGGCCTCATTGGTAAGGGTAAAATCAGTAGGTGTCGCAAGGGGATATTTACGCCGTGAAATGGTATGGATCACTAATTTTGCTTGTAATGCATGGCCTGCAGGATACCAATCAATCAGTAAGTTATTGGCTTTTGAGGCTGCGGTGGCACGAATAATAAAATAAAACGGTTTGTTTTCACTATGAAGGCGCTCGAGAGCTTGGCGCGAATAACTATCGAAAATAAAATGCTGACTATTTTTATCGGCCAGTTGCTCATGGCTAATTTCATAGCCTATGTATTCGATTTTCTCTCGCTGTTTAACACTGACATAGTTAACATCGTTAAGCTCAACCAACTCAATCGTAAAACGTATATCTTTGTTAGTCGTTAATTTATTACTATTATTAAGCTGCAAATACGCTTGAGTGATCACTGTTGTATCAGGTGCTGGCAAACTTTGGCTCGAAAAGGCCATCTGACCATACACAATTAAGCCATGCTCATCAAACCCCGACGCCAACTTGTTTGCCACCACATGTTCAGGATAAATAGTATGTAAGACTTCGGGCACTAAAGTTAACATCTGCTCTGATTTTGTGTAAATAAGCTCAAGGGAGGGACGATAATGCAAACCACTGCCAAATGGGCCATACCCAATATCAAACTGCATCATTTGAGAATCACTGCCAAGGGGTAAAGTTGTTGGCCCTTTTAAACGTAAAATAAGCCACGATTTACCGCTTTGTTTTTGCCGGTTCAAATACGCTTGCAGCCCTGTACGCTCAACACCATTAAAGCGCCATTTACTCCAAATACCTTGGGTCATTTTATCTGATTCTATGGTGTAACCTAGGCTGAATAAGCTTTTAGCATTTTTCACTTTTTGATAATCATAAATATCATCAAGCGCATCATTATCGATAATATCAATTGACCAATGGCCATATTTTTCGACCTTAGCCCCCACACGATTCATCGGATAAAGCGAAAAACTGGCACTGCGCAGCGCTGCGTTAGATGGCAGCTGAGTTAAATCAAAACGCACCAAGCCATAACAAATACCACGCTTGATATTTACACCAATAAACATTGAGTTATAACCAAAATGTTCTTTATTTTTGGCTGTGTAGTTTTCACCGAGATACCCGACATCGGTTTTGCTAGCAAATACAGTCAGTGAAAATTCATCGTTGGCCAACTGAGTTTTTAAGCGAATTTCCGGACTAAACGGTGACTTGATTTTCGTCACTTTATCAACCGCACGAATGTTATAAAAGTAGTGCTGGCCACTTTTAAGTTGCACATCAGTAAAAAAAGTCGACTTGGTAATGGCCACTAACGTTTGTTCATTACAGGTATTTTTATTACGTTCACTGCGATAAATTTCAAAATAAACATCAACATTAGCCTGATAACGCCATTCAAGGCTGACACTATGCATCGCAATCGACGAAATGGTAAACCCCTCAACCCGTTTAGGCGCAAGGCTCGAATAGTTAATAGCTTCGCCTAAAGCATAAATTAGTGCGGGAATATTTTCGGCCACGCTTTGCGCCATATTTTGCATATAATCGGGAATATTCTGTGTGCCGACCTCAACCACCACAGCTAAAATTCCTTTGGCATAATAGTATTCGCGGCCACTGCCACGAATTAAATTAGCCGGTGGCTTGCCACGATGAATACCATATTGCCGACCCGTTACTTTTTTAATTTCGGCATTCATATTGGCGCACAATACATTTAAGTCTGTGCCTTCAATTTCGACTTCATGATTAAATTTATGCGCAGGAAAAAACACGTTACCTTGTGAGTGGTAATCTAGTGAAACAGTAATATTAGGATGCAGCTCAACAAACGCTTTTATTGCTTGTGTTTCGGGCTCCGAAAAAGGAGCGGGTCCTGGATACGTATTGCTGTTAGTGTCGGGGTTTTTACGAAAATTCGAATCAAAATTACGGTTAAGGTCAACACCAAAGGTACCATCGCCGTTGTCTCTGCGGTTTTTTCGCCAAAACGAAAAATGATTGCGTGAATATTCAAATCCATCAGGATTTAAACACGGTACTATGTACAAGGTATTGCGAGTGAGTGCGTTCATCAGCTTTGGATTAAAGCGATAATTTTCAATAATATATTTTACAAACTTAATGGCTAACTCATTGCCAATCCATTCGCGAGCATGAATGGTGCCGGTATAAAGTAAGGCCGGTTTTTGATCCGCATAAGCGACATCAAGGGATACCGTGGCTAACATAATAGGCCTTTTTTCCCATGTATCACCAATGCTTTGCAGCCGAATTAGGTGGGGGTGTTCGCTCATCGCTTGTTGTAAAAAAGATAACGTTTCTTGATAAGATGCGTACTGGATTTTCATCGATGGTGCCTTTTTATTGAGCTAAAAAAGCAGCAGACCAAAGTAACATGCGCGCTTTGGCCCACAACAAATTTATAACGTTTGACTAAATTGCTGCCAATGACTGGTAATTAACGCCAATTTTTTTGCTTTCACATTTTTTACTTCACACAGTTTTTCAGGCTGATGCGTCAACGCCTCTACAACACCTTTAATACCCAGCGTTTGAATAATTTCATGCGCCATTTTTTCACCTATGCCTTTAATACCGGTAAAAAAACTCATCAAACTTAAATGGGTGAGCGCGGTTTTATCATCACTTTTAATGGGTACTAACGCAGAGCTTATTGGCACACTTTCATCTTGGCCAACTTGTTCTATTACGGCTGGGCGAGCAAAATTATCTTGAAAATTCCAGACATCACTTGGCCATTCTTCTTGACTATTTTGGGTAAAAGACACAAGTGGATAACCCTGCTCATCACATTGGTTAAACAACTCGTTACTGTCATTACTTGGGCTATAGTGGCCAAAACTGATATGGCGCATTGTGCGCAATAACAAAGGGTTAATTTTGCCAAGCTCTTCCCAATTCCACATCGGAATGTGCGGTTTTTTAAACAGACCAGCTGAGTATTTCCACATTAAATATTGGCCAATCCAATCTCGAATATACGGAAAAGCTGCAAACGCGGTGGCACATTCCAAAATATACACTTGGCCATTTTTACCCAGTGCAATATCACACGCCCAATACTCAGCCTTGGCAGCTTTTGATGTTTTTACCGCTAAATCAAGCACACGTTTTGGCACATTTTGATAATCCATACTGCCACCTTGGCTGGTATTGGTCAGCCATTCGCCCTCTGGTGGGCGGCGCCAAAAAGCACAAACGGGTTTGTGGCCAATCAGCATTACGCGAATATCCGCTTCCATTGGCACAAAATCTTGCACATAAACCGGATAATATTTGCGTTTATTAAGTAATGCGCTCGCCTGCGCATAGCTATCGACTTTATGGACAAAATAGCCGCCATAATTAGATGGGCCAAACGAGCGTTTAATAATTTTTGGATACTGAGCGCTTTTTAAATAATGCTCGGCGCGTTGTGGCACATAAAAAATGCTGGTTGCTGGGGTCGGTAAATCATATTTATTGCAAAAATGGGTGACATTTTCTTTCGATTTATTGGCAAACTGCGCATCAAGTGAAGGCACAAATTCGACATTCGGCAGCGCTTTTGCGATTTCACGAAATGTTTCGTACGCCGTTGCTGGAATATTGCCGATCAGCACCTCTATTTTTTTTGCTTTGATTTCATTAATAAAACGCTGTTTATCTTTCCCCCAACGGTAGGTAACTTGCTCTATTTTGTCGGGCCAGCCTTTAAAATTCGATTTATCGAAAAACCGCATAACGTGATTTAAATATAAAAAACCCAACTTAGGGAGCGCTCTATTGCTACTGTTCACTTAGGCCACCTTAGCGTGTGCAAGATGCACGGTGCGATCAATCAAGTTAACAATGGCATCTATTTTTTTCTGATTAAAATTAAGCCCCATTTGCTCTTGCTCTGGGGTGGCAAAGGCTGGAATACCGTTAATTTCAAGCACTACAAATTGCTCTTTTTCGCGATCATAAATGATATCGACACCTGCAATTTCAAGCCCACTAACCGCAGCCGCTTTAATGGCAAGCTGCACCACTTCATCACACGGTTCACGTAAAAATACACTCCCACCACTGGTAATATTGGTTTTCCAATCATCTTTAGGGGCTTTGCGGCCATAACAGCCAATATACTGACCATCAACAATATCAACGCGATAATCGGTATTGTCATAATCAATAAAACGTTCGAGATAAAAATAACGCAGATCAGTGCGGCTCAAAAACGGCACCAGCATATCGAGGGCATGTTCGCCTTCAATTTTAACAATGCCTGCACCACCCCAGCCATCGGTGGGTTTATAAATCACCCGCCCACCCCATTCTCGCATCGCAAGTTTAAGGCCTTCCATATCGTTTTTATGGCAAAGACGATAATCAGCAGTTGCAATACCATGATTATTAAGTAAATAAGAGGTTTTAAATTTATCTTCAGATAACGCAAATGCAGGGTAATTATTAATAGTAGGAATACTGCGGCTAATGGCTTCATACAAATACACTTGAAATTGAGACTGCTGTCCTGCGTTGTAACTCAAGAATAAATCTAACTCTTCCATCACCATCCCATTACAGATAATTTTGCCATCTCGGGCATAGGCATCTCGTAAATTTAGGTTGTTAAAACACATGATATTGCGCTCTTTAAGTGCGTTTATCATCTTAGCTTCAATTTGTGCACCGCCGCTATTTTCATATAACCACAGGCCAACATTTGCTGTTGTCATTCCTCATTCCCTTTATCTGTGTTCAATTCATTAACTGCTTAGGCCTTCTATTAAAGGACAGGATTGTGACAGTAGATTGACGAAAATATGTACAACAAAAGACTTAATAAAACGGTCACGAAACTGCAACTCGCCGTTTAAATAGTTGTACTTAACTATGCAAGCACACTGCAATAACATCCCCTAAGGAAGGCTATAAAATGAGTAATGGTATCGATTTTTCTGAACTGGCAAAAATGGTTAATTGTAACTCTCACAGTAAAAACAAAACCGGTATTGATGAAAACGCTGAAATTTTTAAAGCATGGATGCAACCGCTTGGTTTTAGCTGCCAAACGTTTGCGCGTGAGCACATTGGCAACCACCTATTATTTAGTTCACCAAAACGTTTGGGCAAAAAAATCTTATTATTAGGTCATCTTGATACCGTTTTCCCGCAAGGAACATTCTGCCACTTTAGTGAAGATGCACAGTGGGTCTATGGCCCAGGAGTGTGTGATATGAAAGGTGGTAACTTTGTTGCCTTAAACGCACTTCGTAAAGTCAAAACCTTGCTTGGTGACATTATTAATATCGATATGCTACTTGTAAGCGATGAAGAAACGGGCAGCGATGACAGCAAACAACTATCGAGTAAACTCGCTAAAAACTATGATTATTGTTTTGTTTTTGAAGCCGCAGGTAAAAATCATGAAATTGTCACCGCCCGCAAAGGGGTTGCCACCTTTACTATAGATATCACCGGCAAAGCCGCCCATGCAGGTAATCATTATCAAGCGGGAATTAATGCTAATTTAGCGGCAGCTAAGATGCTAATTGAACTGACCGAATTGACTGATTTAAGCCAAAATACTACTGTTAACGTGGGCAAAATGAGTGGTGGGATTGGCGCCAATACCATCTCACCGAGTGCGCAGTTAATTGTTGAAGCCCGTTTTACTTGTGCATACGAAAAACTGCGCTTGCTCGAAAGCATTGCTCACCTTGTTGATAACCCGCTTATAGAAGGCATCGAAGTGGCCATTTCTGGTGGGGTACAACGTGATGTTATGGCGCCAACCAAAGGGCAAACCGAGTTAGTTACCTTGATTGGCGATATCATTGGTTATCCGTTTCAGACCGAAGCACGCGGTGGTGTCAGTGACGCCAATACCATGGCCGCAGCCGGATTAGTCACACTTGATGGATTTGGCCCTTATGGCGATGGCGATCACACCATTAATGAGCGTGCTGAAAAAGCGAGTTTTGCACGTCGTATCCATGAAATGAGCCAAATTCTATTGCACTTTTGCCCTGTCACGCGTCCTCATAGCCAAACATTGCTCGGATCAGAGGCCAATATTGCTTAAATTTTAAAGATAATGCTGCAGCCTATGGCAAAATCTAGGCTGCTTTTTCATCAAGCTTTAATACTGAGGCTTTTAACACTGATAGCTCTGCGTTCCCACTGTTGCTTTTGATTGCTTGGCTAAACGCAATAGCGGCTTGCTCTTGATTGCCTAACTTTTCATGCAGTAGCCCAATTCGAACATAGGTAAAACAAAGCGTATTAGGACCCACTTCTGATAATAAAACACCTGTGCTATCTGACTCGATATGGTGTGCCACAGGCAAAAGCTGAGGATCTATCTAATTTACTGTCAGGAATTAGTTGACCACTACAGTTGTTTTATTTGAGGACCTGTTTTTTTTTGAGTGTAATCTGGTGATTTTTTAAAATGTTACTGGATAAAAGTAGTAAAGCATGACGCTTGCTTTACTACTTCAAATAAGGCTAGTTATACGTGCTCTTTTAGATCAGCCTGAACGTGCTTTTCAACGTCGTCTGACACGTCATTAGACAGTAGCTCAGGCTGCTGTGTGGCCTTATTAAACTGTTGGGCTAGGGTATGATCGCCATTGAGTAAATCGACCAAAGTCCCTTTATTATTATCAACTAAACCAAGCTCGCGCAGCATTGAATCAATCAGTGGCGCGTTAGCACGATAATTTAATGCCGCATTGGTCACTTGTTCAGCAATGCCTGATGAATTGGCGGCAGCACTGTGGCCATTGCCAGTTTGACCCGCACCATAACCTTGCAAAATTTTAATGCTGTCGATATTTTCAAGCGGTTTCACAGCCTTTGCAATAATCTCAGGGAGGGCTTTTAACATGGCTAAGGTTTTTTGTAATTCAATTTGCTCTGAGCTTAAGCAATTCTCAGCTTGATAGAGTGCTTCTTTACCAGCTGCTTCTACCGCATATATTTTTTCATCCGCTTCAGCGCGAAGAACTTTCGCATTAGCATCGGCACGGGCTTGAATTAATACCGCACTCGCGCGGTCTTCTGCAGCACTTTTTTCAGATGCCGCTTGCACCGTAATACTTACCGCATCACGTTCTGCTTCTTTTTTCGCATCAATGACTTCAATTTCTTTTTGACGATTTGCTTGGGCCACAGAACGGGCAGTGATCACTTCCTCTTCTTTTTCAACACGAATTTTTTCAGCTTGCGCTGCTTTTGCACGTGCCGCAGACTCTTCTTCAGACTTGATAGCAATTGCGATGTGTTTTTCTTGTTCTGCGACTTCAATGTCACGTTTTTGTTTAATTGAGGCTTGGTCTAGCGCATTTTTCTTTGCAATTTCAAGTAATTCAATACCTTGAGCTTTACCAATTTGTGCCGCTTCAATGGCTTGTTCTTTCGCAATTTCCGCTTCGCGTTCTTCTTTTGCGCGTTGTTCACGGGTCACGGCAATCTCAGCTTTTTGCTGGGCACGTCTAAATTCAACTACTTGTTCTTGAGACAAACGAGCTTCTTCTGCTTCTTTTTTAATTTCGAGTGATTGCTGTTCAGCTTCTAGATTTCTACGCTCAATTTTAACGCGATTTTCTTGCTCAATATCATTGGTTTCTTTACGTTTTTCTTCAATTATCTTGGCAAGTCTTGCACGACCTTCAGCATCAAAGGCATTATTTTCATTAAAAAATTCAAGATCAGTCTGATCAAAACCCGTCAACGATACTGACTCAAGTTGTAAACCATTTTTTTCAAGATCATTAGCAACGTTTTGCTGTACCTTTTGCACAAATTCAGCACGTTGCTCATGCATTTCAATCATGGTCATTTCGGCGGCAACAGCACGAAGCACGTCGACAAATTTTGATTCCATTAATTTCTTTAATTCATCCACACGCATGGTACGCGTACCAAGGGTTTGTGCTGCCATCGAAATACCTTCGATATGCGGTGCAACACGCAAATAGAAATCGGCTTTCACATCAACACGCATTCTATCTTTGGTGATTAGTGCATTTTTTTGCATTTTTTCAACTTCAATACGAAGTGTATTCATATTAACTGGGATAGTCTCATGCAAAACCGGCAAACAAATTGCGCCACCATCTTTAACTACTTTTTCACCGCCTAAACCAGTACGAACGAAAGCGACTTCTTTACTGGCTCTGACATATAATTTTGCAAATATAAAACCGATTGTGAGCAAGGCGACTAAACCGATCCCCGTCACAGTTAAAATAAAAGTGAGGTTATTTAAATCCATATTTTTCTTCCCTATTTTAGATTTTGATTAAAGGCTATACCAAGCCAATAGTTTTCATTTTTTTCTACTAAAACAACTTCAGTTCCTTCAATAAAAATTTCGTCTTTGCTTTGTGGCGCCACTAATAAATAGTGTTTTTGATGGTATTCATCTTGAAGTACAGCCTCGGTTGGATTTTGAAAGCTGGCTTTACCTTGAGTAATTTTTGCCAGTTTCCCGACAAAACTATGATTTGAAATTGCAGAGCTTTCATTTTTTGGCAATATCTTCGTTAAGGGTGCCGCAACTAGTTTTATAAAATAAACAGTTATGATCAACGCACTACTCACAACCAAATAACTTGCAAGAGACGTTTCAAAAATAAGGGTACTAAAATAATTGATGCTGTAACCAAAAATACCAAAACTACTGAGAAAAAGTACTAACCAAATAAGCATTGGTAAGCGGTTTAAACATAACCAGCCTAATAATGAGGTCAATCCGCCAGCGGTTAAGTCAATATCTGCGTCTAAATCAAATCCAGTTAACTGATCTAACGCATTCATTAAACTAAAACCAATAATTAACCCTAAGCCTTCGATAAGTAACAATATAAAAACAAAGAAAATTGCGCAGCTAAAAAGCAGATTAAAATCTGCCAGCATAAATTCCATCATACACATCACATCCTTTTTATAATTTTTATTAATATGTATTAAAAACACTCAACAATAACTGCGATTTAACCTTGCGTTTTTTATAACGTGACAGGCAAGCTGATTAAAGATAAAAACCTGACTGCTACATCGCATTAATTTGTATTTTACAATAAACCAAGACTTAAAAGCTCTATAAAAAGGAACAAAAAATTAAATTTATACATTTCCGCTGTGCTTTATCTCTGACAACCACACATTAAAAATATCAATTTAAGATATAAACGCCTCATAAACTGTTAATAGCCCATGAACATTTAGTCAAAAAATAGCTGTTTAAACTCGCTATTTTAATGATGCTTTAATTGACATATTGGTTGGGTAAACTTGCTGATATTAGCACCTGAATACTCTCGAAATTAACTCACTATACGTAACGTTAATTGAGTGTATTTTGACCAATTAGCGTTGGATAATAAACTGTTTTAGGGAGGGGTTTAACGGAAATCAGATTATACTTATCATGCAAAGTAGTTTTACATTAGCAATTAAAAGAATTACTTATAAGCCAATCGTCAGTAATTTAAATTGGTAGGCCTTTATAAATTTAAAAGCTGTTTAAAGTGATTAGTCTGACGCCTTGAAACTTCAAGTTCAGTGCCGCATGTTAGGGTGATTTTAAAGCCGCCCGTGATCCAAGATTCAATTGCTGTCACATAATGAAGATTGACTAACTGCTGACGATTAATCCTAAAAAATTGTGTTGCATCAAATCGCTGTTCTATTTTTTGCAATGAACTGTAATTCATTGGTGAATGAGTAGAGAAGTAAATTCGACTGTAATTGCCAATAGCTGCAATGTAACGCACCTCGTTAATTTTTATCAACCAGCATTTTTGACTGAAATAACACACGCATTTGGATATTGTTTACTCGTTTCATTCATAATCGTAATCTGCAGTATCGCGGGTGCCGCAGATTGGCTAAAGCCATGCTGTATTGCGTTTTCAACCAGCAACTTCATTAGCTGGGTCGACAAACACCAATCCAGCAACCGCGCTTGGATGCTGCGCTGCATCGGTGCGAATAATATGACCACCATAAGAATGTCCAACCAAAATAAAATGCGGTTTTAACTCGGCTACGGTTATTAATTGGCTCAATTCATTACTGGTTGCAATTAAGGTTCTCGCCCTTGTTACTGGATCTGATTTACCATATCCGGCACGGAGTAAACAACCACTTTAGCTTGCTTGCTAATTGCGGGTGCAACTTTTCGCAAATGTGTTAGATCGCTACCAAAACCAGACTCAAAAATCACCGTAAATTCAACTTCGCCCAGGCTGATAGGATGTAAAGCGTGGTCGCTTATCGAGATCATTTTATCTTGTGGGGTCTCAATATTTGCCACTGCGCCTTGGATAAAACAAAAGCCACCTAAAAGGGTTATCGCAAAGAATTTCAACCCTTTTTGCAACTGATGTCCCAGCTTGATTGTTTTCATAGACTGTAGACTAAGGTTTGATTTTATAAGCTGTTTGCGTAACTTCATTTGCTGACTCCAATAAGTGAGTTCAATATTACAGAGCTAGAGGTAAATTACGCTAAGACTCATTGTTAATGAAGTGACTATAAACAGCCTTGTGCAAAGGTGGGTGAGTTTTATGGTAAGTGGTCAAATGATCTGTTGAGCAGTTTTTCGATTCAAAATCGGATCTAAATAACCCTTTAAATTGCTCTCTTACCGTTGGACATAAAATTGTGAAGTGAGTATTTAACCTAAGTTCCCGATAAGAGATTTAGCAACATATTGAATTAAAGGTAGATTTATTATTCTACCTTGCGGTTATTTAACTCAAGCAAAAATAGCGCGGAATATATTATTAAATGTTGCTGTTTATTTTCATAACACCTTTTATCAACAGTACGAACAAACCGCCAATCACCATGACATAAAAGACTAAAGCAATCGCTATTGCGCCAAATAAATCTGGCGCCTTCATCAACGTCGTCATTAAAGAGTCTTGATAATAAAAAAACCATTGATGGCCGTCAGGAAAAACAAGGGTATGAAACCAGTAAAACACGGCTTTTGGTCCGATCAAGATCAAAAAAAGGCCTAATGTAAACAAGGTGATAAGGTAAAAACGGCACACAGCTTTAAAGTAAAAATGGGGGTAACTGCGTTTTAATAAACGCGGATAACCCATAAGTACAATTAAAAAAAACATGCTGCCATAAGCAACTGCTGTTGCAACATCAATGAGATTTGCAACGTCTTGTAAATGGGTTATTTCTGCTGGAGTTAATAATGGTTGTAGCATTGCCCCATTATAAAAGGTAATTTCTGCTAAGCCTTGGCCATGCTGATGTATCGCCGCGACAATTTGACCAAACAATGCCACGTGCTGCGATGTTGTTAGCAGCTCTAATCCTAAATAATGCCGATTTTGAGGGCCATAAAGTACGATGTGTTGCTTGATTTCAAGCCAATCGTACCAAAATGAATAATGAAAATCAGACAGCGTGAGAGATTGCCAACTTAGCCAAGCCAGCACAATCAATAAAAAAACACTCATCGCAAACCAATACAAATTAGCCGCAAAGCGGTCAAACTTTAATAACAAAAAACGCATTATACCTCTGCACATTAATTCAACTTAAATCAAGTAACGTTATTGCTACAATTACGAATAGATTGATTGACACTTGTACCATTTATCAACAGCCTACTATCATGATGGGCAGTAAAATATGCATTTATCATTGTTGAATAGTTTTTATACTGTTTTTTTACGTTATAATCACGCCTGATTTTAACCCATCCATAAATCTAACAGTCCTTACATGATTAAACACTTTATTATTGTTTTGTTTTATTGTTCATTTTGTTTGAGTCTGGTGCTCAGCATGCCAAGTGCTGCAAAATCGCAAAGTTTAACTGTAGCCATTGATCATTCACCACCTTACTCATATTTTGATGATAAAGGTAGGCCTAGTGGTTTAATTGTTGATGTATTTCAAGAGATTAGTCGCTCATTTAATTATGACTTTAAATTTGTAGAATGCCCTTGGGCACGCTGCGTAAAATTAGTCAGTGAAGGTCAAATCGATTTATTAGCAGGGATCACCAAAACAGCTGAGCGCGAGCAAATTTTTGCTTTTATTGAACCGGCTTTTTTTAAGCGTGAAAACCATTTTAAGTTTTACTATACCGATAAAAATTTAACCATTGATAACGTTGCAGACTTAGCCCCACTGACTGTGGGTATGCTCCGTGGTGCATTGCATACCAAAGCCTTTGATAACGACCAAACGTTGAGCAAAGAAACCTTTGTTGATGTGCAGTCATTGTTTAACGCATTACAAAAAGGCAGGGTCGATGCGATTATTCATTCTGATCAAGTGATCCAACCGTATTTAGCCCAATACGATCATGCCCATACGATTTATAGTTCAACCCTGAGTCTTCCAGCTAAATCGGAGGGGTTTATTGCACTGTCCAAAAAATCACCGCATATTGCGCTTCAAGCTCAGCTTAGCGAGGTACTCGCTGAGCTTGAAAATAAAGGGACTCTTGCCACTTTATTAAGCCGATATAAATTTTAACCCTGTTAGTTCGTTGTTTTTACAATCGGCTCACTTGTTAGATGATGCTTTGAGGTCAACGATAAATCGTTAAGCAAAACATAAAATGCCGGCAATACTAATAAAATCAATAGTGTTGATACTATCATGCCAAAAATAATACTCACGACCAACGGCTGTACAACCTGTGCTTGTAGACTACTTTCCAACAGTAGTGGCACGGTGCCAGCAATAGTGGTTGCAGAGGTAATAAAAATTGCACGAAAACGCTCTTTGGCTGCCATCACAGCACTTTGGTGAATATCCATACCTTGCTGCTGATGTTCTTTGATGTATGCAACAAGTAAAATTGAATCATTTACGACAATCCCAGCTAACGAAACAAACCCTATCATGCTTGGCATCGAAATGTCATAACCTAGTAACCAGTGCCCCCAAAGTACGCCTATTAATGCCAGCGGGATTGCTATCATCACCATAATAGGTTCGAAATAGCTGCGAAACTGAAAACTTAAGATGACAAAAATACCAATTAGCCCTAATAGAAATTTACCGCCTATCGATTTACCCGTTTGACCACCATTTTTAATTTCACCTTCATAACTAACTAAAATATCTTGCCATTGAGCCATGATATCGACCATAACGGTACGCTGTAATTGCGTTACTATTTCATTGGTATTTCCAAGGTTGGTATCAACATCTGCGGTAATTGTTAAAGTTCTTTCTCCATCAACTCGGTTTAACCTAGTAACACCGCGTATTGCGGTAAGTTCAGCTAAGGCAGATAACGGATGTTGGCTTCCATCAGCAAGAATGATAGGGTAATTTTTCAACTGTGCCAGGCGCTCTTTATCTTGTGCTTGGAGCTGTACAAAAATCTCAACCGTATCGGTATTTCGCTGTATCTCATCGGCCACTTCACCAAAAAAAGCACTCCGTAGCTGCGCACTGACCATCTGGCCATCAACGCCGTATGCCAGTGCTCCCGGTAGCAAGCGAATATTCCACTCTTCTTTTCCAATCCTTAAATCATCAAGATATTGTTAACATCATCATAATGTTAACGCGGTAAATTTCGAGCAGAATAATTAATCAAAAATACGCTTTTGATTAATTGATTAAGGTTAGTGTAGGCTGTTAAAAAGCACTATTGACCATAATAGCCGATAAAACGCAGTGCAATCCCTACTTCATCATTATATTGGCGTAACTCTCGGTATTCTAAAAAAGGTTCAATTTCATAATAAAGCCAGCTATGCAAAAACTGCTCGCGATAACGATACGATAAAGTATAACTTCGCAGCCCGTTAAACGCGTCTTTTCCATTAATACCGACAATCATGGCACGTTTTTGATCAGGTAAATAACTGAAATAAAGGCCACTGCGCACTTCACTGTCGGGTTCACTTTGTAAGTGACGCAAATTCGCAGACCAATTTAAGCTCATAGTAGGTGAGAGTTCTTTATCGTAAGCTAATTTAATAAACTGGCCAAAGCCATCGGAGTAATAATATTCAAGACCTGCGGTTGCAGCGAGCAGATGAGTATCTATTTTTTTTTCCCATACGGCGGAGCTGCGAGCATAGAGCTGAGTACGTGAAATCCCAATTCGATGATCGATATTCAAATTGTCATTTTTTTCAACTAAGTATTGCAGCGAAGCGTTAATTTCATTGCCTTGGTGATTATTACCAGCAGCTTGATTTTCAGTTTCAAATGGTAGGCGAGCAAATTCATCTGCATCATTATCAACAATGAGCTTTAGGCGTTTTTTCCAATTCGGTAAACTCAACGATACAGTAAAGCGAACTTCAGTTTCGCTCCAATCGTTATTGCGGGGTAACCATCCTAAGCGCAAGTAACCTTTGGCAGCCGCTTTTTTGTCACTTGGCACTTCGGCCATTAAATCATCAAGCCACTGGGCACTGTTTTGCATTTGCCGATTAATTTGCTCACGAAATGCGAGTAAATTACTCGTTTCATCAGCGGGAGTACTTATGTCGGTTGTAGCAGCTTGAGCGGCAGTTTCAAGCGGTGTGGGGCTCGTCTGTGTATCTTGATTTGCGAAGGCATCACTGAGTGTGATTAGGATTAAGAAATAACAGAGGGAGTAAAAAATTCGTTGCATTGTTCACTCCCTTAATGCCGAGCTACGCGGCTACGGCGGGTTTAGTAAAGTATTTATACAACCCAATCAATGAGGCTGCAATCCAAAATAGTTCAATTACAAAGCTTGCTAAATTAAAGTTATAACAAAGGCTTATCAATAACAAGATTGCACCTGATAAATTCATCAGGTTGTACTTTAACCCCGTTGGATTCACTTTACCTAATTGTAGTAGAAAAAAAGCACCTACTACCAAACACGTACCCGACATACCGATAATATCAAAAATTAAATCAGTCATTACACAACTCCAAGCTAAAAATTCGTCCAGATCTGCTGGCCCTATCCGTGGGGAGGACGTTTTTCATTCCATGAAACAGCTTGTAGTTAGATACTTAATACCAATTGTATTAATTCAGTAGTCATTTTTTGTGACAATATGACCAATGATCATGTCATAAAAATTTCTGATGCAATTGTTTTACAAAGAAATTTCAACCATGCTTACGTACAAGTCTGTTTCACAAACATGTCAGTTATTAAATGCACTTGGTATATAGAGTATCCGACAAAGGGCTGCCATTTTAGGTAAGCAAAAACACAGAAGCAAGGACAAAAATCCTTATCACTCCTTTTTCTGGCTTATTTGTCGCTACCATTTTATTTAACTTTGATTATTTACTGTGGACCTTGCCACCGATAATTTTTAACGCAGGGACTCCGCGTATAAGGCACTGGCGAGCAAAAAATTGCTGACAATTGGGGCATTGGCCAGCATTTATCGTGAAATCTTGAGTAATCCGTTCAACAAAACACTTCACTAAAGCGCCCTTGCCTCCTTTTTGGTATTTATACAACTTTGCTTGGCAAGCTTTACAAAAAATATCGACTGTGCGAGTGGGTGCGTTTTTATTTGGGCGGGCCATCTGCTTTTACTTTAATTACATATACTGCTTAGTGTAACCCATTTAGTAAGGCCATAAACCAAACACGAGACCAATTAAGGTAAACTGTGCAGTGTGATAACCCGCGTTAATTAAAAACAATTTTAATGGCTTTTGCTCAAATACATAATTAATTGCCAATACACTTGAAACCCAACATAAACCAACAATAAAACCTAAGGAAGTAGAAAAAACAACGCCAGGATGCGTACCAACCAAAAAGCCAAACAGCATACTAATTAAAAATGTAGCTATAAATGCAATACCGATTACTTTTAGTGGATCGGCCTTTTTAATATCAAAAGGAGTTAAACCGGAAGTTTCTAGCCACGCTAGCTCAAATAACCAAGGTGAATACCAAATCCCCCACAATAAAAATGAAGAGCAGGTAGCAACTAAAATTGCGCCTAAATTGAGCGTACTTAAATCAAACATTAGCAACTGCATGTTTCAACTGTATATAAACAAAAGCTAGCCAGAATTAATTAATAACTCAAGTTTATTGCAATAAACACAATAAAATTATTTTTTATATGCATTTATAAAGCGTTAATGAAGCTAACGCTGCACAGGTTTTTTCTGTAGTTTTCGTTGTAAGGTGCGACGGTGCATATCCAATTGCCGTGCCGTTGCAGAGACATTACCATTATTGGCGTTTAGTGTTTGCTGAATATGCTCCCACTCTAATCGTTCAGCAGACATAGGCGCTTCTTCTATAGTACATTCGGCTTTATCGCCTGTGAGTGCTTTGAGAATGGTCAATGTATCGGCCGGTTTAGCTAAATAATCATTAGCACCAAAACGCATGGCCTCAACTGCGGTAGCAATGCTTGCAAAGCCAGTAAGCAGTACCATATGGCAACTTGGGTATGCAGCTCTAAGTGGCTTAATTAAATGTAAGCCATTGTCATTATTAAGCTTCATATCTAATAAGACATGAGAAGGGTTAAACTGTTGTGCTTTTGAAAGTGCATCACAGCTGTGATTTACCAGCTCACAACTAAAGCCATGCTGTGATAAACGACGTGCCAATACAGTGGCATAGGCAACATCATCTTCAATGATCAGCAGTCGCATTTGAGCGCCACTCACGAACTTACCTGCTGCGGATCAGAACAAAGTGGTAGCTCAACAATAGCTTGCATCCCTTTTTCTGGATGATTAATTAAACTCAATTTACCGCTAAAACGCTCAATTGTGGCATTAGATAATAACAATGCCATGCCTAAACCTTGCTCGCTTTCAATTAACTGCTCACCAAGCTTTATTGCTTGATGGTCACTTACGCCTGAGCCAAAATCACGAATGGTGATGTGTAATCTGGTATCGCTTTGAATGGTGTGCACTTTAAAGTCTATATTCACTTGATGTTGACCTTGGTTTTGATTTGCTTGTACCGCATTTTGCAATAAATTAAACAAAGCAGGTAACAACAATGCATCTGCTTCAATGTAGCCATCAGGTACAGGATTTACATGTAGTTGTTGCAATGGAAATTGTAATTGAAACTGCTCTTGCAGTTGTGCAACCAGCGCGGAAACAACCAAGCGCTGTGGTTTTTTATCGCGCACAGCACTGGCTAATTCTCTAAAAGAAGCCAGTTGCGTAGCACAAGTGCGAAGGGGCCCTGCCATATCTTGTACCGCAGGATTAGTAGGATCGGTTTCAAGCAGTTCATCGTACAAAAGTTGTATTGTGGCAAGCGGCGTTGCTAATTGATGGGTAACCTGAGTTGACGCCATACCTAATGCAAGCAACTGCTCACTTCGAAGTTGTTCTTCTCGCTGTTTAGCTATTGCTTGCTCTCGTTCGATGATCATCCGAGCCAATGCCCCAACAACTAACGTCACCACCAGTGCTGACAAAATAAAATTAGCCCACATGGCAATAAAATGTTTTGTCATATCCATATGATGCATGCTGTGGCTGGGCATTTTTAACAACATAATACTGTAGGCGGCCATCGCAGTAACTGAGACTAAAACCAACCAACGTGTTGGTAACGTTACGGCAGCTATCACAATAGGCAGCAGGAGCAGCGAGACAAATGCATTGGTTGCACCACCGCTTAACGACAACAAAAGCGTTAAAAAAACCACATCGGCCAACAATTGTAAAACTAAATCATGTTGGCGAATATGGCGCTTACGATAAAATAAAATACTGGCTAAATGAAAAATAGTTTCGCCACAAATAACCACAATTAATGGCATTAATGAGATATCTAACGCCATTAGAAAGTACACTGCAAACACGGTGATTAATTGTATAACAATTGCACCACTGCGCAGTAATAGCAGCTTATCCATAGGCCGGCTGCTACCAAAAGACCATTTTACCACTGCATGCCTTATTTTTTATCAATAGTGAACTCGGCACATGGTGTGCCTTGATGGAAGACCATTTGCCAGCCATCGGTCGTTTTACGCCAAATTGAACTTCGATTTGAAAACTGCGGACGAGGTTCTTTATCACGCACCAATCGCGCACGATACGTCACTTGTGCAATTTCAGCACTGATCAAACGCACATCAAAATCTTGATTATGAAAATCAGGCATCATCTCTGACGGTAAACGCGATAATACATGCTGTTTATCAAAGCATTTTCCCGTTGCAGAAAACTCAACAAAATCATCTGCAAGTAAATTATCAAGCATCTGAGATGAAGCTCGAACATTGGGTTTTAATAACGAAAGCTCTAACATCACTAAATGTTGCGATAGTGACAGGTCTACAGGTAAATTACTTTTCATTTTTATAAATCACCGCATTTTTCATCACAAATGATACTCGAGATAACTCGCTGATATCTTGTTCTGGATCACCTTTAAGAGCAATAATATCGGCAAATTTACCTACTTCTAAACTGCCAAGCTGCTGTTGCATGCCAAGCAAGGTTGCAGCACTGAGTGTAGCACTGACAATCGCATCTTTGGGTGACATGCCATATTTAACCATTAAAGCAAATTCTTTGGCATTTTGGCCATGCTGTGACACCCCAGAATCCGTGCCAAAAGCAATATTAACGTTATTTTTTAATGCAGTGCGAAACGCTTGCTCCATCACTGGCGCAACTTGTTTTACTTTAGCGACAATCGCAGCGGGCATATTTGGATTCGTTAGGGCTTCTTCTGATACCGTTGCGCCTGCTAATAATGTTGGCACTAAATAGGTTTGATGCTTATTAAACAAACGAATGGATTCTTTATCAAGATAAGAGCCATGCTCAATTGAATCAACTCCAGCGCGGATTGCTGCATTAATGCCATCGGTGCCATGGGCATGAGCCGTCACTTTACGTCCTAAATTATGCGCAGTGCTAACAATAGCTTCGAGCTCTTGGTCGGTAAATTGTTGTTTTACTCCAGCCGCAGTATTACTTAACACGCCGCCAGTTGCAGTAATTTTAATGACATCGGCGCCACTTTTAATCACTTCTCGCACCGCTCTTCGGCAATCGTCAGCACCATCACAAATGCCCAGACCACCAGTAACAAGCTCTGTAACATCATGACGATAACCATGTAAATCGCCATGGCCTCCAGTTGCAGAAATAAAATCGCCAGCTGCAAAAATGCGCGGCCCAACAATTGTTTGGTTATTAACAGCTCGTTTTAAGGGAAAAATAACTTTATAAGAACCGCCTAAATCACGCACGGTAGTGAAGCCAGCATTGAGCGTTTTTTCAAGATAAGGAACTGACGCCAAAGCAAAATCTGCATCATATTGTGTTAACCACACATGAGGATTCGCTGTCGGGTCGCGCTCAAACGTCAAATGGACATGCATATCTATCAGCCCTGGCATGACATAACTATCTTTTAGGTCAATCACAGGTACATCGGTTAATTTCAGCTGTGCTAAAGTGCGATAACCATTGTGTATCGCACTAATTTTTCCGTCTTCCAAAATTAAGGTTTGCTCTTTGAGAGGTGATTTCCCGGGAACGGTTAGCACAGTACCACCATAAATTACAGCATCTACTTGTGCAAAAAGGGCTGGGCTAATCGCGAGCATCACAGTACTTAATACGCCTAAGGAGAATTTTGACATGGTCATTTACCTTTTCTTATTATTGTGCTGCTATTCATACCACAAACAACATCAAAATCTCTAATTTTGCGTTTATTGCTAACAAGTGTTGAGTTTTGATTTGAACACAAATCATACCTAAAAGGCCAACATACCTCAGTAAATAGGCTAATTAATGCCCCTAAAACAGCAATTTATTAAATTTGCTAGAGTTCATTTCTAGATTTTGTTATAACTCCTCTGACCACACCCGATCCGCGTGATATCCACTACACTGGATGCAAGCATAAACACTTTGGAACACACATGTTATACGGCAAAATTACTGGCTGGGGTAAATGTTTACCCCCTGCAATTCTCACAAATCAAGCAATTAGTGACGTAGTTGATACTAACGATGAATGGATCACGTCGCGTACCGGCATTTCTGAACGTCGGGTCAGTCATGTCTCCACCGCAGAATTAGCAACTGCTGCGGCAAAAAATGCACTTGCGTGTGCAGGCATTGATGGCAGTGATATTGATTTAGTGCTGCTTGCAACCTGCAGTCCATCAACAATGGTGGCCAATACCGCTTCATTGGTACAAAAAAATATTGGTGCCGTTGGTGCCGCAGCCTGTGATGTTAATGCTGCATGTTCTGGTTTTTTATATGCATTACAAAATGCCACAGCGCAAATTCAGGCTGGAATGATCAAAAAAGCGGTGGTGATTGGTGCAGAACGCATGACTTGGTACGTTAACTGGGCAAGACGCGACAGCGCCGTATTATTTGGTGATGGCGCAGGTGCAGTGGTCATTGAAGCCTGTGATGAGCCATGTGGCCTAATGGCAACCAAAACAGGTTGTGATAGCACCGACAGAGACATATTACATATCACCAATTTTGGTACCGACATCAATAAATACGATGCCCCTGTAGGGCCTTCTGATTTATTATTTGAAGGACGTGAAATATTCAAACGTGCCGTTAAAGGCATGAGCGACGCCTGTGATGATGTATTGCAAAAGGCTGATTTAGCGTTAACAGATATTGATGTGCTTATTCCGCATCAAGCAAATTTACGGATCATCCAAGCGATTGCTCAACGTCTTGATGTTTCAGATGACAAAATCATGGTCAATATCAACAAATATGGCAATACCTCGGCAGCAACTGTGCCTATTGCATTGTGTGAAGCTGTTGAACAAGGGCTTATTCAACCTGATTCGAATATTATGTCTGCCGCATTTGGTGCAGGCTTAACCTGGGCTGCCTCTTATATCAAATGGGGTGAGCGTATTACCCCTATCAACCAGCCAACAGCAAAGCTACCTCAAAACACTAAAACAGCGCTCGAACTGCTTGATGGCGCAATCAAAGCCTGCCAATCAGCGTAATTTACTGCAGTATCCAGAACACACAGGGCGCGCACTGCGCGCCCTTAACCACAAGCTCTATTTTTGCAAAATACTCATTAAACTCGTTTTTTTATAAACATCAGCTACATTTTTAAATACACCTCATTAGATGTTTTTAAATTAAAAATGGAGCAGTAGATATGACTGATGAGCCTAGCTTTCATGATAGACGGTCCTCACTTCGCCTTGATATGGAAAAAGAACTCATTTCTATCCATTGGCTTGATGCCAAAGGCATACAACAAAACCGTGATGTAATGTGTGTTGATGTCTCAAGCGGTGGCCTGCGCTTTAGCTTAGAGCAAAGCATTCCAATTGACGCTCAAATAGAAGTACATTTCAAACCTCGCCAACCTTTAACTACAAAACGTTTAGCAACAGTCATTCGCTCAGAGCAGCAAGATCATGGCTGGTTTGATATTGGTCTTATCTTTTCTAAAAAATAATGAGTTTACCTCAGTACGTATTAAGGATTTGTAATGATTATTTTAGTTGGTGGTGAAAAAGGTGGTAGTGGTAAAAGTTGTTTAGCCCAAAACATAGCGGTTTACTTAGCAAAACATAAACAATCGACAGTGTTGATGGTCGACTGTGATCCACAGCGTACTTCCTCAGATTGGATCCAAGCGCGCTCGGCCAATCCAAAACTACCGATGATTAATTGCGTGCAATTATACGGTAAGATCCGCAACGATCTTATCAGCCTTGAAAACCATTATGATTATTTAGTCATCGATTGTGGTGGGCAAGATAATTTAGCGCTACGTGCAGCCATGTCTGTTGCAGATCATGTCTTAATTCCACTTAGACCAAAACGCCGTGATTTAAAAACCGTGCCTCATATGGAAGATATTTTATCGACCTGTAAAATGGTCAATCCTAAAATGAATGCTTCATTTGTGATGACACAATGCCCATCATTACCAAATCAATCCAGCCGGATCATAGAAGCCAAAGAGGTCTGTGATTCTTTTGGCATTAATGTACTTAATGCTATTACTTACAGTCGTAATATTTATGACGATAGTGAAGAAAACGGCGAATCCGTGATTGAAATTGATCCGTCAGGCAAAGCAGCTGAAGAAATTATTGCCATTGCTGAAGAAATGCTGGCTATAAAACCAGGAACAAGCCATGAGTTTAGCTGATCTGAAAAAAAAGGTGGCAGGCAAAAACCTCAAAAAATTGGATGTAGATGAATTTATAGAAGATGCGACTGCCTACGCACAAGGCCATTCAATTTTAACTCAACCTACTTTGCCAGCTAAAAAACGAAAGCAAAACGCACGAGCGCGCAACTTCAAAAATGCGACCTTTACACTCAGCCACGAGCATATAGAACAACTTAATCATTTAGCTGAGCACACAGGTTTTGCAAAATCTCGTATTTTACGGCTTTTAATTGAACAACTTGCAGATCATAATGATGAGGATATTGACGCTTTACTTACAACGCTAAAAAAAACATCGTCAAATAAAACGGATAACTAATCGAGCATTGCTTTTGATAAGTAAAAACAAAATTAAATGATAGATTTTGGCAGTAGCGAGAAAGGATAATAAATAGAACAGCGGGTAGTATTACCACCCGCCGATAAACACCAGTTAAACGGGTGCTTTAGCGCGAGATTTGTACTCACCAGTACGAGTATCGATTTCGATCCAATCGTCGATGTTACAAAAATCAGGTACTTTAATTTCTGTACCATTGCTTAATTTAGCAGGCTTCATTACTTTACCTGTTGTATCACCACGTGCTGAACCTTCAGTGTACGTTACTTGACGGATGATAGTGGTTGGTAAATCAACAGTGATTACTTTGCCTTCGAAGAAAACCGCAGTACAAATGTCTTCCATGCCATCAACAATGTATGGTAATACGCTTTCTAAATCTTCAGCATTGATTTCATACTGGTTGTAATCCGCATCCATGAATACATAAAGATCATCAGCAGTATAAGAGTAAGTAACTTCGATACGATCAAGAATTACTGGCTCCATTTTATCGTCAACTTTGTAAACTGTTTCTGTTGAAGAACCAGTTAATAAGTTCTTCAATTTCATTTTAACGATAGCACTAGAGCGACCAGATTTAGTGAACTCAGCTTTTTGAATTAGCCATGGTTGACCGTCGATAAGCGCAACGCTGTTAGGCTTCATTTCTTGTGCAGTTTTCATATTAATTTCCGAAAAAGGATGAATACATAAAATAATTGAACGAGCATTATAACCAATTTAAATAAAACAGTGCCAGAGCTTGGGCAATATTTGTTTGTTTTGCCTGATGTTCGCACCAATTATTGCTATGTTTTGACACTTGTGGCCAATTTTCCCGTAATGTAAGCCAATTATTGCTTATATCTTCACCAATATTCCACTGACGCCACATGTCGTTTAACGCCATTTGGTGTGACAATGCTAAGTTTGGACAATAAAGTGCCAAAAAAGCGTCTAATTTTGGGATGTGTGCCTCTTCTTCTTGCGGATAAATATGCCACATAAAAGGTTTACCAGCCCATTGAGCACGCAAAAATGAATCTTCACCTCGTACAGCATTGAAGTCACAGCTCCAAAGCAATTGGTCATATTGCTCTTGGCTCATAAACGCAATCATTTGAACAGTTAATTGCCCTCGTTGATAAATGCCGCCAACTCGGAGTTCCTCGAGCCCTAAAAATGCTTTTATTTGCGGAATGACACGTCCTTCAGGCACTAATAAATGCACCGATTCATCGCCATTGGCTAAACAGTTTAGCCAACTGGCTAAGCTGTCATTTTCATAAGCAAAGAGCGAGATTAACAACGTATCATCTTTAACCTCGACACCTAATTGCTGTAAAAACTGCGCACGATAATCAGGGTGACTCAAAAACCGATCGCGCTGTAAAATTAAATCTTGCTCTTTAAAAAGACCGCCTGTCTTAGGCGTAAATCCTGGAAAGAAAAAATATTTTTGTAAACCATTTGATTGCAAAGATGGCAGACCATGGCAACCTTCAACCCAAGGCTCTGCACTTAAATATTCTAAATTAAGCCATAACGATGGTTTTTCTCGCAGCGCCATCGCTTGGATATAGTCTTTTGGTAATTCACACGCAAAAGCTTCAATCACCACATCGGCCGCATCACACGCTTGCCAGTTCGCAGGCCACTTGCGAATCGTCACACCTTGCTGTACTTGCATTGTTAAATGAGCATTGGCCTGCGGGCAAATACGGGCAAAAGCATCTAATTCATCAACCCATAAACACACATCAACATTTTGCTCTGCCACTAATTGTTTTGCTAAACGCCACGTCACACCAATGTCGCCAAAGTTATCAACAACACAACAAAAAATATCCCACTTTGTTCGCATTTTTATCTCTTTTGTAAGCACCTATCGCATTTCTATCTATTATTATGCCTTAAAACGGTGATGTTCCTGAACCAGAATATGACAAAGATGGCCACGTTTAACAAAAATAAGCACTCGATAAAATAGGCTAAATTCGAGCATGGCTTTTTGTTCACTTTGGATGCTAAACTCATCAGACCAGATTAAATATAAAATAATAAGGGGACACTATGAGCCAGCAACACATCAATAAACCAAATAAAGTGATGGCTTTATATACAAAACTTCAATCTTGGCCGTTTGGGCAGAAAATGTTTTCGCTTTTAGTCGCCAGAATGGCGCCTTATTTTGGCACCATCAATCCACTCATCACCGAGCTTAGAGTCAATTACTGTGAATGTTTAATTCGAAAACGTCGGGCTGTGCACAATCACATCAAAACCGTGCATGTCATTGCAATTTGTAATGGGTTAGAAATGGCAATGGGCGTGATGGCTGAAGCATCAGTACCAAAACATTTACGCTGGATCCCAAAAGGCATGAGTTTAGATTACACAGCAAAAGCAGGCAGTGATATTCGTTGTGTGGCCGAAGTAACACCGCAACAATGGGTAGTTGGTGATATGTTCGTGCCCGTCACCGCTTACGATGAACAAGGTACTATTGTGGTCAAAGGCCACATTAAATTGTGGATTTCAGAAAAGCCAAAAGCATAAGTTAAACCTGAGCCAGCAAAGCTCAGGTCTAATGAGCTCGTTACGCTTATTTGATTTCGGCACGGCTCATAAAACGTTGCTCGGCAGTATTAATTCTCAATCGATCACCCACAGCAATGTACTCAGGAACTTGAACCGTTAAACCGGTACTTAAACGTGCTGGTTTAGTTCGCGCACTCGCTGATGCACCTTTTACCGAAGGATCGGTTTCTTCAACTACTAGCTCAACACTTGGCGGTAAATCAATACCAACTGGTTTTCCGCCAATCAAAATGACATATAAGCCTTGGGTTTCATCGTTAAAAAAAGGCACTTCATCTGCAACCATTTCTTTATCAAGACTGTAAGGCGTGTAGTCTTCAATATCCATAAACACATATTCTGTGCCATCAACATAAGAGAACATCACTTCTTTACGCAACAAATCCGCTAATTTGAGCATATCAACGTCTTTAAACGTTTCGTCTACTTTCGCTCCAGTGACGACATCATAAAGGCGCATACGATATAAACTACCACCAGCTCGTCCTTGTGGGACTGAACGGGTAATATCTTTAATCATCAGTACACGACCATTGTGTTCAATTGCGGTACTTTTTTTAACTTCACTTGCCTTTGGCATAAAGGAATTCCTTATAAGATTTTTTGCGCCATGAAACATACCATGATTTTATATTTGGGCAAGTATTGAGGGCTTAAAAGAGCGCTAAGGTAGCGCATCAATTGAGCATAAGCTGATTTCCTACCCTAGATAACATTAAGGTAAAATTGCAGCCACCACAGTAATTTCAACTAACAGGCTAGGATCGGCCAATTGCGCATTGATACAGGCACGGCTTGGCGCTTTTCCCTCAGGTAACCATGCTTCCCAAAGTTGATTAAATAAACCAAGGTGGGCCAAATCGGTAAGATAAATAGTGACCGACAGCAAACTTGATAGATCACTACCAACCGATGCCAAAGAACGCTCTGTTTGTTGAAAAACTTGTTTGATTTGGCTTTCAATATCAGCCGTTGAGTCATCAGCCACTTCAACAAAATAGGCTGTGTGATTAAAAACGGTGATATCAGACCAACGTGGCGTAGGGTTAATACGTTTAATATCCATTTAACTTCCTAAAATCTAGACTTAAAAACCTATCATACCTAAAACATGGCTCAAACGATTCAAACTTTAAGTGAGTGCACTCGGTTGTAAATGATAGTAAAAGTTTGCTTCAATTTAATTAATTTGAGTTCTGGATAAGAGATTCAACAACATATTGAATTAAAAGTAGATTTATTAGTTATATTTTTCTAACTAGCACTTTTCAAAAATAACAAAGTGGATTGGCGCGTCAATAGCAAGCTTGTTGCACATTAATCCAATCCGATTAACGTTAAAAATAGAAGCCTGAGATAGAGTTATTATCCACTATTGGGCTTGATTCAGCTTAAACTCCATAATATCTTTTGCGGGTAACGCCTTGGCATAGTACCAACCTTGGGCAACTTGCACGCCTAAGCTTTTAATCCAATTGAGTTCTTGCTCAGTTTCAATCCCTTCTGCCACTATGGTATAACCCATTTGAATAAAAATATTCACCACATGCTGATACAGCAGTTTGCCTTTATCAGTTTGCGCTTGCACTAAAAATTGGCGGTCTAATTTAACCTGATTAACCGGCAAATTCGCCAGCATAAACAAGCTCGAATAACCCGTGCCAAAATCATCAATCACAGTATCAATTCCATATGTTTTAAGCTTGCTGATGTGCTCACACACTAAAGCTTGGTCGTTTAAATAGCTAGATTCTACTATTTCCACTTTTACCTGATTAGGAAACTCAGTAAATAATTGACATAACTTTTCAACCAATTCGGCTTGTGTGAGTACATTAGGATTAAGATTAATACTGACAATGGGCACAAAACCTTGTTTACGCCAATGGAGTAAATCTCTTGCTGTTTGCTCCATCACCCATAAATCAATCAGTTCTGTTTGTTGATGCGCCACTAAGGTATCAAGAAAATAAGGGCCAATTAATTTACCTTGGGCTGTTTTTAACCGTAATAACGCTTCAAAGCCCTGTACTTTTCCCGTTAATAAACACACTTGAGGCTGGTAATGCAACTGTAATTGTCCTTGGGCAATTTCATTGAGTACCGAATTTAATGCCTTAGTCGATTGTTTCGAAACCCGCTGCTGATTTAAAAAGCGTCGCTCACTGGTCGCTGCATATTGCTCTGACAAGTGTAATTGTTCGGTTAAACGTTGTAAGGCTAAATGATAGTTCGTTTTTTCTGCGCTCCACTTTAAAAAAGGGTAATAAATCAACGTATTAATTAAAATTAAGCACAGCTGTAAAATAATGGCCCCTAAATCGGTGCCCACTTGATAGCCATTAATCAATGTGGGCGTCATCCAACTGATTTCGGCTTGTTCAAACCCGACCCAGCCAGAAGATAAAAACAGATAAGCCAATAAAAAATTGATGCAAGGTGCGATTATAAAAGGCAGTAATAGAATTGGGTTCAAAAATACTGGCAAAGCAAATAATAAGATTTCACAAAAGTTGAATATAGTGAATGGGATAGATAACTTTGCGATATTTCGTTCATGCGTATATTTTGGCAATGCGAGCGCCGCTAAAATAAGTCCAACAAAACAACCTGTGCCACCAAGCAAAACAAAGGTATCGTAAAATGTTTTGGCATTTAAACCAGGAATAATATCTTGTTCAAGAAAGGACTGCTCAAATAACATGGTAAACATATTGTCACCATGTACGCCAAAAAACCAAAACATATGAGTGGTTATCATGCGCTCAAACATCAGCTCTGCGACACTCGACGTAGGGTCTGGCGTCAGCACTAACATAATTTGAATACCCAACCAATCAAAAATAGGTATTAAAAAAAATAAACCAAAAAACACTAAACTAAAGGGTAATACGAGCAATAGTTTTTCTTTTAAAAATTCACTTACCCCAAATAAATAACGACTATTTTTCGGCAAAAATATTGAGATATAATGCAGCAATGCACTGGTTAATGAGGGAATGACCACCGCATAAGCACTTGAACCTGTAGGGTTTAAACTAATTTCCCCTTGATTGAAGACTAAAAAATGACTATGCACGGCAAAACTCAGTAGCGCCAAAATAGCGCCGACAATACCGCTATGGCCTAAATTCTTTGAATAATGAAACCCAACCGAAAGCGTTACCATCAGCGGAAATAGCAACAAAATTAGCTGCGCACTTTGCTCTACCGTTTGGTTAATTCGACTATCACTGTCCGTCAGGCTAAAGTTAATGGCACCATTAATGAGTAAAATAGCCAGTGCAGAGCTGACAAAATAAGGTAATAAAGCAATAAATGACTCTCGCAAAGAGAGTAGATACCGAGAATGGATCCAGCTTTGAAAAATAGCGGTGAAATCAAGTGATTTGGCTTTCAAATTTCAGCTCTTCTTGAGATGGTTTGACTGATTATAGCCTTAAAAACCATGACTATACCTACACAAAATTTATTAATTTCATTTTACAATATGAACGAATAAACAAGGCTGTTTTCTACAGCCTTGTTTTACTGCTGTCAGCGTTAATGGCTAAAATACCAAAATAGATTGATCTCAAGTAAATCTTGTTTATTGAGTTGCTTGAGCCAATTATCTCCTTTGCCATTAAAATGGTATGCAGCCACCTCCAGTTTAGTCGATTGCCCTAAGCGCATACTCGCTTCTAATCGAATACTTTGGCTTGCATCGGTTAAATCATGCAGTACACCAAGGATCATTTCGGAGCTATCACTATCATTAAACGCCAAGCGCGTACCAATAAATAAATCATTTTGACCAAGCACTTGAGTTTTATCTCGATTATCACTCTGATATTCAATTAAATAACCAAGATCATACACAGTGGAAAAAATACCAACTTGCGTATATTCAGCGCCTAGCACCACAGCGGAAATACGACTTTTTTGATCTTGATTGAGAACATGTGCGCGATTTTTCCGCAACATCAACTCCGCTTTATAAATCCAAGCATCTTGAATATATTGTGCTGTGATCCCCAATTGCTGCATCTGCCCATAAAAAGCCTGACCAGTTTCACCCTTAAGTTGCACAATCGGCTCTCGGTTTGTGCCACTAAACGCCATCACACTCCAATCGAAAGCACCATAATGCTGAGTTAAGCGTACTGCACTATCAAGATGTCGCTGTAAAGCGCCAGAATCATACAGAGCTTTTTTATCCATGTTCATCGGTGGGGCAAATCGATTACCAACATCATAAAATTTTTGCGGGCGAAAATAAGGCAATAAAAACCATTCCACTTGACCATTATCAATTTGCTTTGTGTAATGGATCATAGCTTGGCCTAGTTTGTCTTCGCCATCTAAGCCCTCAAGTTGGTCTGTTTGGTTAATCACATCAACTAAATGAGCAGATTCGGTCACGCCCCAAAAAACTCGTGCCACCCCTATTTGCCATTCATAATCCTCACCATAGTTAAGCCAATAAAACTCTCGTAAATCTAAATGATTACGTTCGCTATTTTCTTTATCTAATCTTAACCACAATTCTCCATTCCACTGTTCCTCTCCTTGAGCATAGCTATAAAAACTATTGATGCTCAGTGCTGAGTTTGAATAAGCTTGGTTAGCATTACTAGCAGCACTAAATTGACGATGCTGCACACCAAACTCATGATAAATATCATAAGCTTGGCATGAACTTATGCTCATTAACGCCATCAGAAAAACGAGAAAAAAACCACTGATGACTTTGACCATTATCGCGCCCTTCTTAGACTTGCTTCAGTAAAGTCACTTTGAACTAAGCCTATATCAAAGTTCATTTGATGAGTTTGCAAAATGGTTTGTTTTTTTGTTTGATGATTGTCCATCTTTAGCAGATGTGCTCGCCAAAATTTATCTTGATAAAGATGATAATCAGTCAGGATCAGCGTTTTTAATAAGCTGTTTTTACGGTCATAATAATCCACTTTTAATGGTCGATAATGCGTTTTATCCAACCAAACTCTTTGTTTACTATATCCGGAGTATTTATCAACAGGACGCTGCTCTAGAATATAAACCGCTTGCTGCTCAAACTCTGACTCTTCAATAAAATCAAAATGATACTTTCCCAACTCAAAAGAGCTTAAATCTTCATAGGAAAACTCGCTGCCCATAAAAGGACCTGACTTATTTTGAGATGCGATCCGTTTTACTCGTTTTAAAGCTGGCAACCATAACCATTGATCGTCAGCTCCCTCAACATGACTGTGATTTAAAAATGCAGTGCCCTTCACATCAAGTGGCTGATCAAATATGGTTAAACCTTTATCACCATCGCCTTCAACTTCAAGACTTTTAATCCTCAACGCTCGTTCACTTTTATCGCCTTGAGCATTACTTAAAATCATAGTCATCTGGGCATCAGAGTTGCCCCAACCGCTATCACGAATTTTACGCTCTTTAGCGATAGCTGAGCCTTGTTCATCAGCATTAGCACCAAACATTAACCCTGTACTAAGCAGTAGTAGTGCGAACCAAATTTTCATTGTGTGCCTCCGATGTATATTGATGATCAAATAGAATTAAAAATGCAGGTAATAAGAAAAAATCTACCAGTAAAGCAATACTGATAATGAGAGCGGTTAGCTGGCCCATGTCTGAATTAAGCCTAAAATCCGACAATGCCAGAATGCTAAATCCCGCAACAAGGACAACTGTGGTGATCCAAAGTGCTTTACCGACTGTGACAAAAGCGTATCGCACTGACTCAGCAGCATTATTACCTTGACGCTTAGCATATTGATATTTAGCTAAAAAATGCACGGTATCATCAACTATGATGCCTAGTGTCATTGAAGCCACAATCGATAAACCTAAATTTATTTCTCCACTGATGAGACCCCAGAGTCCAAATCCAGCTAACGCAGGCAGGATATTTGGTAATAAACTCATCGTACCCAAACGCCAATCTCGCAGAGCAAAAATTAATAACGCCGAAATTAAAATCAAAGCTAACGGCAAGGAAGTGAGCATACTTTTCATATTGCGCTCACCAATGTGGGCAAACATCAAACTCGGACTCGAAGCAAGATAATGATATTGACTTGCATGCTGTGCTAACCAAGTATTCATTCGTTGTTCAAATGCTAACATTTCTGTACTACCCAAGTTTTCCAGCACCACCATAACGCGGCTTTGAGACTTACTAATATTGATTTGATTATTAAGATCAAGACCGTAAGGCAAACTCATTTCATACATTAATAAGTATTGCGCACCGAGAGTCCGCTCTGGTGCAAGGCGATAAAAGGCTTGATCATCACCGTGCATACTTTTGTTTAAGCGTTTTAATACGTCACTTAAACTCACGACATTATTGACTTCTGGCTGAGCACGTAACCAAGTACTAAATTGGTCAAGTACAGCTAAATAAGTGGGTTCATTTATTCCACCAGGCGCACCACTATCTAGAGCAATGCTCAAGGTCGCCATCCCTGAAATTCGCTCAGCCATAAAATCTGCGGCTTGACGAAATTCATTATCAACACTGAAGTATTTCACCGCTTCATCATTAATTTTATTTTGACCAATAAAACCAGTTGCAAAGGCAATTAAGATTACACTTATCCACAGTACTGGCTTAGCACGCGATGTAATAAATTCGGCAAAACG
Organism: Pseudoalteromonas tunicata; assembly: GCF_002310815.1. Taxonomy (NCBI): domain Bacteria; kingdom Pseudomonadati; phylum Pseudomonadota; class Gammaproteobacteria; order Alteromonadales; family Pseudoalteromonadaceae; genus Pseudoalteromonas; species Pseudoalteromonas tunicata. The sequence continues at coordinate 399,914 of NZ_CP011033.1, read as the reverse complement.
CGCCATCCCTTGCTGTTCAAGCTGCCTAGCTGATTGTTGAGTTACTTTTTGTGGTAAAAAATACAGCATTGCGGGTAATAAACTTATCGATAATAACCAAGCAAATATCACTCCGATGGCGGTTAAATTTCCAAACTCCCTAATTGCAGGTACATCTGAAAAATTCATGGTTAAAAAACCAATCGCTGTGGTAATGCTGGTAATAAATACAGGCTTATTATTGATCCGCACTGCAAATGCAAGTGCTTGAAGTTTATTATTTCCTTGGCTTAAGCCATGCCGCATCGAGGCAATGATATGCACACAATCTGCCACCGCTAACGTCATTACTATGGTAGGTACATTCACTGAAGCAGTATTGATAGCCATGCCAAGCCATCCTGCAATCCCTAACGTGCTCGTAATTGCCACAATTAAAACCACAAAAGTTGTGATTACTGCGGTGATTGAACGCAACATGAGCCCAAGTACAATCAATACAATTAGAAACATTAAAGGAACTAACGTGCTGCTATCTTGCTGCGCCGAACTGAAGAAGCTGTAGTTCATCATGATAATACCACTGCGATAGAATGTAACTTCAGGGTATTGTTCTTGAAATTCAGCTATTAATTTTTTGCTAAATGCTTCAATTTCATTTGCTTGTGCGGTTTTTTCGGCATCATCTAATGCTATTGTGACATTCACAACCGCCACCTTGCCATCAAAGGAAACTAAACGATTTACCAATTCTGGACGAGTTAACGCAACCGCTTTTGCTTGCTGAACTTGTTCTTGCGTCACGCTATCAAATTTATCGATTAAATCAGCAACGAGTAAGTCATCTTGTTGAGCTTGGGTATGTTGATAATTAGAAATCGAATCAACCCGAGTTGAATAAGGGATTTGCCAAGCGGCCTCAGTAATATCTCGCACTAGGGTTAAGTATTGGCGACTAAATAACTCATCACTTGGCGGTGCAATCACCAAGCTTAAATTATCATTTTTATTAAATGTGCGCTCAATTGCATCAAAAGCTTGTAACTGCGGATTATCTTCAGCAAAAAAAATCCGATAATCACCACGAAAGCTCAAGTTCTGCATCCCTGCAGCAATAATCGTTATTAAGATGGATAGTAATATTAATAAAATACCAGGCTTGGTTAACCAAGCTGGCAATGTGTCCGTTTTCATTTTAACTCCAAAAAGTGACGAAACGTCACTTAAGTGCAAAAAATTACAATTCGTTTAGCATTTTTAATTCCTCAGCAAAAATTTCTTGTTCGACCCGTTGCCATGTGCGCTGATAATCCCACGCAGTAGAAAGCGGCTGCCAATTAAGGCCATCTAATAAGCAATTAATGCCAAATAAAAATACATTGTGATCACGCACGCGCGCAATACTATGACAATCTATCGTACTAGATAATAAAGCAATACTGCCATACGATACCGCCCAGTTAGCAAATGCCACACAATCTAACCCGCTAGATGAACTAATTTTCAGCTCACCTGTAGCCAGTGCACCATGTAATACTTCATCAATTAATTCAGAACATTGCTGCTCTAAATCCGCTTGCAACTTCAAACGTTCCGCCGATGATTTTCCTATCACCCAAGGTGTTTTTGCGGTCATCAAACAGTTAAATAAGACAGGCTCAACCTTGGCAGACATCACATAGGCTACATGTAATGCAATTACACGCTCACGCGAAGTGCCATTAAACTTTTGAGCTCGTCGAAAAAAGCTGATTTCATGACGAAGTGCAGCGCTACATAGGGCTGTGATCACGTCTTCTTTACTTGAAAAATGATTGTAAATAGTTCCTTTGGAGTACGGGCTTGCTGCTGTGAGTTTATCCATAGTAAAGTTATTAAATCCCTCTTGCTCTACTATCGACTTGGCAATATGGAGAAGTTCATGCTCACGATCAGCAATGGCTTGTTGTTTCGGGGTATACGCCCGTTGAAATAAACAGCCATCGGTTTGACTCTCATCAATTTTGCACAAAAACTTAAACATATTCTTCACTTTCACATTTTCCCGCCCTCTAGTTACCATAATGTGTGTATTTTTACCAGTAATTCAACGCTAAACATTCCAACGACTTCGTCAGTACATTAGTTTATGACGAACCGTCATTTGTGACGCTTCGTCATGATAGTTCATTTATTCTACGATACAATAGTTTTATGAATATTTTTTTTATTTTGACTCTTAAGTCCTAATACGAGTAAAAAATACCTTAATCTAACAATAAATCACGATTGCTTGGCCAAGGCCAAATGATAACGTATTATGCTAAAGGTTAGCGTGGCTGTATTAAAAAGGAAAAGGCATGTTCGTTGGTCATGGTAAGTATCATTTTGCTATTGATCCCCCATTTTTGTATCTGGAGTTATTTGAAGGATTTAATAAAGAAGGGGTGATCCAATTTCGCAATGCCATGTTTTTGGAATATCAAAAGTATCCGGAAAATGCGATTCATTATGCAATTGTCAATTTAACTCATTGGCAATTAGGAACCGCAGATAGCATGGAGCAAGGCCGTAAAATGTTTGAAAATATGGCAATGCGCGGTTATACCAATGTCGATTACCTCGCCAATGGTAATTCAATTGCAACGTTTTACCTTAAAAAGCTCTGGCAAGATTTACCCGTTAAAGTTAATTTTTTTGACTCAACGGAGCAATACCTTTCGCAATATCCTGAACGGAGATCCTTGATCAAGCAATTTAGCGAAAATTAACCCTCCAGCCCATTAAAGTCTTGTTTAATTAATTTTGCGACGGCTTGTACTTTAACGTCATCCCTTAAATCTTTATGATAAACAAACCATAAAAAATTTTCATTTTTGCATATTATAGTGTTAACCCTTTGCAAACCACTGCCCTTAATTACTTTGGCATCATCAATCGGCCCTATGCCTATGCCATGTTCAATTGCCGATTGAATATCAAAAAAATGATTACTTTGATAACTAATACTTTGAGTCGCTAAAAGCGGATAAATATCCCTCACAAAAGACAAACTTTGCTTGCGTCCACTTGGCATCACCCAAGTATGCTCATTAAACTGCGCTTCACTTTCTGGCAATCCTCGGCGAGTAATATAACTTTCTGCGGCATAATACGAATAGGTTAAAGGGCAAATTGCATTGGCGATTAAATCAGCTTGAATATCAGTGCCTTTACCAGCTCGAATTGAAATATGTGCACCACCACTTTCTAACTTTACGATATCGTTACTGACATCTACCAATAAACGCAGTTTAGGATATAGCTGCTGACACTTTAATAAAATAGCATGTAAAAAAGAGGAGTACTCTGGCAGTGTGGTAATTTTCAAGGTGCCGTTAATTTCGCTTTTATGCTGAGTTAATGAGCTTTGAAAATGATGAAATCGAGTTTCGATATCTGGCATAAAAGCCAGTAATTGTCGCCCTGCATCCGTTAACTGATAGCCTCTTTGATGACGTAAAAATAACTTACATTCAAGTGCCTTTTCGAGCTGTTCAATACGTCGCAGTACTGTTGAATAGTTAATACCATAAAATTCTGCCGCTTTACTGAGCGAACCTAGTTTTGCTGCTTGATGAGCGATTTTGATATCGTCCCAACTAAAATGACTCATTTAATCCCTTCGGTTTTGATTATGCAAATTTGCATAACTATTATGTACGTACCCATATTACACACAAAGTTACCAACTGTTAACATAGTATCTGCGTTTGTTTATTCGGAGTAACGCTATGCAGCAGCGTATTGCAATTATTGGTGGTGGAATAGCAGGTTTAGCATTTGCTGTTTATTATAAAAAGCTCGGTGGCCGAGTCGACATTTATGAGCGCAGTGCGCTTTCAGGCCGCGAAGGGTTAGGCTTTATTATGCTCGAAAATGGCCTTAATGCACTCAACCAGCTTGGCATGTTAGATAAAACCCGCAATTGTGGCTATACGCTAAGTGGTTGCAATATCCGCGACCAGCATAATACAAATTTACAATCACACGCGTTACCAAACAGTTTTGCAACTACCCGAAAAGCCTTTATTGATTGCTTGCTAAGCCAAATCCCAGCACAGTGGTTGCATTTCAATTATCAATTTAGCCACTTTGAATTTGAGCCTGATGGTCATGCGAGTACCGCAGTGTTTGAAGGTAACAAACGCATTCAAGCCGATATTTTTTTAGGCTGTGATGGCGGACGCTCTAAAGTGCGCCAACAGATATTTCCAACGGCCCAAACATCACACGGCAAAGTAAATGAACTCGTATCGATTATTGATGATGTTAATTTAGTTAAAGACTTAAATCGACATTTTGTGAAATATAAACTGCAAGAAGGCGGGCTTGCAGTGGGTATGGTACCAGCAAGTTCAGAGCGTATTGTCTGGTTTATTCAATTTGATAACCAAAAATATCAGCTCACAGGTCAAAGCCAAAGCGACATGTGGCAATTTGCCCAGCAAACCGTAGGTCATTTTCCAAAACCTGTGCAACACCTAATTAAATATACTGATTTTAATTGCTCCCATTTATGGCAAACCCGTTATTTAGAACCCATAGCGCAGTATTTTCACCGCAATATTGTTTTACTTGGGGATGCTGCCCACGCTTTATTGCCTTTCACCAGTCAAGGGGTGAACTCTGCAATGGTCGACGCCATTGAGCTGGCAAGTAGCTTAATTGATATTAGTGCCGAGCTTGTCCCTTTGGCTTTGGCTCAATACAGTAAAAAACGCAAACTACTAGCAGATTGCTATTTATCTCAAGGTATTGTCTTACAAGATGAATTTTTGCAGTGCCACCATCATGAACAAAAAATACCGTTTGCTTTTTAATCACTTTGCCTAGGATTTGTATGAAGAACTTATTTGATGCCGAAAATGTACCGTTACTATTATTAAAAGAGCGCGCATTTAATTTTCGCTGGGCTGAAACCGCACCTGATGTCATCCCTCTTACGGCTGCCGATCCTGATTTTCGTGCTGCGCCTGAGATCAGTCGTGCCATTGCCGAATATGCATTAGACGGGGTATTTTCATATGGCCCACATCAAGGACTTAATAGTTTTAAACAGGCGCTCGCGACCGGGTTATTGAAACGCAAAAACTATCATCTGTTTCCAGAGTTAATTCTACCGATTGACAGTGTCGCCAGTGCAATGTACGCAGTCGCTCGATGTTATTTACAACCAGGTGATGAAGCTATTATTTTTGATCCCGTTGATTTTTTATTTGAACAAGCCGCCCTTGCAGCTGGTGCGTCAGTAAAACGCTGCCCGTTTGATGAGCAAAGAGGCGCATTCTGTTTCGAACAACTGCCAAAACTCATTAATAACCGTACTAAGTTAATTGGGGTATGTAATCCACACAATCCGCTTGGCCTTATTATGAGCAAAGCTGAACTTGAGCAGCTCGCTCTACTGGCACAAAAACATAACTTAATAATTTTAAATGATGAGATCTGGTCAGATATTGTCTACCCCGATCAACAAATGACCAGCTTTCATCATTTATCCAACGCTCTACAACAGCAGGTTGTGACTGTGTATGGTTTTTCTAAATCATTTGCACTAGCGGGGCTTAGAGTCGGGGCTATTTTTGCGCCTAATCAAGCACATTATCAAGCGTTGGTGAACGCTGCTAATGTGATGACCACCGCAGGAGGTGTGTCTACTTTATCGCAAATTGCCGCCACTGAAGCCATTTTAAATTGCTGGTATTGGGTTGATGCGTTTATTGCTCACCTAACGCACTTGCGCGATTACGCAGTAACGCGTTTAAACCAAATGCCAGGCATACAATGTCGTATCCCTGCAGCTACTTATTTATTATTTCCAGATATCCGTGCAACAGGACTTTGCGCCGATGAATTTGTTAAAGAGTGCCTAAAAGATAAACTGGCAATTGTACCTGGTAATGAACGCTTTTTTGGCCCTGCGGCAAAGGGGCACGTTCGAATTTGTTTTGCGACCAGTTTTAGCATTTTGCAACAGGGATTAGATCGCATGGAAACCACATTAATACGTTTAGGAGTAACCTCAAATGCAGTGTGATAGTGAACAAGGATGTGTTTTACCTAAAAGCCAGCAACCTCACAGTGCAAAGCCAAGCCATTTAAATGCAGCTGATGTTGTTTTTGTTACCGACCCAATTTGTTCACATTGTTGGGCGATAGAGCCAGCTTGGCGACGCTTAAATTGTAATTTTAGCTTTACTACGCGTTATATTCACGGTGGTTTGTTACCTAGTTGGCAAGGATTTGGCGATGCTGGCAACGGCATAAGCGGCCCACTTGACGTTATTCCTCATTGGCAACAAGTAGCAGCTCATTATCAGCAACCCATTGACCCCAGTGTTTGGCGTACCGATCCCATCACAAATTCCTATATTTTATGTAAAGCAGCCTTGGTTGCCCGTCAATTACAGCCTCACAGAGAAAGTGATTTTGTGCGTTTTATGCGAGAGAAAATATTTCTTTTAGCGATAAATCTATCAGATGAGCAAAAGCTATTAGCCTGTGTGGCCGAATTTGGCTTCGATGTCGATACGTTCCAAAGCCTATTACACAGTGCATCCATTAGCAGTTTATTTTTACGTGAACAACAAGAAATGCTAGCACTTGGTGCCAGAGGTTTTCCTTCGATTATATTTTTATCTCAATTTCCAGAACGAGTGGTCGGTTCGGCCAGTTACGTTGCATTAGAAAGAGCGCTACTGCTACAAAATAATCACAAAGTAAAACCGCTTCAATTAACTGATGAGCAAAAATTGTTACGTTACCCTAGTTGGACACTCAAAGAAGCCACTGAAGTATTGCAATGTGCCAACCAACAAGCACGTGAGCTGTTAAACGCGCTTAACTTTAATCACAGCATTATTGCCCAAGGAGATTTTTGGCAAAAATAGGTTTGTTCCCCAAGGGGCTAATCCTCATTGTACTGATTTGCGATGAGGACAATCCCCCTTTTTCAGCCGCTTTGCTCAATGAGCATACGAAGCCCCTTTTTGGCTGAGAGGTGAGTACCTTATGTACTCACCTTTTTTTTATTCTCAAAACAACAATATTTTAAAACCAATTAAAATTAATACGATGCCGCCTAATCGCTCAGCATGACTTTCTAAATAAGTGCCACTTTTATTGCCTATCAGTACCCCTAACCAACTAAAGCCAAAGGTAATAACGCCAATTAATGCACATGCCACAAATGGATTCACTGCTAATAAAGTCAATGTAAAACCGGCCGCCATCGCATCCACACTGGTAGCAATCGCTAAAACCAACATCACTCTGTGGGTAATTTTGGCTATATCTTCTTCAATGCCTTCGGAAAAAGATTCGTAAATCATTTTGCCACCAATCAGCACCAATAAAATAAATGCGACCCAGCTAGCATAAGCCTGCATCCAACCTAACAACCCTTTTCCACCTAAATAACCAATGAGTGGCATCACCCCTTGAAAAAAGCCAAAATAGCCTGCCGCCATTACAGCGAGGACACTGGTTTTTTTCTGATGTTTTGACCCAAGGCCAATGGCAACGGCAAATGCATCCATACTTAACGCAATTGCAAGAATAATCACTTCGACCACTTATTACCCCTTTAGCCTGCTCAATGCAGCAAAAATAAGGCAGTATAATATCAAGGAATAAAGAAGATTAGATAGACAATAATCTTAATTGTCTATTGAAAGAGTGGCTAAAATGCAGCCTTAAAGACTTAAACTACAAGCAGGTTTAAATTTTAGACATTTTAAAAAAAACACCGTCCCATAAACTGTAACTAAATTGATGATTAGCTTGAATAAGTACAGCTCCCTTGGCTGAGATTTCAAATGGGCATTTAATATCAAGTATCGTGACTGTATCCGTTTGAATATCCAGCATCTCAAAACTGACTCGATAGTCTGAATAAAATTGCGCTTCGGTTAAATCAACTTCAAGGTAACGGGGTTTTTCGCATTGCCAAGTACGAAAAAAAGCTTTTTCACTGCGTAAAGTCGCTTTTCTGCCAACCCAATTTTGCGCTTCGTTTATATCCATAGCTGTGATCCCAGCAAAGACCATATCAACGACTCGCCATTGCCCTAAGTACCACGACTGCGCGCTAGCATCACTACAAAAAACGAGTGCCAAGCAAATAATTCGTTTAACCATTTGTTTATCCTGATAGAAAGACTCGGTGTCCTTTTACAGTATTAGCGATTATTGGTGATTTACGAATATTAATTTATCAGTTTCGAAACCGAGTGCCTGGGCTTGGTCAGTAAATTGAGTTATCACTTCAGGTGACAGTGTTTTTGTCCGAGCCAACAGCCATAAATAATCAAGATCGGGGCCTGAAACAAACGCATATTGATAATTAGATTTATCCAGGCCAAAAATAACGTATGAGCCATAAAAAGGGCCAAAAAACGATACTTTTAAATAACCAAGATCAGAAGACTCAACAAAATAAGCCCGGCTATTAGCCTCTTGCCATTGCTGTTTTTTCAACGAAAAACCTCGATTAATTACATTGACGCTGCCATCGTCTTGCAAAACATATTCAGCAGTGACTTGATCTAAGCCGCGTTCAAAAGAATGGTCGAGCCTTGCCACTTCATACCAAGTCCCTAAATATTTATTTAGCTCAAAATCATCAACAGGCTTCACACCTTGAGGCATCCCCACGCATCCACTGAGCATTATTATTAAAAACAGCAAGAGGTAATGGTTAATTTTTATCATTTATGTCAAATCCTTAGCGTTAATTAAGTCGTCATTACTGATTCTATTGATAAGCAGATCACCACTAAAACCATACTATTTCACTGTAAAAAAAAACCAGCCTCACTCGGCTGGTTTTTAATATTTATCATTATTCATTAATTTCAATATTTAATTATTGACCAACTACATCAACAAAATAATGGTTAGTGCCATCAATTTTTTCGCGCACCAGACCATGAACATCTGTCTCAAACCCTGGGAAACGCTCGTTAAATTCACGAGTGAACTTTAAATAATTGATAATCGTTGTATTGAAACGCTCACCTGGCACCATCAATGGGATCCCCGGTGGATACGGTGTCACTAACATCGCGGTAATGCGCCCTTCTAGCTCATCAATACTGACACGCTCAATTTCACGGTGAGCCATTTTAGTCCATGCATCGGCTGGTAACATCGCAGGCTCAATACTGGAAAGGTACATATTTGTTGTCACTTTAGAAATATCAAACTGCTGATAAATCGCGTGGATCTGCTGACACAAATCTTTTAAACCTACTTTTTCATATTGAGGATTGCGCTCTACAAACTCAGGTAAAATACGCCAAAGAGGTAAGTTTTGGTCATAATCATCTTTAAACTGTTGTAATTCAGTGACCATTGAATTCCAACGACCTTTAGTAATACCAATGGTAAACATAATAAAGAATGAATACAGGCCTGTTTTTTCAACCACAATACCGTGTTCAGCCAAATATTTAGTTAAAATTGTAGCCGGAATACCTGTGGCCTCAAAGCTGCCATCAGCACCAAGTCCAGGGGTAATAATGGTCGCTTTAATCGGATCGAGCATATTAAAGCCAGCTTCAATATCACCAAATTGATGCCAATCATCTTGTGCTTTTACTAACCAATCTTCACGGCCACCAATGCCACTTTCTGGCAGATTTTTTGGTCCCCAAACGCTGAACCACCAATCATCGTCACCAAATTCAGCAGCGACTTTGCGCATCGCTCGGCGAAAATCAATCGCTTCAGATAACGATTCTTCAACCAAAGCTCGGCCACCAGGTTGCTCCATCATGGCAGCTGCAATATCACACGAAGCAATAATTGAATATTGCGGGCTCGTTGATGAATGCATTAAGTATGATTCATTAAATCTATGGGTATCAAGTGGACGATTTTTAGCATTTTGCACCAAAATTTGTGATGCCTGAGAAATACCAGCTAGTAGCTTATGGGTTGATTGCGTTGCAAATACCACCGCATCATCAGAACGCGGGCGTTCATCGCCACCAATGGCATGCATATCTTGATAAAACTCATGAAACGTCGCATGGGGTAGCCACGCCTCATCAAAATGCAGCGTATCAACATACGAACCAAGCTCTGCTTTAATTTGTTCCACATTATAAAGTACGCCATCGTAGGTACTTTGGGTAATGGTTAAAATACGTGGATTTTTATTTTTAGCTTTAGACGCAAACGGATGGGCATCAATTTTAGCTTTGATAGACTCCGGTGAAAACTCATGTTTTGGAATAGGCCCAATAATGCCGTAATGGTTACGTGTTGGCATTAAAAACACCGGAATAGCACCGGTCATGATGATCGAATGTAAAATCGATTTATGACAGTTACGGTCAACTACGACAATATCACCCGGCGCAACGGTAGAATGCCAAACAATTTTATTCGATGTTGAAGTGCCGTTAGTAACAAAAAACAAATGGTCGGCTTTAAAAATTCGCGCCGCATTTTGCTCACTTTTAGCAACTGGGCCTGTGTGATCAAGCAATTGGCCTAACTCATCAACCGAGTTACAGACATCGGCGCGCAGCATGTTTTCGCCAAAAAACTGGTGGAACATTTGTCCAACGGGGCTTTTCAAAAATGCCACGCCACCTGAGTGACCCGGACAATGCCAAGAGTAAGAACCATCGCTGGCATAATTCATTAGGGCTTTAAAAAACGGCGGTGCTAAAGAATCTAAATATTTTTTTGCTTCACGGATAATATACTTGGCCACAAAATCAGCGGTATCTTCAAACATATTAATAAAGCCGTGTAGTTGGCGCAGTACATCATTTGGAATATGTTCTGCGGTACGCGTTTCACCATAAAGAAAAATAGGGATATCGCTATTGCGACGGCGCACTTGCACAATAAATTCACGCAGTGCGACTAATGCGTGCTCAACTTCTTCAGCAGTACCGGTTCCAAACTCTTCATCATCGATAGATAAAATAAAACACGAGGCACGACTAGCTTGCTGTGCAAACGCACTTAAATCGCCATAGCTAGTAAAACCAACAATTTCATAACCTTGCTCGCCAATCGCGTGGGCTAAATCGCGAATGCCAGATCCTGAAATATTTTCAGAGCGAAAATCTTCATCGATAATTACTACGGGAAAACGAAACTTCATTCTTGATTCCTTGAAGTGAGTAGCTGAATTATTCATGCTCTGAATTAAAAAAGAGACAAGCATGGACTTACATTGGGCTTAATAATTGTTTTCACAATTAATACACTATAAGCCCATTCTTTTTATGATGTGCAGTATATACCGAACCAAATACAATGCACGAATAGTTATCTAAAAAAATTTAATAACCATGCATTAGTTTTACAGTTAAAAGCTGATTGCGCATAATCTGCACATTTTATTAGCATAACTCGGTGGAAATGTTCCAAAGTACTATTTTAAGCGTTTAACCCCTGAAAACTTGCCATCATTAATCGCATTGAGCAGATCAGTAACTGCTTGACGCTCAAATGGACTAAGCGGTGTCTGATTTAAAACTGGTGCCTGCTCGATAAACATCATTTGCCCTGAAAGTTGTTGGCTAAGTGCCAAGGTCTTTGCCTGTTGGCATTTAAATTTATTCATTAACTCGAGGACGTCACTGTCTTGTGCTGGAAGCAATTCACTAGGAGTTGTACTCAGTGGCGCTATTGTTTTGTTGATTTTTTTCATCTAAAAATCAGGCCTAGCAAGATATTAAAAAACGATCATACATTACTGCGCAGCCTTAAGAGAACGAAAAGCCTTAAGCTCCATTAAAAGCCAGGTTTTGCTTGGAATAACAGTTTGATTTGGGCAATGCACTAAGTACTCCCGACCCGACATGCTACTTTTGGTTGCACTTAGGGCAATAAAATCCTCTGCGGTTTTTATCTCTTTTTTATAATAGGCATATTTTTTTTCGATGTGGGCAAGCGCTTTTGGCCCCAAATGATATTCCCCATTGCGTTCATATTGGCAATGGGTACTTGCAACAAAACCCAATAAATGATTAATTTCGTCTTGCACAGCTGCCAATGAAACTTGGCTATAAAACAGTAAACTGACTATTCCCAAGCTCATTTGATACAAGTGATGACTCCATTTTTGTGTTATTAAGCAGTGAACCAACAGTAATTTGTTCAATGAGTGTTGGTTCACTTACGATTGTCTCAATTATAGCGCTTAAATCAACTGATGCAGCAAGCGCTCTGCACGCGGTAAATAATAATTATCAGCATCTAACGATACAATAACGTTAAGTGCTTTACCTTGAATTTGCGCTTTAGGAACAAAACCATAGACCCGCGAGTCTGCACTGTTATTTCGATTATCACCAAGCACTAAATATTGACCTTCTGGCACTGTAATGGTCGAAAAATGATCCATCGAAGTGTTTTGTCCAACCCATTGCAGCGCATGAGCTTTTGTTGGTAGTTGTTCAATTGCCAAAGCAGGATCCGCGCTTTGCAGATAATGGATGACTTTGCCGTTGATCACCAGTTGATTATTCATCATCGCAATTTTGTCACCTGGTAAACCAATCACTCGCTTTACCAGTCTGGTATCGGCGGCAATCGAATTAATGATCACAATATCGCCACGTTCAGGATTTGCTATTTTTACAATTGGAATATCAGTGAAAGGTAATTCAAGTTGATAGGCCATTTTATTTACAAAAATCCGGTCACCTTCAACTATGGTCGGTTTCATTGAGCCTGTCGGCACTACATACCAATCGGCCACACTGCTGCGCGATATACATAACACCACCACAAAAACCACAAAACCAAGATTAGCTTTAAACCAGGCTCGCAAACTAGATTTCTTATTTATCATGCAACACTCCTTATCAAATTAAGTATTGAATCTGACAGGCTGTCAAATAGATAGTTCAGTCTTGTAATATGTTTAATTGATTATTTAAGTTGTTTAATTGTAAGGATATATTACAAGTTTATCCGTTATCTTTTTACAAAAAAGCCCAGCCAAAGCTGGGATTGTGTCACAGCCTGAAATAGATTTATTATCAAGTAGTGAGGTTCATTTAAATACTATTGAGGCCTAAAGGCTTTAATCTCGCTGATACAGGGCTTCGATAGTGCTTGATGCAATTGTATTGGCATTGATCATATAGCCTGCTAGTGCACCCGATGCATCAGATGGTAAATCAAGCTTTTCAACAGACAGCGCATGGATGGTAAAGCGATAATGATGCACACCATGGCCAATAGGTGGGCACGCACCGCCAAACGCTTTTACGCCATAATCATTACCCACTTGATGTGCATTTTCGCCAAGCAAGGTGCTTTTTACGCTACCCGCACCACGGGGTAATGCTCGTACGTCTTTTGCAATATTAACCACTTGCCAATGCCACCAGCCACTGCCTGTTGGCGCATCTGGATCATAGGCAGTGATAGCAAAACTTTTGGTGCCCTCTGGCACATTTGACCACGTCAAATGGGGGGATAAATCATCACCACTACAACCAAAACCATTAAACTCATGAGTTTTAGCCATCAACTTGCCCGTTGCAATGTCTTGGCTGCTCAGAGTAAACACATCAGCCATCGCAGGCAGCGATAAACTTAACGATACAAGTACAGTGGAAATAAATGATGTACGCATAAAAAATTCCTTCTAACTATCAATAAAGTAAGTATCAATAGTCTAGCCTGTCGCTAAAGAATAACTAGTCTTTAAACCGTCAAGTTTTCGCCCGAAACCGCCATTTGGGTTTTACGCAATTGAGAAGGGGTTAAGCCAAATCGATATTTAAATCGCTCGCTAAAACGCGATTGTGATTGATAACCACACACGTTTGCAATCATGCCTATTGATTTACGGGTACTTTGTAATAAATGTAACCCTTGACCAAGACGCACTTGGTCTTTTATGTCCTGCAATGTGATACCTTCGGCTTTTAATTTACGTCTTAAAGTTGATTCGCTCATGGCAAATCGTTGGCATAATGATTCGATTGTTACATCAAGCTCTTGGTCATTAGCAATAACGAGATGAATTTGATTGCTAAGACTATGACTGTGAACTAACCCTGCAATGTTGCTATGGCCTAATTGAAATAGTAAATGCACAATTTCTTTGCGCCTCATTGCCCACATTGCTGGCGGGGCAATATGCGCCCATTCGACAAATTGCGCTAAACACGCCGATAAACGCGAGCAAATCTCGCCAAAACAAAGCCCATAACTTTGTGTTTGGTTTAGTTTTATCCCTTCAAAATCACTTATTTCGAATTCGATTAACAGCGCACAGTACTGTGAGCCTATTGGAATATTACGCATACTCGTTGTCGGACTATTCGATAAGAAAACAAACTGACCTGCACTACAGGTTAACTGCTGTTCACCATCTAACTGTTTATCGCCACTTAATACGGCAATCAACATAGGTTTTACAATAGGCACATTTAATAAACGTTGTTCAAATACTGACGAATAAACCGCATAAGGCAAAGGCTCAACATCACTTTTATGGATTTTTATACTATTGAGCAGCTTGTTCATATGTGTCCTTCTTCTACATGGAAGCTAAATAACTCCTGCTATTGAAAAACACTCACAATAAAAAAGCCACTCAAATTAAATACCTTGAGTGGCTTTATGCTATTACAAATTTTAGAAATTAAAATTTATACGAAAGTGATAAATACAATCTTCTTGGAGTTTGGAAATTCAACGGCACTAAGAAATCTGGATTTTTCGCTGTTGAATCACGGCCAAAGTCACCTTGAGGCTCAACACTTACCGTTTTCTGTGCATTAAATACATTTAATAAACGAGCGCGTAACGACAATTTATCATCTGCCCATGTCGGTGTGTATTTGAACGATAAGTCAGTATTAAATGTCCATGGTGTACGACCATACTGTCCTTTTGTAGTTAACTCACGTTCACCAGCCTCATTACGACAATAAAACGAAGACGCTGAATAACGCGCCAAACGATCATAAGTGATATCTTCTGGTGAATTTGATGGGAAGTTTTCAAATTGCTCATATGGCACGAAACCTAAACAATTTTTTGCTTGCCCTGATGTTGCATTAAAGCTTAACGAAACAATGATTTCTTGCGTTAACTCATAAGAACCATAGGCTTTAAACGCATGACGACGATCGTTTGGTGTATAGCCATAAGTATTTTCTTGGAATAAACGATGATCGAAATCTTGTGTAATGCCTGGATCATCTTGGCCTAAACCAGAGTTAACATAGCCTTCAACATTACCTTGTGACTTAGACCAAACATATGAGCCACCCAGATTCCAACCATCGACAAAACCGCGGTTAAATGACAACTCTATCGCTTTATAATCACGTTGGTATTCAGGTAATCCTAAATAACTATTTGGCACGGTTACATCTTCAACAGTACCATCGTCATTGGTATCAACTTGGAAATTCAAATCCTCACCCGGATTGAGTACGATACAACTTGGGATGTCATGCCAATCCATCTGATTGTAACCTTGATCGAGTGCCCATTTATAAATATCACCTGGGCTACAGAAATCATCCATACCATTTTTAATTTTACGATAAATGCCCTTTATACCGACGGTCCAATTTTCGAAAATCTCTTGTTGATAGCCCAAAATAAATTCATCTTGAAACATAGGACGAAGATCTTGCGACACAATTGAAGCCGGGTTTGGTGCTTGTTTATTTTCAATATTAGCGTCGCCTATATCACCGGTAATATTAGGCACCCAAGTACGTTCATCATAACCATCATAATAATGGTAAGATACATCACGATATTCTACCCCTGATAATCGCTCATTAGTATTACCAGGGACTGGGATAAAATAACGCCCTAAACTAGCAAACAGTTTTTTCTCTGAATTGCCATCAACATCCCACGAAAAACCAAAACGAGGCGCTAACTCATTTTTTGCATCCACAAAAGCGGCGCCTTCTGAGTTTTCATTTTTAAAACTTTCCCAGCGCAAACCTGCGTATAACAATAAATCGTCACTCACTTGCCAACTATCTTCGATATATATAGCTGAATTGACTGATTTATATTCTGCTGAAAGCTTAGCGCCATCCCAAATACGTACATACTTAGTGCCTGGTTCGAGTTCAACACCATTGACTTTAGTAAATGCATGATTTAACGAACCCACTTCAAAATAACGATAATATTTACGGTCATCACCCACATATACCCAACCACGGTCAACGTTGGTTAAACGCTCTTCATCAAAACCAAAACGAATTGAATGATCGCCTAATTGGTATTCACCATCAATTCGGATAGCAGTTCTTGCTGAATATTCTTCTGGTGTATCTGGATCTAAAATATCCACCGTCCCTTCATTCCAACAGCCACGATGCACTAAACCTCGCGCATTTTCACTTGAATCCCAAATACGGTTACAACTAGTATCAACACCATCTGGTACTTCAGGACTGTCTTTATCATTAACGGATTTCAAATCACCCAACATTACTGATAAAGAAAGATTATCGGTCAATATCCCGGTATATTTAGCAATAGCAATGTGGCCACCACTTTCACGGTCAAATGTTGAACGGTGCTCACCATGCTCACCGGTATAAGGCACACGGTATTCAGGGTCAACTGCTGACTTTGGATTATCATAAATAGTGCGTTTTTCTGTTTTTTTGTTGTACACACCGGTAAATTCAAAAATATGCTCATCCGATAAATACCAATCTACTTTAACCAATCCTTGTGGTGAGGTGCGTTTTATATTACGACTTTCATTTTGAAAATAATCGTCGTACTGATTATAAAATCCTTCTAATGCCGCAAAAACAAAAAGCTTATCTTCAATCAGCGGTCCACCTGCTGTTAATACATAGCTAGTTGCATCTTGGGTATTCGCTTTACGATATTTTAAATAATGGGCACCATAAGGATCGGACAGTGTATCTTGATTTAACGTTTTAACATCTTTAGGTTCAGCACGTAACGCATCTAAATTGGTATGGACTGATGCAGAAAACTGCCATTCATTAGTCCCTGACTTTGTAACTTGGTTAACCACACCACCTAAAGAGCGCCCATATTCGGCACCATACCCACCGGTTTTTACTTGTTGTGAAGCAATGGCATCAAATGGGATATTAGCAAACGATAATAATTTACGGCTATCGGTAATATCAAAGCCATTTAAGTAATAACCATTTTCAGCTACTGATGAGCCACCAAAAGATGCAAGATTGCCAAAACCTGAATCACCTTGCACTGTACCTGGCGCTAACAATGCAACCGAGGTTAAATCACGTCCAACAGGCAACAGCTCAAAATCACTGGCCGAAAACACGCTAGTAGACTCAACCGATGTTGTATCAATTGACGATACTCGTGCACCGACCACGGTAATGCGTTCTGTGCCCTCAAGGTTAATAATTGAGCCAGTTCCTACATTAATAATGACTGAATCGGTATTACCTAAGCTATCTATAACGGTATATTGTCCAACCGGTAGGTTTTTGATATCAAAACGGCCATCTTCACCAACGCTTACTTTGCGTGATAACCCTGTATTGTCATTTTTAATCGTTACCACAACACCAGCTTGCGCCTTACCATACGCAGATCCAAATGCGTTATTGGCGTATGCATTTGGTAAACTCAATAGACAGGATGCAACTGCTAGCGCTGTCATTGAACGTTTAAATTTCCAAGTATTATTTTTCATAGTTAAATTGTCCCTAATAGATTTTATTATTTTTTTACCTTCTTTATGTTTTTATGCCCATCAAAAGTAACTATCCACACCCTCAAGAAACAATAAAAGTATGTCTAAGCATTACTGAATGTAACAAAATACAACCAAAGGAAACAAAATAATAACATTGAGGATTAAAAAAGGAACAGATGAAACAATATTTTAGTTGTTTATTTCAATAAAGTTATATTCATAACCATCAAGTTAAAGGCAAAAAAACAACGTCTGATATAGCTTTTTAGCTGTAATATGCAAATACATAAATAAAATCAGGTAACAGCATGGTTTTAATACCATAATTTAAAAAAAATGACCTCCTTAACTTCACAGCATTTGAGAGGCCATTTACACCTATTTCGGTTACTCGTAACGGTAACTGAGCGTTACACCGGTAAATGTTTTATACGCAAAGATGCCAAAAAACCAGTCTGTGGCCGCAGGATTATTAATAGTACAGGTTTCGCTATTACCATTTTTATAAGGTCGGCATTGATAGTTGCTGCTTGTGGGTTGAGCATCACTTTGGACATATAAGTCTGCGTCACCGCTGCCACCTGACATGGTTACGGTTAATTTACTCACACCACTTGGTACTGAGATACTTTTATATAGCCAATTATCGGCTGTGGCAGATAAATCATTAAATAAATCACTGCCTCCTGGCTCCCCACCTGAATCACTGTTGTCGTATTTGGCCACCAAACTCACACCACTAAAGGTGCTGTAGGCATTGAGCATCACATGATAGGTACCTGTTTGGATATTACTAACGACACAGCTTTCTGCATTACCATGTTCATAAGGACGACAATCGTAATTATTAGTAGTGGCTGGAACATTAAATTTTATATATAAATCAACATCTCCACTGCCACCTCGGGTACTAAAGCTGAGATTTTGTGCGCCCGCTGGCACTTTGAAGGTAAACGCCAATTGCTGGCCTTTATTGGCTGTAAGATTAGTGACTGCTTGATTATTGATAAGCTCAGAGCTCGGAGGATCAACAGGATCAGTCGGATCGGTTGGCGCTGTATCAATAATGGTTTTACCAGACGCAGTCTGGATAAGTGGCAATACCTCACCAATACCGTTTGCAAGCCACCAATCGACATTATCAGGCAAAACCAGTGAGTCTTGCGCACGCTGCTCACGACTCAGGGTTTGTGCACCAGAACCAAATTGGGCAGTGCGTACCGCAAGGGCATCACTAGTCACGCTTATCACTTTAAATTGTTGAATACTGGCTAAATCAAGCGTCCATGAACGTGGGTTATTTGCAGAGCGTGCAGGTGCGCCCCAACTGCCCTCACCAACGAACACAGTGCCGCCCGATGTAGTTTCTACAAAGCCACTGCCGCTGGGCTTAATTGCTTTGGTGAGTTTGTTAATATGAGTATCGGATTCAACCACCAAATTCATGCCATAAGTATAAAAGTGATTCGCCCACCAATTATAGAGGGTGGTATTGTCTGATTTACCAGTGTAGTGCGGATACATAGGTTTATGGTACTGCGCAAAACGCCATTTAACACTACTACCATTAGCCGCTAAATCTTGCTGCAACCAAGTATTCATCGCTGAAGCATAACTCGCCCAACCGCTATTTTGAAATTGGCTATTGAGAGTGTACACCTTAAGTAACGGCGAAACCTTAACCGCACCAAAGGTGTCATTAGCATTACATTGGCCATTGTTATCGTAATCAACACCAAACACTTCACATAAAGTATTAAAGTTATTGTCTTCATGATTACCATGAGTGGCAATAAATGGATAAATCCGTTTATAACTTGTACCTGCAATGTTGTCATTGGAAAACGTCAACTGCCAATCATCCAAATAGCTGTTCATTTCAGAGGCTGAATTTGCATTGGTATAATCGCCCCCATGCATAATAAAAAGCGGACGAATTTTAGCAATTAAGCTATTACCTTGACGCCGAGTTGTCCAACCAGTGCGGGTGTCTCCACCTGCGACCATCACAAATGGGCTGTTATCAGTTGGGGCCGTTTTAAACCACAAACGCTCTCCACAACCACTATCATCACAAATTCGATAATAAACCGAACTGTTGCTTGGCAAATTAGTTAATTTAACAAAGTGGCTCACTAAACTACCTGCAAACGTACGACTCATAGTAACTGGCTTTGTTGACCAATTTTGCTCATTGGTATCAAAACCATATTTTAGCTGATGATTTTGACTGCCCGAGGGACTAAAACCAATAGTGGCTTGGCTGCTTGGGTTGGTATCCCAAATCAACCTATGTTGCTTACTGCCTGCATAAACATTGCCTGCTAACGCAAGTAACGCTATGGCAAGCACGGACTTATGGCGCAATGTCATTGTGTGCTCCTTTTAAATCAAAACAGCCATTTTTAGTGGACTCTGTTTTGTGGTGAATGAACTGTTGTATTAATTCCTTTTGGGTTCACATCACTGACCAGCATCACAAAAGCAGCATTACGATAAGGTAAGGTAACAACACTTCCTTGACTCATATTGATGGCAATAGCGCCTTGTTTCAAATGTTGGTAAATACCCGATAAAGGTTGATTTGCATTAGATGTCCAATAATCGCCATGTTTAAGATGCAAAAAATAATCAGTAGCAACATGCACTTGACCTACTCTGTCATGGTGTTGCAACAAAGCTGTTAACTCTGCTTGCGTAGGCAACCGCCATCCTTGCACCCCACACAATTGAGTTTGATTACTGCGATTAATTAAGTCTGTGGTATCACATCGCGCTTGTTCAAAATAGCAATCGCCACTGTTAGCTTGACCTTGCTGGGCAATAAACCACGAGTACGTCCAATCACCATCATGAATCGATTCATCATTGGTTTTAACTTCCCAAAGTAGATGTTGTTCTAGGTCATAAACACAGCTCCAAGGTCCTTGCCAAGCCGATAACTTTACGCCCGCACGGTTAATTTTTTGCCAGCGGCTATCTTGCGTTTGTAAAGGGAGCGAATGATCGCGATAACTCAAAAAACCAATCAGTCCTAGCAGCATAAGTGAAAGTAACATGCGATTTTTCATAGCGAGCTAAATACCAATTGCACAGGACGGTCGTGGCGAGTATGGGCAATTTGTGAAGCATCAAATGCCGAAACCCACATACAAGTGCCTTGTACTAATGGCACATCATTAGGTGAACGAATCTCGCGTTTACGTACCATTTCAAGTGTCCAAAAACCATCAAGCCACTCACCCCGAGCCCTGACATCAGCACGATCACCTTCAAAACGATTGGAGCGATACAGCACCGAAGGCAAAACACTGCCTACAGGGTATGAATCTAACGATGCCTGATAGGGTTGATAATCAAACCAAGGGGCGACCGACGCAGCTAAAGCCAGGTTGAGAGATAGGTTTGAGTCTTTAGGTAAACGTTTAGGCGTAATACCCTTAGGGGAATACCACTGCCAATTCATCACATAAGCGCCGCTTTCTTTGCTATCAACAAAGTACCCAGCACTATAACGACGACTGCCACTTTGCGCTAATAAAGGGGCGCCAATATGGTTATCATCGGCCAAAAACATATCATTGGTGCGCAATGCCTTCCAATGCCACAGATCTCGGGGTTTTCCATCTAAACTGGCATGATAACCTTTGCCATGAAAATTTTTAGGTTTACCCGCTAAAGGTTCAGGCCCTAAATGCGTAGTGCCATCACCACCATGCTCACAACTTGGCGAGAGCATGACCGCAAACTTATCTTCATAGAATTTCGTTTCATTAAATTGATAAAAACCATGCTCTTTGACCTGCCAACCATCAAGTGTTTTTTCAAGCGGCAAGTGTAATAAGCTTGCACTCGGATCAGCCCAGCGAAATAAAAAATAGACCTCCTCTGAATTAGACAGCGCTTTAATTTCGACCTTGGTTTGACCATTGACAAAATTGGCCCCACCATGAGTCTGTATTATTATCGCAGGGGCGTATTGCCAGCTCGCTTCATTTCCTTGGCCATCAATATCTATCACGGTCGCTAAAGGGATCGGTTGAACAACAAGTGCTTTTGTTTTTAAGGGGCTTACAACCAAGGCATAAACCAGCAAAGCGAAACCAAAACTACAAGACAAACTCAACCAAACAACTGGTTGATAAATAAGCCTTCTTGGGAAAACTCGTTTGAAAATACCGACACCACATTCAAGCCAATACACATAACCATGCAATACCAAATACAGTAAAATAGTGAAGACACTCAAATAATGCCAATTACCATTAAACCAAGCTAAATCCAGTGCCAGCCAATGCAACCAGCCAGTCAACAAAGTTAACGTTAATCCAAGATAGCCAATACGATTAATAAAGCGATGATAACGCTGCTTAGTATTAAGAAGTTGACGAACAGGCCGGATTTTTTTTACGCGAAGTAAATAAAACACTGCGACACAACTGAGTATTACGCCGCTATAAAAATGCCACTGATGGACACGGCCTTGCGGTAAAATGGCTGATAAAAACGCAAAAGTATCATGGCTGACTAAACTAATCCGTAAGCCTGTTAAAAGACTGGTAAAAAGCAATACAATTGCCAATAGATGCAAAATTGCAAATTGATAAGATAACGTTTTGATAAGTAAATCACAGCAAATATTAATTTAACATATTAATAACATAGTGCTGTGACAGTGAAATTACACATTTTAGGAACAAAATGATGCTATTTTTTGTTATAGCTTATAATTTAATTTATTTTTTAGGTACGCGGTAATTCCAGTCACTGAAATACAAAGCCATTAAGATATTTTAGAGTGATATACTTTTGAGTCACAGTATCTGTGATTTTTTTTCAATTACACTACAGCCTGTACATAACAATAAGCCTATGAAAAATAATTGTTTAAATTTCAATCTCAACATCTTTATGAGTATTTTTTTTATTTATCCATAAGTCTGAGTGAAGTACTTTGATCTAAAAAAATATAAATCAATCTGATATAAACTCAATTACAGACTTTACTTACTCAACATCGCTAAATACTAAATCAGGCTGCTCTGCTAAAAAGTTAGCTAACGATAAAAAGAGTGGTTCTGGTAAAGTGTTTTGCGCAAACCATTGCCATTGCACACATTTGTTAGGCTCTAAAACCTGCGCCTCACCCTCTTCGCACTCAGCAAGCATAAATAAAGTGACATAATGTTTGCCGTCTTTTACAAAAATATCATTAGTAAAACCGAGTTTTTGCAACGCTGAAACAACCAACCCTGTTTCTTCAAACACTTCGCGCTTGGCGCATTGCTCAATGCTTTCACCAAACTCTAAATGGCCACCGGGTGTTGCCCAAGTATGAGCGCCATGTGCACCAAGCCGCTCCCCCAATAAAATACGGTTGCCACGTTTAATGATCACAGCAATACCCACTCGCACAACGTGTTTCATATTAACCCCTTTAAATGATTAAACCTGATGATACAAAATTGTAAGAGAACTGGCTCGAATAAAATACTGCGCCGTTGATTCATCTTCTATTGCGGTTAAACACCCGAGTCAATGTTCCCATTAATGATACAAATAAAACAGTAACTCTATAATCAAGTACCATGATTTTTTCTTACCAAAGCAGAGTACTTAACGAACAATAAAGCAATTGATAATAATTATCATTTGAATTACTATAATTAAAAATTGTTGTTCTTAATTACAGGATAATCATGCCGTTTTCGCATTTATCACTTATTGCTTTGGCCGTTTCATCAATTCTTACGCAACCCACTTACGCAAATACAATTGCAGACGATTCGATTGAAAAAATTACTGTTTCGGGTGACCAATATAATCAGTACAAACCAAGCTCAACCAATGTTGCAAGTAAACTAGGGATCTTGGCAAAAGAAACCCCGCAGGCAATCTCTGTTGTTGGGCAACAGCAAATAAAAGATTTTGCTTTATCAAATATGAATGATGTGCTTAACAATACTGCTGCTATTAATGTTGAACAAATAGAAACTGATCGCACTTATTACAATGCCCGAGGTTTTGCGGTCAATAACATTCAAATCGACGGGCTAGGTTTACCGCTGATTAATGACAATACGCATGGCCAAATGGACATGGCGCTGTATGATCAAGTCGAAATAGTGCGCGGTGCCAATGGCATTATGACAGGGGCAGGTAGCCCATCGGCCACCATTAGCTTAAAACGTAAACGCCCCACCACTGATTTGATGGTAAATTTCAGCACCACTTTTGGCTCTTGGGATAAACAACGATTTGAAAGCGATATTTCAGGTGCCATAACAGACTCATTACGTGCGCGCGCAGTGCTCAGCCAAGATAAATCAGAGTCTTATTTAGATCGCTATTCAACAAATAGCCAACTTGTTTATGGTGTGCTTGATTATGCGTTTAATGCAGATACGCTCATTACTTTTGGCCACAGTGAGCACAGCAATCAATCTAAAGGCAATTTATGGGGCGCATTGACGCTGTATTATGGCGATGGAACGGCCACTGACTATGCAATAAACACCAATACATCTGCCAACTGGTCGCGATGGGATGTCAATGAAAGCCGCAGTTTTATTGATTTTAGCCATAACATCTCTCCTGATTGGCAACTTCGTTTAATGTACAACCGCGTGCGTACCGATGAAGACTCTGAATTATTTTATACCTATCTAACCGACAGCGCAGTGGGTCTAGACCCAAAAACTGGTTTAGGCCTCACAGGTTATGCCAGCGAGTACGATATAAATGATAAACAAGATATGTTTGATGCTTATGTCAGTGGTAGTTTTAATGCGTTTGGCCGCGCTCATGAACTGGTGGCTGGAGCCAGTTATGCACGCTTAGATTATATTGATGTTTCTTTATATGATTTTCATACTGGCAATGGCTTCCCTACTATGCCACGCATTGAAGACTTTACTGGAAATACCCCTTATCCAGAATTCATTGATGGTTTGACCGGTGGCCAAGTTGAAAATACGCAAACATCAGCGTACCTTTCTGCACGTTTTAATCTTGCAGATGGCCTGCACTTACTCACAGGAATGCGTTATAACCGCTGGCAAACGCAAGGTGAATCCTACAACAAACCGCAATTGCGTGACGATGATAAGGTCGTCCCTTACCTTGGCCTAACATACGTACTCACTGATGCGATTACTGCATACAGCAGCTATACCGAAACCTTTATGTCGCAAAAAGAACGCGATGCCAATTGGGACCTTATCGCTCCACTCACGGGCCAAGCAACCGAAGTTGGTATTAAAGCCGACTTATTTGACGGTGATGCCCTGCTTACGGCGGCTTGGTTTGACATCAAACAAGTCAATTTAGCGGTCCCTGCGGCAAAAGCGCCCAATCCCGTTACTGGTATTGAAGAAGATGTTTACAAAGCTGCAGACGGCATTTCAAGCAAAGGAATTGAGTTTGAAGTCGCGGGCAAACTGAGTGACACACTCAATGGGGTAGTGGGTCTAACTGATTTTGCTATTGATGGCGATGAACAAGTCAGTGCTTATACTGTCAAACGTTCTGTCGATATATCGCTCACCTGGTCTCCTACATTACTAGATGGTCTGCGTTTTGGCGTTAATGCCAAATGGCAGGAGGCTATTTGGCGTAATCAAGGGGTTGTTTCTGCACTTTACGCCAATGCTGGTCAAGAGATAATAACTCACCAACCTGCAGTCACTCGCATTAATTTAATGGCGTCTTACGACATTAATAAACACCTTGCATTGGCCTTCAATGCTAACAACATTACGAATAAAAAATACCTTAATAGCTTGCAATGGGCACAAGGATTTTATGCACCACCACAGCATTATAGTGTGAGCCTCAATTGGGCATTTTAATTTAACTAAAAAGCACGGCATTTGCCGTGCTTTAACCGTTTTAATGGTATAAGAATGACTAAAAAACAACTTTACAAAATGCATGGCTGGGCGGGATTATTCTGCTTAATCCCCTTTATGTTAATTTGTCTTACCGGCAGTATTTTAGTATTTAAAACAGAAATCGATATGTGGCTAATGCCAGATATCGCTGCTGTGGTTGAAGGCGAGCAACGCCTTAATGCTAATCGATTATTGCAACAAATCCATCAGCACTATCCAGATTATGAGCTCGGCAGTTGGGAGTTACTCGGTAATAATGGCCAAGCAGACCGGATATATCTTATAAAACAGGGCACAGATATTTGGTATAAAGCGCATATCAACCCATTTACGGGTGACAAGCTCAGTGAACCGACCCTGATGAGTCATTATCTCACCGATTGGTTACTTGAGTTACACTACACTTTATTATTAAATGATATTAGAGGGTTAGATGAGCATTTAGGAACGGCTTTTACTAGTATTTTTGCCTTACTTTTAATTTTTTTAGGGATCTCAGGTCTGATTATTTATCGACACTTTTGGCGTCGTATATTTACCTTACGGTGGGATCAGCGCTTGTTAGTGGTCTTTAGTGATCTCCATAAAATGGTTGGCACCCTTGCGTCACCTATTTTATTAGTACTTGGCATCACCGGAGGTTATTACAATATCGCTATTTATGTTCATGAGTGGCAAGAACACCAAGATGGGCAAGAGCATCATAAAATAAGCGCTCGTTTATACAATAGTGATCTCAATTTTGAACAGCTGTTCACCCAAACAGAACAATACCTAACAGGGTTTGAAACAACCTATGTATTAATGCCAACTGAGCCCAAATATCCAATCACCTTGTTTGGCAAAGTCAGCAGTAATAATCCCCTTTTAAGTGATTATGGCAGCACCTTAACGTTTGATGCCCAAACAGGTAATCTGCTTAATAGTTACGATATCCGACAACAATCTTTTGTGATGGTCATGGTCGATACCTTCAGAAAGCTTCATTTTGGCAATTTCGCCGGACTCACAAGCAAAGTAATTTATACCATCGTTGGCTTAACACCTTTATTATTAGGGATTACAGGTGCTTATTTATGGATTTCAAGACGAAACAAACGCGCTAGAAAATCTCACTCGATTAATGCAGATTCAGCGGTACTAAACTCAAAAAGATGCCAAAATTAAGGGCCGCTTAACCACTAAAATGCTTACGCTAAGCTCAGTGAATTAATAATTATTATTCTATTTTAATCACTTTGGTTCTAAACCATAAAGCCCCATTTATATTAATTTAAGGGGCTTTTATTCATTCCACTCAATGTGATTTTCTCTAATATAAAACTTGTATCTAGAAACCTTGCGGCCCTTAGATATCATAGATACAAATCATCAGATTCAATTATTGTGATATGTAATCTTAACGCTAGTTAGCAGCTATTTTTTATTGGGCGCTAAAATAGCTATTTTAAACTTCATGGCATATCAATAGCGCAAAAACTGCACTTATCCTCCCTAATTAACTCAAAAATTGGCGAATTTACAGACTAATTCTATAGTTATCTTGCTACAAACAATCTGGTAGATATTACTGCCAGAGTTAATATCGGGGATTTAATAATGCATAAACCATGTAACGTAAATCGACTAAGTATATTAGCCGCCATCATGCTCTCAGGGTTATCCACCACTTTTGGAGCCTCAGCCGAAATTGCCGTAATTGTTAACACCGCCAACAATACCACTCTTGAAAAAGCAGATATCGAAAAAATATTTACCGGTCGGATGAAGTCTTATCCCGACGGAAATGTTGCGATACCTATGAATGCCGCAAAAAACATGAGCACAAGGGATGAATTCAATCAAAGCGTGCTTGGGCGAACCAGCAGCCAAGTAAACGCTTACTGGTCTAAGTTGGTATTCACAGGTAAAGGTAATATGCCGATGGAACTTGCATCCGATGCCGAAATTATTTCAACAATATCATCAAATAAAGGAGCGATTGGCTATGTTAGCGTTTCGTCCGTAACTGATGATGTCAAAGTAATTGCTAAATTTTAGGTGGGACGGTATGAAGCATTTTAACAAAACACTCTTAGCATTAATTATTTCTGGAAGTTGTGTATCACATATTGCACAAGCAGAAGTCAGTATTTCCGGTTTTGGTTCTATCGTAGCAGGTAAAACCTTAGGCACGGTTGAAGACCCGCTAAAACCCGGCACTAAACGAGACGAGATTTTTACCGCTGATTTTTATGATGTAGGCCAATACAGTAATGATTTTACTTTTGAACCTGAAACGGTGTTTGCCCTGCAAATATCAGCCGATATGGGCGATAAACTAAAAGTAACAGGCCAATTAGTGGCCAAAGGTACCGATGACTTTAGACCTGAGCTTGATTGGTATTACCTCACCTATCAAGCTACCAATGAGCTAACGCTGATGGTCGGTCGTCGTAATATTCCGATGTATTATTTTTCAGAGTTTTCTGAAGTGGGCTATGCCTATCCGTGGATGAGACCACCTTCAAATTTATATTGGTGGCAAGTCACGCAGTTTAATGGCTTTACCGCGATGTACGATTTTGATATGGGGGGATATTCTAATACCGTCAGTTTCTTCTATGGCAATGAGTATTCTAACGAAAACAAAGAAATGAATTACTATGATAAGCTCTATGGCGGCAATGCAAGGGCTGTGAACGAGTTTTGGACCGATATTGTTGGTATGAACTGGAACTTATCGGGTGATTTCTTTAATGTTCGATTTGTTTATTTCCAAAATGACCGAGATAGAGAAACCATTGCACAAGATGGCAGTATCGCCGACTACACCCCATTTTCTCAACAATTTTTGGGCCTTGGGGGAAATGTTGACTTAGCCAATTTCACTGTTTTATTCGATATGAATATGGTGAAATACGATGATATCTATGGTACTGAATTTCCAACTTATTTAGTATCGCTAGTCTATCATATGGATCAGTTTCATCCCTATATCAGCTACTCAAAAGCCGATCAAAAACGCACCAAACGAGCTAATGAGGAAGATTACGAAGAGCATTATTTATTAAGCTATGGAGTACGCTACGATTTCCATCAAAGCGCGTCATTAAAGTTACAATATGATAAGTTTGTTGATCAAGGTGATAAAGCAACCGGTTGGGCGTACCACGGTGACTCCGATACCATCACTGTCGGTGTCGATTTTATTTTTTAACCACACTTAAAACACAAAGGCAAGGTTGAACCTCAACCTTGCCTTTTTATTTCAATGTTACTAAACCTCAATGCTGGATAAGAGATTTACCAACGCATTGAAAAGTAAATATCTAAGTTATTCAACTCTAGACAGAAATTTTCAAGGCTAACAAAACGAATGGTCGCGTCAATGGCAGGCCTAGTGCACGTAAGTCCAACGTTGAATACGTTGAGAATGGCTACCAGGGATTAGCTTATTATCTAAAATTGAAGCGAGTTAGCCAACACCAATTTGAGCTCATTAAGGGCGCCAACTGAAAAGCCTCTATCGTAAAAATAGATAATTACTCCTGCCTGATTTATGAGCACTACGCGGGCGTTATTCGGATTTTCATTGCCGGTGAATTGCTGCACTGTATCGCCGTCTTTATAAATGGTTATTACCCCACCCCACAGCTCTTTAGGGATCCCTTTGCGCATCCCGCTATCAATAAAAGTACTGAACATCCTTGGCGCCATTCCTTGAATTGTTGGCAATTCATAAGTCGGCAGCACTGTATCTGTCATATCAAGACCAATTAGCCAGCGGTCAATGTCAAATTGGCTATCTTGCTTGTAACCAATAAGGAGCAAAGTATGTTGATTATTAAAGTCGCGAGGGATCACAACTTGATTTTTTTCTAAACTTTCGCCCGATACGGTCGGAAACTGTTTTCCGACCAATTGCTGATTAGGATACTTACTCGAACACCCCGCGAGTACCAACAATACGACTGCGCTAAACATCACCTTAAACATTACATCCCCTTTAATGACTAAATTTAACCAATATCTATACCTTATTACGTAATACTTTCTAAAATAGATTCGTTTATATTATTTCTAGCGAAAATACCTCTGTCGATTTTTCCGATTTGTTCAATCTGTTTATCCCCTTAGTAAATTTTGACATTGATACCTATAGTCTCACCTGCTAACTCAAAGGAGAGTCATCATGTTAAAACAACCTACCGCGACAATTTCAAAACTAGCGATTGCCGTGTCAATGCTAATAAGTGCCAATGCCCAAGCCACTAATGATATTAAAACCAATCAATTTTGGTGGCCTGAACAGCTCAACCTAAGCCCACTTCGCGCCCATGGTGAAGAATCTAACCCAATGGGTGAAAATTTTAATTATAAAGCAGCTTTTCTCAGTCTTGATTTAAACCAAGTCAAAGCTGACATTGAGCAAGTCCTCACACAATCACAAGATTGGTGGCCTGCCGATTACGGTCATTATGGTCCATTTTTTATTCGTATGGCCTGGCATGCAGCTGGGACCTATCGTGTTCATGACGGCCGAGGTGGTGCTGGTGGCGGTCAACAACGTTTCGATCCACTCAATAGCTGGCCAGATAACGCCAACCTTGATAAAGCGCGCCGTTTGCTTTGGCCAATTAAACAAAAATATGGCCACAACCTTTCTTGGGCTGACTTAATCGCGTTAACAGGTAACGTGGCACTTGAATCAATGGGCTTCAAAACCTTTGGTTATGCTGGTGGCCGTGAAGATGATTGGGAGCCAGACTACGTTTATTGGGGCCCAGAAAGCAAATTTTTAGCTGACGAGCGCCGCGACAAAAAAGGCAAATTGAAAGGGCCTTTAGCTGCGGTTGAAATGGGGCTAATTTACGTAAACCCAGAAGGACCACATGGCAACCCTGATCCAATTGCATCAGCTAACGACATTCGCATGTCATTTGGTCGTATGGCAATGAATGATGAAGAAATTGTTGCACTTATTGCAGGCGGACATTCTTTTGGTAAAGCCCATGGCGCTAAAAAAGCCGGCTGCCTTGATGTTGCACCCGCAGCCGCGGCCATTGAAGAGCAAGGATTTGGCTGGAAAAATAAATGCGGCAAAGGTAATGCTGAAGATACCATCACCAGTGGTTTAG
Organism: Pseudoalteromonas tunicata; assembly: GCF_002310815.1. Lineage (NCBI taxonomy): Bacteria > Pseudomonadati > Pseudomonadota > Gammaproteobacteria > Alteromonadales > Pseudoalteromonadaceae > Pseudoalteromonas > Pseudoalteromonas tunicata. The sequence continues at coordinate 369,219 of NZ_CP011033.1, read as the reverse complement.
AAGGTGCATGGACTGTGACTCCTACCCGTTGGTCAATCAACTACTTACAAAACTTGTTTGCTTACAACTGGGTACAAACTAAAAGCCCAGCAGGCGCAACGCAGTGGATCCCTGAAAACAACCAAGCGGCCAACTTAGTACCAGATGCGCATATTGAAGGTAAACGTCATGCACCAATTATGTTTACAACCGATATCGCGTTAAAAGAAGATCCTGAATTTAATAAGATTTCACAGCGTTTTCTTAACGATCCAAAAGAGTTTGAGCTCGCCTTTGCCAAAGCATGGTTTAAACTCAATCACCGTGATATGGGACCAAGAGCCCGCTATTTAGGCAGCGAAGTACCGAAAGAAATCTTATTATGGCAAGACTACATTCCAGAGGTGAACCACCCTTTAGTGAATGAAAAGGACATTACATCCCTTAAAAACGCCATTTTAAGCTCAGGTTTAACGGTGCCAGAATTAGTACGTGTTGCATGGGGGTCGGCTGCAAGTTATCGTGATACCGATATGCGCGGTGGTGCAAATGGTGCACGTATTCGTTTAGCGCCACAAAACGAATGGGCGGTTAATAACCCTGCAGAAGTCAGTAAAGTATTAGCTAAACTCGAAGCAATCCAAACGCAATTTAACAAAAAGTCGAGTAAAAGAAAAATATCTCTGGCAGATATAATTGTTTTAGCAGGCGCAAGTGCCATTGAACAAGCAGCAAAAGAAGCGGGCCACACAGTTAAAGTACCATTTACTCCAGGGCGAATGGATGCCTCGCAAGAAATGACTGATGTCGAATCATTCAAAGTGCTTGAACCGAAAGCCGATGCATTTCGTAACTTTTACAGCGAACAAAGCTACTTTTCACCGGCTGAAATGCTGATTGAACGGGCAGACTTACTCAATCTAACCGTGCCAGAAATGACCGTATTACTCGGTGGTATGCGCGCCCTAAATGCCAATACCAATGGCGCACAACATGGGGTGTTGACCGCAAAACCGGGCACGTTAAACAATGACTTTTTTGTTAACTTACTCGATATGTCAACCAAGTGGACAAAATCAGGTACCGAAGGTGTCTACGAAGGCCATGATCGCAAAACAAATCAGCTTAAATGGACAGCAACACCAGTTGATTTAATTTTTGGTTCTAATTCAGAACTACGCTCAATGGCCGAAGTATATGCAGCCCAAGGTGCTGAGAAAAAATTTGTTGAAGACTTTGTTTCCGCATGGAGCAAGGTAATGAAACTAGACCGTTTTGATTTACGTTAATACCTTTTTTTTAAAACAATCGATTAAAACATGAGTTTACAACCCAGAGTTTAAAAATTAAAAAAGCGGCCTCGGCCGCTTTTTTATCTCAGTTCACCAATATTCGTTCTCACCACCTAACATCCTAGTTTTGTGCGCTGTGCTCAAAGTCAGCAACTAAAACCTTAAGATGCCCAAGTTCTGTGGTTTTCTGACGTATTTTTTGCTGTAGCTTATAAATAGCAAGCAAACAAAGCGGTGAAACGATAAACGTATAAAACCCTAATAATTGTTCGGTTGCGTGATCTAATTGCAACCAATGCAACAGCCAAAGTACGCCACTAAACACCATTAAAGCAATACAAGAGCACTGAGTATAACGCAGGTATTGCACACTTAACTGACACGCCCGATAGCGAAATTGCACTAAGCCATCACAGCTCCAATTGTCGTACGCTAAAATAGGACGATGCACCTGCCAACTAATATAAAATGTACTGAGCGCACCGAAAACCAAAAATGCACAAGACACTCCACCAAGCCAGCCTGGAATGGTAAATACTATCCAACACGCTGCCATCGCCATCACTAACGCACCTAGCCATTCGCCATACATTAGAGTTCGCTGGCGACGCTGGCGCTTACTTGCTTGCGCTAAATCATCAACACTTGGAGCGTGCTCTTTTGGGGTTTGCTGTTGTTGCCAGCTTTTTGCCAGCGCTTTAAAGTCAAAATCATCGGTCATGTTGCATCAACTCCATCAATTCTATTTTGGCACGATTCAGTCGCACCCTCACCGCACCATGGCTTACCTGCAAAATATCTGCAATTTCAGGTGCATCTAAATCTTCCATGGCTAACAGGATCACCTGCCTATTAGCCGGCGATAAACGACGAACAGCATTCATTAACTGTTGATTTTGCTGGCGTTCATCTACCTCTGCAGAGGGGCATTCTTGCAGCATCACATGATGAATATCGTCTTCGAGTGGCTGCCATTTAAAGCGCTGCGCCCGAGCAATGTGATCAACCGTTACATTGTGAACAATCCTAAACAAATAAGCGCGAGGGTTTTGCGCCTCCTGCAAACGCGAAACTGACTGATGTAAAGCCAAAAAGACATCCTGTTTTAAATCTTGCCGAGCGGCCGGATCTGCCTCACAAGCAAGCAAGGTTCGACTAATTGCTCCCTGATTTTGCTGCCATAAGTGCAGTAAAAACTGCTCAGGCGTCATTAAACTCGAATCGAATGTGGTCAAACAAAACCTCGTCGCTAAATTTATTTTTGATAAACACAAATACTCACTCCTGCGCTTACCCTACCATCCTATTAGTCTGCCCTGCTTGGCAAAGTGTTACATAAAAAAAATAAAAAATTTTATGTAACACAATACAAAAATACCACGACTTAAAAAACAAACACATCACACAGCAGAGAGTAACAATGAAAAAACGTTCACTTATTTACCTTATTAGCAGCCTAACAGTGGGGCACGTTTGGGCTAATACACCATCAAACCTTTTAGATGCAGAACAAACAGGCACAGTGCTGTACCACAACGCAACGTTACTCGATCCCGCAAGCGAGCAGCAACTTAAAGACGGTTGGTTATTAACCAATGCAGGTCGCATTATCGCAATGGGTCAACAACACAGCGCACAGCCTACTTTGCCTATTGCAGAGCAACATATTGACTTAAATGACCAATTTGTCTTACCCGGTTTAATCGACGTGCATCTGCACCTTACAGCAGGGCCACATCGGGTTGAAATGCAAGGTGACACGCCTATTTTGTCAATGAAAGGACATAGCCAAATAACTCGCTATCATGCGCTGACGACGCTTGCGTCGGGGATCACTACCGCATTTAGCCCTGCCGGTGAACCTGCCGCCAATTTTGACTATGCGCAAAAGCAAAACTCAGGCCAGTGGATAGGCCCTGCACTGATTTATGCAGGTTATATTTTTGAACCAACACCTATTTTAGGTGGCGCAGTTTACCCAAAAGATGAAGCAAGCTGGCAAGCTGAAATTGCTAGCCAAAAAGCACAAGGCGTACAATACATCAAGCTTTATACGGGCCTCAATAAAGACGAAGTGGCCATGGGCGTGCACTTAGCAAAATCAGCTGGCTTAAAAACCGTTGCTCATCTTGATAATGTCAGCTGGCAATATGCAGCAGAGTTAGGCGTTGATGCCTTAACCCATGCTTTACCAACCAGCGCAGAACTCCTGACAGGCGAACATAAAACAAGCTATCAAGAAGAACGACAAGACCCTTATAACCAACGATTTATTTACCGCTGGTTCCAACATGTCGATTATGACAGTGAGCCGATGCAACAATTGTTTAAAACCTTGGCCAAGCAGCAAACCAATATTGATTTAACCATGGTAGTGAATGAACTATTTTACTTTGCTAAGGAGCTTGAAACCCGCTACCCCGAGCAAGATATGTGGGTATTTCATCCACAATTACGCCAGCATTGGCGCGCGACCATGGCTGCGCCTAGTTATAACTGGACAGCAGAGGACTTTACCTTAGCTCAACAACAAATGTCCAAAGTGCAGCAATTATTTAAGCGCCTTTACGATGCCGGTGTACCACTGGCAATTGGCACCGACAGCTTTACCAGTGGCCCATTTTATCTGCGCGAATTGCAACTGAGCCAAGCTGCTGGGCTTAGCAATTGGCAGGTTTTGCAACTTGCGACCATCAATGGTGCCCGTCATCTTGGTTTAACCGATACCGGAAAATTGGCGGTCGGGTTTAACGCTGACTTTATTGTTATGGCAGCTAACCCGCTAAAGAGCCTTGATGCACTCAAAACAATTAACACCGTAGTGCAACGCGGCAATGTCACACAAGTGGCAGACCTTAAAGCACAATTATCAACCTTGACCGATGCTGTGCTGTAAACAACGCACTAATCACTTTTTTATCACTGACGAACAAACTAAAACGAGGAATCTCCCATGGAAACAATACAAAATTACCTAACAGTATTAGAACAAGCCAATACCCTAACGTTAATCCTATTTGGCGTATTTTTTCTGGTTGTGTGGTTTTTACCAAGCCTATTAGCGTTACTATTTAATCGCCAACATGCTTTAAAAATCGCGCTACTTAATGTCCCGGCAGGCCTATCATGGATCGCATGGATAGCTTTATGTGTGTGGGCTGTTACTGGCAAACTGAGCGATAAACTCGCAGCAAAAGCACGTTTAAAACCAATCAGTCATTAGCAATTGTGCGCAACTGGCACCGTGTTAATCAAAATCAGCAGTGGCATTCATTTGTAGCCACTGCTGCATCTTCTGATCAACACCAACCCGACGCACTCATAAACAGAATATTACTCTCGCACGCTTTGACAAGATGACGGCTACTGATTAAACCATTCCCATAACCAAGCAAAATAGTTTTGAGCATCACCGAAGGGGGCTTCGCCACCGAGGCAGAAAATGTATCTAAACAACGTCACAGCTCACTATTTGAAGGTCGTGATTTATCGCGACAAAACACTAATTACCTGCAAATAAAAAAGCGCCAATACTGGCTGGGGCTGAATACTTACAATTCAATAAGCATAGTAATTTTAATTAGGTAAACAAGAACTTATAGGTTTATTTAATTGAAAGACAAAAAGATAGAGCTGCCCCAGTTTGTTTCGGTAACTCATTAAAAATACTGCTTAAGCACGCCATATAAACTCTTCATATCAATAGGTTTGGCAATATGCGCAGCAAATCCCTGCGCTAAATACGCTTTAACGTCATTGGCCATCACATTAGCTGTTAACGCAATCACCGGTATTTGTTTATTCACCTCTCGAATTTTTTGTTGCGCCTCAATACCATCCATCTCAGGCATGTGAATATCCATCAGCACTAAATCAAAGCCTTGTTTTGCAAATAGTTCGACTGCTAACAGCCCATTTTCGACCATTGTTAATTGAGCGTGAGTGGCCTTTAACATCGTTTGGATCACGATTTGATTAATCTTATTATCTTCAGCGATGAGTATTTTTTTCCCTGTTAGATTAGGTGCTAACAACGATTGAGCGTTATTTTTCTTAACCATCAGAGTGGTTTTTTCCAAAGGCAAGACAACGCTAACCCGAGTTCCCTTTCCAAGCTCACTAGTCAGCTCAATATGGCCCCCATTAATGCCACCAAATTACTCGTTATCGACATCCCTAGCCCCGTGCCCCCATATTGACGGGTTGTCGAAGTATCGGCCTGCGAAAAGCGCTCAAATATTTTTTGCTGCGCCTCTTCATTCATGCCAATACCCGAATCAATCACGTTAATACATACTGCCTGCTGGTCGTGATAGCGCGTGTAATCAATCGTTAGCTCAACATGCCCGTTATGCGTAAATTTAACCGCATTAGAGACAAGATTTAACAAGATTTGTTTTACTCGAACAAAATCCCCCACCCAACCATCAACAAAACGCTCATCGATGGTCACTACAAAATCGAGACCCTTATTACTTATCTGCGCATCAAGATCATATTTGACCGAATCTACCACATCAACCAGAGAGAAAGGCGCTTGTTCTAGCTCAAGTTTGTTCGATTCAATTTTTGAATAATCTAAAATATCATTAATGATGGTAAGTAAACTTTGTGCCGAATAAGTGGCGTTATCGAGTATGATGCGCAAGTTATCTTCTAGCTGAGCACTTTGTAACAATTGCAACCCGCCTAAAATGGCATTCATCGGAGTACGAATTTCATGGCTCATGTTAGCTAAAAAATCACTTTTAGCCTTAGCAGCATTTTCAGCGGCTAATTTAGCTTTGGCTAACGTATTCATCGCAATGACTTTCTCAGTTACATCGTAATTTACACCAACGACTTTGATTGGCTGTCCGCACTCGTCTTTTAAAATTTCCGCACTGGCCTTGAGCGTTCTTACACATCCATCAGGATGCACCACTCTAAATTCAGGGTTATATTCTCCAAGGCCAGCCACTGCAGACTCTAACTCCGCTTTTGCCCCTTCAATATCATCAGGATGAACGCTGTTTGTCCATGCTTCAAAGGCACCCGTAAACGTTTTTGCTGAAATGCCATACAATTTGTACATCCAGTCATCCCACACTAACGCATTGGTCGTTAAATCCCATTCCCATACACCAATTCCTGCAGAATCATTCGCTAACTGCATGGTACGATTGCTAGCATCAGCTTGTTTTTTAGCTTCAATTAATTGGTCTTCAATTGTCTTTTGCTGAGAAATATCCTGTACCACAGACCAGATAACATTATTACCATGCTCGTCAGTTATTTTTATACCCGATAATAAAACGGGGTAAGTGTGACCATTTTTATGAGTGTATTCTTTTTTATATGGACCGTAACGTCCTGTATCAGATAGTAAATTTAACTGTTCTTGCTCTTGAGCTTGATAAGATTGTGGTGTGAGTTCCCAGTAATCCATCTCATTAAGTTCATCAACGTTATAGCCCGTAAAACGACTAAATTCGCGATTTACATAATTAAAAGCGCCATTATCAAACGCGTTTATCGCAATGCCCACAGGGGCCAAATCTACAAATGTTTCAAATTTTTGCTTCTCTTTTAAGTATGCGTGTTCATAACGTTTAATTTCGGTTAATGCCGCGCTTAATTTGTCTTGCGTTTCAATCAGTGCAGTAATATCTCTGCCAATTACCAATACTAAGCAGGTTTCGTTGAAATGGATTGCTGTCAGTGATACTAAACAAGGAAAGATGGATCCATCTAAGCGCGTGTGCGTCCACTGAAATAATTGAGCTCCGTCGTGCAATGCTTTTTCTAAGTACGCTTTGCCCATATCTTCAGAAGGGCGGCCACATGGCTGAAATAGAGGCGATAAATCAGAAGGTATTAAGGTTAAAAAGTCCGCTTTACTAGCAATACCATGCATCTCAACCGCAGCTTGATTACACTCTACAAACTTGCCTGAATTTAAATCGATGATCGATAATGCATCGGCTGACGCATCAAACAGCATTTTATATTTATCTCTTTCGAACGTAATTTGCTCAAGTTCTAACTTAAGCCGCTTGTTTTCATCTTCCAAAAAATTGTAACTTCTTTCTGGCATCAATTAATCTCAATCAGTGATTCTAATAGATAAGCGAAGTGTAGGTTAAAACCACCAAAACAGATTGAAATATAAAACATTCAATACATAAATTACCAAAACACTGACTCCCTAGGTCGTGATTTATCACAACAAGTCTTATCTTTGGGAACAATTGTGATAAAAAAACATTCCACCACCGAGCGCCCCAAGGCGCTGTGCTACAACAAGGTTAAAGCACATCATAATCGCTCACATTTCAACCAAAACAACCCAACCCAACCGATTAAAAACATGTTGAAGTAAACACCCAGATTGTAGGTCGTGATTTATCGCGACACCACTTAGCTTTTGGCGTCATTGTGAGATACAAACGTTTTCACCACCGAGAACCCCGAGGTGCTGCGCTACACCGAGGTTAAACGATTATTTTACGAGCACTAAATTTTAAAAATCATTTTATTTCAAGAAGATATTTATGGGTGATGAGATGGACACTCCCAAAACGGCGTCTATGCGCCAAACTGGAAGGAGATTCGTCAGGGTCAAGTCCTGAGGGATCCCCACAATTTTATCCAAGCTACAAGCACTCACGGCAATCCTTATTTAATTGCTTGAGTGCTTCTAAAAACGTTTTCAGTTTTATTTTATAACCAAATTTTTCGAAGTATTGCGTCCCCAAACTAAAGCTAGACAGCACGTTTCTATTCTTTATCGTATTCGCCTGAAAGCTTCTATGCACATTTAATATTTTTGCCGTTAAACCTGCTAGCCAAAGGATAAAATTAGCAATTAATGCAATCAATAATGCGACATTTAAACGGCCTTTTTCATAGCTACGACAATGACGTAAGTTCAAACCATTACTCGTGTTTTTTAAGTCTCGAAAGGACTCTTCTATCTGCATTCGCTGGCTGTAAATTTTAACCATATCTTGCGCTGAATAATTAATATTGCACAGTGAGGTAAATAATAACCATGGCTCCGTGGCGCCTTTAGCATGTTTCAAGCTTACGCTGCAGCGAATCGTTTTTCCTCGAAGATTTTTCTTTTTTCTTTGTTTAGGCTTTGATTTAAACAAGTAAAAGTGACCACTCAATGAATTGGCTTTAGCGAGTTGTGTTTCAAATAGATAAACGGGTTTTGCTGTCGCTTTAGAATAAAGTGTTTTTACTGGTAACCAACACGTATCATCTTCTGGCTTTTGATATTGTGTTTGATGCCTCACTCTACCTACAAAATCCCAACCAAATTTAAGCACTAACTTAAACCAAGGGTTGCGAAATCCTGCATCGGTAACAATGATCGGCTTGCAATCAGAAGGTAATATTGATTTAAGTGTTTTGATGAAATCCTTATGTACGCTTTGCTTCATGTATTCACATTCACGAAAACTTTGCTCATAGATTGTCATTGCTCGACCTTTAACTGGCACCGCTGCCCGTAATAAATGAAACTCGCCACAGGGTGTTAACCCAGACCAATCAATCGTCACGCATGGGCGTCTAATTTGACCAATCACGCGGTGAGTGATTTCTTGGTAATAGTGATAGCGGGCGAACTGGACGCGAGGGTTGCCAAATAACCTATCTATTCGTTTAATATTGTGTTTAACCTTCGCATTGCTCTTTAGCTTTCTTCCCAAAGCAGCAATGGATATGAACGTATGTTGGCAGAGTGTTGCTGCTGCTTTCATTAATGTGCAGTGGTTACGCTTATCAATAACACCTACTGTATTAGAAAATGTTTTATGTAATAATTTATTTAAGTGCATAGTCGATTTAGTATGTAATTTCTTTGGTCGGAAAAAGCATATAAGATCAAAATTAGCTATGCACTTCACTTCAACTATTTTTTTTATATTATCTTATTGATTTATATTATCAAATTGTGGGGATTCGTCAGGACCTGACCCCATCTATTACGACCTGACCCCATCTATTACAGTTGTTGAAGCGGCCGCTTCGCTAAATATTACTGACAAGCTACTTTATAACTGGGTAGCGAAGTTTAAACAACAAAATGAAGATTCAGAGTTATCCAAGGATGATCGGGCTGAACTCGTTCAGCTCAGAAAAGACAATAAGCGTTTGCTGATGGAGCGCGAAATATTAAAAAAGGCTTCAGCGTTTTTCGCAAAAGAAATGAAATAAAATATTCATTTATAACAAGTTTAGGTAAACAGTACCCAGTTGCAATGTCGTGTAAAGTGATGCGAGTTAGCAAATCTGCATACTATGCTTGGCGAAAGCGCCCCGCGATAATTATCAGTGCACAAACACTGAATTTACATCGAAGAGCGAAGAGGCTTTTTGAAGTAAGTCGAGACAGTCTGGGTAGTCGAGAGCTTGGGAAAAAGCTTCGTAAAGAAGGCTTCGATGTTAGCCGTCATCGGGTCATTAACTTGATGAAACGATTGGGTTTAGTGGTTAAGCAGCGCATCGCTTACAAAGTCACGACAAAGCGCAAATACAGTGATGCTGTGGCGGATAATTTATTGAATATGAATTTTAATCCGCCAGGCCCCAACCAAGTGTGGGCAGGCGATGTGAGTTATTTAAAAACCGGCGAAGGCTGGCTATACCTTGCAATTGTAATGGACTTATTTGGTCGTCGCATTGTGGGTTGGCATACGTCAAAACGTATGACGACGGGCTTGATTGAACAAGCGTTTTTGAAAGCCCATCGCTTACGACAGCCTCCAAAAGGTTTAGTGTTTCATAGTGATAGAGGCTCTCAATACACGAGTAAACGCTTTAGAGACTTATTAAAGCGACTTCATTGTCGCGCTAGTATGGGAGACGTCGGTGCTTGTTGGGATAACGCCGTAGTTGAAAGGTTTTTCGGTAGTTTAAAACATGATTGGTTGTTCAAGGTAGCGCAACCAACAAGAGAGCATATGACGCAAGATGTTGCAGCGTATGTGAAATATTACAATCTGGATCGGTTGCATTCGTCGAACGGCGACCAATCACCCATTGAGTATGAACATTCCTTTAGAAAAGTGTCCGGTTGGAGTTGACCAGAACAACTTGGTTAACTCTACAAAATAGGCGTTAAGCTAAATCATTTTTTTTACTAATCATCGGAATAAACACTGAGTAGCTCAAATGTAGTAAGATCCTGATTTAGAATGGTTAACGTAGAGCAAAGGATTCTAGTTTTTATGACTGCTACATCTTATTTATTATTTTTCTTTTCAACTTTAGGTGTATTCAATGGTGTGGTTTTAGCTTCATGGATGCTAATCTGGGGGAATAAAAATACAGGAGATACTTGGTTTGCCATACTGTTGTTGTTGATAAGTGTGCGAATAGGAAAGTCAGTCGCGTTTTATTTTGCACCAGATCTAGATAAAAACATTTTACAGCTTGGTCTTACTGCCTGCTTTCTGATTGGGCCATGTTTGGTAGCATATATTTCCAAACAGGTTAAAGCTCACGCAGTGTATTTTTCGGTTAAATGGATTTTCATTACGCTTATTTCAACCATTGTTATTGTAGGGATTGTATTTCCTTATAGCTCTTATGTAGATTTATGGCAGTATTGGATATACCGTGGTTCCAGTTATTTGTGGCTAGTGTGTTTGCTGTTAGCCTTTTATTTTTACAGAGTTCAAATACGTGACTTAAAAGGCCAATGGCAAAAGCTTTTTGCTGATAAAGCTTTTGCAACTTTAGTAGGTAGTACTTTAATTTGGGTTGCTTATTTTACAGCTTCATATACTTCATACATTATCGGGGCATTAAGCTTCTCCCTGATTCTCTATTTGTCATTACTCGTAATGCTTAAGTTTAAACAAAATAAAACAGAAGAAGTAGACAAGTATGCCAATAATAAACTTACCGAATCACAAATACGGCAATATTCATTAATGCTTGAAAAACTTATGGATAAAGAGCAGGTTTTCATTGATCCACAGCTTACTCTACCTCGTTTAGCAAAGCGTTTGAGTACATCACACACGGTGTTATCACAGCTATTAAATGAACACTATCAAATGAACTTTAAACAATACATCAATAGGCAAAGAGTAGGGCTTGCTCAAAAACTTTTGCTTGAGCAACCTAACGCAAGTATTGACGATATTGCTGAACAAAGTGGCTTTGGCGCTTCATCAACATTTTACAATGCGTTTAAACAGCAAACAGGATTAACACCAAATCGATTTCGCACTATGAATTTATAATTTCAGACTACTGAAATATAACTTAGCTTATTGTTTTTATTTTATTTAAGTTAAATTAATTCCAATCTACATACAGAGAGTTTAATTTAATGAAAATAATGTATAAAGCCTTAGCGTTACTGCTTTTAGTAGTACAATTTTCATCATTTGCGAATGATAAGACACAAGATCAGCTCGAGGTTGAAGCGGTAGTTCAACAATATATTGATGGCACTAGTAAAGGTAACCCCAGCCTAATTGAAGATGCATTTCATTCAGAAGCTTCCTTGATCCTTAGCCACCCCAAGAAGCCTTTTTGGCAGGTTTCAGTAAAAGAATTTGCACGTTGGTTTGAATCTTCCAAAACTACCCGTTCAGGCTATATTCTATCGGTTACTCTTGATGGTGATATAGCGACTGCTCGCGCATTAATTACCGTCGCAAAGCCTGTTAAAAAATATGTTGATCAGTTTTTACTTAAACGATTTGCAAAAGGCTGGCAGATTATTAGTAAATCAGCGACACAAATAGATACACAACAAAAGCAAGCTCAGCTAGAAAGTGCGATGAATAAAAGAGTGCTATTTATTGCTTCAAGTGCCGATCAACACGGTAAGTCAACACTGCCTACGGGTACTAGTTTTTCAGAGTTGGTTGAAGCCTATGAAGTTTTCATAGATTCGGGCTATCAGGTAGATGTAGTTAGTACACAAGGTGGTAAATTACCTCTTGCTTATATCAACACTTCTGATTTAAAACACAAACAATACATCTATAACCAAGATTTTATGTATTTATTAGCAAACACGCTATCACCCGAACAAGTTGATGCCAGCCAGTATCTAGCGGTGCATTATGTCGGAGGTGGCAATGCTATGTATCAAGTAGCAGAAAATAAAACTCTTCAAGCTATTGCCATGCAGGTATATGAGAAAAATCATGGTATTGTATCTTCTGTATGTCATGGCACCGCTGGCATCGTTAATTTAAAGCTTAGTAATGGCAAATATTTAGTTTCAGGACGAAAAATAAGTGGTTACCCGACGGAATTTGAAAAGACCGACGCCAACTATTATCAGCAATTTCCATTCGACATTGAAGAAACGATTAAACAACGTGGTGGTAAGTTCTTTTACGGTGAACGTAACCAGCCTTATGTGCAAATCGACGGCAGACTAATCACGGGAACAAACTATCAATCGTCGAAGGGGGTTGCTTTGGCAATGGTAGCCGAAATGAACAAAATGAAACGTTTAGGTACGTTGTAAAATGTATATGTTAGGTGAATTTTTCTGACGTTATTTCAGGCTTTTAAAGGGCTATAAGAGTTAGAATCGAATGGTCTGTAATTACACAAAGTCCTTGCTCAAGAGGTGATGTTGTCTAGGCTGCTCAATAGGATTCAGCTATGGAGATTACGGTGGCTGCTTGATTAGCGTCACTTTATCAAATGACTGGACGGTATCGAAAGCGTGCCACCAAGCACTGTCGATAATCACAACTGCCAAAAAATACAAAATACATGCCACTCATAAATATCTCGTTGATTTTAAATAATTTGTATTAAAAATCAATACAAAATCGATATCAAAGGGTGTGGTGGATTGAACGAATGTTGCTTGAGAGGGATTTATATTGCGGCTTTTTACCATCAAAACCGCTGATGCTCATAAATAGACATGAAATATCGGATTTTTAGGCATGATAAAACTAGGCTGTGCCTAGTTTGTTTTAATTCAGGTTAACAGGTGCGAGTTAACCTACCCCGCGATACCAACTTTGTTGATGTTGATGGGCACATTGTCGAAGGGCACTGGGTTGACCTGCAAAGTTACTATATTGTCGCCTGAAGTTTTGTACAGCTTCAAGCCACACGGCGGTTTCTATTCCCAATTCGACCAGTATTTTAGGTTGAGCTTTACTGATTGCTCCGCGTTTTTTTGGGTCAAAATGCCGACCACTCCAATCAGCAAGTTCTAAATAATCTAATAACTTAAAGGGAATAGTTTGATTATTTTGGTTACTGCCAAACGCCATCAGTTGCTTTGGTTGATATGTAGCTAGCTTGGTATTTTCTGACGTGGACTGCTTTTTGTAATGGTTAATACGCTCTTGAATTGACGTAAAGTCGCTATCTTGCAGGTTTTTCGCCATTTTGGCTCTGATTGGGTTTAAATCGACGTACATCATGCAACTGAGTACAGCTTGCTCGTCCAGTAGCGCTTGAGATTTAAAGCGTCCCTCCCAAAATCGGCCTGTGCAGTTATCTTCTTTAATGGCTTCTATGGCAATAAACTCGTTTACTTATTTTAAAACGAAAGTCGCATGTACCAACTGATGTCGTAAAGCCTGTTGCGCCACACTTCTACTGTTTTATCAACGCTGTACATATAGGCTTCATCAAGCTGCTCACCCTTGCGGTAGCGGTCAACCAAAATTGTACCGTGATACAACTAATACCAGCGCTCTATCACTTCATCCTTTGACCAGTTTAATGCCCTACTTCTATCGACCCTAAGCACCAAATGGTAATGATTCGACATCACCGCATAGGCCGCAATATCAATGGCAAACACTTGCGATAGCCGTTTAAATCGCTCAACTAACCAAGCCCGTCTGTGTTCAAAATTTTGACCGGAATACTTATCAAAACCCGCTAAAAAAGCCCTACGAACACAACGACTGATGCAGTGCTTATTTATTAAAGGAAAGAAGGAGTGGAATCTAAATCAATTAACGACCGTCTTGCTTGTGCCCCTTTGTTATTGCAAAAAGTAGCCACCAAAACATGAAGTGATTAAGTAAAAAATAGACCCACTATTGTGATTTTTCAACGAGATATTTATGGATGATGAGATGGACACTCCCAAAACGGCGTCTATGCGCCAAACTGGAAGTGAAACTCAGTTATTCTAGGAGCATCCATCATGAAGTGTAGAACTATTGGCATTGATTTAGCAAAATCTGTTTTCCAAGCGTGTGGAGTGAATCAACATCTAAAACCTGTTTTTAATCAACGATTAGCTAGGCGTGATTTTTATGCTTTTATGGCAGAGCAACCGCCCACGCAAGTGGTGATGGAAGCCTGTTATTCATCCCATTATTGGGGTCGAGAATTAACCCAATTAGGGCATACTGTCTGCCTAATCCCCGCTCAACATGTTACGCCCTTTGTTCGAGGGAATAAAAATGACCGCAATGATGCTCTAGCCATTGTTGAAGCAAGTCAACGACCTAACATTCGATTTGTGCCGATAAAAAGTGAAGCGCAACAAGAAGTCATGGCATTGCATCGTATTCGTGAACGGTTAATTAAAAACAAAACCGCATTAACAAACCAAGCACATGGTTTATTGAGTGACTTTGGGATTATTTTCAGTCAAGGAGAGCGCTGCTTTTCTGTCATGGCCCATATCGTCGCGGCAAGCTCACACGTGAGCGAAAATATAAAATCTCTGGTTGCCATGTTGCATGAAGAGTTTTTAGGGCTTAAAGCCAAGTTAAAAGTAATCGAAGCCAAATTAAAACAAAACTTAACCCAGTTTCCACAAGCAGAAATACTGCTTAGTGTGCCAGGAGTTGGTTACATCATCGCTTCCGCGTTAATTGCCTGCATTGATAAAGGGCAAGCATTTAAAAGCGCAAAATATTTTGCTGTTTGGTTGGGAATAACACCTCGCCAATATGCATCAGGTTCACATAGTTATATGGGCAAAATATCAAAGCGAGGCCATCGTTATTTACGCAAGCAACTCATTCATGGCGCCAGAGCCGTCCTTAATCGCTATAAAAATGAAAACGATGCGCTCAAGGTGTGGGGTGAATCGGTCGCACATCGACGTGGTTTTAATAAAGCGGTGGTTGCCATTGCCCATAAACTTGCACGGATTGTTTGGCACTTGTTGCAAAAAGATGTGATGTACCAACCCCAACATATAAAGGCCTAACATGAAGATTTCATACCATAACGTTATTTATAAATGGTTGCTTATTCAACCATTACCTAAATAGTAACGGGTTGTTCACACCACTGTTAGCTAACACATGTTGATGAGTAAACGGTTTTCCCGCTTGAAAATAACCTGGTTGAGACAAGGGTTTAAAATCCGTGTGGGTGTTAAGGTATTTCAAGTACGGAATTCATCAGAGGCCGGCGGGAGTCAACTCCCGCCACTCTTTTCTTGATAATCTGAGGAAAGAACAGAGCCTGTATATATGTCAGTGCTGATATTTTTAATATCTATTTATCAGAAAACCACATGAACATATGTTAACGAACAAAAAGAATAAACGATTTATTTTGTATTTTTTACAAGATAAAAACTGCTCATGCTTGCAAAGTGGGTCGTGTCCATATATGTCTTATTTTTTTAATTAGTTGCTGCTGGGAAACCGAAAAAAGTAGCGCTTATTGCGTGTGTCAGGAAGATGATTGTGATCTTAAATTCGATGCTCAGAGACGGAGTAATGTGGGAAGCGCCAAAAGTTTAAAATTAGCTATTGACGCCATAGTCTCTTGTTATGTGTATAAGGCACGAGCCCGTACTATTTTTACTTGTGATAAAGACACAAAAAATAAACTGCTCAAAAAACTCTTCTTACTATAAAACAAAAACGCCTTCGCACTTATTATATTGAACAAAAAAGTATACTTCCAATATTTTAATTGAGAATTTACATCAGGTTACATTTACCTAAATGCATAATTTTACTGGAATGGTATATTTAACACAGGTTTAACAAGCTTATAATCTGCACCGTTTATACGCTACTATCCTTTAGCTTAAATCTGCCACCTTTTAGATAGCGTAAGTAATAGTTCTCTTTGGTAATTTAAGGATCAAACATGAAAAAAATAATGTCAATGTGCTTTATGTTAATCGCCATTATCCCTATGGTGAGCAATGCAAATGAAACTGTATCGTTTCCTAATTTGAAGGGACCTTGGTTTGGCCAAGAAATACCTGGTTTAATAGCAGAACCCTTTGCACTTGGTACTGTCTCAATCGAAGGGCGTTATGAGTTTGGTGTTTCATTTTCAACAAATTTAACAGAAATGTACTTTACAACGCTAGAGATTATCGAAGGCGTTGATACAGACCCACAAATTTACTATTCAAAGGTAGAAAACAACCAATGGACAAAGCCCCAAAGAGCTAATTTTACGAAAGGTAAAATGACATATGAATTAACCCCCCATGCAAGCCTAAATGAAAACAGAGTATACTTTACAGGGCGAAAGCCAGATTCCAAAGATTCTGGAGTCTGGTATGTAACTCCCACTAAAAGCGGATTTAGTGAAGCCAAAAGGTATGAATCACCCTACAACAATGGGCGATTATCCGATATGAATCAAGGGCAAAATGGAGACCTTATTTTTACTAATATGTCAGAGCGTAAAATGTATTATGCTAAAAATAAGAATGGTGAATTTCAACTACCAAAGCCTATAGATATTGAATTCGGTATTCACGGGTTTATTTCACCAAATGAAGATTATTTATTGGTGAATGCCCGTAATAAAGACAACAAAGATAGAAAAGACCATGACATATTTGTTTATTTTAAAGAAAAAAATGGCTCATGGTCAAAGCCTATTAACCTAGGCCCAGCCGTTAACACGCAGCACACAGAATCGGTTGCTAGAATTACGCCTGATGGTAAGTTTTTATTCTTTGGCCGTTACAATGAACCTAGCGGAGCATCGAATATTTATTGGGTAAGTACACAGGTGGTTCACGAACTAAAGAAGCAGTATTTTAACAAATAACTGTTCTTGCATTTTGGACAATGCATAGAGTCAAGCTCAATACACATAACGAGGCTGTAGAATTTCTATTTTTATAAATTTGGCCATTTTTTTGACCTCCTGTATCGCTTTCTAAGCGACAATCTCGTACTAAGCAATGCATTTGAGACCCCTTAAATCACCTAAAAACTTGACCAAATGAGTAATTCTACAGCCTCAACGCCCATTTAATGGGTAAATAATTGTTGGCTAAAATAGTGAGGAACGAACGACAGCCAACTGTTATTTGTCCCTGTTTAAATGCTTGTTATGTGGCTATTACTCTAACCTAGTTCTATAACATTTGGATGCTTTTCAGATGAATATTCATGATATATATCATCGAGGTATGTTCCAAGTTCAGTAGACTCTAAATCAGATGGGATAACAACGTCGTAGACTCGTGAACGAATACCTGTATCTGATTCATTAAATAGTTGCCATTCTTCATTTTTTTTAAGAACGGACATTTGTTTGCCAAATACATTGAACTTGATAATCACAACCGAAATCTCCTAGACACATAACGAGGCTGTAGAATTTCTATTTTTATAAATTTGGCCATTTTTTTGACCTCCTGTATCGCTTTCTAAGCGATAATCTCGTACTAAGCAATGCATTTGAGACCCCTTAAAGCACCTAAAAACTTGACCAAATGAGTAATTCTACAGCCTCAACGAGACTGTAGAATTTCTATTTTTATAAATTTGGCCATTTTTTTGACCTCCTGTATCGCTTTCTAAGCGATTATCTCGTACTAAGCAATGCATTTGAGACCCCTTAAATCACCTAAAAACTTGACCAAATTAGTAATTCTACAGCCTCAACGCCTCGTTAAGAGGCAATAAAATAGTTGGCTAAAATTAGCGACGAAGGAGCAAAAGCCAACTGTTTTTTGTCCTTTTAAACGACTTGTATGGATAATAAACCCATCAAATTATTCTTTTAAACCGAGTTCGGGTAATGTGAGACCCAGGCTTTAGCTGCAACTAAAGCTCTCTTTTGTGGTAGTTCGATTGAGCGATGGATCCTCTGTTGAGAGACCGATAACAAGAATGAACGCCACAAAAGACTCCAAGCATCACACTCGAATAGTCTACTGGGTCTCGAACCCGCATTATGCAAGCAAGAGTTAGCTTATTATGAAAACAAATACTAATCAAAACATTAATGTCGGTGTCGATACCGGCAAATTTCAACTCGATATTTATATTCGCCCTCTTGATATCTATTTCACCGTTAAGAACGATGAAAAAGGGATTGCTGAGGCAATTAAAAAATCAAAATTCACTCTCCAAACCGCATCATTATTGAAGCCACTGGCCGCCTTGAAATGCCCTTTATTATTGCATGTGCAAAGGCCAATTTACCTTTTGTCATTGCCAACCCAATACACATAAAACGCTTTGCTGGTGCCATTGGTCAACGCGCTAAAACCGATAAGCTGGATGCACAGTTAATTGCACATTATGGCGAAGCAATTAAACCCACACTCTCCACCCTAAAGCCTGACATTATGCAGACTATGAGTGATTTGGTTGCCAGAAGAAATCAGCTGTTAGTCATGCAAACGATGGAAAAAAACCGCCTGCAAATTTTACCAAAAGAGCTGATTTCAACCATCAAACCTATTTTAACGGCCTTTAAAAATCAGATTGAAAAAATTGAAAATAAAATTCTAAAACTCATTGAATCATGCCCTGAATATTCAGCCAAAAACACGATCCTACAAAGCATGAAAGGCATTGGTAAAATTGCCGCTGCCTCCATCATCAGTAACTTACCTGAGCTTGGCTATATGTCGAATAAAGAAGCCGGTGCATTGGTTGGCGTTGCACCTATGAATCGCGAAAGTGGCCGCTATAAAGGGCTGCGCAAAATTCAGGGTGGCCGACATCAAGTACGCACCGTTTTATACATGGCGATGATGTCAGCCATCCAATCAAATCCTGTTTTTAAATCAACTTATCAGCGATTAGTTGCTGCTGGGAAACCGAAAAAAGTAGCGCTTATTGCGTGTGTCAGGAAGATGATTGTGATCTTAAATTCGATGCTCAGAGACGGGGTAATGTGGAAAGCGCCAAAAGTTTAAAATTAGCTATTGACGCCATAGTCTCTTGTTAACTGCCAACTACTCATCGACTTCTTCTTTTGAAGACTCGTCAAATCTTCGGTAAGGGCTGTAGTCAAAATCAGTCCCTAGCACCTTATCAAAATGGCTACGAACCTTAGGGTGATCTCTGTAAGCTCGACCCCGCGCCCAAACTTGGTTATTAGGTTCTATCTTCTCAAGTAGATAAATCGCACTAGCAACATTGAAAAGCTTCAAATTAGGTAAAATCACTTGCGAGAACCTTAAGTCTGCAGTGTCAAAGCTCCTACTAGCACAATAATAAGAAGCTACCATTTTACAATAGCATTGCTCCCACTCATCAGAATCTGACAGGTCTAGAAGATACTCCCATTGATTGTCACTAAACTTAGGATGATCATCACCCTCAATCCACTTAACTATGTTTTCAAAATGATTTTCAAGATCACCATTTATGAACCAACCACAGATTTTACCAACATCTGTAGTTTCAACCGCATGTTGGATTTTTAATTTAGAGTCCTCGGCTAGGACTGGATAAACTTCAGGATACAGAGATAAAAAAAACGTTAACGCTTCAATTGGCGTTCCACTTGGAGATATATTATTGAAGTAATCTGGTTCACTAGCCACTGTGTCTGTAAGTAATCCTTTATTTCTGTCAGCGATTACACGCATGGCTTTTAAGTTAACAAACCTATTCTCAGCACACTTTTCATCATCAAGCTTAAAAGTTAACTTCCAAAGCGTCTTAAAAAGTGCCATTTCTAAATCAGGTGAAAGCCTATCCAAATAACGGCTTTCAATATATTTCTTTAACTTTTTAAAAGAATTTAATGCGTCTTTTGCTTCATCTAGATCTTCTAGAAACTCTTGAGTCACTTTTTGTGTGTAGAAAGGTGGCTTTATCAAAACCCCTTCCAAAGTATTTCTAATTAGAGACCTGACAGTTTCTTTATTAGGAGTGTAGAGTTCGAGATTTTCTTTCAATACAGGGTGTGCAGATAAGTGACGTTGCTTTTGCAAATAACGTAAGTTTTCATATTCAGAGCTATCAATCAGATTGGTTTTATTGAAAACGTCATCCAATATTTGAAGCTCCCAACTAGCAGACTTCGGGTCTGCTTGTTGAGAGCTTTTTACATTGTCTAAAATATTTTTTGCCACTTTATCGTCATATTGGTCTACTAAAACTTGAAGTTTATAAACCAGATCGCAAATAGACACTGACCACAGCATCACTACTGAAGATCGGTAACATTTGTTTTGATATGAATTTATAACTTCAGAGAAATAACTCTTAGTTTTGCCAAAGTGAATTTTTTCAGCCAATGATTCCAATTCAAATTCTTTCATGTACACCTTTACTATGAATGGCAGCTAACAATTTAGTATTTATGCGACACGCTGTTTGTGTTGCATAATCGCTTGTTGGACTGAGGCGCTACCTGCTCGGTGTTTGAGTGGGTATTGTTTATGCTATGGGAATTTGCTTTTCGTGATGTAGGCTACATCACGCTTACTTTATCGGATTAACGGTGTTTTCTTAGCCTTCCCTGCATGACTCAGCCATTTTTACGTCCCCATTACACCTAATTTTTAGCGCTGAGGCAATCTTATTTTTCCTGGGCACAGCGTCACCTTACCTGAATACTTAAACAGGTTAACCCTCTGATTTAACGAAGCAAGCGTGGCCGCTAGCTCGTTCGCTCTCCTTTATTCATCACTTCATCAATAGTGACGATGCCAATAAATCGCAGTGTGCCTGTTTTACATTTTTGGCACGGCCAATGAGGTAGCTGTGTTTCTTTTGCTGTCTTTGGTTTCAGCGGTTTATCTGTCTGTGGCGCGTGTGCTCTTATTAGTGCGAGTGTTCGTTTTCGACATGCATTGGCTAAAAATTCATAGTGGCGAATGCGCATAAACCCTTTGGGTAATACATGCTGTAAGTATCCCCGTAAAAATTCATCCCAAGAGCCTCGGGCAAAGCCCGACACACAAAAGCGGGCAAGCTTCGCAAGCAGGCTTGCACCTACGCAAAACCCAAAGCTCACGCCGATGCCAACAAATTACCCCTTAAATCAAACCTGAAAAAATAGATTTGATGAATAATGCACGGCAGGAACTCGAGCAAATTGCCCCAACTATTAAAGGTAAAAAAGCCATCCTTAGCCATTAGCTCCAACATTCGTCCTAAACGGTCGCACAGCCTGTGCGCTCTTGTATATTTGGACTTTAGCTCTTTACTCTATGATTCTTTACTTTAAATAAAGTACAGGTAGAGCAAAAAGAAAAAGAACAAAAAAGAGTCCTGCTCGCTTATCAATAGCACTTCACTACATCACGTAATCCGTTGATGGTTCTAAGCTTAATCCTTTAATATTGGTTACTAGAGCCCAGTCGGGGGCAAACCTTGCAAACGCCGTAATTCTAGCAAGTGACTAATTTTTCTAATATTACAGCGCATTACAAGTTTAATTGAATAAATGATGAGCGAATACAATTGAAATGCCTAAGGGCTGCCCAGCTTCGCTCGCCTTGGCAAGCAAGTTTGTACCTACAAAAAAAGCAGCACTGGGGCTGTGCTGCTTTGCATTGTTACATAGGAAAATGTGCGGCGTGTTTTAGCACGCCAAGGTCTAAAGGTTAATTGTAAAATAGGGCTATTTTACATCCACTTGCAATGCAACATTACTGCCTGTGGTATCGGCGGTGATGTAATACCAGCCAACACTCGGATTATTGACTGTAATACTTTGTACCGTGGTGCCTGCGGTGGTTGACTTATGCTGATATTGATTGGCATTTGCCCAATTCACATCTGAGTACAATTTCACTTCGCCTGCTCCATGCGCCGTTTGAATGGTCACTTCACTTTCGTTACCAGTAAAATAAATATAGTAACTGTTATGACCTTGGCCCGTACAAATTGCTTTACCCGACTCAACAGCGCCATAGGTAAATAGGCTTTGTGAGGCACACGCATTGCTGATGGCTGAATCGACCGGAGGCTCAGTTCCGCCGCCATTATTACCGCCGTCAGCCTGACCTTCAGTGACAGTCAAACTGACCCCTTGGTACTGGCCGCTGGTATCAAGGCTGATATAACGCCAACCACGATTAGCGATGACTGCCAATGTTTTCGTCGTGCCGCTGCCACCCGACTGCGCTTGTGCATTACTTTGTGTCGCCCAGGTATCAGCATTAAAATAAATGCCTACATCGCCTTCGCCACCCGCTGTCGTAATGACTAAGCCAGTATTGTCGTTTTCAATCCAGACATAAAATGACCCGCGACCACCTGTGACACACTCAGTATCGCCCAAAGTTAAACGACCTGAGCTAATCGTTGCTTGGCCACAATTGCTCACTGTGCCGCCGCCATTGTCTGGGTCATTTGGATATGGATCACTGTTGTCACCTTGACCATCGCCATCTGAGTCGAGCCATTCTGACGCATCATTTGGAAAGGCGTCGCTGTTATCGCCATAACCGTCACCATCACTGTCTTTGCTTTCGCTGGCATCAAATGGGAAGGCATCGCCATTATCACCAACGCCGTCACCATCACTGTCTTTTGTTTCAGTTGGATCAAACGGAAAAGCATCTTGCGCATCAATTACACCATCGCCATCACTATCAAGTGGCGAAGTGCCGCCAACAATCTCGTTACTGATCTCATAACGATTAACGCTATTTTCTTCACTCATCACCGCCACAGCTAAACATTGACCTGTTTCTGTGGTGACTGCGGCGCGACGATTACCAAACCATTTCCAGCTGGTTGCACTATCGTAAGTATCTCCTTTGTTTAAAGTTTTAAAACCAAAGCTTTCACTGAGTTCTCCAGTTTCATTATCAACTCGGTAAACACGCACCGCTGTATCACTGGTATTGATAAAAGCAAAATCGGCTTCAAATGGGCCCGTTAAGTGCTTTTGCATCAAGTCACAACTACCTAACGTATTGGCTGCTGGAATGATTTCCGCCGGCTCTGCAGTGGCGACCATGTTTTGATCAATCGTAAAGTTTGCAGTTTCATTGTTAAGCACACCGACACTTAAGCAGTTTAAGCGCGCATCGGTCACCATAATACGGCGATTGCCATACCAAATATCTGAGCTGTAGGTTTCGCCTTGAGCTAATGTGCCGTAGCCAAAATCAAACCCTGTTGCTGCACTGGCATACATAGGTTTGCCGGTCAAATTATCGATCCGAAATAAACGCACCGCAGTGTCACTAGTATTGGTAATGCTAAAGCCGTGGGAAGTGTCTTTAATCACATGCGGTTGCACAAGCGCGCAACTACCCATTTGATCTTGCGCAGGGAGCGTTTCTGGCACCACATCCTTCACTAAATTTTCATCAACGGTAAAAGTATTGTTTTGCGACCCCATCACCGCTATACCAATACAATTTAAATTACCATCTGTCAGCATTAATCGATCTGCTTCGCTCCAGTTAGTGCCGATATAACTGTCGCCCTGATTAAGGGTTTTATAGTTTTTAGCAAAATTCGCTTTCCCAGTATTATTGTTTAACCAAAACAGTGAAATAGGCGTATTGGTGGTATTGCTAATACTAAAGTTGGTCTTGGCCGCATCAACTTTGCGTACATATTGCTGCGCTAAATCACAGCTACCAATACTATCGGGCGCAGGTAGGGTTTCAGCCTTCGCTGCCACTGCTTGGGAATTAGCCAAAACAAATGCTTCAAAGCCTGCCTGCGTGCGCTCTGCTACCGCTTTTAGCATGCTGACATAATTGGCTTGATTACCTGCGCGCATTGCTGCGGTGAGTAAATGAATGTCGTCATTATGCTCCTCTGCAAGGTAACGCATAGCGAAGTAACTCCACGGATACAACTCGTCGTAACCATACGCCATAAATAACAAATTATATAAAGGTGGGATCACTTGGCCTTTTAACGAAGCAAGTGTGCGTGGGTGGTCATCCCCATTAGCCATGTATTCGGCCATCCCTTCAGACCAAGAGACGTTGTAATCAAAATAACCAAATGAACCCGTTTTGATATAACGGCCATCCAAGTAATGCACATACTCATGGCGCAAGTTATAAATTTGGTCTTCATATTGGCACGAACCACCAACCCAATCATCTGGGCATTGCATAGCAATAAATCGTGCTTGATTGCCTTCGTTTTCGGGTGTGCCTTCTAAATACATGCCACCATTATCGGTATCGATGCCATAAAACTCTGGCGCATATTTCTTATATTCGTCTGGGCTGGCAAAGGCGATGACTTCAAGATGCGCATTTTTATCCCCTGTTACTGGGCTGCCTTGAGTATTAAAAAAACTATGAAAGATAGATTCTTGTGTCGCCATATCAGTGCACGATTGCGCCAATGTCGCTTGGCTAATGCTGCTTTGCGCACGAATAGTTATAAACTCGTTGCACTGATGGCTCACTGTTAAAATATCGCTTTCTTTGGGCGGCACAATACAATGGCCAAACAATGCATCGCCCTCGGCACACTGGCGCCCAGCAGACTCGAGATAATTTTTTGTAGTAATGGTTTCAATAGTTTCAAGGCTGAGTGAGTTTTGTAGCGTAGTTTGCGCTTCGCGTACTGTGCTATCAAATCGCGCTTTGGCTTCATCGCTTGCAATGCTGGCAATTTTACCCAGTGCAATAAAGCTATGAGGCACAATCCATTTGCGATCCGCTTCGGTAGTCCAGCGTAAATCAACCGCAGTTTCACCTAAATGGGCAAACGATCGCAATACCGAGAGCACATCGAGCATACGATTATTAAATGCTGTTTTAGTTGCGGCATCACCATAATAGGCTGCAGAGCCCAGCGCACTGAGCAGTGCCATGGTCGCATCACCTGCATTGTTTGCAGCAAACGGATTACGTTGTAATGAGTGGTACTGAAGTGCAGCTAAGGCATGAGGCAGTAAATCTTGATAATGCTTTGCCCCTGCACCACGCTCAAAGTTATTCAGCGCTTTGGCAAACCCTTCTTGAATGACGCCGCCTTTGTCGGTTAAAAAGTCGCTCATTTTGGCAACAGCAATAAAAGCATTACTAAGCGCTTGCGCTTCATCAGCGGTCATTGCTGAGGCATGAAATTTATAGGAGCCTAAAAAATACAACAACTGGTTTAAATCAGGATCGCTAATGTTATCGGCGCTCGCCAAATAATGAACTGCGTTAGTAACATCGCTCAGCGGATCATTCGCAGCACTAGCAAGGCCTTTAAAGTCGGCATACACCGCAGTCAAAATAGTGGGAATAATCGCGCCATATTGACTTTTTGAGCTAATAGCTGGGCTAGTGATCGTAGCATTAATATTAGTATCAAACACAATATAATCGCCCATCGGCGGTGGCACATCGCCACCACTGATTGTCACTAACAGTGAGGTTTGTGCAATGTTACCGTTGATGGCGAAATGACGTTTACCCGCATGAGAGACAAAACTGATTGTTTCATCATTGGTACCGGCATTGGCACTGCGAAGTTGCTCATCACCACTCCAGCCATCACCATCATATAAAATAATGGTTGCATCCGATCCGGTAAACGTACCGCCACTGGTAGCAATCGTGACATCACTATTGTCATAAGGCACGGTGACATAAAAATAATGACCGTAGTCGGTAATACACTGTGTTTGATTGGCTGGCACCTCGCCCTGACGAGGCAGTGTTTTTTCACCACATAACTGAGCGGCATTCACAGCCCCTATGTTCAGCGACACAAAAATGGCACTGGCGAGGAATGATTTTCTGGTTGTTAGTATCATATTCATCAACTTTGTTAAAGTTTCCAAGGGTTTAATTAACACTGCACCATGCTGGTTAAGTCCTTCACTGCCTGAGGTATGTCCTCAATTTGGCAGTCCCTCTCAAATCCATTACCTACCCCAAATATTGTTTACATTTAATTATCATTTGAGATACAAACGTTATACATTAAAATGTATACAATATTCAATAAGATTTGAATTGTTGATACCAACTATTTTCAGCAAAGTACCATTTGCGGTAACTTAAAGCTCAAAATACGCCAATAGGCTATTCACTAAGATTAAAATCGACATAAAAAAGGCCAAGTTGCAACGCAACTTGGCCTGAATAACGCCCTTCAAGGCATTACTTGAGACTGGAAATCAAAATATTTTAACCTCAAAACGACCTAAGTTAGTCTGTTACAACAAAGGCTTTGGCCGAAAAGTAAGCTTGATCAAATTCCTTAGGTGCAATAAATACCAGTTGTAATTTGTCATTTTGCGCCGATAAGGTGGTACGCAAAATTGGGTTAGGCCCTGTGCTTGGATAATTGGCTTTTACAATCAGCAGTTCATTTTTGTCCGTTGAAACGGTAAAAAATCCTGAATCGTGACCATATTTAAGATTTTCTTTAATAAGCTTACCATTCAAATACACATCTAAATCCGTCATCAATGGAAAATAAGTATGGATGATATTAAAACGATAGTTATCGGGCCCAATGGCATCTTTATATAAATACACCGCACCGAGCTGCGCTTTTTGCTCGCCATTACTTGTAGAGTCACCATAAGCAAATAAATAGTAAGACTCATTTTCGCCAAATACAAAATGGGTGGTATCGACGATTGGCTTAGATACATAATCTTTGACATCAAAGCGATAAGTATTACTTTGTGCTTTTTGATTTGTAAGGACAAACCTATCGCTGCTTTGGCCGTAAAGCAGCGAATTGCCATTGTAGGTTAACTGCACTTTTTTATTATTGTTATCGTCATGCCAACGGATCACCGCTTCGTTACTGACTAAATTCAGTGCACGCACATTGGCTTGTGCATTTTGCTCATCACAGGCACTGAGTAACGCACACACAACAATAAGAACTAAAACTTGGATTTTCATTTGATTGCATCATTGAGAAATTATGCATTGAGCGTACCAGTGAAAATTTCAACAAGTTGCTGCCATTTGTAATCAGATGATAGAAAAATGTAATTAAGCCCAATGCTCAATAATAACTCGACCCCAAGCGGCTATTTTCAACGTTAACAGCGTTTTATCAACGTTCGGACTCAATTTTCTCTGGCTAGAGATAAATAAACTAGGTATTTACTTTTAATTCAATATGTTGGTAAACCCTTAGCCAAAACTCAGATGAATAATACAAAACCAATAAAAACCGCTGATCGTCACACCCCGCTGTGGGTTTTTATTTGTTAGTTGAGCTAAATACAACTAAGCCAAAAACGTCTCTTTAAACCAGCTCCAGATCCCAAATGAAAAGTGAGGGAAAATATCAATGCCCAGTGCAGATTTGATGATATACAGCACAAAAATGCCAAATAAGGCACTAAACGTTAAAAATGTGGTTACCATCATGGCCTGCATCATAAGGGCAAATTGTTTTTCTTTGCGGCTCAGCTCCCGACGATTTCGCCCTGCAACAAATACATAATAATAACGATATTTAAATAGCTTAAACGTACTGCGCACATCAACTTTATGATTGCCCCAACTGCGTGCCCCTAAAGCAACCCGCAAGTGCGACAGTTGCGATTCAGTAAAACTGTCTTGCACCTCTTTTGGCATGCGTGCAAGCAAATTTTGAATGGCGCTATCACTGCGAATATCCAAGCGAGCTTGCTGATTTTCATTATCGAGTTGCTGTTGATCAAACTTTGTCATGCCACTTTGCCTTTTATACTCATTATCATCGCCCATATTGAGCGGGCTGCATTTTAACAAACTATGTTAGCTTGTGATAATTTCAAATAAAAAAGAGCCAACACCCAAAAGACATTATCTAATTGTTAGCAGCCAAACTGGTTGCGCAATTGGCTTGGCGTCATGCCCGTCCAACGCTTAAAGGTACGTCTAAAATTAGTTAAATCGGAAAACTGCAATGCAAAAGCGACTTTTTCGTTGGAATAACCTTGCTCTAACATGGCAAAAATAGCTTTTTGCTGTCGAACCTGATCTTTAAGCTCGCTAAATTGACAACCATGCTGCTTTAACTTTCGCTTCAATGTGGCAGGGCTGATGCACAATTGCTCAGCGACCTCTTCAAGTCCAAGCTGACTTTGATGCTCAAGCAATTGCACAATATATTGGATCAAACCCACCAGCCGAGCCGATTTCAATTTTCCAAGTTGCGCTAAAGCAAAACGCTTTTGCGTTAAACTAGTATTAATAAAAGGCATGGTTAACAAAGATTTTGGCACTGAAATCATAAAAAATGGAAAATCAAACTCACACAAAACAGCAAGATGCGTTTGATATTGCTCTAAATAATCAGGCTCTGGATAAGGAAACTTAATTGTAATAGCAGGTGTATAACCTAACTGGCGCTTAAAATTGGCGATCAGTGACGAGGCTAAAAATTCGCACCAAAAACGCAGCCCTTGTTGCTTGGGTTGCCCTAATGCAAAATTAATGATCAAATGTCGCTGATCTTGTTGATCTCTCGGCTGAAAAAATAACATAGGACAGAGCTGAAATTGAAAACACTGGCTCAAGCGCAGCTGCGATGCAAAATTTTGGCAATGATTTAACGCTTGAGGCAATAAACCATGAGGGGCCAAGTTAACATGTCGCCCATATAAAAAGCTGACATCATCACCTGGAATATACTTTAAACTATTGTGAATAAGCTGATCCAGCTGGTTGATGCTTATCAATACATCGCGCTTAATAATATCTTGATAAAACAGTTGAGTGCCTTTAAGCAACTTATCAACATGCACCCCACGGGACATAGCAATATCAATCAATTGGGCCGCAAATTGCTGACTACTGAATAATTTTTGCTGTTGCTCAAAATAGCGCATCAAGCTGCAACACTGTTAGGCAGTTTTTGCACCGCTAATTGCTGGCACAATTGCTCAATCAGTTGCTCGCCAGTGTGACCTTCTTGCCACGTTACATGGCTACAATAAGCTGATAACTGAGTCTCATTTGGTGTTTTAAACCGGGTATGAGTTAAACTGCACTGTAAATGATGCATCATCACAGTTGCTGTACATGCGGGGGTTGCAGGTAAAAAGACAATAAATCGATCACTGGCAAAGCGACAAATCAAATCTGTTGGCCGGCAATTGAGCTGCATGCATTCTGCCACTTGGCGTAATATATCATCGGCGTGACGTGTGCCATATTGGTTATTTAATTGATCAAACTTTTTCAAATCAAACATTAACAAGCTAAATGGCTGAGCATGTTGCTCACTTAACTGCACTTCCCGGTTAAGCTGCTGTTTCATATATGCTGCGCTGTATAAACCAGTCACAAAATCTGTCAAGCTATGGTCGCGATAAAACCGCTCTCGCTGTTGTAATTTATCATTAATGCTAATTTGCTCATGATGCCAATGATAAAGCGCCACGCTCATTACCATCATACCTAAAGTCGCAGGTATTGATTCAAAGGTCGTGATCCAACCACTATTCGGATAAGTCCAAAACTCATCGAGTAAATCCAGTAGCATCGACAAATGCATTGCCAACAAACCAATAAATAACAAATTAGTCACTCGGCCTTTTAAACGACTAAATAAAGTCGCCAATAACCAAAATAAGGTCACAAGTGTCATGCCCCCTTCACCGAGCACATCAATCCAATCGAAACTCGAAAACGGCTTGGCCACCCCTAAATAAGAGGTGAGTGATAATGTAACGCTGATACAAAGCGCCATAATCACAAATAAAGGCCGGTGTAGTAGCGCAAATCGGCTATTCATATTCAATCCAAAAAAAGGTCGTAAAAACATCGTTATCATAAATCGACCTATGCAGCATAAAAGGGTCACAATAGCTCAGCTAAGTGACACTTTTTTTAATTTTCTTCTCCTTTTTATACTTAACCTCAGTTTTGGATCAGAGATTTGCTAACCAATTAAATTAACAGTAAGCAGCTAAGTTACTCATCGCTAGTCAAAAATCGTCAAGGGAACCGAGGCGGATGGATACGTTAATAGCGGGTCTACTCCACATTAATCCAATGCTGTTAGCGTTAAAAATAACTGCCTGAGATAGAGTGATTATCCGATTTTGAGGGTACTTATATCTGCGCCAAAAATAACAAATATTGATTTATATGAGGGGTCAAATTAGCTCACTTACATTCTTTTTAGAAACAAAACAACTCAAAAAAGCTATTAAAAATAAGTTGTTATAATCTCTGACATAAATTGTTCACTTTTTAACGTTAGCGTGTGGCCACCGTCTGGCGCAGCAATGCGTTACTTTCAATAATGCCTAAAAGAGAACAAACAAAATGAAGTTATTGCTCCCCTCAATGACCTGTAAAAAAACGCCACTGGCTTTATGTATTGCCAGCTTGCTAATGACACCTACTTTAAGTGCTAATACCTTAGTGGGCACCATTAGTGATCAGCAACAAAAAGCGCGTTTTGAAGGTGCAAAACTTGAGTTGCTTGAACTTAGAAAATCAACCATTAGTGGTCGTGATGGTGCGTATCGTTTTAACCAATTGCCTGCTGGCACCTATACCTTGAAGGTCAGCTATTTAGGTGCAGCTCCTTTTACGACGCAGATTACCATCTCAGATAATCAGGTCACGCAACAACCCATTACTTTACAAAATAAATCCAATACCATGGATGATATTTTGGTATTAGGTCAACGGGCTGGCCAAATGGGTGCCCTAAACCGTCAAAAAAATGCAGCGAATATCAAGGCTATTGTCAGCAGTGACAGTATTGGCCAGCTGCCAGATAAAAATGCAGCTGAAGCGCTACAACGTTTACCTGGAATGTTTATTGCCCGCGACCAAGGTGAAGGCCGCTTTGTTGGGATCAGAGGCATCGATCCGAACCTCAATAATGTGAGTATAAACGGCGTCAATGTGCCTTCTCCTGAAGCTGGAGTACGCAGCGTAGCCATGGATGTGCTCCCAAGTGAACTCATTCAAAGTTTAGAAGTCAGTAAAACCGTCACAGCCGATATGGACGCCAGTGCAGTGGGTGGTTCAATTGAAGTAAAAAGTTTATCTGCCTTCGATCGCCAAGCTCAAAGCTATAGCTTAACCGTACAAGGCTCACACAATCAGCAAGTTGATAAAACCAGCCCTAAACTATCTGCCAGTTTTAGTGATATATATGAGCTCAATAATCACTATACCTTAGGACTTGCAACCGCAGTGTCGTGGTTTAAACGTGACTTTGGCTCCTTAAATATGGAAACTGATGGCGGTTGGGGTGAGTTCGAAGCCGAAGATAGCCTAAGTGGTGATGATATTGCGTACTTTGGCGCAGAAGAAATAGAGCAGCGCCATTATCTGATCACTCGAGAGCGTTTAGGTGCAGCGCTCAATCTTGATTTACATTCAGCCACTAACGATAAGTATTATTTACGTACCCTTTGGAGTGATTTTTCCGATGATGAATATCGCTTACGAAATGAATACAAATTTGCCAAAGGGACTATCGTCAGTTCAGGTTTAACCGATATGTCGGCCCAGTTTATTGATGCGAAAATGGACCGTGATACCAAAGATAGATACGAAGTACAGCAGATTTTGTCGGTAGTTGGCGGAGCTGAAATTCAGTTAACTGATTGGTTTTTAGAATATAACCTTGGATATTCAAAATCGAATGAAAAAGAAGATAATCGCTTAGATGTCAGCTTTGCAGGTAAAGGACTTGATTTAGGCTACCAAGTTGGCACTTTACCTCGCTTAAACCAATCTGCATCCGCTGGAGAACTTAAAAACTTTGAACTTGATGAAGTTCTATTGGCCAATAATTTAAGCGAAGATAAAGCCCTCAGTACTCAAATTGATTTAAGCAAAGAGTTTGTATGGCAAGGTTATAACAGCCAACTAAAATTTGGTGCCAAATACAGCCGCCGTGAAAAAATTAACAAGGTAGATACCGTTATTTATGATGGCGGCTTTGACGATATCACCGCTGCACAATTTAGTGCTGCAGTGCCAAATTACAGCTTAGGTGCATTTGGACCTGGACTCAATCGCCAACAATTACGTGACTATGTCAAAGCCAACAGCACCCAATTTGATATTAATCAAAACGATACCGATATCGAAAGTTTGGGCCAAAGTTATCGCTCTGAAGAAGATATTTTAGCGGCTTACATCATGCTAAGCCTTGATATTGACCAACTCGATATCATTACTGGAATGCGTTATGAAGGCACACAATTTAGCACCAAAGGCCATAAGGTCGAGTTAGTTGTTGATGACGTCAATGACTCACAAACTGTTAATATCACTCCTTGGCAAGTCAATAAAGATTACAACTACTTATTGCCAAGCCTCAATCTACGTTATCAACATTCGGATAAGTTAATTAGCCGTTTTGCTGCCACACAAACTATCGCCAGACCGACGTTTTCAGATTCAGCCGCATATGCGCTGATTGAAACACAAAGCATTGAAAAAAATGGCAAAATTACGACAGTGCGACAAGCTGAAGTGGGTAATCCAGAACTGGACCCATATAAATCGATTAATCTTGACCTATCACTTGAGTATTATCCAAGCAAAGTGGGTGTCTTATCTGCCGGGCTCTTTTATAAAGATATCGACAATTTTATTAGCCAACAAGAAGTACAAGATAACGGCCAATGGCAAGGATTCAAACAGGTGATGCAAGCTGTTAATGGCGGCAGTGCCGCATTAACAGGTCTTGAGCTTGCGTGGCATAAACAATTTGATTCTGGCTTTATGTTTGCCAGCAACGCAACCTTAATTGATGCCGATGCAGCCTTGCCCAACCAGTCTGATACCGTCGCCAACCTCATGCTAGGATTTGAAAATAGCGCAGTGAGTACACGGTTAAGCGTATCGTATCAAAGTGAAAGCTATCAATTTACCGAAAACAGCCGCCGCGTAATGCAAGCAAGCCATACCCAACTTGATTTTAGTGCTAAATACTACTTTAACGAGCGCGCTCAAGTTTATTTTAATGCGACCAACCTCACAGATGAGCCGTTTTATCTTTATCACGGTACAGCCTCAAACAACTATCAATACGAAGAATACGGCCGCTCATTTGAGTTGGGACTGACCATTACTTCTCTTTAATATTAAGGACCTAGCAATGAAAATTGCTAGGTATATTTATGAATAAAAAAACAATTTTTATCTCTATAAGTTTACTTGCTTTAGCTTTAAGTGCATGCAGCCATCAAGTGACACATTTAGCACCGCAAGCGAGCAACAATCTTGCCTTTTTAGCTTTTGGTGATGGTGGTTATCATGTGGATTACCCAAAGACAAAACATATCGAAAAACCACTTGCACCCGATAAATTTATTGCCAAAGCGCTACGCGACTGGCTTGAAGATCATCGTCCAATAGCTGAGTTTGACCATGCCCCTTTGTATGTTTATCCAGGTACTAATATCACCACAGAGCAAGGTGGCGCAGAAGCGGTAGGTTTAGCGATGACGACATTGTGTCAACAAAAACCCTGCGATTTTGCCATTCAACTAGGCGATAACATTTATCCTGATGGTGCCGATGCCAACGATGGCAAAGACGATACCAAGCGCATGAATGATTTAATATTAGCTCCGCTGAGCCCTTTGTTTGCAGCTCAACCAGCGCTTAAGGTTTACTCGGCACTTGGGAATCACGATTGGAAAACATCTCGTGTCGGCGTTGCTAAACAAATTGCTTGGATGGAACAGCAACCCCATTTTCAACTTGATAAACAAGGCTACTACAGCTATCGCCAAGGCACACCAGGCAATGAGGTTGAGTTTTTTGTCCTTGATACCAACTTACTATTGTCAGGGCAGCACTTTTACAACCTTCCCCTTTTACCTGATGGTCGTGAACAAAGTTTGGCACAAGCAAAGGCAAATAATTTAGCTGAAGTAGAAACACATGAAAAGCATGAGGTTCCTTTAGCTGGTGAGGATATTAAACAGCTAAATTGGCTCAAAGAAGGCTTAAAAAACTCTACCGCAAAATGGAAAATTGTTTACGGTCATCATATTTTATGGTCGATTGGAGGCTCAAAATACGCAGAGGGACATGTACTAAAAGAGTTGTTATTACCTAGTTTATGCCAATATGCTGATGCGTATATTGCCGGACATGAACATGATTTAGAGTTATTAACCGATGATTGTTCAGTGGCAGTACCCGATAAAAAACTGGCTAAACTTCCCCTTATCATTAGTGGCGCGGCGGCCAAAATGCGGGGTAAACACACCCCATTTGCAAAACAACAAGCGCTACGCTACCCACAATACAACTTACTTTGGTCTAAAAGTTTTACTTGGGGATTTGCTCATATCGAAGTTGATAATCAAACCGATGAATTAATCGTTAATTTCTATTCAACACCAAAAGATGCGTCAGGTGAGTTAATAACTGAACCGAGCTTTCGCTTTCCACATCGCTCTTTTTAAAACGATAACCCCCTTTATGCTCCGACTGCAACAAGGGGGAAATGCCTTGGTAATTAATGTGATAATTATCAGCAAAATAACAACCGAATAAAGAAAATGATTCTCATTTAAATAAAAGTACGTTATGGTTAACTTAATTGAGAATCATTATCAACTGGTGTTTTATGCAATCACAGCTTTCGAGTTCACTTCAAGTCCACCAGCAGCTGTTACTTGATTGGCAAGAATTAGTTCAAAGCGCAAATCATGCTTTTATCGCTTGCCAATACGATGTTGCACTAGCAAGTTATCAAGCCGCAGAATTAACCTGCGCCAATCAAATGAGCATGTTATTGAGTAATAAACTCGATGATGTCAGTATTAATCACTTCGCCCAGTGTGCTGCAGCTTGGGTTGTTACTATGCACAATATAGCCGATTGTCTAACAGCAAAAAATCTATTAGCACAAGCATCGCTTCAGCTTTATCATGCTTATGAAGCAATGACTCGTCTTACGCTACATCGTAATAGTGATATCGCCAAAATTGCCACCCGACAAAGCCATCGCTGTTATCAACAATGGCTACAACATGGCGTAACCAGTGAGGCCGCTTTATCCGATTCTCCATTAGCTAGCCGTGTTTTACATTAGTTTTGGCTTCTTAACTGGCAAAACTAATTTATAGCTATGATGTATTTTATCCCCAATCCTGCTTAGCTTTACCCTTGAAACTAAACGCAAATAGGCAGCCAAGCTGCCTATTTTTATCAAAGCGTTTTACAGTTAAGCACGATAGCTTACATGTTGATAAAAACGAATGGTCACATTTTGTTGATCTGCAGGGATTTGAAACTTATCAGCCACACTTCGCATCGCAGCTTCTACACTGTTCATAAACTTACCAAAACCAATGTCATTTTTATCTTCATCGCCTGCGGCAAGAATAAAATAAACCGTTTGGACTAATTTATCCTCTTGCCAAAAACCGTAATACTGAGTGTCATGATTAGCAGGATCAAAGCTAATTTTTTGCAGTTCGCTATTTTGCGCATTGTTATCAACTTGGCTATTACGCACCAAAGGAATGCGATCATTGGCAACCATAGCAATGCGCTGTAATTTCCTTGTGCCACAGGCCGTTAAAAATGTATCTTCTAAATAACGGTATAAATTGGCATACCCTTGCTCACCTTGCGGTAAAAATTGCGTTTTAATCGCCCGAGTTAATGGAATGCTTACTGTGGCATAGGTCATTTCACTGTGCTCTGCAGGCAATGGACACTCTCGAGTCTGATAACGCGGTGTTAAGCTTCGTAATTTGTAACCATAACTCTCTTTATTGCCTTTGGCATTAGCAAATAAATCGTAGGTTAAATGTTGGTGATCACGCACTTTAATCGATTGAATTGATTCAGGTAACGTAGTTTTAAATTCTTTAATCACCGCCGCAACACGACGATGAAATTGCGCTGCGTTGGCCCGAAGTTCATCACCGGTAGCCAAAAAGACGATACGAATTTTTTTAGCCACATAGTCGGCATCTTCAATACACATGTGAGATTCATGATATTTTGGATTATAAAAAAACATCACTTGTTTTTTAGTTTGCAAACAATACGACTCTTCATGAAAACGCACGATTGGCAGTTTATCGTTAGCGATTAAATGTACGTTATGGAGTTCACGTTCTTCACAAAGAGTAAATAAATGTTCACTAATTTTTTGGTATGCTTGTGCAGGGCTTAAAAATTGCTGATAAAACAGATCATCCAATTTAAACTCAGCCAAAATATATTGATTTGAACGCGCATTACTTGGGATATAAACACGATGCTGACTTTGTGAGGCCATTTACTTATTCCTTTAATCTAGAACTAATGAAGTACAGTTAAGTTGCGGGCAGTGTAAAAGGAATTGGTGACGCATTTATTGCGCTAGAACAAACTTCGGGCCAAAAACATGAAATGATTGCTGCAGCACTAACGATTAGAAATTTGTTTCAGCGTAGAATAAATACAACCACAAAACACGCTAACAAAACAAAGCAACAAGGTTCCCGTATGTGCGCTTGGTAAGTAGGTGGCGATGTTAGCACCAAGGTGATACGAAAAGCTGTTTACACTTTCAAGTTGTGCGTAGGTTGCTTTAGTGTACAAAAAAGTATCAACAAAAGAGTAAATGACGAACGCCAAAGGTAACAATACAAACAATAATAGTGGGAGTTTACTCACACTCCATTTAAACACATTCAGCATATTCTGGGACCTATCAGGCACGTTCAATTGGCTTTAATATCACCCATCTAAACGAGGGAGATAACATGCACCCGATCCTAACAAAATTTTGCTGTACCATAAATAAAAACTCTATTCTGTAACCCTTATTATGGCGCAATACCTAAATCATCTAAACGGACTAAAATGGCCATTTTTTGTGCCCGTTTAATTACTTGCCAATGGCAACCTTGTTATGCACTAGCATGGCATACAGTAAATTTAAGCTCACAGTATGACCTGCTGATTTTAATTGTTCGTACAACAAAAAAGGGTCGACCTGGATAAATTCGGCCACAGAACTGATGCCAATTTGCACCAGCAGCAGCTCGCTTTTATCGTCTAGCCCAGCTTATATCAGCTTTGCCATCTGGTACATCTGTTACAAAATTACAGCAAAAGCCTTTATTGATGCGCATTAAGCCATTGCTCAAAGGCTGATTGGGGCAATGCACCCGCCTGCTCGGCAACAATTTTCCCTTGTTTAATAATCTTCAAGGTTGGAATTGAACGGATATTAAACTGCGCCGCTAATGTTTGCTGTTGTTCGGTATTAATTTTACCAAAACGAAACTGAGTGTGTTTACGACTCGCAACTTGATTAAAAATAGGTGCAAACTGTTGGCATGGGCCGCACCAGCTGGCCCAAAAATCAACCACCAAAGGCAGTTCAGATTTTTGACTGTGTACAATAAAGTTATCGCTCGTTAATTCAAGTACCTGCCCTGATAATAAAAGCGTTTTACATTTGCCACATTTAGGCTGTTCAGTCAGCTTTTCATCTGGTACTCGGTTTAACCCATTACACTGTGGGCACGCAATAATCATAAAACCTCCAAAGGTCGTTTTAACACGCTAAAAGCCAAAGCTAGGCTAAATTTATCACAAGGTTAACCCTAAAATTGAGCGGCAATCACCAGGCTCAAAATAATCATATTCTTGCTCAATTTCAGTAAAACCAAATTGTTGATATAACGCTAATGCAGCTAAATTATCTGGGCTCACGGTCAGTAATAAACGCTGAAAGTCTGTTGCATGATCAATAGCATGCTGAATCAATTGTTTCGCTAATCCTTGCCCTCTGGCGTGCTCACTTACAGCCAAGGATAAAATCCAACCATCACCTTTAGTTTCACTTGAGGGTACCAGTAATAAATACGCAATAACGTCATCCTCTTGTTTTATCACCCAAAAATGATTACGCCAACAATCAAAGGCTTGACGCAAAAAAAAAGCAGGATACCCCTCGCCTGTAAACGAGACTTGGTCGAGCTGATAAATAAACGGAAGGTCAGCTTTAACAGCGGGTGAAATTACAATATTGCTTGTCATTAGTTCCTCCTGACAATTCAAAATAACCCAAATAATTAAGGCCTTGTTGACCTTTAGTATAGGTTTTTGTTTTAGTATTTAGCCAAAGCGCAGCCGACCTAGTGTCGTGCTCAACATAAATCGGTATCAACGCAGTAGAAATGCCAAACAGCCACAGTACTTCGGGTTCACCTATACGCTTGTTGCTCTTTGTTGCCTACACAGCGGTAGATAAGGAGCGAGAGCAAGAGGCGGTAGCTTTGCTCAATATTGATTTAGAATGACTAAATTACATACCGAGCAAAGCTAGCAAAAGACGTAAAGATGAGCCCGCCTTAAACTAATGCGATAAAGATACAACCCATCTACTGTGACTTTAACCCTACAAATAAGCAATTTAATAAAGCAACCAAATCACCTTGTTAATATTGGCGCGAACATAACAAAGTTGGCAATTGGATTCAATCTAACCGAAACAAATAATTGATAAATATAAATAAAAACGGCAGAGAACTCTCTGCCGTTTTTATTTAACTGGACCAAGCTAATCTAATTATCGTTTTTGTCATCGCTTGATAAATCGGTCACTGTTACTGAGCTACCTGTTTGAGTTTTCTTATCTTGAATTTTGCGAAGCATGTCAGCTTGTTCTGCACTAAAACGGCCAAATGAAATAGTTCGAGAAGCAACTTGATCAGATATCAAAGCCAAATTAAACGCAGATACCCCACCACCTGAGCCATCTCGTGAGCTATCGGTTGAGTTTGCTGACGCAGAATCGAGGATTGCTGCGCTATTATTGTTAGCAGAAGTACCATAACTGCGCATTGAGCCATAGACATCAGTAATGCTCCAATCCTCCATATCTGCCGTAATACGTTTAGCGCTCAACAGATAGGTTTTCATTTCACCTTTTAAATACAGTGATAAATGCTTCACTAAATCTTCTTTAAAGTTTGGGAAATATTTAGCGTGTTGTTCATAAAACTGGCTAACACGTACCTTATTTTTTCCATGGCGAAACACGCCTCGGTTGGAATTAATAAATTCGGTGGCATTTCGTTCTAATTGAAGGTCAACTTTGTCGCCAGTATAAGCTTCGGTACGAATATTTGGACTGCCGATATTACCTTGATATAAGCCATAAATAACAGTTGGTTTATCACCGAATTTTTCAAATAAAATTTCATCTTGAATTTGTTTCAGTGATAATTTATGGCCCGCAACCGTCAATAATTTCTCGTTCAAAAATGAATCTTCATCGGTTAATTCATCTTCTAGCTTGGCAATCGGATACCGATTAATTAGCTGTTCAAGCACAGTTACATTATAGAGGTTTAACCAATAAGCTAGTTGCTCTTTGCGTTTTAGCTCTTTTAACGGTAACTCGGTTGGCAATTGCTCAAGAGATTGCCTGATTTTTGTAAATACACTTTTTAGCTCATCGGTTTTAAAAGCTTCAAAATAAAAGCGATTCGCTTCTAAACCAGTGTGTTTATTACGGCTGGCTTTTAACTTTGTGCCAATGTTCGCTCGGTTAGTGCTCATGCTATCGCGATTTGATAAGCCCGTATCAAGCACCATAAGATCTAATACATTGTTAAGGTCATCATAAGAAATTTTGTATTTTGAATTCCAAGTTTCACCTTGGAATTCTGGTGCTAGTTTAGTTTCATCAGCTAACACTAAAGTAGGTGTAAGGAA
Organism: Pseudoalteromonas tunicata; assembly: GCF_002310815.1. Lineage (NCBI taxonomy): Bacteria > Pseudomonadati > Pseudomonadota > Gammaproteobacteria > Alteromonadales > Pseudoalteromonadaceae > Pseudoalteromonas > Pseudoalteromonas tunicata. Next base: position 329,196 of record NZ_CP011033.1, on the reverse strand, counting down.
TAAGGTGGCAAGCAGGATATATTTTTTCATTTTAATTCGTCCATGGTTATACACCTGAATCAAAGTACAACCCGCTCATTTAACAGTCAAGTGTTAATTGAATGTTTACAGCCGCTTAACCCACGCACAAATTACATATAACCACATGAAATATATTTAAATAAAATGATATGTTACTTTTTAGTTATTAAATTATTGCCATTTAATCCCTCAAAAAAATAACTCATGTCAGTCGACAACTTTTTTGCATTGTGTAAATTATCCGAGTTAATGAGCATATGAATTTACAGTGACCCTCAATTAAATAATGCTTGTTGTCACAAAATCGATTGCTTTCAGAGCTCCTCAGATGAACTAACAGCTTTGAAAAACAAGGCGCAGACAGCGCCTTTGTTATTTCGTTATCCCACCAATTTACGCTAAGGCTTAAGCCACACCATGCATCATTTTTTTCAAGAGCGGTGTCAGTAGCAAATAGACCAAAGCAAGTCCTATCCCAATTTGCGCCGAAAACCAAAAAAGGTCTTGGTATTTAGCTAAGGCAGCAGCAGAGTCAGTTATAACTCCGGCATCAGTTTCAATCGCTGCGAGTTTATTAAGTTCGGCTGATAAAATTTCAGCATACGAAGTGCCTAAAAACCACGCTCCCATCATCACACTCACCACTTTACTCACCGATAATTGTGTCACGGCAGCCAAGCTTATCGGTGATAAAATTAACTCGCCTATCTCAAGCACCAAATACGCCAGTACTAAATACCAAACACTAATTAAACCATTAGGCATAGGTGAATTGGTCGCCCAAACTAATACTAAAAATGACAAACCAGCAAATAATAAACCCAGAGCCATTTTTAACGGTTTACTTGGGTTTAAGTTTCGTTTTGCTAAAAATGGCCACAGCCAGGCAAAAAATGGTGAGAGTAACAAAATAAACATCGCACCAATGGCCGTAAGCTGACCTGCGGTCCACTCTACGCCTAATAACGTACGATCCATCACTCTATCAGATAACGATACCCACGAGCCATAGGTTTGCTCATAAAGACTAAAAAACAGCAATCCTGCAATAATAAAGGCGATGAGTGCCCCCATTTGGTGGCGCTCAACGGTGGTACAGCGCTTGGCCATAAACCAAAAAATCCCACTTAATAAAATGATAGTAGTGAGATGTAAAAACCAAATCACAGGTGAAACCGCAGGGAGCCAACTGACTAATTGAGTTGAAATAGAGTGAGTTTGAATTAAGCCCCAAACAACAAATAAACCACAAAATGCGCCAAAGTAAATCCACTGTTCAATAGACAAAATAAATACTTGTTGTTTTAACTTCGCAGGAACCGGTGGTTCACCATGTCCTTGTAAATGTTTTTGCCCCGTAATGAAAATAACCAATCCAGCCAACATACCAATACCCGCCAAACCAAAACCATATTTCCAACCATATGTTTCGCCAAGGTAAGCACAGATCAATGGCGCTAAAAATGCGCCTGCATTAATTCCCATATAAAACAACGTAAAACCAGAATCGCGGCGCGGATCATTCTCAGGATACAAGCGCCCGACTATGGTTGAAATATTCGGTTTTAAAAACCCAACTCCCATAATGATGAGCGAGAGTGAAAAATAAAAATATTGCAAGGCGGTTTCATCTCGCATGATGTTACCGTCTACCAACGCAGCTTGATGCCCTTCAAACGCCATACCCGCATGACCAAGCACTAATAAAGTCGCGCCAAAAATAACCGCTTTTCGAGTACCAAGGTAACGGTCTGCCAATAATCCTCCAATCACCGGAATGGCGTATACCATAGCACCATAGGCACCCAATAAGTTATAGCCATGTTCATCGGTAAATAAATGATATTTAACAAGATATAAAAATAGGAGCGCTTTCATTCCATAAAAAGAAAAACGCTCCCACATTTCGGTAAAAAAGCACACATAGAGTCCTTTGGGATGTCCCAAAAATTCAGCGTGCTGTTGCTGTGTTATTACGGCCATCTGTGTTCCTGCATTAGGCTGTTATTATTATGATTCTCCATGCTATCGCGTTGATTAATAATTGACTACTGCTGATTACGACCATTAACATATCTAATGTACTAAATAATCTTAATATATAAAAAAACAGCAGCGTTAATCTGCTGTTTTGATTTAAAATTTTCCTCGTAGTCTCGATTAATGATTAGCTAATAACGCCTGCTGACGTTCGCTAAGGTGCGCTTTAAGTCCTGGATGTTCTGTAAGTAGCAGTGTTAGCACTACTTTTGCCTGCTTTATCTCTCCTTTATCAAGTAATTCATCGACCTCAATTAAACGCGATTCAAATATTGGAGTTGCAAGCATTTTCGGCGTTGTTGGCTGCGCACCTTGACGCTCGGCAAGGCTTCCTTTGGCTTGCTCCTTGCGCTGTTGAATATCAACGCTATGTAATGGACTCATTACTTGAGCTGCATTTTTTATCGCCGCTGCACTAGGCTGTATGCTATCGGCTTCAAATTCTTTTGCCCGAAGTAAAACAGGAGTTTGTTGTTCGAACTCTCTCGAGGGTTTACCTTCAATGCTTATTGATTGTGATTGAACAGGTGAGATCTCAAGTTGTTGCTGGATACTACTTTGCGACTCAAAATGATATTGATCACTATTTTGCCAATAGATCAATGCCACTAAACAAACCGATGCTGCGGTTGAAAGCGACCACAACCAATGCGTGCCTCGACGATTCGCTTGATGAGTAATGGAAACTACATTTTTACTTTGCAGCTCAGTAACGCCAGCGTTCATAACATTTAAATTGTTTGATATTGCTGTATCAGATGTTTCACAACTTTGTTTTGCTCGCAATAAAATAGCTGCATCTAGGGTTTTATTTGGCATTTCATCCGCACCACGGTGATATAGTGCCACTAACTCATCTTCAGTTAATTTATTAGCCATGGTTGTCTCCTAATTTGGCCTGCATGCAATATTTGAGTTTATTTAATGCATAACGCAGCCTACTTTTAATGCTTTGCTCTTGCTCACCCACCACCTCTGCAATGGCATATAAACTCAGTCCAGCTTCATGTTTGAGTAAAAAAGCTTCTTGCTGGGGCTGCGGTAATTGCTGCAAACAGTGTTTTAACAGCATGAGCTGTTTTGTTGTATCGATGGCTTGCTCATTATCAACCAAATCACTCTCTGCATGGTTGTGTGATCCGTCATCCTCTACCACATATTTATGAGCTGTAGCGCTTCGACGAAAATGATCGATGAGTGCATTACGAGCCAGGTGATACAACCAAGTATTAAATTGTGCACTTGCTTGATAGGTGAGGCGCGCAGCAATGACCTTGTGCCATACATCCTGATAAATCTCTTCTGCTATCTGTGGCTCAGTGCTCTGGCGCAGCAAATAACGGTATAAACTATTTTTATGGCGTAAATACAATTGCTCAAAGGCACTGGCATCACCTGAGCCATATTTTTGCATTAAATGCTCATCACTTAATTCGTCCATCACACCCTGTTTTAACATTACCTACCCTAAGCTAACTGCTAGATATTCAAACCAAAATGGTTTATTCAAGCTCAGCTGCTGTTCTGAGCAATTGAATAAACTCATTTCGATAACCAAATGGGTCGTCCCCTTTATTCGCCACAGCAACATCAATTAGCTGTTGATACTGCCAAAGCCCTGTGTATTTTTCACCTTTAAGTTTATCGGCAAAACCTGCCACCGTTGCCGCAAATTGAAAATCTTGACTGGCTTGAGCAAATTGCGATTGTGTTTCACTGGCAAAAATTGCTTGGCTCATTAACTTGCTGACATCACTGTTTGGCGCTTTATAACGTAATTTCACGTAGGCTAGTTCATCTTGCGCGCTTGAGAAATTAGAGTTTGTCGGCATTTGCTGAGGCGTTTGATAACGTAAGTCGTCAATCTGCTTAGCTGGTGAATTCGCAAGTGTAATTTCATACAGCGCCGTCACCGTATGACCGGCTCCAAGCTCACCAGCGTCAACCGTATCATTATTAAAATCTTCTTGTTTTAAAAGGCGATTTTGGTAACCAATCAGGCGATACTCAGCCACTTGTGCAGGATTAAACTCTACTTGAATTTTGACATCTTTAGCAATAATTTGCATTGTGCTGCTCAGCTCATCAACCAAGACTTTACGCGCTTCATTAATGGTATCAATGTAAGCATGCTGACCATTGCCTATATTTGCTAATTGCTCCATTAAACCATCATTGTAATTACCTTGACCAAACCCCAAAGTGGTCAAGGCTATGCCTGTTTTACGTTTATTGGCAATGAGCTTTTTTAGCGCGTCAACCGAGCTCATGCCAACATTAAAATCACCATCGGTGGCTAAAATAACACGATTAATCCCTTCTTTTTTGAAGTTTTGGCTAGCAATTTGATAAGCAAGCTCAATCCCTTGAGCGCCGTTTGTTGAGCCTCCTGCTGATAAATTATTCAGCGCATTGCTAATTACTTGATATTCATTTCCTTTTGTTGCGGGTAATACTAAACCTGCAGCGCCAGCATAAACCACAATGGCAACCGAGTCGTTTTCATCTAACTGTTTGGTTAACATGGTTAAACTACTTTTGAGCAGCGGTAATTTATCGGGTGCATTCATCGAGCCTGACACATCTAGCAAAAAAACTAAATTAGCCGCTTTTAACTCTGCTTTTTCAATGTCGAACCCCTTAATGCCTATTTTCAGTAATTGGCGCTGGTTATTCCAAGGTGCCGGAGCGACTTCAGTATGCACATTAAATGGTGTCTCTAAAGACTTTGGTGCACTGTAATGGTAATCAAAGTAGTTAATAAAGGCTTCTTCGCGCACTGCGTCTGCTGGCGGTCGCTTTCCCATTTTTATCATCCGTCGGCTATTACTGTAACTGCCAGTATCAACATCGATTGAAAACGTAGAAACAGGTTCAAGCATGACTTGTTTTACTGGGTTTTGTTCATTTTTAAGGTAGTTTTCTCGCGCTTGTTCATTTTCAAACTGTGGGGGCATGGGTTTAGGTGGCAAAATAGGTGGCATTGGCATCGGTGGATAAACCGCACCAATCCGATGGCGCACTTGCTGCATTTGTGCAGGCGCGAGGCTTTCATGGTTTAATCCCGCGACATTCTCAATACGAGGATGATTAAACCTAATCTCATTCTCTTGTGACGATTTGCTTTTTGTTTGCACTTCTGCGGAAGTATTTGTCTGTGTTTGTGCTTCTCTTTGTGTGTTTTTTTGCTCTATAACAGCAGCCTGCTCATCACTTTGAGCCGAAGTATTTTGCTGCTGCCCCTGACAGCCAGCTAATAAGCTGATGATAGTCAGCGTTAGAATTGACCCATGCATTTTTTCGCTGTTATAACTTGTAAGTTGAATCATTTTTTTGACCTTTTAATGAGATAATAAGCATTTCTAACTCTATAAACGCACGTCTTGCCAAAATGGGGTTAAAATTTTTCAATTAACTAAAATACACAGCTTAATACTTTATTTTGTAGCAATACCTTTCTAATTTAGTCTTTGTTCCTTTTTTTTATCTTACAGCTTATTACCTAAACTTGAATTAAAATCGAGCTACGCTAGGCTTGCTGTAGGAATGAAATTCATTCATATCGATTAGTTTAGTTGGGCCAAAATAAAAACGATGCTCACATAAGGATAGCGATGCAAGGAAGCCTCAAACCCAAACTGCCAATCGGCGAATTTGACGCAATCAAATTTAAAGATAAGCTCACCACCGCAATGTTGTTACAAATGGCATTGCGCCTTACCTTAATTGTCGTATTAGTTTCAGGCGCGACTTATTGGCACATCACCACTATTTACGAAAACCAAGTGGTAGAAACCCTTAATAAATACATCAAAGAACGCAGTGAAAAAGAAAGTGTTATTTTTGAACTTGCCTATGATAATCATCAAGTATTTAAACAACACTTCATCGAAGCCTATAACAGCGGTATTAATATTTCAGATGACGAGTTTGGGCAACGTTTTATTAGCCATGATGATGGCACCACACGTTTACAGCCAGAAGTTTTTTATGGTTTAGCGACACCTCAAGGCGATATTATTAAGAATATTTCAGGCTTTATAGCCCCCAAAGCACCAATCAACAATCAAGCTTTTCGCAATAAACTCAATATTTCTTACCATTTACTTGCCCAATATGGTCCTGCTTGGACTAATAGATTTGCCAGTGTTTATGTCACTATGCCCGAAAATGTCGCCATCCTCTATTGGCCAGATTTACCTTGGGGGCTTGATGCCGCAGCGGATCTAGACTTTAGCAAGGAACCTTGGTTTGATGTGGTGATCCCAAAAAATAATCCTGAACGAGTACCCGTTTGGACCGATTTATATTATGACCAAACAGCGCAAGATTGGATGGTCTCACTGGAAACTCCGGTTGATATTAATGGTGAAAATATTCTTAATATTGGCCACGATATTTTACTGTTAGATCTAATTGATAGGATTATTAACGACAAACTCGAAGGCACCTATAATTTTATTGTTAGTTCCCAAGGCCAATTAATTGTCCACCCAGAAATAGAAGATGCCTTAAAAAACAAACCCCATCCTGTTGCTAAAAAATTAAAAAATAACACCATACCGAGCCAAACAATTAATCTAATCACTCAACGAAATACCAACGAAACCGCTATTTTATTTGATGAGTTACAACAAGCTTGGCTCGCTGTTGCACCAATAAAAGGCCCTGATTGGTTGCTTGTGACCGTGTATCCTAAAGCATTGGTCAATGAGGCTGCACAATCAACGGCACGTTTTGTCTTAATTATTGGTTTATTGTCGTTAATTGTTGAAATGCTGATGCTCTACGTTGTCACACTGAATAAAGTTGTTAACCCGCTAAAAATGCTTGGTAAAGCATCAAGCGAAATCGGCAAAGCAAACTATCAACTGGTTGCCAGTGGTGCAATAGAGCTACCTAGCAACCGCAAAGATGAAGTGGGCATTTTAGCTAACGCATTTAAATCAATGGCGACTCGCATATTTGATTACAATACCAATCTTGAGCAAAAAGTATCTGAGCGCACATCTGAACTAGTTGAAGCTCGCAAAAAAGCTGAATCGGCCAGCAAAGCAAAATCTAATTTCCTTGCCCATATGAGCCATGAAGTACGCACGCCAATGAATGCGATTATTGGACTCAGTCAACTCATGCTTAAAACGCAGCTCAATAAACGACAGCGCGATTTTATGGAAAAGGTACTTTCCTCTTCTGATGTGCTACTCAATACATTAAACGACGTATTAGATTATTCAAAAATCGAGGCAAACAAACTTACTTTAGATTACACCCCTTTTGATATTCGAGATGTACTGCGCCGTGTCACCAACATTAGCGCTTATAAAGCACAATATAAAGGCGTTGAATTGTTGCTCGACATAGATCAGAAAGTGCCTTTTCAATGGATAGGTGATCCTATTCGATTAGGGCAAATTTTGATTAATCTTGCCAGCAATGCAGTTAAATTCACCGAACAAGGAGAAGTAATTATTCGAGTTAAGCTTCTTGAACAACACAACCAACAATCAACTCTTCGCTTTAGTGTTATCGATACGGGTATTGGAATTGAACAAGAGAGAATTAATCTTTTATTTACCCCATTTATGCAAATGGATTCGAGTATTACCCGAAAATATGGCGGCACCGGACTTGGTTTGGCTATCAGTCGCCAATTGACTGAACTGATGGGCGGGCGAATTTGGGTCGAGAGTCAACTCAATGTAGGTAGTCAATTCCATTTCACTTGTAAACTCACCCTTAATGACTCAGAAAAAACGCCGCTAATGCCATTTCATAATAGGCTCAAAGGAATGCGCGCATTAGTGGTTGACGATAATGCGATGGCCCGAGAAGTCTTAGCTGATATTTTAACTTCTTTAGGACTTGAGGTAACAACCGTGGCTGACGGCTATGCCGGTATTGATGAACTTGAAAAGGCTTGCTCAAAGCAAACACCTTATGATGTCGTATTCCTTGACTGGAATATTCCAGGCATCAATGGTGTTGAAACCGCCAGTAAAATTGAACGAAATGTCCATATTACCAAACCGGCCGCCATGCTGATGGTTACGGCTTATGATGTCGATAAGTTCGAATCTGATGCCCATAACGTCAATATCAAAAAAATCATTTCCAAACCCGTCGATGCTTCCTGTATCCATGACAACTTAGTCGAAATATTTTTTCAAGAAAAAACCTCAAGAACTTGCGCGCAAAAAAGAGAGCTTAATTTAAATAACTCACTTGATTTATCGGCGCTGCGAGATAAAAAAGTACTGATAGTAGATGACAGTATTTTAAATCGCGAAGTTGCTTCTGAATTTTTATTAGATGTTGGCATTCAAGTCTCTACCGCGAATAACGGACAACAAGCACTCGATATGATCAATCAATACCACTATGATTTAGTACTTATGGATGTACAAATGCCAGTTATGGATGGGTTAACAGCGACTAAACAATTACGTAAAAATCCATTACACAAACAACTGCCTATCATTGCGATGACCGCACATGCATCTGCCGATGATTATCGTCGCAGTTTAGATGCTGGCATGAATGATCATTTAAATAAACCAATTGACCATCAATTACTCTACCTCACTGTCACTCGATGGATTGATGCAAGTGCCACCATTAATCAATTTTCCGCAGACGCAACAATCGAATTTTCAGCTTTTGGTGACTCACAAAATAGCAATATACAAACAAAAGTAAGACAGAGCTGTCCGATCCAACTCTCTGGATTCGATACCCAAACGGGTTTAGAAAATCACCAAAACAAAATAGAGCTTTATTTAAAAATGCTACATATGTTTTTAACTGAATACAGTGATTATGAAATTGAAATACGCGCTATGTTAGCTAACCAAGATTGTGAAGCGCTAAACCGTTTTTTCCATACCATCAAATCATCGGCTGCAAGTTTAGGTGAATCAATCCTTAGCACTCAGGCAGCGCATCTTGAACAATTTACCGGTAACTTAAACTCGCAAAATCTAGCCGCTAATTTAGTCGTATTAGATGAATATTTACAGCCTTTTAAACAACAGTTTAACCATGCGCTGGCCACTCTCAATAGTTTGCCACCGAGCCGTAAACAACTCACAACGAGTATTACCGACAATGACAACGCTGAAATCCAAAAGCTCATTGAACAACTCAACCTATTTTTGGCCGATGACAATGCGGCAGCCGAACTCTTAATTTACGAATTACAAAGCACTAGTCTTAGCAATCAATACCCAGACGAAATAGATAGTATTTTATCGAGCATCCAAGATGTGGATTACCCAAGGGCAAGTAACCATTTAAAAATACTTGCAGAAAAGCTCAATTAACAAGGAGTGGGAATATGGAAGATAATCAAATAATTAACCAAAGAAACAGCACATCACATTGTTTTGACAGTTCATTAGAAAATGAACCTTTTATTATGATTGATGATACTAAAGATCCTTTCTCACTCATTGGGAGTGAACCCGAAAAAATCCTCATTGTTGATGACGCTAAAGATAACCGAACCATGCTTTGTGAGTTGCTAATGTCACAACGCAAAGTGATTTTAGCTAAAGATGGCGCCCAAGGTTTAGCTCTTGCGACAAAACATTTGCCCGATTTAATTTTACTCGATGTTATGATGCCAGGAATTACAGGTCATCAAGTGATCCGTTCGTTAAAAAGCGATGAATCAACGATGCATATTCCGGTTATTTTCATCTCATCAAAAATTTCTGCTGACGATGAAAAATATGGTCTCGATTTGGGCGCTGTTGATTATATTTCAAAGCCATTTCATCCGGCTATTGTGCAAGCTAGAGTAAAAAATGTGCTGCGAGAGCAACGTAATAAAAAGCTACTTGAAAAATTAGCCCTCGTAGATAGCTTAACCGAAATTTATAACCGTCGTTTTTATGAGCTTGATATCCGAAAAGTCTGGAATGGCTGTAAACGTGAAAACAAAGCGATTTCTTTAGCCTTGTTAGATATTGATTACTTTAAAAGCTATAACGATGAATACGGTCATCTTAGTGGCGATGAAGCTTTGCGTTTAGTTGCTAAACACATAAAAAATCAATTAAAACGGCCCCATGATATTATTGCTCGTTATGGCGGAGAAGAATTTGTGATTGTACTACCCGATACCAATGCCGATGATGCCAAACGTATTTTGACTGATATCTGCCAATCTATTGAACAGCTGAAAATTCCTCATGAATCATCTGTAATATCACATTACGTAACCATTAGCATTGGTGGTGCAACTATGATCCCAAAACACGAAGCATCACATGAAGAGCTCGTTAAAATTGTTGACGAGTATTTATATCAAGCTAAAGCACAAGGTCGCAACCGCGTTTGTTGGCAACCTTAAAGAAAAAAACTATTGATATATAAAGACTATTACATTTTTTTATCATTCTTAATTGAGCATTTTAGTTTTTTTGTTCTGTTAACCTAAACGTCAAAAAAACTAAAATTTAATACACTGGCGAGCTTTATTACATCCTTTATACTTTTGCGATATAAAAGTGTTTATTATTCATTTTAATTTTAAACAATACTGAGAAGTTTATATTTACACACCGTTCCTATATAAGTAACATGAATCAACTAAACCAATAATTAATAAGGTTTTTATTCATGATTTATTCATCAAAAAGTAATAAACTCTTCGTAATACCTAAGCCCAGACCTTACCCTAAAATGAGGCTATTTTGTTTCCCTTTTGCCGGCGGAGGTGTTAGTACCTATATTTCATGGGCTGATAGTTTTCCCGATGATATTGAGCTTGTCATTATTCAGCCACCAGGTCGGGGATCTCGTCTTGCAGAAGATCCTCACGATAATATGACATCGTTGATCGATGAATTGATGAGACATGCTGATTTTATTACCCAACAACCTTATTTATTATTTGGTCATAGTTTAGGAAGCAGGGTAGCTTATGAACTCTGTTATAGACTTAAACAAAATGAAATGCCCTTGCCACAATATTTTATTGCTTCAGGTAGCCGGGCACCACACGTCTCAAAAGATAAAGAGATGATCCATAACCTACCAAAAAATGAATTTATCCAAGCATTAGAAAAACTAAATGGCACCCCTAAGGAACTATTAGAAAATAGAGAACTAATGGATTTATTTATGTCTCTTCTACGGGCTGACTTTAAAATCGCCGAAACTTATTTAGCCCAAAAATGCAAAATGCCGTTTTCAATTCTCGTGTTACATGGCCAAGATGATATTGACATCGAAGAGCATCAATTGAGCGCTTGGGGAGAATTATCTGATTTAGGACATCATTTAGTACAATTGCCTGGCGATCATTTTTTTATAAATCAATCTAGAAATGAAGTGATCCATCAAGTTTCGCAACGTGTAGGAACCGCGCTTGCCGCGAGTTATAGCACATTATAAATTTTGAATAACTAGTAGGCATTTTAATTTTGGTCATTGAGGTTTTTAGGCCTTTCACCACTATAAAATGCCACTAGATTAAATAGAACAACAATAACGATACTCTCTAACAACTCAACTACAGTATGTGTTAATACAGCTCCATGCAAATCACCATCAAATTGATAGAGCAAGGGTCTATTGGAGTTGATTCAGATGCTCTACTAGCTTATTTAACGCACCGGTGACCATTTTTTTATCGTTCCAATCGAGTTCATTCCACTCAATTTGAATGTCAAGTTTGGTCACATCCTGAGTTAATAATACTTTTAAGGCATTTGCAGAATTAAGTGATTGAATACTAAAAGACGGAACCGTTTTTTGTGGCTGCTTTTTGATACCCAATATCTGCTGTTCGATCTGCTCTGAAATTTCTTTCTTATCTTGTACATTCAAATGTGGTTTGGGATGTTTCTGTTTATAGTCAGCTTCAACAGATAAAATTAGCTTTTTCATTTTAATAAATGAATAACTACAGCCATTTTCGTAAGCTTTTATCACAATAGGATAACGAACGAGTACATTATAATTGTCATAAGCTCCCATCGAAATACTTAAAGTGGAAACTATCTCTCTAACGGTCAATCGCGACATCCCAGACAACATTCTAGCTTTATTCAGTTGCTCAATTTCAGTGCTTGCATTCACAAATGCTTGTAATTTCCCGTACTTAGGTAAATCTTCACGACTCGCATTTTCCTGAAACTGCTTCACTTTTATCAGTAAAGGTTTACTATCATAAACCTTAAATTGAGCGGCAGCCCCATAACCTTTGGCGTATATAAGTGCAAAAAAACGGCGATGACCGGTTAATATTTGATACGTTCCATCATGCAGAGGAAAAAGCGTTGGCACCTGGATCATTTCGGAAACAGAGATATTTGCACCTAATTCAATAATTGACTCTATGGTATGTGCAGCTCGTTTCCAATCATCTGTATCACGTGTCAGGCAATTAATAATAATCGACTTTCCAATTAAGACGTGTTCCTCACCATGATATAGCTTAATCAATTGCGCTTTACTGAGCTTACGGGCAACAAATAACCTTGCATGCTCATCATCAACAAAAATAGATGGTAGAAATCGTCCATTAGTTGGATCTGGCACTACAGAGCTAAAAAACACACTCTTATATTCGAATGACTCATCATTAAATTGTTCTTTATTATTTAGATTGTTTAGTAGCATTTGCTCTAACATTACTTTTACTCATTTAAACGTGCTGACTTTACTAATTACGAGTGACCTAATACTTATAAAGTGTGGCTATTATTAGTGATCTTAAAAAGTATAATGACATATTTTGAAGTGTGCTGATTGTCGGTTATGCAACCTAAAACGTTACTACATAAGAGATACACACTGGAAATATTTTAAATTGATCAATTGAGCGAACTTATTTATTTAGTTGACTCGTATCTCGCTACAACCCAATAAATGTCTAAACTATGCTCATTTTACGCAAAATCACTGAACTTGGCTAAATACTAGCGAAATATTGCTCATTTGCCTACTCAAAATATGACATGAAAATTACAATAAAAATTTAAGAGGATCCAAACTTATGTTTGAAGCCTGTTTCACTATGAGTGAAAAAATTCAGCGCTTTATTAACATTCACTTTCTGCTGCTCGTTTCTTAAATATAAATCCATTTTTTAACTTCCTTCATTTAGCAAAATAGCTTTTTTTGTGGTCTTATTCATCAATAAAATGATGTTTATTGACTAATTACATAACCATCCATGGTACAAGGTTATTTAACAAAAAGAACACTTCCTATCCCTGTAATGTGAGGCCATAACTTTTACCGCAGCTCAAAAGTTAAAACTATTCCTCAGCCATAACGCGTTTACCGCTATTATCAACAACGAGTAAATAGGACTTTGCGAAATCACCGGTACATAAATCAATCGCTTTATCTGCTACTTTGAGCCCATTAGCACAGTTAGCGACTTTTAGATAAGTGGTTACTTTCCCTTTTTCGGTATTCAAAACGTGATTCCCATCTACGGATACTGCATAATTACCATTTGCAAACAAACGCACATTAAATACATCTGCATTATTACTTTGTTTCTTATCAACAACTGAAAGTTCTCTGTCTCCAGATGCTTCCCAAGCAATCACCCAAAGGTTATCATTTTTGCTCAATGTAGTTGTCATTCGGTCTTCTTTATCTGCATTAATACTATCTCTAACACCGAAATTAACCATATTATTAGTTACTTTGTAACTATAGTTATAAGTATTAGCAACGCTATTTGAAGGGATGTCTTTTGACGCTATTTTATCACTATCAAATAAACCGCTATATCCTGTGCTGATACTTCTTTTTTTAACATGGAAGTCCACCATGTAATCCAAAGAGTTCACTAAAGTAATTTTTACATCATGATTTAATTTATCATCTAACTCATCTGAACTCTCGCCACAACCTGTCAGCACAGCAGTTAAACCAAACATAAATGCAATACCAAATCCTTTTTTAATGTTATGCATAGTCATCTCCATAATATGTGTATTTTAAGGTATAAACTTCTCAATAAGTTTTCCTTAAACAAGGACCTTTCAGGAAATATTCTCGAATTACGAAAGTTATAATTAAAAGGTTAACACAACCTAAAAAAGGTACAAGATTGAGAATTGTTCGGATTTGTACCCAATTGTTTAAATATGTAATATCTATTAACAAGCAAATAGAAAACAAAACAAATTTACTAAAAATAAATAGCCATGCCGATCATCTCTAGATCGGATTTTAAAGAGTAACCAGGTGGATTGGCACGTCAAAAGCGAGTCGATTGCAAGCTAATCCAACGCTGTTGGTGTTGAAAATAGCTGCGTGAGTTAGATTCATTATCCTGAATTGAGATTATTTAATATCTTCGCATTTTTAAAACGAGTAGGGATCAATACTCTAATATCTGGTCTGAGTGATTAAATAACTGAGTTTTGATTCACTATAAAGATAAAATTGGAAAGTGTTGGGGTGACAGGGATCTGACTTGTTTTCTTACTCTTACGATTAACAAGAGAAACAATAGCTCAGATCCCTAATTGTCAGGATGCTTAAAACTCTAATACCTCCTCATCATCTTTAATTTCGGTATTATCAAAAGTTGTTAGCAGTTTTATTTCTGTTATCAGCAGCTCAGCAAGATTGGCCAAACACTGACAATCAAATACTTCACTAATGGCCAGCTCCACCATCCACTTTTCTTTAATTTCTGTTAACAGCCTCATTAACATCAAGGAATGTCCACCTAAGTCAAAGAAATTAGCCGACATGCTCACTTTGGATACAGGCATACCTATCAAGCGAGCGATAATCTCGACTAATTGAAGCTCAAGTTCACTTTCAGGAGCAATATAATCACTTTCTGCGATATTGAAGTTAGGTAGTGGCAATGCCTTTTTATCTATTTTACCGTTTGGTGTAAGGGGCCATTGTTCAACTATAATAAATGCTGATGGCTGCATATAAGTAGGCAACTTATCAGCCAGAGATAATTTAACCGATGCTTTGCATGCCAAAAACGATTCATCCTTCAACTCAAAACTTGGCTGAATATAAGCAACAATACTGGCATTATCGCTCTGATCTTTACGGCACACCACCAAAGACTGTTCGACATCATCCAACGCATTGATCCTGTTTTGGATTTCACCTAATTCAACCCGAAATCCGCGGATTTTAATTTGGTCGTCTACTCGCCCCACATATTCGATTAAACCATCTGTCGTATAACGGACTAAATCACCCGTTTTGTACAATCGCTCTGCCCGACCCAAAATACGACTATATGGATTTGCGACAAATTGCTGCTGCGTCTGCGCCTGTTGATTGAGGTAACCTAGTGCCAGACCATCACCGCCGACACATAATTCGCCTATCACGCCTGCGGGTACTAAGCTGCCTTGTGCTGATAAAATTAGCACCACATCCCCTTGTACGCCTTGCCCTATCGGAACACCTGCGGATAAATCCTGGCCACGTGGTATCGGGTAACAACACGTAAAGGTGGTATTTTCTGTCGGCCCATACCCGTTGATAACGCTCACATCTGGCAACGCCTGTTGTACGGCTTTAACTGCTTGCGGATTGAGTACATCGCCTCCAGCAAGCACATACTCCAATGCAAGCCCCGGTTGACAGGCTGTACTCCACTGCGTAAATAAGCCCGATGTTAACCACATCGCCGTCACCTGCTGCGCTGCCAGTACCGCGTTCAGGCGCTCTAGCGTGATTAATTCGTCTGGGAACAAGACACAGCGCCCGCCATTTAACAATGGCCCCCAGATTTCTAATGTGGCAGCATCAAAGGCAATGGTGGCACATTGTAAAAAAACCGTCTCTTTGTCTAACGTCATGAAATTCGGTGAGCAGACTAAACGATTAACCGCCCGATGAGGGGTCATGACGCCTTTAGGATGCCCTGTAGAACCCGAGGTATAAATCACATAGGCAAGTGACTCGCTACTGAGCCCAGTTGCTCGGCTGAGGTTATTGCTGCTTTGCTGCGATATGAGCGCATCATGTTGGTCTAAACAAATTTGCGGCACATCACTAAAGTGCAGTGCTGTTGCCTGTGATTCCGCTGTCAGTATCACACTCACTGCGGTGTCTTCAAGCATGTAGGCTAAACGTGATTGGGGCGCCTGTGGGTCGAGCGGCACATAAGCGGCCCCTGCTTTTAAAATCGCTAACGTACCAATAATCATCTCAACTGAGCGCCCAATACATAAACCCACACGGCTATTGGCGCCAATTTGATGCCTATCTTGAAGGTAATGTGCGACTTGATTCGCTCGCTCGTTTAATTGCCGGTAGCTCAAGACTTGCTCATTACAACTGAGCGCTATGGCATCGGGGGTGTCAGCGACCCGTTGTTCAAAGACCTCATGAATACAAGCCTTTTTCGGATAGATCGCAGACGCCGCTTGCCAATCAATCAATTGTTGTGTTCGTTCTGCATGTGGCAACACCGTTAATTCGGTCACTGGACTATTAGAGTCATTTAACAGTGCCGTGACTAAGCTATTGAGCGCTGTCTGCATATAAACCGCGATGCGCTTTGCCTCAATACGGCGTTCAATCTGAAAGTCCAGTGTAAAACAATGCCCTTCTCCTTGGTCATTCACTGAAAGCTCAAAGGGATAATTCGTCCGCTCTCGTGTGCTCAGCAGCCTCGCACTTGCTTGCTCGGGCATTGAGCTTGATTGCGCTGGCGCTTGCGCCTGATGACGGTAGTTTAAGATGGCACTAAACAGCGGTGTATTGCCGCCAATTCCACTGTAACTTTGCGCTTGAGCCAACGAGACTTGCTCATAAGGCAGCAATGCTTGCAGTTCCTGATTCACCAGCCGTAACGCGTCTGTCACCTGAAGGTTTTTTAACGGTAAACGCAGCGGTAAGGTATTAATCAACATCCCCATCATGCGCTCAATACCTGGCATGCCATTCATACGACCCGACATCACAGTACCAAAAACCACATCATCACGACCACAGCAGGCACTTAATACCTGCGCCCAAGCAAGATGAAACAACGCTGCGGGGCTACATTGATGGCGTTTTGCTAGGCGGCGAATATCCTCAGATTGAGTGAGTGCCACTTCATCACCATACTCAACAACATCATTACCATCTGATGCTACGTGTGCTAAATCAAATGGTAAGGTAGGTGTATCAATGTCACCGAGTTTTTCACTAAAGAACTCAGCTACATTCAAGTTCGCGGTGTTATGCAATGAGCGGGCGATGAATTCACGATAAGGTAAAGGAGGAGGCAACTGCGTCAAATCCGGTGCACTGAGTTCAGACATCAGAATATCCAACGAAACGTGGTCAGTAATCAGATGGTGGAATTTTAACAAGGCAAAAATCCGCCCCTGCTCATCCGTGGGTGTCACAACGAGCTCAATTAACGGGGCTGTTTCAAGCTCAAAACCGTGCGCCCCTTGTGCAACATAGGTTTCAAATGCCGATTTTATATCAGAGCCCGATAAATCTAATCTTGTCACTGGCAAGTATGCTCGACGCTGCACGACCTGCAGCGCTTGAGCACGACCACGCCATAAAATCGCGGTTCTCAGAACATCATGACGTTCGATTACAAAAGTTAAGTCCGCTCGTAATCGCATCAACAATTGTTCATTAGCCAACTCAAAAGCCATGGTACTTACATATGGATCATGCTCTTTATTAATAGTATGAATAAAGAGCACTCCTTCTTGCAAAGGTGCTAATGGGTAAATATCCTGAATATTTGACGCACCGCCAGGTACTTTTGCTACAATTTCGTCCAGTTTATCTTGTTCCAGCTGAACTAAAGGAAACATATCTGGGCTAAGTTGTAAGACATTTTCTGGTATAACGTAATCTGGCACAATAAAGTCGCATATCGGATCGGTATTTGAATCCAATTGATCGGCCATTGCTTGTAAATTTACAGCTTTAAACATTGCCTGAGCATGACATTGATAACCCTGCTGTTTGAGGCTGGTAATCAACTGCATTATCAGAAGCGAATGCCCGCCAAGTTCAAAGAAATTAGCGTTACGGCTTATTCGTGCAACATCAAGTTTTAATACATGAGCCCATACTTCTGCTAGCATCACTTCTGTCTCACCATGTGGCGCGACATACGCTGTGCTATCGATACTCTCATCCACCGAGGGCAGTCCTCTGCGGTCTATTTTACCATTTGGCGTCAATGGCCATTCTGAGACCAAAATAACGTTCGCTGGCACCATGTATTCTGGTAATACCGCCGCTAACTCAGCTTTTAATGAGGTAATAACATCCTCTTTTGGGGCGTCTGCTTGCACGGTTTTGCCATAGGCTATCAGCCGTTGATTGCCTGCTTTATCCGCTTGGGCAACAACCAGCGCTGAGTCTATTTGCTTATGTTGTGCGACCTGATATTCTATTTCGCCCAACTCTATGCGAAAGCCTCTTATCTTCACTTGATGGTCTAAACGCCCCATGTATTCTATGTTGCCATCCTCTTTGTAGCGCACCAAATCTCCTGTTTTATATAAGCGCTCACTGCTGTTGGCTTCTTCTGCTTGATAAAATGGGTTGGCGATAAACCGCTCTTGTGTCAGCTCTGGCCGATTTAAATAGCCGCGGGCTAAGCCGTCTCCACCAATATGTAACTCGCCACAGGCTCCTTGTGGTAATAGATTTAATTCGTCATCCAATATATGGAGCTGGATGTTTTGTATTGGTTTTCCTATCGGCACACTGCTGCCCAGTGGCTGCGAGCAATCCCAGTAGCTCACATCAATAGCTGCCTCTGTTGGGCCATATAAGTTATGTAATCCAACCTCTGGTAACTGATGTCTAAATTGTTCAACATGGCTGATTTGTAACGCTTCACCACTACAAAAAACCTGTTTCAGTGACTGACATCGACGCAAGTCGCCATGGGCTAACATCACGCCTAACATGGAAGGCACAAAATGCAGTTTGGTCACGCCGGTGGCAACTATCAGTTCGGTTAGGTAACTTGGGTCTTTGTGTCCTTGCGGTTTGGCTACCACTAGTTTTGCGCCCTTTAGCATGGGCCAAATAAATTCCCAGACCGACACATCAAAACTGTACGGGGTCTTTTGTAAAATAACATCTAGGTTGTCACAGCCATATTCTCGGTCCATCCAATCAATACGGTTGTGCAAGGCTTGATGGGCCAACAATACGCCTTTTGGTTGGCCTGTAGATCCTGAGGTGTAAATCATGTAGGCAAGGTGCTGTGACGTTAACCCTATTTCCTTTAGATTAATATTCTCTTCGCTATACTCGCTAAACGAATGTGTAACCTGACTCCCCAAGCCATCAAGATAGACCACTTGTGCTTCGCCTAACGTGATGTGCTCTTTAAGGGCTTGGGTACTTAATACCACATTGGCCTGGGTATCACTGACCAAATACTGCAATCGAGCAGACGGTAACTCGGGGTCCAATGGTACATAAGCGCCGCCGGCTTTTAAAATCCCCCAAATCCCGATGACCATTTCCAATGAGCGCTCAGTGCATAAGCCCACTAAACTGTCAGGCCCAACACCATGCTCAGCGCGTAAATAATGTGCCAACTGGTTGGCTTTGGCATTAAGTTCGCCATAACTTAAACACTGCTCTTCAAACCATACCGCGGTGCGCTCTGGCGCGTGTTGCACTTGCGCTTCAAATAATTCATGAATGCACAATTCTTTAGGGTAGCTCAGCGCAGTATTGTTCCAATCTACCAGCTGCTGCTGGCGCTCGGCCTCTGATAATACACACACACTGTGCACGGATTGTATTGAGTCTTTTGCTAATAAATCGAGTACGTTTGTCAGTGTAACCTGTACATACGCCGCTATCTGCTGCGCTGGGACCCGTGTATCTATTTGCACTTCAAATGCAAAGCCATCACCAAAATCATCCACTAATAAGTTAAACGGGTAGTTGGTTCGCTCTTGGCTTTCAAGGACCCGAAATCCCGCCTGTGCTTCTGCGCCTTGCTCTGCTATTGCTGAGTGACGGTAATTTAACATCGCGCTGAATAACGGCAGTTGTCCACTGACGCCGCTGTAACGTTGTGCTTCTGCTAATGAAACTTGCTCATACGGTACTAAGTCTTGTAAGTCGCTGTTCAGTTGGCTTAATAACGTTGCGGCTCTGTGACTGCCTAAGTCCACTTTTAATGGCAAGGTGTTGATTAACATCCCCATCATGCGTTCTATGCCGGGGAGCCCATTCATGCGTCCTGATAAAACCGTGCCAAACACCACTTGTGACTGACCGCTGCACACCGATAACACTTTGGCCCATACTAAGTGAAACAACGCTGCTGGGCTGCTGTTGTGCTCACGCATTAACTGCCGTACCTGTTGCGCTTGGGCTTTGTCCAATCTGACTTTGACACTCGTGACCGCTTTACCATCATTCAGTACATCGCTTAACCCATAAGGCAGGGTCGGCTCACTCACCTCACCAAGTTGTTGGCTGAAAAACGCGGCGGTATCGAGTTCGCCACTGCGCTGTAAGGTACGTCCTACAAACTCGCGATAAGGAACGGGCGGTGCAAGCTCTGCGTGTGGAGTATGTAACAGTACGCTCAGCTCTTCGACTAAAACCTCTAACGATACATGGTCTGATATCAGGTGATGCTCGCTCAAGAGTGCATAATGCTTGCCTCGTACCGTATCTTCACATACCGACAGCTGCAGTAACGGCGCAGTTTCTAAATCAATCCAATAATCGGCCTGCGCTACAAAGTCTATAAATGCTTGGTACACATCCTCACTGTCGTTAAACGCTAGTTGACTCACTGCTAGTTGGGCTTCTCGCTGAACCACTTGCAGCGCGGTTGTCCGGTTACGCCACACGATGGCGGTACGCAGTACATCATGTCTGGCAATCAGTTGTTGCAACGCGGCTAAAAAGCTCGCCAAACTCGCGTCATCATCAAACTCAAACGTGCTGCTGGTGACATATGGGTCGTATTGCTCGCTCATGGTGTGAATGAATAAGACCCCTTCTTGCAGTGGTGCTAGGGGGTAAATATCTTGAATATTGGCCATTCCTCCGGGAATAACTGCCGCAATATCCGCAATCTCTGCCTCACTGAGCTGCGTTAAGGTGAGCATCTCGGGTGTGATGTGTTGGCAATCTGCTGGGATCCCATTGGCGGGCACATTGATAAATTCAGCTGTGTTCAATGGCTGTATCTGCCGTGCCATGTCTTGCAACGAATGCGCTTTGAATAACGCTTGGACGTCTGCTTGAAGCTCACTTTTTCTCAGCTGACTCACCAATTGCATTATCAATAATGAGTGCCCTCCCAACGCAAAAAAGTTCGCGGTGACACTAATTTGGTTGGTTGGTAACGCTAAATGCTGACTACAAAATTCAACCAGCCAGTGCTCCTGCGCGCTTTGCGGCGCTTGATATTCCTGCAATAAAACGACTGCTGGCAGTGCGAGCAAGGCCTGTTTATCTACTTTACCATTGGTGGTGACCGGCCATTGCACCACCACGCTGAAGGTGGCTGGCACCATATAATTGGGTAAGCTCGCGCTTAATGATTGTTGCAACGATTGCAGCCACTGGCTGTGCTGTGCTTCATCAAGGCTCTGCTGTGGTTGAACATAAGCTCGTAACGTTTTACCTCCATCATGCCCAGGCTCAGCAAGCACCACCGCAAGCTCGACGGTTTCGTCAGCCATTAACTGATTAACAATTTCACCTAATTCAACCCGAAAACCGCGTATTTTTACTTGGTCATCGATGCGCCCCATAAAGACTAACTCACCATCGCCAGACAAACGGACCCAATCGCCGGTTTTATACAAGCGCTCACTGAGTGCGAGGTTGCTCTTGTCATAATAAGGGTTATCGATAAAACGCTCTGCGGTGAGTGCCGGTTGATTCAAATACCCTTTGGCCAACCCCTGACCACTGATGTAAAGCTCGCCCATTACGCCCGGCGGACACAGTGTCAGTTGCTCTGATAAAACCAAACAAGCAGTATTGGCATTCGCACGACCAATTGGCACCGCACGAGACTCGGCGTAATCACTGTCAATCGCAAAGCCTGAGGCGGTGACAGTGGTTTCAGTTGGGCCATAGGAATTGAGCAAACAAAAACCTGGTTTTAAACTTGCCACCGATTTTTTATCCAACGCTTCGCCGCCAACAATCACCAAGCGCAGTGACAGACGGGCCAACTCTTCTTCACTGAGTGCCAACTGATGCCAAAATGCGGTTGGCAAATTGGCCACACTGATGGCATGCTGCTGACAAAAATCAATAAAGGCTTCGCGACTCAACGAGACCGCTTCGTGACGCAGTACCAAACTCGCACCGCGGCTTAGGGACGCCAGCCATTCTTCAACAAAAATGTCAAAGTTCATCGTTGAAAATTGCAAGACATTATCAGCCTCGGTGATGTCGTAACGCAGCTCACAGTTGGCGGCAAAATTAACTAAGTTACGATGCGTAACCATCACTCCTTTTGGCGTACCCGTTGAGCCAGAGGTGTACATCACATACGCCAAATTCGCAGGAGTCAGTCCCGGTACATCGGGGGCATCAGTCGCGTAATCATTAAAATGCTGTAGGGTACAAATAGGCACCGCAGTCACGTTAAAACCATCCAGTAACGTGGCCACTTTTTGTTGTGTCAGCACCACAGTCAGGCCCGTATCCTGCACCATAAACGCCAGACGCTCTTTAGGATAAGCAGGGTCTAGCGGCACATAAGCCCCACCTGCCTTTAAGATAGCCAGCACCCCCACCATCATCTCAAGCGAGCGCTCAACACACAGACCAACCAAGGTATCGGGGCCAACGTTATGGTGCTCGCGCAGATAATGGGCCAGCTGATTAGCACGTTCGTCTAACATACGATAACTTAGGAATTGCTCACCATTGGTCACTGCCACCCGTCCGAGTGATTTTTTAACCTGCTGCGCTATCAGATGATGCGCGCAGCACCAGGCCAGTTCTCGTTTCGGCCCACACTGCATCGCCAGTAAAGCATCTTGCTCTGCTTGAGTGAGTAATGACAGTTGACTAAGTTTAGTCTCAGGTGCGGCAGAATAAAGCATAAACTCTTGTAATAAATGACAAAAGTTTTGATTTAGCGTTTCAATATAGTTATGTTCAAAAAGCGATGTATCGTAAGTCCATTTCAGCTCAATTTCTGAATCACTATAATTAATATCAATATCAATATCGAATTTAAGAGAAACCACCTCACGGTCGTATTTTTTAAACGATAATCCAGCTAGTTGGGCGTCTTGTTGTTGTGAAACACCAAAATCCGTGTTCATTGATAACATGATCTGAAAGATCGGATCATGGGATAAATTGCGCTCAACATTCAGACGTTCAACGAGTTGCTCAAACGGTATATCTTGATTAGCTTGAGCATCCCGATGTACTATTGCGACGTGAGTCAAATAATCGCCAATCGTTGCATGTTGAGTATCAACTCGCAGTACTAAATTATTAACAAAAAAGCCAATTAAAGGCTCAAGTTCTTGCTGGAGTCTATTTGCTACCGGTGTGCCCACTACAATATCATGACTATTACTATGGCGTGATAATAGTAATCCCAACACCGCATGAAAAAACATAAAGGCCGATAACTTATATTGCTGGGCAGTGAACGTTATTTGTGAACTGACTGTTTCAGGCAAACGATAAGACAAAAAGTCTGCATCACTTTGTTTTTCAATCGCTCTAGCTTGTTTGAGTGGCAAACTATGAACAGTAGGAATACCTTTGAGCTGATGCTGCCAATACGTCATTTGTTCTTCAAGTAAATTATCCTGTAGCCACTCTTTTTGCCAAACAGCATAGTCTGCATATTGAATGCTAAGATCAGGCAGTGGAGTCACGCTATTATCACTGAATGCTTGATATAAAAGCATAAACTCTCGACTGAGCAATTCGATTGACCAACCGTCAGATGCAATATGATGCATATTAAACAGTAAGACACCACGCTGTGACCCCATTGCACTTTGCTCTAATAAAACATAACTGACTCGGATCATCAGATCTTTGGATAAATTAAAAGGTGTATTCAGTTCATCAACAATAAGAGTTTCAAGCTGCTCTAATTGCTGCTCAGCTTTAACCATACTGAGATCAATTCGGCGTAAAGAAAAATTGAAATCGGCACAAATATGCTGCTGCGCCTCGAACTCACCTTCGATAATAACTGTACGTAATATTTCATGACGTCGAATAATCTCGCGGCATACACGTTCAACTAAATCCAAATCAAGCAATCCATTAACTTCAAGAAATGCTGGCATGTTATATTCTGCCGACTCTTTTCGAAGCTGGGCAATAAACCACAATCGCCGCTGTGAGAAAGACAGCGGGGCGGTGTCATTATACTCAGCCGCTCTTTTTGTGACCGTTTGACGCTTTGGCTCTTCTTTGCTTTCACTCAAATAAGTAACTAATTGATCTTTATTACTTCTAATGAGTTGTGCGATTTCTGCCGTAACCGCCCCACTTTCAGCTTCGACAACAAGCGAACCATCCGAGACGCTCACTAAGATAAATTTATCTTGTAGTTGCTTTATTATTTGTTCCGCTTTCATTAAAACACGATCCTTTCTACATTGTCTGATTGCTTTAATTTTGCTTTCAATTCCTGTTTTGCCAACATGAAATCTATCTGCTTTGCTAGGTCTGAAACTGAAGTATATTTAAACAAGTCTTTGATATTTAACTGAATAGAGAATCGTAAATCGATTTCTTTCATCGCCTTGATCACTAATAATGAATGCCCGCCAAGTTCAAAGAAATTGGCGTTACGGCTTATTCGTGCAACATCAAGTTTTAATACATGAGCCCATACTTCTGCTAGCATCACTTCTGTCTCACCGTGTGGCGCGACATACGCTGTGCTATCGATACTCTCATCCACCGAGGGCAGTCCTCTGCGGTCTATTTTACCATTTGGCGTCAATGGCCATTCTGAGACCAAAATAACGTTCGCTGGCACCATGTATTCTGGTAATACCGCAGCTAACTCAGCTTTTAATGAGGCAATAACGTCCTCTTTTGACGCTTCTGCTTGCACGGTTTTGCCATAGGCTATCAGCCGTTGATTGCCTGCTTTATCCGCTTGGGCAACAACCAGCGCTGAGTCTATTTGCTTATGTTGTGCGACCTGATATTCTATTTCGCCCAACTCTATGCGAAAGCCTCTTATCTTCACTTGATGGTCTAAACGCCCCATGTATTCTATGTTGCCATCCTCTTTGTAGCGCACCAAATCTCCTGTTTTATATAAGCGCTCACTGCTGTTGGCTTCTTCTGCTTGATAAAATGGGTTGGCGATAAACCGCTCTTGTGTCAGCTCTGGCCGATTTAAATAGCCGCGGGCTAAGCCGTCTCCACCAATATGTAACTCGCCACAGGCTCCTTGTGGTAATAGATTTAATTCGTCATCCAATATATAGAGCTGGATGTTTTGTATTGGTTTTCCTATCGGCACACTGCTGCCCAGTGGCTGCGAGCAATCCCAGTAGCTCACATCAATGGCTGCCTCTGTTGGGCCATATAAGTTATGTAATCCAACCTCTGGTAACTGATGTCTAAATTGTTCAACATGGCTGATTTGTAACGCTTCACCACTACAAAAAACCTGTTTCAGTGACTGACATCGACGCAAGTCACCATGGGCTAACATCACGCCTAACATGGAAGGCACAAAATGCAATTTGGTCACGCCGGTGGCAACTATCAGTTCGGTGAGGTAACTTGGGTCTTTGTGTCCTTGCGGTTTGGCTACCACTAGTTTTGCGCCCTTTAGCATGGGCCAAATAAATTCCCAGACCGACACATCAAAACTGTACGGGGTCTTTTGTAAAATAACATCTAGGCTGTCACAGCCATATTCTCGGTCCATCCAATCAATACGGTTGTGCAAGGCTTGATGGGCCAACAATACGCCTTTGGGTTGGCCTGTAGACCCTGAGGTGTAAATCATGTAGGCAAGGTGCTGTGACGTTAACCCTATTTCCTTTAGATTAATATTCTCTTCGCTATACTCGCTAAACGGATGCGTAACCTGACTCCCCAAGCCATCAAGATAGACCACTTGTGCTTCGCCTAACGTGATGTGCTCTTTAAGGGCTTGGGTACTTAATACCACATTGGCCTGGGTATCACTGACCAAATACTGCAATCGAGCAGACGGTAACTCGGGGTCCAATGGCACATAAGCGCCGCCGGCTTTTAAAATCCCCCAAATCCCGATGACCATTTCCAATGAGCGCTCAGTGCATAAGCCCACTAAACTGTCGGGCCCAACACCATGCTCAGCGCGTAAATAATGCGCCAACTGGTTGGCTTTGGCATTGAGTTCGCCATAACTTAAACACTGCTCTTCAAACCATACCGCGGTGCGCTCTGGTGCGTGTTGCACTTGCGCTTCAAATAATTCATGAATGCACAATTCTTTAGGGTAGCTCAGCGCAGTATTGTTCCAATCTACCAGCTGCTGCTGGCGCTCGGCGTCATTAAGCATAGGTAAAGCGCTTAAACTCTGCGATAAATGCTGCGGTGATAACTGAGCCATGTGCTGTAAAACAGCTTGTAGATGCTGGGCAAACATGGCGACATGTGTCTCATTAAATAACACTTTGTCGTAGGTCCAAGTTACATTTACTCCTACGTCGCTCAGCTCAATATTAACCTCAAGATCAAATTTGGTTGTAGTCGTTTCAGGAGTTCGAGCTGTGAACTGTAATCCAGCTAACTCGCATACTCGTTTATCTGTAAGAGCAAAATCAGAGTTCATAGTTAGCATAATCTGGAAAATCGGACTGTAAGCTGTCGAACGAGGCGTTTTGAGGGCATCAACTAGTTGCTCAAATGGCACATCTTGGTTCGACTGCGCACCAATATGAACTGACTTAACATGATTGAGATACTCTTGAAGCTCAGCATGACGAGTATTGACCCTCAAGACTAATGTATTGGCAAAATATCCCACCAAAGCAGCTACTTCAGCTTGTGCGCGATTAGCGACCGGAGTTCCAATCACAACATCGTGATTATTACTATGTTTTGATAAAACATAAGCAAGCGCACTATGCACTAACATAAAAGGTGTTACGTTCGCGATTTCAGCCAGTTGTTGTAACTGCGCACTCACCTCTTTTGGTAATCGGCTGCGATAAGATGCCGCGTTATATTGCTTTTCTTCGGGCCTTAACTTATCAAGCCGTAAGCTATGAACTGGTGGTACATCGGCCAGTTGCTCACGCCAATAATCAAGCTGAGCGGTTAATAATTCATCACTTAACCACTCTCTTTGCCATGCGGCGTAGTCAGCGTATTGAATCGTGATCGGGGCTAACGGTTCTGGGTTTTCAGTAGTAATAGACTGATATAACCTTAAAAATTCATTAGACATCAACTCTAAAGACCAACCATCGCAAGCAATATGATGCATATTAAACATCAGCACTCCATGCTGCTGAGCGTTATCGCTGGCGTAATCAAGAAGTACATAAGATGCTCTTAACATCAAATCACACTCTAAATTAAAGGGTTGAAGAGCCTCTTTTTTCAGCGTATCGCTTAACAGCTGTTGTTTTTTTATACCTTCTACTTCACTTAAATCGAATAAAGTGAGTTTAAAGCTAAAGTGATCTATAACTTGCTGTTTTGGGCCTTCACTTTGATTAAGGAAAACTGTCCTTAAAACTTCATGGCGTTCAAGCAGCTGATTGATTGCCTCTTCTACAACGTCTAAATCTAGATGCCCCACAATATCAAATGCCACTGGCATGTTATATTCTGGGCTCTCGCCATTAAGTTGATCGATAAACCATAATCTTTGCTGGGCATAAGATAATGGTAATAACTCACCTTTATTTCGTACCTGAGGCATAATTTGAGGGCGAAGATTAGCATGTATTTGCTGGTCAATTTTCGCGGCTTGCTGTTTAACCGTGGCAGCAGAAAAGATATCTTTAACTGTTAACTCTCGATTTAAACGCTTTCGAATACCAGCCAGTAACTTCATCAACAATAAAGAATGTCCACCTAACTCAAAAAAGTTAGTATTAATTCCTATTCTATCAACCGCTATATTAAGTAGTTCACTCCAAATCTCAGTTACTGTCTGCTCAGTAGCTGTGGTGGGAGCTTCAAAATTAGTGTGATCAGTACCCGTTTCAATTGCAGGTAAGGCCTTTTTATCTACTTTACCATTATTAGTTAATGGCCATTGTGTGATTGGAACAATCACACTAGGTAACATATAAGCCTGTAATTGCTGACTAAGGGTCTGTTTTAATTGGGCCTGCCAATCACCCTCTTTGAAGGTATCAATTACTTTTACATAAGCAACCAATTGCAACTGAGCATCTACGCCAGGTAATGCCAGCACTAATGCAGAATCGACCATCTCTAATTGCGTTATGCGACTTTCAACTTCTCCCAACTCAATTCGGTGGCCTCTGATTTTAACTTGATCATCTAAACGCCCTAAATAATGCAATTCACCTTCAGCATCATATCGAGCTAAATCACCGGCTTTATAAAGGCGCTCGCCTAACCATGCACCAGCCTCATGATAATAAGGATTTGCGATAAAGCGCTCTGCACTAAGTGCTTCGCGATTAAGATAACCTCGCGCTAAACCAGCTCCAGCAACATAAATCTCCCCTGCACATCCCTTAGGGACTAAATTCAGTGATTCATCTAACAATAAGATATGTTGATCCCGTAATGGCTTACCAATGGTAATCCTGCTACCTTGGCCAAGGACCTTGTAGGTTACATGCACTGTGGTTTCTGTAATACCATACATATTAATAAGTTCAGCCGAATGATCCGCAAAATTTTGCCACCATAATGCTAAATGACTCTCAACTAGACCTTCACCACCAAACACTATTGTGCGTAAAGTGGGCAAAGCTTGGCCAATGCTCACTAGGTACTCGGTTAGTTGTTTAAACGCACTTGGCGTTTGATTAAGGATAGTCAGCTTTTCTTTGTGACATAGTTCAATAAACAACCGGGTATCTTTTACTTCATCCAGGGTAGGTACTAGTAACTTGCCACCATAAAAAAGTGCTCCCCACATCTCCCAAACACTGAAGTCAAAGGCGTAAGAGTGAAATACACACCAGCAATCTTGTGCTGTAAAATTAAAATCAGGTTGAGTAACATAAAATAATCTACGTACATTTTCGTGGCTCTGAAGTACACCTTTAGGTTGTCCTGTAGAACCTGAGGTGTAAATGACATACGCTAAATGAGCCGCGGTTAAAGCTAATGAATCTTTACTGATATTCGAAGTTGGATAACAAACTAATGCTGACTCCAATTGAGCACTATCTAAACAAAGTAGTTTGTTATCATCCAAAGTTAATGTGTTACACAAGCATGATTGCGTCAAAACCAAATCAAGCGAAGCATCATCGAAAATGAAGTTCAAACGCTCTTGCGGATAAGTAGGATCAAGTGGCACATACGCTCCACCGGCTTTAAGAATAGCTAAAATTCCTACCATCATGTTTACGCTACGATTAAGACATAAACCGATTAAAGTGTCTGGTTTAATATCATAATTTTGCACTAAATAATGTGCCAAACGGTTAGCCTGTTCATTAAGTGTTTGATAACTAATTGCTTGGTTTTGAAATACAACGGCCGTGTTATTTGGAACTAGCTCAACTTGCAGCTCAAACAACTCATGAATACATAACTGGCTATTGTCAGCAACATAGTCATTGCACACCGGTGCAAGTAAAGCTTGTTGCTCCTTTATTGGCAAGACAGACAAATGCGCTACAGGCGCAGCGCTATTACTACTCAATGCATCCAATAGTTGATTAATTGCGCAAGAAACATACTCTGCCACAGCTTCAATTGAGACAGAGTGATCAATTTGTAAGTTGCACGAGAATAATTGCCCCCAGTCATCTACACACAGATTAAAAGGATAATTGGTTCTTTCTTTTGCTGAAATAGCCTGCGCCTCTCCCTCGGCGCCTTTAGTGCCTAGCCTAGAGTGACGATAATTAAAAATGGCACTAAATAATGACGTTTGCCCAGACACACCACTACACGCTTGAGCTTGAGTGAGCGAAACTTGCTCAAATGGCATCAACTCAAGCAACTCCTGATTCACTTGCCTAATCAAATCGGCAGCACAATAATCACCTAAGTTGATTCTTAATGGCAGCGTATTGATCATCATCCCCATCATTTGCTCGATACCATCTAGGTCGCTCATGCGCCCAGATAAAACAGTACCAAAAACAACATCACGTGTTTGGCTACATGCCGCTATCACCATCGCCCACGCAAGATGAAAAAACGCTGCGGGGCTTGAACCTTGCTGTTTCATCAAGGCTCTAATGCTTTGTGATTGTGATGCTGTTAACTCCAGATTTAACTCATTAATTTGGCTGTGGGCATTTGTTTGATTAGTTAGACCAAAAGGCTGACATGGCGTATCGATATCACCTAATTTTTCACTAAAAAAATCACTAATATTTAATTGTGAACTACGTGCTAATGTTTGGGCGATAAAGTTACGGTAAGGTAATGTCGATGGTAGCTGCGCATATTCATGCTCTTGTAGAGCCATCTCATGCATGATCATCTCAACCGAAGTGTGATCTAATAATATATGATGCTCTTTTAATACCGCAAAGTACTTATTCGCTGCGGCATCGTACGCCAACTCAAGTTGCAATAAAGGTGCCTGCTCCAAATCCATTCGATGCTCACCATGCTCAACATAATCACTGAGCAATTGATCGATATTCTTCTCGCCTGAAAACGGTAACCAGCTTGGTATTAATGTAACATCACGTAAAACTACTTGCAGCGGCTGTGGACAACCACGCCAACTTATCATTGTTCTTAAGATGTCATGGCGTTTAATCACTTTATTTAAGCGCACAACAAATTGCTCAATTGCAGCTTCGGTAGCAAATTCTAACGTAATAATTGTCACATAAGGATCTGTTCCTTCTGTGGCACAATGGATCAAAAAGATGCTTTCTTGTAACGGCGCCAACGGATAAATATCTTGAATGTTTTGTGCCCCGCCAGGTACTAAAGTACTAATCTTATCAAGCTCTTGTTGAGACACTGAAGCAAGGTTGACCATCTGAGGTGTTAAATATGTACACGCTGCAGGGATTAAATTTTCAGGTAGTAATGCGTCACTCTGGATCTCTTTATTAGGCACTAGCTCTAGGGTCATCTCTTTTAATACTTTTGCCGCAAATAAAGACTGAACTGATGTACTAAAACCGCGTTTTTTTAGGCGGCTAACTAAATCCATAATCATCAAAGAGTGGCCACCCAACTCAAAGAAATTAGCCATAATACTAATTTCTAATTTATTGATTCTTAAAAGTTCAGCACAAATCTCAACCAGCATCAATTCTGTCTCACCGTGTGGCGCGACATACGCTGTGCTATCGATACTCTCATCCACCGAGGGCAGTCCTCTGCGGTCTATTTTACCATTTGGCGTCAATGGCCATTCTGAGACCAAAATAACGTTCGCTGGCACCATGTATTCTGGTAATACCGCCGCTAACTCAGCTTTTAATGAGGCAATAACGTCCTCTTTTGACGCGTCTGCTTGCACGGTTTTGGCATAGGCTATCAGCCGTTGATTGCCTGCTTTATCCGCTTGGGCAACAACCAGCGCTGAGTCTATTTGCTTATGTTGTGCGACCTGATATTCTATTTCGCCCAACTCTATGCGAAAGCCTCTTATCTTCACTTGATGGTCTAAACGCCCCATGTATTCTATGTTGCCATCTTCTTTGTAGCGCACCAAATCTCCTGTTTTATACAAGCGCTCACTGCTGTTGCCTTCTTCTGCTTGATAAAATGGGTTGGCGATAAACCGCTCTTGTGTCAGCTCTGGCCGATTTAAATAGCCGCGGGCTAAGCCGTCTCCACCAATATGTAACTCGCCACAGGCTCCTTGTGGTAATAGATTTAATTCGTCATCCAATATATAGAGCTGGATGTTTTGTATTGGTTTTCCTATCGGCACACTGCTGCCCAGTGGCTGCGAGCAATCCCAGTAGCTCACATCAATAGCGGCCTCTGTTGGGCCATATAAGTTATGTAATCCAACCTCTGGTAACTGATGTCTAAATTGTTCAACATGGCTGATTTGTAACGCTTCACCACTACAAAAAACCTGTTTCAGTGACTGACATCGACGCAAGTCACCATGGGCTAACATCACGCCTAACATGGAAGGCACAAAATGCAATTTGGTCACGCCGGTGGCAACTATCAGTTCGGTGAGGTAACTTGGGTCTTTGTGTCCTTGCGGTTTGGCTACCACTAGTTTTGCGCCCTTTAGCATGGGCCAAATAAATTCCCAGACCGACACATCAAAACTGTACGGGGTCTTTTGTAAAATAACATCTAGGCTGTCACAGCCATATTCTCGGTCCATCCAATCAATACGGTTGTGCAAGGCTTGATGGGCCAACAATACGCCTTTTGGTTGACCTGTAGACCCTGAGGTGTAAATCATGTAGGCAAGGTGCTGTGACGTTAACCCTATTTCCTTTAGATTAATATTCTCTTCGCTATACTCGCTAAACGGATGCGTAACCTGACTCCCCAAGCCATCAAGATAGACCACTTGTGCTTCGCCTAACGTGATGTGCTCTTTAAGGGCTTGGGTACTTAATACCACATTGGCCTGGGTATCACTGACCAAATACTGCAATCGAGCAGACGGTAACTCCGGGTCCAATGGCACATAAGCGCCGCCGGCTTTTAAAATCCCCCAAATCCCGATGACCATTTCCAATGAGCGCTCAGTGCATAAGCCCACTAAACTGTCAGGCCCAACACCATGCTCAGCGCGTAAATAATGTGCCAACTGGTTGGCTTTGGCATTAAGTTCGCCATAACTTAAACACTGCTCTTCAAACCATACCGCGGTGCGCTCTGGCGCGTGTTGCACTTGCGCTTCAAATAATTCATGAATGCACAATTCTTTAGGGTAGCTCAGCGCAGTATTGTTCCAATCTACCAGCTGCTGCTGGCGCTCGGCGTCATTAAGCATAGGTAAAGCGCTTAAACTCTGCGATAGATGCTGCGGTGATAACTGAGCCATGTGCTGTAAAACAGCTTGTAGATGCTGGGTAAATAACGAAATACGAGATGCCTTAAATAAAGCACAATCGTAATTCCACTCAATTTTTACACCTTGATCGCTAATAACAACTTCAATTTCGAGGTCAAACTTAGTAATAACGGTATTCACTTGGCGTTGATTAATTGTCAGACCGTCAAACCCAATACGGGTATCTCGCACACCATAATCTGAATTAGTTGTCAGCATAATTTGGAATATTGGGGAGTGCGCGCTACTTCGAGGAACATTCAGTCTTTCTACCAGTTGCTCAAACGGTACATCTTGATGTGCTTGAGCCTGTTGATTGACCTTTTTAATGTGTTGTAAATACTGGCTAATATCGGTTTGTTTAGTATCTACACGTAATATCAAAGTATTGGCGAAATAACCTATCAGCGCTTCAAGCTCAGGTAAGTTTCGATTAGCTATCGGTGTACCAATGACAATATCGTGGCAATTACTATGGCGAGCAAGGACCAAGGCCAAGGCAGCATGGACCAACATAAACGGTGTCAGCTGCATATTTTTTGCTAAATCTAATAAACTTTGTGCCACCGATGGAGGCAAACTAGCCCCAATAGTATCGCCTTGTAAACATTTCTCATTTGGTCGGTCAAAATCGGGGGTAATTCCATGCAGCGCAGGTACATCAGCAAGTACCTGCTGCCAATGGTCAATTTGTTCAGCCAGTGATTGCTGGGTTAAAGTGGTGCGTTGCCAATGAGCGTAATCCGTATATTGTAATTTAAGGTCAGGTAATTCAAAGGCTTCTCCTTGGAGCAACGCCCGATAAGCTGTTACAAATTCACCTATAAGCACCTCCATAGACCAGCCGTCTGAAACAATATGATGCATATTGAGAAGCAGTACTGCGTGACTTTCTGATCCGGCTTCGCTCTTTTTTACTTGGATATAAGTGACTCTAAACAATAAGTCTTCGCTCAAATTAAATGCCGTGCTTGCATCCTGTGCGATGTATTGCTCTAATCGTGCATCTTTATTTTGACTATCAATCAGGTCAATTACTTCAACCTTAAACTCGACCTGCTCTCTAGTTCTTTGGCGGACCCCATCCTCAGCTTCAAAATAACATGACCGAAGAATGGCATGTCGATTAATAATGTAATTGAATGCTGCTTCTACCACCGAGATATCTAAGCTGCCCTGCACATCTAATGCAAGGGGGATATTATATTCAGCTGAAGGTCCACGGAGTTGTTCCAAAAACCATAATCGTTGTTGAGAAAAGGACAACTCAGCTTCAACTAGATTCAGTTTCGGAATACTTTTTGAGGTATTTGGTATTACGTGTTGATTACTAAGCAGCTCAATAAGTTGTTCTTTATTTTGTTGGAGCGCACTTTTTAGTATATCGGACATGCTTCCCTTGGCTGCTTTAAATTTGAGTTTTCCTTCTTCAACATACAGGTAAACGCCCTGTGATACCGCTAACTCAAATGCCTGATGTACATTCATTAAATCTCACCTTCCTCAACTAAATTTTGGTCACAGATATTGTCCACAACTTGTCTGTTAGCCTGTTTTAGGCGCATGAAATCAATTTTCTCTGCCAGTTCGACAAGTGACTGAGCTGAAAAAATATCACTCATCTCAATGTGTTCTATATTTATCTTACTATCCGATGTAATTGCTCGAACCAATCGACTCACGAGTAAAGAGTGCCCTCCAAGTGTAAAAAAGTTTGCTTTTACACTAATTTTTTCTTCAGGCAGATTCAGAAGTTCAGCCCAAATGGTCACTAATCTATGTTCTGTATCAGTCGTAGCCGCAACGTACTCTTCTTCACCACTTAAATCGACAGCAGGCAATGCACGTTTATCTATTTTTCCGTTACTGGTTAATGGCCATTGTTCAACTTCAACAAAATTACTCGGCATCATATAATCGGGTAACTGAGCTGCTACTTGCTTTTTGATATTAATGATTGCTTGTGCAGTATTATTTTCATCTGCGCTTTTATCATACAATTGAACATAAGCGAGTAGATGCTTAGAACCTGTGGCACTACTGATCACAGTTACAACCACGGCATTAACTTCAGGACAAGCAACGATAACACCTTCGATCTCACTAATTTCGATTCTAAAACCTCGAATTTTAACTTGCTCGTCGATACGCCCTAGATATTCGAGTTCACCTTCAGGTAAATAACGTACTAAGTCCCCTGTTTTATACAGGTATTGCGTGACACATTTATTTTTATCCTCAATAAAATAAGGATTTAAAACAAAACGTTCCGCTGTTTGTCTTGGTAGTTGATGATAGCCGCGGGCTAAGCCGACACCACTAATATATAACTCTCCCACTACACCTGGTGATAATAATGCCAATGAATTATCTAATATAAAAGCGCTGGTATTTTTAAGTGGTTTTCCAATCGTCACTTTACTGTTAGGTTTTAATTCAGCCCAAGTCGCGCAAATTGATATTTCTGTTGGCCCATACGCATTGATCATCCGATATTGCCGCACCCAAAGATTAACAAGTTCCTGATCACAAGCTTCGCCACCCACAATTAACGCTTTTAGTGCTAAATCATCGCGATATTCCATCATAGCCAAAAATGCAGGTGGCAAGGTGACATGGGTAATTGCTTCTGCATACAATAATTGACTGATGCTCTCGGGTGATAGCCGCTCAATACTATCTGCAATAATTAATGTTGCACCATTTAACAACGCCATAATGTATTCCCAAGTACCGGCGTCAAAACTCATTGATGCAAAATGAAGTACTTTGCTCGTGTGATCCACTTCAAGGTAATCACGATGGTTAAATGCAACATTCACGATCCCTTTATGTTCCAACAACACACCTTTAGGTTGACCTGTTGAGCCAGAGGTATAGATAGCATACGCGAGGTGATTAGATGACAACCCAGAGACTAAATCGCCTAAATTATGTTTAGGGTAGTTGGCAAATGTTTTAACCGTTTGTGCATAACTCAAACCATCAATGCATACACTACTGTAATCAGTTAAATCGAGCTGTTTAATGATAAAGTGCGTCGATAAAATAATTTTAACACCCGAGTTTGACATCATATAAGTGAGCCGCTGTCGAGGATACGCAGGGTCTAGAGGAACATATGCGGCACCCGCTTTGAGTATAGCCAACGTCCCTATTACCATTTCCAGTGAGCGCTCAACACATAAGCCAATAAAAGTATCTGGGGTTATCTGATATTCCCGAATTAAAAAATGCGCTAACTGATTGGCTCTTTCATTCAGCTCTTTATAAGTCAGACTATTCTTACCCAATTTTACCGCTATATTATCGGGGGTCCGTAATACCTGTTGTTCAAATATTTGTTGAATACACAGGTGATTAGGATAATCCTGACTATGGTTATTGAGACCATTAACTAAATACTCTTCTAGTTTTTCACCCAATATCGATAAGCGATTTAATGGCATAGCTTCTAATTGTTCATCCGCAATCTGCGTCAAAGCAAGCAGCGCATTATTAAAATGTTCACTTAACTGTTCAACAAAACCTTGCTCAAATAAAGCGACATCATAACTCCAACTAGTTTCGAGACCTTGTTCGGTTATATTGAGTGCAATTTCCAAATCGAACTTAACAGCGGGATGCCCTCCTTCTAGCGGTGTTAAACTTAAATTCGGCAAATCTAAGAGTGAGTGTTGTTCATGTTGTACGGCAAATTTGTCATTGGTCGTCAGCATAATTTGCACTAATGGTGTATATGCAGAACTTCTGGGTAAATTAAGCGCATCTATCAGTTGCTCAAATGGAATATCCTGATTAACTTGAGCATTTAGATGTACTTGACGAACATGGGCTAAATAATCACCGATCGTTGCCTGACAGGTATTTAATCGCAGTGCTAAGGTATTAACAAAACAACCTATCATGCTATTAAAAGCAGCTTCTACACGATTAGCCACAGGGGTACCAATAACAATATCTGATTGATTACTATGGCGACTTAGTACAATAGCTAAAACCGCATGCAAAAGCATAAACGGACTTAAATTAAACTGTTTTGCTATTTCGCTTAGTCGCTCAGAAATTGCCGTATTTAGATTACCTTTGATGCTAGCACCAATAGTTTGTTTTATTGTTGGTCGAGAGTGCTGTAACGGCAGTCCTTGTAAAATAGGCGCAGCATCTAGAGTACGCATCCAATATTCTTTTTGCTTTTCGAGCTCTGCACCTTGTAGCTCTTTTCTTTGCCAAACAGCAAAATCAGCATATTGCAGGTCTAACTCAGGCAGAGGATTAGCCTGATTTAAAGTGTAAGCACGATATAAAGTGACAAACTCATTCACTAATACTTCCATCGACCATCCATCTGAGGCGATATGATGAAGTGTCAGTAATAACACTCCTCGCTGAGGATCTTGCTCAGATTCGCTAAGTTGCAAATATTTTGCGCGAATCGCCAAATCTTTGCTTAAATCAAACGAGCGACTTGCTTCTGCAAGCAAGCACTGTGACAGCTCAGCTTCTCGCTGCGGTTTAGCAATCCGACTCAGATCTTCATACCCTAAAGCGAATTCAACAT
Organism: Pseudoalteromonas tunicata; assembly: GCF_002310815.1. Taxonomy (NCBI): domain Bacteria; kingdom Pseudomonadati; phylum Pseudomonadota; class Gammaproteobacteria; order Alteromonadales; family Pseudoalteromonadaceae; genus Pseudoalteromonas; species Pseudoalteromonas tunicata. The sequence goes on along the minus strand of NZ_CP011033.1, from coordinate 291,469 downwards.
CATCTTTCACTAGCTGTAACACTTGGTCGTCACTTTGCAAATAAATCGTGCGAAGGATCTGGTGGCGTGAAATGATTGTGGTTAGCACTTTTTCTACTAAATTCAGTTCTAGCGTACCCACTACATTTAAGGCAACAGGCATATTATATTGACTGCTCCCAGACTGCATTTGTTCAAGTAACCAAAACCTTTGCTGGGTAAATGACAACTGGCAACCTTGTGGATAATGCCCTCGGATTGGTTGTATTTTATTGTCCAAGTTCGCAACGAACTGCGATAGAAAATCTATGATCTCTGCTTTGTGGTCAACAATTTGCTGTTTTAACTGTAGTGGAAACTCCGCTACAGTTAAATCAAAATGCAATGTATTCTCTTTGACATACAGATATACACCTTGATCTGCTGCCGACTGTATTAATTGTGCGATCATTATAAAGTTCCACTCATAATTACCGATTCATTGGCTTTTTTAGTAATAAGATATTTTTGCGCCTTTTTACTTTCAATGACTTGTGAAAGTAATGCTAATTCAGGGGCTTCAAAAATCTCCCGTAAGCTCAGCTCAATATCAAATGTTGCTTTAATATTGCCTGAGAGCTTAATTAGATAAAGTGAATGACCACCCAATTCAAAAAAGTTGGCCGTTGCACTTATTTGTTCTGCTTCCAACCCAAGTAAGGATGACCAAATAAGCGCCAGTGTTTGCTCTATTTCCGTTTCAGGCGCTACATACTGCTGCCCAGCCGACAATACTGTTGGTGCTGGTAATGCTTTTTTATCTATCTTGCCATTAGGTGTTAAAGGCCACTTGTTCATAATGACAAATAAGCTTGGAACCATATAACTTGGCAAAACAACAACTAATGCTGCTTTAACATCTGCTAACCAATCTTGTTGCCGTTCTTCACTCCAGATTGTCTCACACGTGAGACAAGGTTCTATATAGGCGACTAAGTACTGAGTCCCATCGGTTTGAGTACAAGGTATCACCTGTGAAGTAACAATATCTTGCAGACTATTTAAGCGATGCTCAATTTCTCCTAACTCAATTCTAAAACCACGAATTTTAACCTGATGATCGATTCGACCGATAAATTCTATTCTGCCATCCTCACGATAACGCACCAAATCACCAGTGCGATAGATTCGAGGGCTAGAATTAACAGTATTAGGTTCAAAATACGGATTATCTATAAAGCGTTCAATTGTCAAATCAGGGCGATTTAAATAACCGCGAGCAAGGCCTGCCCCCCCGATATAGAGCTCACCAACACTGCCTAATGGTAATAACTCTTGCGCGCCGCCCAATATATACCCTTGACTATTTGAAATCAACCTACCTATATCGGGTACTGAGGTTAACGGTTCATTAAACCGAGCATAGGTTGAATAAGTTGTATCTTCTGATGGGCCATAAAGATTACATACTGCAACACCTGGTAGTGCCTCTAAAATCTGATTCACAAGCTGTGCAGTGAGGGGTTCTCCTGCAAGATTGATGACCTTCACTCCACGTGGAATCGCATTAACTTCCAGTAAAGCTTTCATTGCAGAAGGCACTGTATTAATCATGCTGATGTGCAATTTCTGCTCGGTCAGGGCAAGCGCGTTTTTCACAATCACACTTTGATAACCAAAACATAATGGTAAAAAGAGTTCATAGACAGATAAATCAAAATTTAATGAGGTTGATGCCAGTACGCGATCTAATTCTAAATCACAATAAGCTTGTTTAGCCCATTGCAGCATCGCTACTGTATTACGGTGCTCAATCATGACTCCCTTAGGATTACCTGTTGAACCTGAGGTATAAATTAAATATGCCAAGTTTGATTCACAGACACCTGTTTCCTCTGTACTTAAATCATATTCAGGGTATTGTAAAAATTGACTATCAGACTTATCAATCAATCCATCAAGTAATACTGTCGATGATTGACCTAAATTTATACGTTTGGATACGTCATACTGAGTTAGTACCACAGATAAAGCGGCATCTTCAATCAAGTAGGCAAGTCTAGCCTGAGGATAATCAGGGTCCAATGGCACATAAGCGCCGCCGGCTTTTAAAATCCCCCAAATCCCGATGACCATTTCCAATGAGCGCTCAGTGCATAAGCCCACTAAACTGTCGGGCCCAACACCATGCTCAGCGCGTAAATAATGTGCCAACTGGTTGGCTTTGGCATTAAGTTCGCCATAACTTAAACACTGCTCTTCAAACCATACCGCGGTGCGCTCTGGTGCGTGTTGCACTTGCGCTTCAAATAATTCATGAATGCACAATTCTTTAGGGTAGCTCAGCGCAGTATTGTTCCAATCTATCAGCTGCTGCTGGCGCTCGGCGTCTGATAATACACACACACTGTGCACGGATTGTATTGAGTCTTTTGCTAATAAATCGAGTACGTTTGTCAGTGTAACCTGTACATACGCCGCTATCTGCTGCGCTGGGACCCGTGTATCTATTTGCACTTCAAATGCAAAGCCATCACCAAAATCATCCACTAATAAGTTAAACGGGTAGTTGGTTCGCTCTTGGCTCTCAAGGACCCGAAATCCCGCCTGTGCTTCTGCGCCTTGCTCTGCTATTGCTGAGTGACGGTAATTTAACATCGCGCTGAATAACGGCAGTTGTCCACTGACGCCGCTGTAACGTTGTGCTTCTGCTAATGAAACTTGCTCATACGGTACTAAGTCTTGTAAGTCGCTGTTCAGTTGGCTTAATAACGTTGCGGCTCTGTGACTGCCTAAGTCCACTTTTAATGGCAAGGTGTTGATTAACATCCCCATCATGCGTTCTATGCCGGGGAGCCCATTCATGCGTCCTGATAAAACCGTGCCAAACACCACTTGTGACTGACCGCTGCACACCGATAACACTTTGGCCCATACTAAGTGAAACAACGCTGCTGGGCTGCTGTTGTGCTCACGCATTAACTGCCGTACCTGTTGCGCTTGGGCTTTGTCCAATCGGACTTTGACACTCGTGACCGCTTTACCATCATTCAGTACATCGCTTAACCCATAAGGCAGGGTCGGCTCACTCACCTCACCAAGTTGTTGGCTGAAAAACGCGGCGGTATCGAGTTCGCCACTGCGCTGTAAGGTACGTCCTACAAACTCGCGATAAGGAACGGGCGGTGCAAGCTCTGCGTGTGGAGTATGTAACAGTACGCTCAGCTCTTCGACTAAAACCTCTAACGATACATGGTCTGATATCAGGTGATGCTCGCTCAAGAGTGCATAATGCTTGCCTCGTACCGTATCTTCACATACCGACAGCTGCAGTAACGGCGCAGTTTCTAAATCAATCCAATAATCGGCCTGCGCTACAAAGTCTATAAATGCTTGGTACACATCCTCACTGTCGTTAAACGCTAGTTGACTCACTGCTAGTTGGGCTTCTCGCTGAACCACTTGCAGCGCGGTTGTCCGGTTACGCCACACGATGGCGGTACGCAGTACATCATGTCTGGCAATCAGTTGTTGCAACGCGGCTAAAAAGCTCGCCAAACTCGCGTCATCATCAAACTCAAACGTGCTGCTGGTGACATATGGGTCGTATTGCTCGCTCATGGTGTGAATGAATAAGACCCCTTCTTGCAGTGGTGCTAGGGGGTAAATATCTTGAATATTGGCCATTCCTCCGGGAATAACTGCCGCAATATCCGCAATCTCTGCCTCACTGAGCTGCGTTAAGGTGAGCATCTCGGGTGTGATGTGTTGGCAATCTGCTGGGATCCCATTGGCGGGCACATTGATGAATTCAGCTGTGTTCAATGGCTGTATCTGCCGTGCCATGTCTTGCAACGAATGCGCTTTGAATAACGCTTGGACGTCTGCTTGAAGCTCACTTTTTCTCAGCTGACTCACCAATTGCATTATCAATAATGAGTGCCCTCCCAACGCAAAAAAGTTCGCGGTGACACTAATTTGGTTAGTTGGTAACGCTAAATGCTGACTACAAAATTCAACCAGCCAGTGCTCCTGCGCGCTTTGCGGCGCTTGATATTCCTGCAATAAAACGACTGCTGGCAGTGCGAGCAAGGCCTGTTTATCTACTTTACCATTGGTGGTGACCGGCCATTGCACCACCACGCTGAAGGTGGCTGGCACCATATAATTGGGTAAGCTCGCGCTTAATGATTGTTGCAACGATTGCAGCCACTGGCTGTGCTGTGCTTCATCAAGGCTCTGCTGTGGTTGAACATAAGCTCGTAACGTTTTACCTCCATCATGCCCAGGCTCAGCAAGCACCACCGCAAGCTCGACGGTTTCGTCAGCCATTAACTGATTAACAATTTCACCTAATTCAACCCGAAAACCGCGTATTTTTACTTGGTCATCGATGCGCCCCATAAAGACTAACTCACCATCGCCAGACAAACGGACCCAATCGCCGGTTTTATACAAGCGCTCACTGAGTGCGAGGTTGCTCTTGTCATAATAAGGGTTATCGATAAAACGCTCTGCGGTGAGTGCCGGTTGATTCAAATACCCTTTGGCCAACCCCTGACCACTGATGTAAAGCTCGCCCATTACGCCCGGCGGACACAGTGTCAGTTGCTCTGATAAAACCAAACAAGCAGTATTGGCATTCGCACGACCAATTGGCACCGCACGAGACTCGGCGTAATCACTGTCAATCGCAAAGCCTGAGGCGGTGACAGTGGTTTCAGTTGGGCCATAGGAATTGAGCAAACAAAAACCTGGTTTTAAACTTGCCACCGATTTTTTATCCAACGCTTCGCCGCCAACAATCACCAAGCGCAGTGACAGACGGGCCAACTCTTCTTCACTGAGTGCCAACTGATGCCAAAATGCGGTTGGCAAACTGGCCACACTGATGGCATGCTGCTGACAAAAATCAATAAAGGCTTCGCGACTCAACGAGACCGCTTCGTGACGCAGTACCAAACTCGCACCGCGGCTTAGGGACGCCAGCCATTCTTCAACAAAAATGTCAAAGTTCATCGTTGAAAATTGCAAGACATTATCAGCCTCGGTGATGTCGTAACGCAGCTCACAGTTGGCGGCAAAATTAACTAAGTTACGATGCGTAACCATCACTCCTTTTGGCGTACCCGTTGAGCCAGAGGTGTACATCACATACGCCAAATTCGCAGGAGTCAGTCCCGGTACATCGGGGGCATCAGTCGCGTAATCATTAAAATGCTGTAGGGTACAAATAGGCACCGTAGTCACGTTAAAACCATCCAGTAACGTGGCCACTTTTTGTTGTGTCAGCACCACAGTCAGGCCCGTATCCTGCACCATAAACGCCAGACGCTCTTTAGGATAAGCAGGGTCTAGCGGCACATAAGCCCCACCTGCCTTTAAGATAGCCAGCACCCCCACCATCATCTCAAGCGAGCGCTCAACACACAGACCAACCAAGGTATCGGGGCCAACGTTATGGTGCTCGCGCAGATAATGGGCCAGCTGATTAGCACGTTCATCTAACATACGATAACTTAGGAATTGCTCACCATTGGTCACCGCCACCCGTCCGAGTGATTTTTTAACCTGCTGCGCTATCAGATGATGCGCGCAGCACCAGGCCAGTTCTCGTTTCGGCCCACACTGCATCGCCAGTAAAGCCTGCTCTCGCTCTGAAGGATAAACAGCAAGCTGAGCTACTTGCGTTGCAGCTAGCTGTTGCATATCTGTAACCAAGCTCGTCAATGCGGTAGTCATCAAGTCAGACACTAAATCTAGTGGTACACGGACATCGGCTTGAAAATCGAGAGTAAACTCATCGCCATAGTCATTTACCGATAAATCCAATGGATAATTACTACGTTCATGTACCGCATCAATCTGATACAGCGGTTCAAAGTCGCTTTTAGCCATCTTCTGAGAATGACGAAAATTTAATGTTGTGCTAAACAAGGGTGTACTTGGCGCTACTTGACTATGGCGCTGAGCATCGGCCAAAGAGATTTGCTCATAGGGGATCAGAGCTTGTAATTGATGGCGAATTTGCTCTAAAAACGCTGATGTTGTTACGTTAGCCAAGTTGAGTTTGATAGGCAAAGTATTAATCAGCATACCTAACATCTGATCAACGCCCTCTTCACCACTCATTCGTCCAGAAAAAACAGTACCAAAAACAACTTCGCTCATATTGCAACAATGAGACAATACCATAGCCCAAGCGCCATGAAATAATACCGCGGGGCTAATATGTTGCTGTTTTGCAAGAGTACGGAGCTGTTGGCTTAATATAGAATTTAATGGATAACTAAGCTCTTTTGAATTAGAGCCATCACCTAATATATTGGCAAAACCAAAAGGTAAAGTTGGCTCTTCTACATTGCCAAGTTGTGACTTAAAAAAAGCATCACTGTCTAGTACTTTTGATTTATGTAAAGACTTAGCCACAAATTCCCGATACGGAACTGACGGTAAGAGCTCAGTTGTACGTCCCTCAATGATTTTGGACAATTCTTCAAGGATTAATTCAACAGAGACGTGATCTGTAATAATGTGATGATGTTTAAACAACGCAAACACCTGACCACTACTTTTATCCTCAACTACCTGCAAACGCAGTAATGGTGCTTGTTCAATATCAATCTTATGATTACCGCTTACAACAAATTGTGTAAACGCAGTGTAGATATCTGCTTCTGCAGCAAACTCGAGATATTCGACCAAAGATCCCACATTTCGCTGTACTACCTGAACCGCTTTTTCAAGGCCACGCCACAGTATCAGACTACGTAAAATGTCATGTCGAGCAACCACCTCAGTAAGCGCATCAACAAATCGCGTAAATTGCAATCGATCATTAAACGTTAAAGAAGCCGAAATAACATAAGGGTCAAATTCTTGCTCTAAAGTATGAGCAAATAAAATACCTTGTTGCAATGAAGCAAGTGGATAAATATCCTGAATATTTTTTGCACCGCCAGGGACTCGTTGACAAACTTTTTCTAATTCATGTTGTGTTAGTTCAATGAGTGGCAGCATTTGTGGAGTGATTGAGTCTGCATCAACTGGAATAATATTTGCTGGGACTTGATAAGCAACGGTCTCACCGGATGCTCTTAATGCCAAGGCCATATCGGCTAAAGTCTGAGCCTTAAAAATCGCTTGAGTTTCTCCCTCAAATCCTGCTTTTTTTAATTGCGCATGAATTTTCATCATCAATAATGAGTGACCCCCTAGTTCAAAAAAGTTTGCTTCACTGCTGATTTTACTGGCATCTATGCCCAGTAATTCAGACCAGATTTTCGTAAGCAACAACTGCTTTAATCCTGACGGTGCAACATAGCTTTGTAGTCTAAAACTGAGGTCAGGTTCAGGGAGCGCTCGTTTGTCTATCTTCCCATTTGATGTCAATGGCCATTCTTGAACAAAAACAAAAGTGCTGGGCACCATATAAGCAGGTAATGCACTTTGTAACTCGCTAGCAATTTGGTTTGCGTCAGTTGCATGCTGATCGCTCGGTGTTGCCTGTTTCAGTTCAACGTAAGCAACAATACTGGCATTATCGCTCTGATCTTTACGGCACACCACCAAAGACTGTTCGACATCATCCAACGCATTGATCCTGTTTTGGATTTCACCTAATTCAACCCGAAATCCGCGGATTTTAATTTGGTCGTCTACTCGCCCCACATATTCGATTAAACCATCTGTCGTATAACGGACTAAATCGCCCGTTTTGTACAATCGCTCTGCCCGACCCAAAATACGACTATACAGATTTGCGACAAATTGCTGCTGCGTCTGCGCCTGTTGATTGAGGTAACCTAGTGCCAGACCATCACCGCCGACACATAATTCGCCTATCACGCCTGCGGGTACTAAGCTGCCTTGTGCTGATAAAATTAGCACCACATCCCCTTGTACGCCTTGCCCTATCGGAACACCTGCGGATAAATCCTGGCCACGTGGTATCGGGTAACAACACGTAAAGGTGGTATTTTCTGTCGGCCCATACCCGTTGATAACGCTCACATCTGGCAACGCCTGTTGTACGGCTTTAACTGCTTGCGGATTGAGTACATCGCCTCCAGCAAGCACATACTCCAATGCAAGCCCCGGTTGACAGGCTGTACTCCACTGCGTAAATAAGCCCGATGTTAACCACATCGCCGTCACCTGCTGCGCTGCCAGTACCGCGTTCAGGCGCTCTAGCGTGATTAATTCGTCTGGGAACAAGACACAGCGCCCGCCATTTAACAATGGCCCCCAGATTTCTAATGTGGCAGCATCAAAGGCAATGGTGGCACATTGTAAAAAAACCGTCTCTTTGTCTAACGTCATGAAATTCGGTGAGCAGACTAAGCGATTAACCGCCCGATGAGGGGTCATGACGCCTTTAGGATGCCCTGTAGAACCCGAGGTATAAATCACATAGGCAAGTGACTCGCTACTGAGCCCAGTTGCTCGGCTGAGGTTATTGCTGCTTTGCTGCGATATGAGCGCATCATGTTGGTCTAAACAAATTTGCGGCACATCACTAAAGTGCAGTGCTGTTGCCTGTGATTCCGCTGTCAGTATCACACTCACTGCGGTGTCTTCAAGCATGTAGGCTAAACGTGATTGAGGCGCCTGTGGGTCGAGCGGCACATAAGCTGCTCCTGCTTTTAAAATCGCTAACGTACCAATAATCATCTCAACTGAGCGCCCAATACATAAACCAACACGGCTATTGGCGCCAATTTGATGCCTATTTTGAAGGTAATGTGCGACTTGATTCGCTCGCTCGTTTAGTTGCCGGTAGCTCAGGACTTGCTCATTACAACTGAGCGCTATGGCATCGGGGGTGTCAGCGACCCGTTGTTCAAAGACCTCATGAATACAAGCCTTTTTCGGATAGGTCGCAGGCGCCGCTTGCCAATCAATCAATTGTTGTTTGAGTTCGTTTTCTGACAGCACACAGTTCGAAAGCTCACAGTTATCAGAACGACCTAATAATTGAGCTACAAGATTTTGTAGGGCAGTTTGCATATAAGCGGCTATCGATTGCGCACCAACGGCTTTGTCAATTTGGAACTCGAGCGAGAAATCATGACCAAAATCATTCACCGACACCCCAAATGGATAATTGGTTCTTTCTTTAGCGCTGAGCAGAGTCCATTGCCTGTGACCATTTTGTGCCAAGATGTTATCTTGCTCTGCAACAGAATGGCGATAGTTCAATATCGCGCTAAACAGCGTCCCATTTCCATCAATACCACTGAACCTTTGCGCTTGAGCCAATGAAACTTGCTCATACGGTATTAACGCTTTTATTTCAAAATCAACCTGTTGAAGTTGCTGTAATAGGCTTCCTTGTTGCATATTCACTCTAAGCGGCAGCGTATTAATCATCATTCCCATCATCTTCTCGATACCTAGCATACCGCTCATACGACCGGATAATACAGTACCAAAAACAACATCATCGCTGGCACAACAAGTAGCAATCACCTTAGCCCAAGCAAGATGAAATAACGCAGCGGGACTGAGCTGATGCTGACGAGAAATTGCACGAATATCAGCACTTAATTGTGGTGCTAAGCTAAGATGCAAATCATCAATAGCACCACCGTTCCCTGTCACTTCAGTTAATTGAAAAGGTAATGTTGGCGTCTCGATATCACCCAACTTATCCTTAAAAAACGCAGCAATATCTAGTTCATCCTTATGCGCTAAAGTACGCGCAATAAACTCGCGATAGAGTTGTGGGGTCTCAATTTCAAAATCAGCCATTGTGCATTTTTGCTGCAATTGCGTCACTAAAATATCTAGCGAGACATGATCTGTAATTAGATGATGGAAGGTCAATAATGCATAACATTGACCTTCAGCATCAGACTCTGTTACTTCTAGTTTCATCAGCGGTGCCGCTTCTAAATCTAAACTTGGCTGGTGCTCCTCAACATAAGACATAAACGCTTGTTTAAGCGTATTTTTGCTATTTAAAACAAGGGGTAAAACGGGCAATGACACTGTTCGTAATACAACTTGTAGTGGATTTTCTCTGCCCTGCCAAAAAATTGCAGTTCTGAGTACATCGTGTCTTGCGATAACAGCATCTAACGCATGTTTAAATTGGTCAAACTGTGAAACATCGGCAAATTCAAAGGCCGCAGTTGTTACATAAGGGTCTTGATGAGGGTTTAATGTGTGAACAAACAAAACACCTTCTTGCAATGGAGCCAGTGGATAAATATCTTGAATATTACGGTAGCTATCCGGTACTTTATCTGCGATAGCATCAATTTCTAACTGAGATAACTCAATTAAGGGCAACATATGTGGCGTAATATAATCACAATTATGGGCGATACCATTTTTTGGCACCTTAAATTCCGGTTCCTCATGGGTGTATGAATCAAGGTAACTAGCCATTTCTCTGAGTATCGGGATAGTAAATAAGGTATGCACCTTTACCCCTTTACCAATACTTTGCAATTTACTCGCTAGCTGCATCAACAACAGTGAGTGTCCTCCTAATTGAAAGAAGTTTGCAGCGGCACTAATTTGCTCAACACCGAGTATTTCAGACCACATTTGCGCTAAATAGCGCTCAGTTTCTGTCTCTGGAGCAATATATTCGCCTTGTAAAGTAATAATGTTTTGTGTCAATAATGCCTTTTTATCTATTTTTCCATTTGGTGTGACTGGCCACTTATCTATTAAAGAAAAACTGCCAGGCACCATATGTGCTGGTAAATGTTTTTCAAGCTCACTTTGCAGTGAAAAAACAAATTCCGCAGCTTGTTGCTCAGATACTATTTGCTCAGGAATAACATATGCGATCAGTTGATTTGTACCACTTTGACGCTTTGTCAGTACCACGGACGAATGTACTGCTTCCAATTGATTTAAAGCATGCTCAATCTCGCCTAGTTCAACCCTAAATCCTCTGACTTTAACCTGATCATCAGCACGACCAACAAACTTCAGTTCTCCCGAGGGTAAATAACGTACTAAGTCGCCGCTGCGATACAAACGCTCACCACTACTTGGATTGGCAGCAAAAAAAGGATTGCTAATGAATTTTTCTGCCGTTAACTCAGGTTTATTAAGGTACCCATGAGCAAGACCCACACCTCCAATATACAATTGACCAATAGAACCTATTGGTAACATTTTTTGATATTCATCCAGTACAAAAACCGACACATTACCCAAAGGCCTACCTATATGAACTTCAGAATCGGACGATAATTTACATACCGTTGCACATACCGATGCTTCTGAAGGACCATAAGCATTATAAAAACCATATTTTTCTGCCCATAACGCCATCAAGTCTTGTTCACAAGCTTCTCCTGCGACAATCAAACATTGCAACGCATAGTCATCAGTACACGCAATATTGGCAAGAAAAGCTGGAGGCAGAGTTACATGTGTGATTTGCTGAATTTTAAACAGTTGCTCAATTCTTTTGGGGTCTATACGTTCACTTTCACTACTAACTACCAAGGTCGCGCCATTAAGCAGTGCCATGACCCAATCCCATGTGCCCGCATCAAAACTGATTGACGCATAATGCAAGACTTTACTCGTCGCACTGATATTAAAGAGTAAGCGCTGATTGTGCGCTAAATTAACTATGCCCCGATGAGTACACATTACACCTTTAGGCTGCCCAGTTGAGCCTGAGGTATAAATCAAATAAGCAAGTTCATCAGATTGCTGTGATAACAGATCTGTCAAATTACTAGCGGTATAGTTTAGCCAAGGCGCATCAGATGACTCTATCATTACATCATTTAATTCAATGACTTGGTATTTTGAAAAATTAAGTGATTGTCGACATGCAGAATTTGATAATAGTAATGAAACACCGGAATCTTCCATCATGTATGCCAACCGGTCGCTAGGATAATTTGGATCCAAAGCAACATAGATACCGCCAGCCTTTAAAGTCGCTAAAATGGCTATCATCATTTCAATTGAACGGTTTAAACAAATACCAATATAGTTTCCAGACTTAACACCGTGTTGCTCAATTAAGTAATGCGCTAATTTATTAGCATGCGCGTTCAATTGTGCATATGACATTGATTGAGAGCCAAATACAACCGCTGTTTGATCAGGGCTTTGCTCAACATAATGCTCAAATATCTGATGGATCATTGCCTCTGCGTCATATTCGCTCTGGCAATCATTCCAATTAAATAGCTGTTGTTTTATTTCGGCTTCTGTCGCTAATGTGTAATCACCAATCAGCATAGTTGGCGTCTCAACGACTGTTGCTATCATGGTGGTTAAACGGCTTACATGAAGAGAAACCTCTTCGTTATCAAAATAATTACGGTCAAAATTAAATTCAATTTGAACATTATTTACTTTTTCTTGGTTACGGACATAAATTGATAATGGATGAGAACCATAACCACTATTAAGCGGCATCTTGCGGCTTGGAACATTACAAAACAGGTTATCGGATGGATAATTTTCAACTGATAGTTGAATATCGAACAGTTGGTTTTTCCCTTCATTTAACGGCCGAAGCTGACGAATAATTTCATGTAATGGATATTTTTGATGTTTATAAGCACGTTTTAACTCTGCCGCCACCGCAATAAAAGTATCAGCAAAGCTATTGTTGCGTTCAAATTCAACGGCAACTGGAATAACAGATGCCATCATGCCAATTGTTTTACGCAATTGTGCAGAACCGCGGTTATGTACTGGCATGCCAATATTAACTAAATTTCGGCCATCGTTCATCAGCGAAAAATAGACAGCAATTAAAGTGGTAAAAAAATGGGTCGGTGAACATTCAAATTGTGACGCCACCGTCTGGATCTGGTCAAATTGTTGCTGAGTTAGCTCAAATTCTCGTTTAATAAAAGGCTGGTCATTATATTGATTCGTCTTTTTCAGTAATACAGGGTCTGGTAACGACTTAAATTTAGTTTGCCAGTACAGCTGATCTGTTTCAAATTTGGCTGAATTTCTATAAGAAATATCTTTGTCGACAAAATTTAAATAGGAAGGTCGCACAGGCATTTCATCAATAAAATTGCCATTTTCATCCATTTTGGTATACGTCTCGCTGAGGAACTCTAAGAATAAACTTCCTCCAGTTCCATCAACAATCAAATGATGAAAAACCACACACAACGCACTTTCATTGGGTGATATTTTTAACCAATGTAGCCGCCATAAACAATCGCTCATCACATCAAAGGGTATCGCCATTTGAGTCTGACAATAGTCAATAGCTCGCTCTTTGGCATCGTTATAAGCAGAAAAGTCTATGCATGGTAATTTGTATTTAAGCTCATGATTAATGTATTGGTTTGTTTGTAGGCCTTGACTCGTTATATTGATTTTTAGTGCATCGGTATGAGCAATCACGTAATCCAACGCATATTGTAATCGCTTAAGATTAATAGGCCCATGCAATTCATATCGACCGCCGATATTATACAAAGGAGATTCAGGCTTGAAGACTTGCTCCATCCAAACAGGCTGCTGGGAAGATGTCAAAGGGTAGTGTAATTTATTCATTATTGGTCAATCCATACTCACTGGCCGCAGATAGCGCGGGGTATATAACTTTCAAGCCCATATTAAGGCGAATATTTATTTGGCTGCGAGGCAGCCATCATCAGATTGTTGCTATACTAACGCTGCCAGATCAGTAGCTGCTTTGGCTGGCAACTTTCGAGGTAATTCTTCCATCTCACCACTATCAAATTTCAAAATGCGATCTGAAAAAGTAAAATAGTGCTCATCATGACTGATCACGAACACCGTTTTCCCAAGTGCTTTAAGCTGCGCTAATAATTCGCAATAGAAGAAGTTTCTAAAGTAAGGGTCTTGATCTGCCGCCCATTCGTCAAAAATATATATTGGCGCATCTTCCATGTAAGACAGCAACAGCCCTAATCTTTTACGTTGGCCATGAGATAATTCTGTTGTCGACAGGATGCCATTATTCACTGTCACTTTTTTATCCAGTTTAAGCTTAACGAGATACTCAACAATCTTATGGTCATCAGCTAACATTCCCTGGGCATCAATAACCTGATCGAACAAATAAAAATCTGAAAAAATGGTACTAAAATGACAGCGATACCTATCCATATCTGCGGTCGCTAGCTTACCATCTAAACGAATCTCACCACTGGTAGGCGTATAAAGCCCACACAATACTTTGGCAAAAGTTGACTTACCACAACCATTACCACCAATGAGGAAAATGACTTCACCTCGCGATACGCTCAAGTTAATAGGCCCAATGGAGAATTTATACTCATCACTGCCATCTCGGATATATTCATAAGCAACTGACTTAATTTCAAGGTGCTGCCAATCATGTGAAGGCGTTAAGGTATGGTCTAATCGCTCAAAAAGAACATCCTCAGAAAGTTGTAAATTCTCAATTTTTTGACTCGATACAATCCCTTCAGCGACCACCGAAAAGGTATTAAACAATACCGTCATTGGGCCAATCAGATAGACCAAAGTCAGTACAAAGCTCACCACCACTTCAGTAGCAATACCGGCTAAAAATAACTGTGAAGCAAAAACGACCGAACCAAGTGCCAGAAATAAAACGAGATTAGTCCAGTTACTCAGTACAATAAAAATTAGGTGAGCTGAAATGGTCGATTTTTTTATTTGTTCAATATTTGGTGTAATCACATCTTTATAAAAAAAGCGTTTTCGATTGAAATTAATATTAAGCTCTTTGCCGCCATCGATTAAAGCACGAAAATTTTTAAATAAACTGTCATCTAATTCACGTACCGCTTTAAACCGCCCTATACCAATATTCATCAGTAATTGCGCCACCACCATAGCAAAGATCAGCACCCCTCCTACCCATAAAAATAACTGCCAAGACTGATAGCCCATATAAGCAAAACAGAGTAGTACCGTGGATAAATTATAGGCTACATGAGGTACCGCACTTAATGTGGCGGTAAGTGCTTCGATATCTTTAGTTAAGGTAGCAAAGATTCGATGCCCTCCCACTTTCTCAATCTGCTCATAGCTGGTAGATAGAATTCGTTGCACCATATTTTCTCTGATACTGACCATTATCTGTACCGACAACTTGGTCAACATGTATTGAGAGATCACACTGAAAGTAAGAAACGCAGTCAAAGCAGCAAAAAAGAATAATAACCCTTCAATTACATTCGATGATGAGTCACTAACATGCTCAATTTCTGAATTGACCAACGAAATGATGCCAATACCAAATAACGCACTAACAACACTCAACAGTGTTGCAATAATAAGTAGTTTCTTATGTAATAGAACTAACCTGTATAACATAAAACAGCCTTGTAATAGTTATGAGAAACGGCGTTTAAACCGCTTCTTTTGATAACGGTCTGAGATCAAAAACGCAATAAACGAAAGGTAAGCGTTGATGATTTCAAATAATTATCCCTAAGTAGTCGCCTTTTATTGAGCTTAAATCACCTAGGGACGTCAATTAATTCATGCAGACAACATTCGATTTAACATTGTCGCTAAGTTCATTGCATAAGGACTTTTTATCATAGTCACATGCTTTCCTTGGGCCTGCACCATCTTGACTGGTAACCTGACATGCGGCGCTAATTGCATTTGCTTATTTTCCCAATACTCCATGCCTAATTCAGGAGTCACTATCATAGTAAGTAGGCCCTGTAACTGTTGTTGTGGTCTATAACATCGAGCCCAATCAACTTGACGGAAATACATACCAAACAAACGCTGGGTCATAGGTAAATTAAGCCATGATAAGAGCTTGTCATCAGAGTCCTCCGGCTTAAGTTGTCGAGCATAAGACAACATCAATTCCTGTTTATCCTCATTACTAATCTGAAATTCGGCCTCATCATCTGTCGCAACTAAACATTCACACAATAGCACTTCTACTTTACAACCTAATGACTCAAGCCTCAGAGCTGTATCAAATGCCACAGCCCCACCTGAGCTATGTCCCATCAAGTAAATCTTATCAGGACAATGGTGCAATGTTTGACGATGGCAGACAATTGCCTCCACATAACATGTTAAAAGCGCATCCCAATCCTGAATTTGCGGATCATTCTGATTCATACCAACCGGTTCAAGGCTCATAAACTGGACCTGTGGCATTGCTCTGGCTAAATCCATATAACCACCACTTGTCATTCCGGCACCAGGCGCTAAATAAATAACAGCCGATGATGAAATACTCGAATCAAGGATTGGCCTCACAGCTTGCCACTCATAGGCATTATGAGTCTCGATAGCAGTTGCCATAGCTGCGAGAGATGGCATCTGAGCGACTTTGTTAATTTCCATACCGCGCGTTTTAAATACTTGATCGATAGATTGCACCAACTTCATGACTAATAGTGAATGCCCGCCAAGTTCAAAGAAATTGGCGTTACGGCTTATTCGTGCAACATCAAGTTTTAATACATGAGCCCATACTTCTGCTAGCATCACTTCTGTCTCACCGTGTGGCGCGACATACGCTGTGCTATCGATACTCTCATCCACCGAGGGCAGTCCTCTGCGGTCTATTTTACCATTTGGCGTCAATGGCCATTCTGAGACCAAAATAACGTTCGCTGGCACCATGTATTCTGGTAATACTGCCGCTAACTCAGCTTTTAATGAGGTAATAACGTCCTCTTTTGGGGCGTCTGCTTGCACGGTTTTGCCATAGGCTATCAGCCGTTGATTACCTGCTTTATCCGCTTGGGCAACAACCAGCGCTGAGTCTATTTGCTTATGTTGTGCGACCTGATATTCTATTTCACCCAGCTCTATGCGAAAGCCTCTTATCTTCACTTGATGGTCTAAACGCCCCATGTATTCTATGTTGCCATCTTCTTTGTAGCGCACCAAATCTCCTGTTTTATATAAGCGCTCACTGCTGTTGGCTTCTTCTGCTTGATAAAATGGGTTGGCGATAAACCGCTCTTGTGTCAGCTCTGGCCGATTTAAATAGCCGCGGGCTAAGCCGTCTCCACCAATATGTAACTCGCCACAGGCTCCTTGTGGTAATAGATTTAATTCGTCATCCAATATATAGAGCTGGATGTTTTGTATTGGTTTTCCTATCGGCACACTGCTGCCCAGTGGCTGCGAGCAATCCCAGTAGCTCACATCAATGGCTGCCTCTGTTGGGCCATATAAGTTATGTAATCCAACCTCTGGTAACTGATATCTAAATTGTTCAACATGGCTGATTTGTAACGCTTCACCACTACAAAAAACCTGTTTCAGTGACTGACATCGACGCAAGTCACCATGGGCTAACATCACGCCTAACATGGAAGGCACAAAATGCAATTTGGTCACGCCGGTGGCAACTATCAGTTCGGTGAGGTAACTTGGGTCTTTGTGTCCTTGCGGTTTGGCTACCACTAGTTTTGCGCCCTTTAGCATGGGCCAAATAAATTCCCAGACCGACACATCAAAACTGTACGGGGTCTTTTGTAAAATAACATCTAGGCTGTCACAGCCATATTCTCGGTCCATCCAATCAATACGGTTGTGCAAGGCTTGATGGGCCAACAATACGCCTTTTGGTTGACCTGTAGACCCTGAGGTGTAAATCATGTAGGCAAGGTGCTGTGACGTTAACCCTATTTCCTTTAGATTAATATTCTCTTCGCTATACTCGCTAAACGGATGCGTAACCTGACTCCCCAAGCCATCAAGATAGACCACTTGTGCTTCGCCTAACGTGATGTGCTCTTTAAGGGCTTGGGTACTTAATACCACATTGGCCAGGGTATCACTGACCAAATACTGCAATCGAGCAGACGGTAACTCGGGGTCCAATGGCACATAAGCGCCGCCGGCTTTTAAAATCCCCCAAATCCCGATGACCATTTCCAATGAGCGCTCAGTGCATAAGCCCACTAAACTATCGGGCCCAACACCATGCTCAGCGCGTAAATAATGTGCCAACTGGTTGGCTTTGGCATTGAGTTCGCCATAACTTAAACATTGTTCTTCAAACCATACCGCGGTGCGCTCTGGTGCGTGTTGCACTTGCGCTTCAAATAATTCATGAATGCACAATTCTTTAGGGTAGCTCAGCGCAGTATTGTTCCAATCTACCAGCTGCTGCTGGCGCTCGGCGTCATTAACCACAGACCAGCTAGCCACTGATGCATCATTATTTTGAGCTAAAGCAATCAAAAGTTGATCTAATGCCTTCATGGTATAAGCCATAATGCTATGAGGGCGAATTTTAGCATTAACTTGTAAAGTAAGAGTAAATCCCAAGCCTAAATCATCCACCGACAATACAAATGGATAATTCGTACGCTCTTTGACCCCGAGTAACTTTAAATCTGCCTGTTCATCAATCGTTGTGACGTCATGGGAGTGGCGATAATTAAGCACTGCACTAAAAAGAGGCACATTCCCCTCTAGACCACTTTCTCTCATTGCTTCAGATAAAGAGGCTTGTTCATACGTAAGCAGAGATTGCAGTGCCTCATTAACCAAATTAAGCAGGGCAAGCGCACTTTTATTACCTAGAGTGACTCGAATAGGCAAGGTATTAATCATCATACCTAACATTCGCTCTATCCCTGGCCCTCCTTGCATACGCCCCGATAAAACAGTACCAAAAACAACATCTTTTTGCCCTGAACATGCGGCGACAACCATAGCCCAGGCCAAATGAAATAACGCTGCCGGACTCATGTTGTTTGCCTGTGTTAGGCTGCGGATCTGCTTAGATTGATCGGTTGATAATCTTGCCTTGTATTCCCGTATCTGTGAACCATCGCCATTAATTTCGCTTAAGCCAAACGGATAAGAAGGTTGGATATAACTGCTAAGCATGTCACGAAAATAAACAGAGCTCGCCAGCGATTGATTATTATTTAATATTCGAGCTATAAAATGCCTATAAGGTGTTACATCAGGTAACTGATGATGAGCGTCTGCATCAATCAATGCCAACTCTTCCATTAAAATATCTAAAGATACATGATCAATCAGCAAATGATGGACTTTCAGTACAACATAAATACGCCCATTACCTTGATCATCCATTGCCTGCAATTGCATCAAAGGAGCTGATTCAAGCTCAATTCGATGAGCGCCATATTCAACATAATTGGTAAATAAGTCTTTCACTTGTTCATTTTTAGTCACGGGAAGCCATTCAAGTTCGACATAAGCATTGCGCAAGACAACTTGAACAGCTTCATTTCGACCACGCCAGTAAACACCAGTGCGAAGAACATCATGACGGGCGATCATGGTATTGAGTTGATTAAGTAAAATATCTAACAATGGTCTTTGACTAAATTCAAAGGCGACGGTAGTAACATATGGATCACGACCATCTGTCAAGGTATGCATTGCCAACATACCTTGCTGCAGTGGAGCAAGTGGATACATGTCCTGAATATTGCTCACGCCACCAGGAACTTGAGCGATTATTTCATCGATTTCCTCTTGAGATAAATCAATCAAGTTCAACATCTCAGGATTAATGTATTCACATTTAGTTGGGATTAAGTTATCTGGAACCAAAAAGACTTCATCTGCATGGCTATCAAATTGAAGTAACTGAGCCATTGTTTGTAAACTTTCGCTGGCAAATATTGCTTGAGTATTAACGCCATAACCGCGCCTCTTTAGCTGAGCAATTAACTGAATGACCAATAAAGAATGACCGCCTAAAGCAAAAAAGTTAGCTGAAGTACTGAGTGTTTTCGGCTCAATAGTTAGTAAGTCTGACCAAATGTCGACTAATACTTGTTCTTCTTGATTGCGAGGCGCAATGTAACAATCTTGAAGGACTGAAAAATCAGCTTGAGGTAATGCTCTTCGGTCAATCTTTCCATTATTCGTAAGTGGCCAAGCATCGATAATCACAAAAGCTGAAGGCACCATATAGTCAGGCAAACGCTGCTTAAGTTCATCTGCCAATTGTGCTAGGTCATAGCTTCGGTCCGAAACCCCTTGTTGAGCGAAGGAGCTCAATTCAACATACGCGACTAAACGTTTAATGTGTTTATCCTCGCAGACCATCACTAACGCACTGGATACTTCGTTGAGTTGTGAAATCTGCTGTTCAATTTCGCCAAGTTCAACTCTAAAGCCACGTATTTTGATTTGATCATCAATGCGGCCAACATATTCAATAACTCCTTGTGCATTGTAGCGAGCTAAGTCTCCGGTGCGATATAGTTTTTGATAGCGTATTGAACCAGAGTCTAAATAAAAAGGATTTAACGCAAACTTCTGCTCTGTTAGCTCGGCCTGATTCAGATAACCCTGAGCCAAGCCAGCGCCACTGACACACAATTCACCCACACAACCATAAGGTACCAGCTCATTATCAGAAAGCAACATGACTTGATCACCTTGCAGGGGGTAACCAATCGGTACACTTTTACTCGAATCAAAATTTGCAGGAACAGGATAACAGCAAGTAAAGGTTGTATTTTCAGTTGGCCCATAACCATTAATAACTTGTACTTTAGGTAATCTCTGCTGAACACGGCAAACAGCAGCAGGGTCAAGTACGTCGCCACCGGCAAGGACATACTGAAGCGGGAGTTCCACCGGACACTCTTTACTCCACTCACTGAACAAACCTGCAGTTAACCATAGTGCATTCACTTTATGACGAACAATGATTTGATTCAATTGTTCGAGCTCAATGTAACGCTCTGGATAAATCACACATTGCCCGCCATTAAGTAACGGTCCCCAAATTTCTAATGTCGCTGCATCAAACGCGACATTAGCCGCTTGTAAAAATACCGTATCTTGGTTAAGCGTCATAAAATTAGGCTCTGTCACCAAGCGGATCACTGCCCGATGTGGCACTACCACACCTTTGGGTTGCCCTGTTGAACCAGAAGTATATATTACATAAGCAGGCTCACTAACGACTGACGGCTCAAATTCTAAACCTTCGCTCTCGTTCTGACTTACATCTTCCCCTGCTAAAAGCTTAACCGACAGTTCATCATTTAATATAACTGTTGAAATACCTACTTTGGTCAGCAATAAAGTTAAGCTATCCGTAGTAATGACAAGCTCAACATTGGCATCTTCAAGAATATAATTCAATCTAGCTTCTGGGTAGTCAGGATTAAGTGGTACATAAGTACAACCTGCTTTTAACACAGCCAACATAGCAACTATCATCTGCGTCGAGCGAGGAAGTAATAAGCCAATATTTTTGTTTATACGCAGGTGCTTTTGCGCTCTTAGATATCGAGCTAAATTATTAGAAGCAGCATCAAGCTCAGCATAACTAAGCTTTTGCTGCGCACAGATCAAAGCAATTTTTTCTGGTGTGGCACTCACACATGATGCGAATAATTCAGTGATTGTGGCATTATCCGAAAAAGCCGTGGGTGTTGGTTGCAATAAAGACTGTAAGTGTGCCTCTTCATCTGGATGTAGCGCCGTAACTTGGCTCAGTGCAAGGTAAGTTGCTTTGCCAGCACTTTGCGCCATGCGCTCCAATACAATATTTAACTGGTTATTAAAACGTGAAATAAGCTGCTCGCTGAATAAGGCTTTATCATAAATCCAACTGATTTCTATGCCATCATTGTGAATGCTGAGATTCAATTCAAGATCGAATTTACAAATCGGTGTATCACAAACAACAGGCTCCATAGTCAACTCATTGAGCTCAACAGCTAGCTCTTTATTTGTATCGAGACCATAATCAGAATTGGTTGTTAATACTATCTGGAATAAAGGACTATAGGAGGCATTACGAGGCGCATTAAGTGCTTCGACAATCTGCTCAAATGGCACATCCTGATTTGATTGAGCCTGCTGATGAACGCTACGAATATGGCTAAGATAATCATCAAGTGAATGATGTTTTGTATTAACCCGAAGCACTAAAGAGTTAACAAAAAAACCAATCACGTTCTGAAGGTCTGCTTCACTGCGATTGGCAATAGGAGTACCTATCACAATATCGTTATTGGTAGAAAAACGAGAAAGCGTCAACGCCAGTGCAGCATGTAAAACCATAAAGTCAGTCAACTGATATTGCTGCGCCAATTGATGGAGTTGTTGCGCCACATTACTTGTCAAAGACGTTGATAATAACCCCCCCTCATACTGTTTTTGTTTAGGGCGGTGATAACTTAAGGGTAAACTATGCAATACAGGTAAATCCGACAACTGAGTCCGCCAGTAATCCAATTGCGAGTTTAATACATCTGCCGATAACCACTTTCTTTGCCACTGTGCATAATCACGATACTGTATTGGTAATTCAGGTAATAATGCTAACTCCCCTGCTCCTTGTGATAAAGCAGCGTATAGAGAGAAAAATTCTTGGCTGAGTATGCTCATTGACCAGCCATCTGAAGCGATATGATGCATGTTAAATAGCAAATATCCACGTTGCGGTGAACCTGTGGTGCGCTTATTAAGTGCGACATAGGTAACACGCAACATTAAATCATTACTTAAATCAAACGGGGTTTGTGCATCCTTTTGCATCAGCGAATCGAGTGCTTGGGCTTGTTGATGTTCACTGACCGCAGTTAAATCATAACGACTCAAAGAAAAGTTAACGTCCTGCTGTACCTTTTGAATTACCTGAGTGCCACTTTGAAGATAAATAGTTCTTAAGATCTCATGACGTTTAATGATCTCAGTGAATGCTTGTTCAACTAGTTTAAGATCCAGCTCACCACGGACCTGATAGGTTTGTGGCATATTATATTCAGCAGACGAACCCTGAAGTTGATCGATTAGCCACAGTCTTTGCTGCGCAAAAGAAAGGCTATCTTGTCCATCTGCTGCACGGCATAATCGTGGCTTTTTATTACCCCGCTGGTATAGCTGCTGTAAAAAGTTTCTTAGCGCGTCTTTATTAGATGCCAATGATTTTTTGAGATCACCGTCTAATTCCTTTGGGAGCTTTAGGGTGATTTTATCATTTTCGGCTTTAAAAATAACGCCCGCTTGTTGCAGCTGTTGAAAAAGCGACTCAACACTCATAGCTCAAAGTCCTCAAATTCAATGTTTTCTTGCTCACGTTTTTCAAGTTCTACATCCTGAGTGTGAATTGCCAAAATAGATTCAATAAATCCGGCTATTTGTTGAATATTCTCACAACGGTAGAGATCGGATATTTGTAACTCAATATCAAATTCATTATTAATTCGCTGTAATAGTTTCATAACCAAAAGTGAATGGCCGCCGAGTTCAAAGAAATTAGTGGTTGTCCCAATGACAGATGAGTCTATTTGTAATAACTCACTCCAAATTACAACTAACCGACTTTCGAACTCATTCAGTGGTGCCACATAACAAGCCTGCATCAAACTGAAATCCGGTTCTGGTAGTGCTTTTCTATTAACTTTACCATTGGTGGTTAATGGCCACTGTTGAACAAAAACAAAAACAGCAGGGATCATGTAAGTTGGTAACTCAGTTAACAGCTGTTCGGCTAAACTCAGCGCTTTACCTCGTTCTTGACTCGGCTCTAATGGCTGTTTTAACTCAACATAAGCGACTAATTTTTTGTCATTGCTTTCATTTGCTTTCACGATTATCAAAGAGCTAGCAACGTTTTCACAACCATCTAATTTGCGTTGGATTTCACCTAATTCAACCCGAAATCCGCGGATTTTAATTTGGTCGTCTACTCGCCCCACATATTCGATTAAACCATCTGTCGTATAACGGACTAAATCACCCGTTTTGTACAATCGCTCTGCCCGACCCAAAATACGACTATACGGATTTGCGACAAATTGCTGCTGCGTCTGCGCCTGTTGATTGAGGTAACCTAGTGCCAGACCATCACCGCCGACACATAATTCGCCTATCACGCCTGCGGGTACTAAGCTGCCTTGTGCTGATAAAATTAGCACCACATCCCCTTGTACGCCTTGCCCTATCGGAACACCTGCGGATAAATCCTGGCCACGTGGTATCGGGTAACAACACGTAAAGGTGGTATTTTCTGTCGGCCCATACCCGTTGATAACGCTCACATCTGGCAACGCCTGTTGTACGGCTTTAACTGCTTGCGGATTGAGTACATCGCCTCCAGCAAGCACATACTCCAATGCAAGCCCCGGTTGACAGGCTGTACTCCACTGCGTAAATAAGCCCGATGTTAACCACATCGCCGTCACCTGCTGCGCTGCCAGTACCGCGTTCAGGCGCTCTAGCGTGATTAATTCGTCTGGGAACAAGACACAGCGCCCGCCATTTAACAATGGCCCCCAGATTTCTAATGTGGCAGCATCAAAGGCAATGGTGGCACATTGTAAAAAAACCGTCTCTTTGTCTAACGTCATGAAATTCGGTGAGCAGACTAAACGATTAACCGCCCGATGAGGGGTCATGACGCCTTTAGGATGCCCTGTAGAACCCGAGGTATAAATCACATAGGCAAGTGACTCGCTACTGAGCCCAGTTGCTCGGCTGAGGTTATTGCTGCTTTGCTGCGATATGAGCGCATCATGTTGGTCTAAACAAATTTGCGGCACATCACTAAAGTGCAGTGCTGTTGCCTGTGATTCCGCTGTCAGTATCACACTCACTGCGGTGTCTTCAAGCATGTAGGCTAAACGTGATTGGGGCGCCTGTGGGTCGAGCGGCACATAAGCGGCCCCTGCTTTTAAAATCGCTAACGTACCAATAATCATCTCAACTGAGCGCCCAATACATAAACCCACACGGCTATTGGCGCCAATTTGATGCCTATCTTGAAGGTAATGTGCGACTTGATTCGCTCGCTCGTTTAATTGCCGGTAGCTCAAGACTTGCTCATTACAACTGAGCGCTATGGCATCGGGGGTGTCAGCGACCCGTTGTTCAAAGACCTCATGAATACAAGCCTTTTTCGGATAGATCGCAGACGCCGCTTGCCAATCAATCAATTGTTGTGTTCGTTCTGCATGTGGCAACACCGTTAATTCGGTCACTGGACTATTAGAGTCATTTAACAGTGCCGTGACTAAGCTATTGAGCGCTGTCTGCATATAAACCGCGATGCGCTTTGCCTCAATACGGCGTTCAATCTGAAAGTCCAGTGTAAAACAATGCCCTTCTCCTTGGTCATTCACTGAAAGCTCAAAGGGATAATTCGTCCGCTCTCGTGTGCTCAGCAGCCTCGCACTTGCTTGCTCGGGCATTGAGCTTGATTGCGCTGGCGCTTGCGCCTGATGACGGTAGTTTAAGATGGCACTAAACAGCGGTGTATTGCCGCCAATTCCACTGTAACTTTGCGCTTGAGCCAACGAGACTTGCTCATAAGGCAGCAATGCTTGCAGTTCCTGATTCACCAGCCGTAACGCGTCTGTCACCTGAAGGTTTTTTAACGGTAAACGCAGCGGTAAGGTATTAATCAACATCCCCATCATGCGCTCAATACCTGGCATGCCATTCATACGACCCGACATCACAGTACCAAAAACCACATCATCACGGCCACAGCAGGCACTTAATACCTGCGCCCAAGCAAGGTGAAACAACGCTGCGGGGCTACATTGATGGCGTTTTGCTAGGCGGCGAATATCCTCAGATTGAGTGAGTGCCACTTCATCACCATACTCAACAACATCATTACCATCTGATGCTACGTGTGCTAAATCAAATGGTAAGGTAGGTGTATCAATGTCACCGAGTTTTTCACTAAAGAACTCGGCTACATTCAAGTTGGCGGTGTTATGCAATGAGCGGGCGATGAATTCACGATAAGGTAAAGGAGGAGGCAACTGCGTCAAATCCGGTGCACTGAGTTCAGACATCAAAATATCCAACGAAACGTGGTCAGTAATCAGATGGTGGAATTTTAACAAGGCAAAAATCCGCCCCTGCTCATCCGTGGGTGTCACAACGAGCTCAATTAACGGGGCTGTTTCAAGCTCAAAACCGTGCGCCCCTTGTGCAACATAGGTTTCAAATGCCGATTTTAAATCAGAGCCCGATAAATCTAACCTTGTCACTGGCAAGTATGCTCGACGCTGCACGACCTGCAGCGCTTGTGCACGACCACGCCATAAAATCGCGGTTCTCAGAACATCATGACGTTCGATTAACCATTCAAGTTGTTGAACAAACTCAGTCAAGGCCATATCACTATCAAATTCAAAGCTTGCTGTGGTCACATAAGGATCATGTTTTGAATTCATAGTATGAACAAACAGTACTCCCTCCTGAAGTGGTGCTAACGGGTAAATATCTTGAATATTTTCCATGTTACCGCTAACAGTATTAGCTATTTGTTCTATTTCCTCTTGCGATAACTCAACTAAAGGAAGCATAGCCGGTGTAATATAATTACATTCTTTTGGGATCAGATTGTCAGGTACTTCAAAAGTATCGAGTGCATGAGGGGCTATTGAAATGTGTTGCGCCATCGCCGCTAAGCTCCCAGCCTGAAACAATTGCTGAGCGGAACAAACTAACTTATGGTGCTGAAGTTTTGCGAGTAATTGCATGATAAGTAAAGAATGACCACCTAGTTCAAAAAAGTTAGCTGTGGTACTTATCTGCTCAGCCTGAAGGCCTAACAACTCTCCCCATATTTCAGTAAGCAAAAACTCAATATCACTGTTAGGTGCAACATACTCTTGTCCAACCAATATTCCATTTGGGGCTGGCAAAGCGTTTTTATCTATCTTACCGTTTGGTGTCAATGGCCATTGGGTTAAAAAAACATACTGACTAGGCATCATATAACTTGGGATCGTCGCACTAAGTGCATCCTTTATTGCTGACAACAAGGTATTTTGGTCTGAATTTGTTACTGTCTCACACGTGAGACAAGGTTGGATATATGCTACGAGTTGTTGTGCACCATCAGGAAGTTTACGCGCAATGACTAACGAAGTTGCAATTTCCGACAATTGATTAAGAGCGTGTTCTATTTCTCCTAATTCAATTCTAAAACCCCGAACTTTAACTTGATCATCAATACGACCAATAAATTCGATACTACCGTCATTACGATAACGTACCAAATCACCCGTTCGATATAATCGAGGACTTGAGTTTACGCCGTTGGGTTCAAAATAAGGATTATTAATAAAACGTTCAGCAGTCAATTCTGGGAGATTCAAATAACCACGAGCCACACCCGAACCTCCCAGATACAATTCACCTACCGTGCCGATTGGCAGTAATTGTTGTGCATTACCAAGAATATATGCCTGACTATTCGCTATCACTTTACCAATATCTGGTACCCGATTTAGATGTGAAGTGAATCGAGCATAGGTTGAATATGTTGTGTCTTCTGAGGGACCGTAGAGGTTGCAAACCGCAACATCAGGGAGAATAGCGAAAATTTGATTAACTTGTTGCGCCGTTAATGGTTCACCAGCCAAATTAACCACTTTAAGACTCTCGGGCAGTGCTCCCACCTCAAGCAGTGCTTTCATAGCTGAAGGAACTGTATTAATCATACTGACATCCAATGAATGCTCAGTCAAAGCCAATGCATTTTTCACTATCACGCACTGAAAACCAAAACAGATTGGCAAGAAAATCTCAAAGACTGAAAGATCAAAGTTCAACGACGTTGAAGCTAATACTTTTTCCAACTCATGGTCATTAAAGGCTTGTTTCGCCCAATGCAGCATTGCAACTGTATTACGGTGCTCAATCATGACACCTTTTGGGTTACCTGTTGAACCTGATGTATAAATAAGATAGGCCAAATTTGTTTCATTGATACCTGTTTCGGCTCGGTTCAAATTACTGTTTGGATAAAGTGAAAAGGGACTGTTTGATTCATCAAGTAAGCCATTAAGTAATACTAGTGTAGCTTGAGATAACGGAACTTTTTCTACCACATCTTGCTGGCTTAAAACCACAGACAAACGAGCATCATTTATTAAGTAGGCTAAACGTGTCGCTGGGTAATTGGGGTCTAGAGGTACATAAGCGCCACCAGCTTTCAAAATTGCCAGCATAGCGATAATCATATCAAGTGAGCGCTCGACACATAAACCAACTGAACTCTCGGGCCCAATATTGTGCTCAGATCGCAAATAATGGGCAAGCTGGTTCGCCTTAGTATTTAGCGCTTCATACGTTAAAACTTGTCCTGCACACTCTAGTGCAATGCGTTCGGGGTGCGCGCTGGCTTGAGTTTCAAATAACTCATGAATACATAAAGATTTTTCATAGTGCAATTGATGTGCATTATAAGTATTAAGTTGAGTACATTCTTTATCCGTAAGCATTGGAATAGAAGTTGTAGTACAGTGTTGATTTTCATCCCAATCAGCTAAAAAACTCAATACAGTCTGTAAATGGTCAGCCAATAATTCGATATGCGTTTGAGAAAATAACGCCAAGTCATACGTCCATTCAATTATCCCACCCTGCATACTGAGAGTCGCATTAATATCCAGGTCGAACTTCGTAAGTATTTTTTCATTATAAAGTGGTGAAATTGTTACTCCAGCAAGTTCGGTAGCTAAATTGCGAGTGCCATATTCAGAATTAGTGGTTAGCATAATTTGGAATAGCGGACTATAAGCCGTACTGCGAGGCACTTTTAACACCTCTACAAGCTTTTCAAATGGTAAATCCTGATGTGATTGTGCATCCAAATGAACCTGTCTAAGCTGTGCAAAAAAATGGCTTAACGGCTGGTTTTCAGTATTAAGTCTCAACAATAACGTATTAACAAAGAAACCAATAAGCGACTCAAGTTCCAATTGTCTTCGATTCGCAACAGGCGTACCAATGACGATATCATGCTGATTACTGTTGCGTGAGAGAACTAATGCCAAAGCACCATGTACCAACATAAACGGAGTCAAAGATAACTTTTGAGCAAGCACTAGTAATTTAGCGCACATATCCGACGATAATTGACGACTAACTAATGCTCCATCGTATGCTTTAATTTCAGCTCTTGGATAATCCAGTGGCAGACTATGTACTGCGGGTAAATCATTCAACTGCTGTTGCCAATAGGTAAGTTGCGACTCAAGTACCTCATCCTTTAGCCAATCTCTTTGCCACTTTGCAAAATCACTGTATTGAATTGGTAATTCACCTAGCGGATTACTCTTATCATTACTATAAGCTTGATATAAAGCAAAAAACTCCCGTAACAGTATCTCCATTGACCAGCCATCTGTCGCAATGTGGTGCAAATTGATAAACAAGACCCCTTGTTTTGTTGTTCCCTGAGGCAAAGTGAGATAACTCACCTTGATCATAAAGTCCTGTTCCAAGTCAAATATCTGCTCTGATTCTTGCGCAATAAAGTTGGCTATTTGTAGCGTCTGCTGTTGTTCGTCACATGTATCAAGCTGATCATACTTAATGGTAAAATCCTGCGCATCAAGTAAATGCTGTACTAATTGCGCTTCGCTCAAATGAAATACGGATCGCAGAACTTGGTGCCGGGTAATGATCTCGCAAAAGACTCGTTCCAAGATGGAAAACTCAATATCACCAGACATCTTAAATGCCATTGGCATATGGTACTCAGCCGACCCACCTTTAAGTTTATCTAAAGTAAACAATCGTTGCTGGGCAAAAGAAATTGGATAACTTGTTTGATCGGCTCTTGGTATTACTTGACTGACAGTATGTACCTGAGTGAGCTGCGCGAGTGTATCTACGATGGCTGCTTTATTTTTTTTGATTTTCGCAGCAATCTCGGCTGTAATAGCGCCACTTTTCGCCTTAGATTTTAACGTCCCGCTATCGAGGTATAGCCTGATCCCCGCTCGTTCAAGCTCAACCAGTAGTTGTTTGATATTTTCCATAATGAATGACTAACTCTGACTTATGTTTGTTAAATACTCTTAATTTTGAAAGTCGGTGCCTGTAACACAGGCTAAGCGACTTTCCCCTGAGAAATGCCCCACTGTTTGCCCCTACCAAATGAGGAAGGATTTCTAACATAACCATATAAATAAAAGGACTCAGTTAATCACCAGTCCATTTCTTCAAGCTCTTCCTCGGTATCTGCTATCATGCTAACTGAACGACTAAGCAAATAATCAATATGCAATGCTTGATCCTTTAACATTGTTAGGGAAAATAAGTCTTTAATAGCAAAATCAACCGAAAATGTACTGCGGATCAAAGTTTCGAGTCTGGTTACGAGAATTGAATTGCCACCCATTTCAAAGAATTTGGCATGACAACCAATATCCTCGTATGCCAAATCCAATAACCTAGACCACAACTCAATCAAGGTATGTTCAGTAGCTGTTTGTGGCGCGATATAAACCGTCTGTGCCAAACTTTGAGCTAAATCTGGTAGCGCTTTCTTGTCCACCTTACCATTTGGTGTCAATGGCCAACGTTCAACCACCACAAAAGAAGTCGGTATCATATAATCAGGTAGATTACCAAAGAGCTGCGTCTGTAATGCCGTGGTTAATTCAAAATGACTATGTGATAAATCTTTTGGATGGACATAAGCCACCAAAAATTTAGTGCCATTTTTAGCCTCTTTAACTAATACCAGCGCAGAATCCAGTTCAACACATTGATTAAGTTGCGCTTCGATTTCACTGAGTTCGATTCTAAAACCACGTATTTTTACTTGTGCATCAAGACGTCCGACAAACTCAATACTGCCATCTGGTAATACTTTGGCTAAATCACCAGTTTTATAAAGCAACTCACTGTCAAGATGATCAAACAAATCATAAAATGGGTTAGGAATAAATTTTTCAGCGGTCAATTCAGGCTGAAGATGGTATCCACGGGCAAGACCATCACCACCAATATGGAGTTCACCGATTACGCCTGGAGGTACTAACGCCATAAATTTATCCAATACATACAAACTCACATTATGCAAAGGCTTACCGATACTGAGCTGTGCACGTGGATACAGTTTTTGGTATGAAGCACATACCGAGGCCTCTGTCGGGCCATAAGCATTATAAAAGTTGTATTGTGCCGACCAAAGATCAACTAACTCTTGCTCACACGCTTCTCCAGCAACAATCAGTGCTTGCAGTGATAAGTCGTCTCTAAAAGACATCATCGCAAGAAAAGCGGGCGGTAAAGTGATATGACTAATTTGTGCATCATAAAGTAACTGTTCAATGGCTTTTGTCGAAATTCGCTGATCTTTATCTGCAATAACCAAAGTTGCTCCATTGAGTAATGCCATAGCATATTCCCAAGTACCCGCATCAAAACTCATTGAAGCAAAGTGCAATATTTTAGAGCTAGACTCAATATTAAAAGCATCAAATTGATTTTTAGCTAAATTGACTATGCCTTGATGTTCAAGTAATACACCTTTGGGCTGCCCTGTTGAGCCAGAAGTATAAATCTCATAGGCTAAGCTCTTTGCTGATAATCCTAATGATTCTGTGGCGATATTCTTATCGCTATACTGGCTAAATAAGGGATCTTCAGCGCAAATCAAACCATCGATGTTGATCACGTGATAAGCAGATATATCAACTCCTAGAATACTCATTTTACTAGCAAGAATTGTGACTATAGCTGAATCTTCTAGCATGTATTTCAATCGAGCTTCTGGATAACTAGGATCTAACGGTACATAAGCTCCTCCCGCTTTTAGTACCGCAAGGGTCGCAATAATCATTTCCAAGGAGCGATCTAAACAAATACCCACTAGAGTGTCAGGCTTTATAATACAATGCTCTAGTAAATAATGAGCTAACTGATTGGCCTTACTGTTTAATTGCTCATAACTCAATTGCTGCTGCTGATACACCAAAGCAATGTGCTTTGGATTCAAGCGTACTTGTAATTCAAATACTTCATGAATACATAAAGTACGGTCATATTCACTACGGTTATCATTAAGCGTATTAACTAAGTAGTTAATAAGCTCATTTGGCAGTGCATTAATCACTCCAGGTAACTGCTGAGCGACATCGGAGTCAATCAAACGCTCCAGTAATAAGTTAAGGTGCTGGCTTAACTCCTCAATATGCGAGTCTGTAAATAAGGATTGATCATATATCCAGTTT
This sequence comes from Pseudoalteromonas tunicata, assembly GCF_002310815.1. Taxonomy (NCBI): domain Bacteria; kingdom Pseudomonadati; phylum Pseudomonadota; class Gammaproteobacteria; order Alteromonadales; family Pseudoalteromonadaceae; genus Pseudoalteromonas; species Pseudoalteromonas tunicata. The sequence goes on along the minus strand of NZ_CP011033.1, from coordinate 259,592 downwards.
ATTTGTAATCCATAATCAGACAGGGAAAATTCGACTTCAAGGTCAAATTTGGCGACACAGGCATCAGTCATCAAAGGTGTCAGTTCTAGATTTGGTAAAGTACTTGCAATGTTATCTTGGTTAGCAAGTTCGCTATTGAATGAGACCATCAGCTGACATAATGGTGCAATACCACTCGCTCTAGATATTTTTAATGCATCCACTAACTGCTCAAATGGTAAGTCTTGATGGTTTTGTGCGTCTAAATGTGTCGCTCTAACATGTGCCAAATAAGCTAAGAGTGAGGGCTGTTCGGTATTAACTCGCAGCGCAAGAATATTAACAAAAAATCCTATCAAAGGTTCAACTTCGCTCTGCATTCGGTTAGCAACTGGCGTACCAATCACAATATCACTGGTATTACTGTAACGACTCAATGTCAACGCCAGTGCACCATGCAAAAGCATAAAAGGGGTCATCTGATTATCAGTCGCTAATTGACACAGCTGTTGAGTTATCGGTGAAGACACTCGACTCATCACCATAGCACCTAAATATTGCTTTTCTGCTGGTCTTACAGAGTCTAATGGTAGCGCATGAACACTCGGCACATCATGAAGTTGTCTTTGCCAATAATCCAACTGTTGTTCTAATACAGCACCTTGCAACCAGTTTCTCTGCCACTGTGCAAAGTCAGCGTACTGAATTTCCAGTTGAGCAAGAGGATTTGGTTTTCCTTCAATAAACGCATGATATAGAGTAAAAAATTCATATTTCAATCGGGTTATTGACCAGCCATCTGATGCAATATGATGCATGTTCAACATCAGCACTGCATGAGTATCTGATAAAGAAAGATAAGTTGATCTGAGCATCAAATCAGTAGAAAGCTCAAAAGGAGTCTGCGCATCTTCAAGTAGTTGTTGTTCAACTATTTGCTGAAACTGCGCTGCACAAAGGTGACCCAAATCGAGTCGTTTAATTTTAAAAGGCTGTGCTGGCAAGATACATTGTTTTGGACCGTCGACATCTTCTCGATAAATAGTTCTGAGCACTTCGTGTCGAGCAACAATAACGCTTAACGCTTGCTCTGCGATAGCGAGGTCAAATACTCCATCTATCGTAAAAGCCATCGGCATATTGTATTGCGCAGAGCCGCCTTGAAAGTGGTCGATAAACCACAATCGTTGTTGGGCAAAAGATAAATCAAATTGGCTTTGGTCACGACTTATAGGCAAAATTTTAGGTCGCACCATAGTGCAATCGCTTTGCTCAATCACGCTAGCTAATTGTTTAATCGTACTCGATGTAAAAATGTCCTTTACAGCTATTTCGATATTTAACCGACTACGTATCTCAGATACTAACCTTACCGACAAGAGCGAATGCCCACCTAACTCAAAAAAGTCAGCCTGAGTCGATATTTTACCCTGTTCAATATTTAACAGATGTGACCAAATTTCGACAAGCTGATGTTCAACTTTGGTTTCAGGAGCAAGAAAATCTCCATTTTGCTGACAAAAAGTACTTGGCGGTAAAGCCCGTCTATCTATCTTACCATTGTGCGTTAATGGCCATTCATCCATTACGATAAAAGCACTTGGGATCATATAACTTGCAAGCGTATCTGTAAGTTGGACTTTAATCGTTGCTATCAGAATTTGCTTAGATTCTTCTGTCTCACATGTGAGACAAGGTCGAACATAAGCAACTAATTGTTTATTGCCTGCTAATTCGTTGACCACTACAACCGCTGAGTCGATGTCTGGTTGCGCCTCAATTGCGAAGGTAACTTCACCCAGTTCAATTCTAAAGCCTCGAATTTTAATTTGGTTATCAGCTCGGCCAATAAAGTGAAGTGTGCCATCTCGGTTGTAACGAACAAGATCACCAGTCTTATAAATTACTTCGTTATATAATTCATGATGTATAAAACTTTCAGCGGTCAATTCAGAGTTATTGACATAACCTAAAGCAACACCGGGGCCTGAAACAAATAATTCTCCTACGCAGCCAATTGGCACAGGGAGTAATCGAGTATCTAGCACATAACATGCAGTATTAGCGATAGCACGCCCAATACTCATATCTCCTAACTGCTCAGGGAATACTCGGTAGGTTGTTGCAACATGAGTTTCTGTCGGGCCGTAATGATTATAAAGTGCACATTGCGGGTGAGAAGCCATAAATCGCTGAATATTAGTTGTCATTTTTAACACATCACCTGCAACAAATACTTCCCTTAAACAGGGTAATTTACTCGTTGAGGTATTCACATGTTCTGCGATTAAATCAAACACAGCTGGAGGGACAAATAAGCGCTCGATATTTAACTGATATAACAACTGAGCCAGTTTTTCTAACTGATCTTTTTGTTTTTGGGAAATTAACGTTAAACAACTTCCTGTCAACCAGCTGGTTGCCAACTCCTGTGCCGATACATCAAAAGTTAATGGCGTAAATTGCAGTGTATTATATGCTTGCGTAATTCCGTCAATTTTCGCCTGATGACTTACTAAATTCACTAAGGTACCGTGTTTTTGACAGACTCCTTTTGGACGTCCAGTCGACCCTGACGTATATAAGATATAAGCAGCATCGTCCTCTCCAATGTCTGGTCGCACAGGGCTCCCAATCTCTACCTTATCATTGGTGAGTTCATCTAGGCTCACTACAGTCAAACTCGAAAAACTCGAAGGGATATCAATTTGCTGATTACATAATACGAGTGACAAATTTAACTCGGCAATAATGTGGTTTAATCTATCCGATGGCGCATTTACATCCATAGCCACATAGACAGCTCCCGCTTTTAATATCGCGATGACCCCACAAATCATTGCCTGCGAACGTTCGCCATACAAACCAATTGGCTGACCTTTAGTCACTTTATAACGAGCAATCAAAATATCAGCGATAATATCCGCTTTTTCATTTAACGCCTGAAATGTTAACTCATTATTTTCAAATTTTAATGCGACATGATGTGGATTAATACTTGCCTGATACTCAAACATGGCGTGCATTGATGAGAAATCACTGATAATTTTTGGTCCCTTAGCAAGCGCATTTGCTAACGTTTCTTCTTGTGAACTAAACATGTTTACTGTTGAAAGAGATGTTTCTTCTGGGATATCAAACATCGAATCAGCCATATCAGCTAACGACTTCAAAACATTTAATAAATGTTGATTCAATTGTTCTATGTGTGCTTTGTTAAACAAAGAAACATCATATGTCCACGCCGTCGAAACACCTTCATCATTTAATGCCATATGAATATCAAGATCGAACTTCGTCGTCAGAGATGTTTCATGCATTGGCTGTAAACTAGCACTACCCAATTTAAGCTCTTCTATAGAATTGTTATCGACATCAAACTCATTATTAGTTGTTAATAAAATTTGGAACAGTGGGCTGTGAGTATTACTTCTTGGTACATTCAATGCTTCAACTAACTGTTCAAATGGTACATCCTGATTGCTTTGTGCCTCTAAATGCACTTGCCTAATATGCTTAAAATAATCGTTCAAAGTGCAATGGTCAGTATTTACTCTCAAAACAAGAGTATTTACAAAAAAGCCAATCAATGACTCCAATACTGCTTCTTGACGATTTGCGACCGGACTACCAATCACAATATCATCACTCCCACTATGGCGGCTCAGTACCAATGCCAATGCACCGTGAAGCAGCATAAAGGGCGTTAGCTGATATTTTTTTGCGATTTGAAGTAGTTTTTCCGCAGTGTATTTATCAAGTATTGTCGTAACTAAATCACCTTGAAACTGCTTTTCCATTGGCCTTTCGTGATCTAGCGGTATTTGATGTAGCGTAGGTATTTGATGCAATTGACGCTGCCAATATGTAATCTGATCTTGCAGTCCATACTCGATGAATTTCTTTTGTTGCCAATCAGCAAAGTCCATATATTGTACTGGTAAATCCGCAAGAGGAGACGGATGGCCTTGTTCAAAGGCTTGATAAAGAGCTAAAAATTCTCGAGTTAATACATCCATCGACCAGCCATCAGCGGCGATATGATGCACATTAAAAATCAAAATACCGTTATCTGCTTGATCACATTCTAGCTGAAGATAACTAGCACGCAGCATAACATCTTTACTCAAATCAAATAGTTTGACAGTTTCTTGTTGCAACGCTTGATATTGTGCCTCAGCGCTTTTAAAGATTTTACAGGAAATGGTTACGTTCGTATCCATCAACACTTCTTGCTGTGGCTCACCTAAGTACTCTTTGTAAACCGTGCGCAAAACGTTGTGGCGCTTAACTATTTCATTTAATGTTTTTTCAACTAGCGCAATATTAAGGCTGCCCTTAACATGGTAAGTAACAGGAATGTTATATTCGCTTGAACCTTGTTGTAATTTGTCAATAAACCATAAGCGTCGCTGAGAAAATGATAATACAGATGAACGTGAACCTAGATTACAAGAAACTATAGATGACTGTTTATTGGAACTTGCGCGCAGATTATTTTTAATAGCAGTAATGATTTTTGGTTTGTTATTAATTAAAAAATCCTTATCGTCTTGGGTTAATAACTTAACCTGGCCCCTTACTAATAACTTACCTTGATCATCTACAGTAAGCTTTATTCCTTTCTCACTGAGTTTTAAAAAGAACTGTTTCATATTTTCGCTTTTGCTATCAAATTTATAAAAAAGATAAAATGTACAGATACAAACAAGTCTTTAAACGACGCAAACCTGCAATTGCACTATTTTCATCTACCTAAGACCTTAACGTTTTTTAATCTTTATAATCAACATCCTTAATCTGAGCTCAAGTTAATCTAGGTTAGTTTTTTGTTTTTATGGACCTTTAACACCCTCTCTCGACATTGTCATTTTTATAAAAATAAATATCCCTTTTCGTGCAGCCGAGGGAAAACTAACTTATTATTTATCAATCAGTAACACCTGATTAATTGACTAAACAAGTGGTCTTAAACAATATTAAAATTGAACTACACACTAGTATGTTAATATGTCAGGGGTATTACATGTTCGCGACTTTAAAATAAATCCCGTAGTGAAAAATAAACCATTGATATAAGTGAGATTAATGAAACTAAACTTAGAATAATAAATCCATTTAAAATAATTATATTCGCATTTTTCAGGTGAACTGAACTCAATAAATATCTAGTTCAATAATTTAGAAAGGTATCTTAATTAAAGTTAATAAACATTATTTATAGCAAAGATCCAGTATGTTTATTATGTTCACTACTAAGCAAACAGCTGATAATTAAACATCGCAATCCCCCTCTAAATAAGTATCACTAAACATACCCTAGGTACTGATACACTATAAATGCCTTCGATTAAATGGATATTGTTGTAATCCAAAAATCAGACTAATTATTTTCTAGCAACCATAATTTTTTAAGCTTGCTATTGTTTTACTCGATATCCAGTCATACGGAAAATACTTTATCAACGACTTAATAAAGCCGCTATATAGGCTATTTACAGCGTTACTTCTTTACCTGTGACAACGTCATATCCACTCAACAACATAAAAGAAGAAGAAGGGCAAACATAAACACCACTACAGCCATCTGTATGACCGAAATCATAGGCAAGCTTAAAAATATGTTGCACCAACTGTACATCGATACTCTCAGGCCCCATTTCTTTAATGTTCAGACTTTTGCTTAACTCAGTTAATGCGTCATTTTTCATTTTATCTGTCCATATTAAAAGCATTACAACAGTTTGTTTCTTGTACGCGCATCATTATTATATAATCTGAAGTTATTTTCTACATTTTTGTTAAAAATAAAGGTACAAGAAAAATTTAAACTAAATCAATATGATGAAGTAATTCACCTCAAAAAATCAACAAAACTCCAGCACCTTAAAGATTGCTTGCGATGCTAAATAGGCCCTTTGTGTTCTGATGTATTGCATAATTTAACGCTCGTCTTTTGCTAGTTTTATTTTATGGCCCTACCATGACACTTAGTTGACTAAATTCGAGTTAATAAACTTAAACTATGAATAATTAACTGATTTTAAATGCTAACATCAAGAAACTTGTACACTGAACCCTTGTAGTAATAGAGCTCTCATCATTCAATTGACCAATGAGAAAGTTAAACTTTGACTATATCTACTTAAATCTATGAACAAAGTACCCATTACAACTCCATACTTCATCGATTCTCACATTCCTATCTCTGAGGGTCAATTATTTTTAGTCAGCTCGATACATGCTTTAAACTATTTCCCTCTTTGACTTAGAAAACTGCATTTAGTTAACCAAGAGCACTATTACTCAAGATGATCTCTGCAGTTTTATCAAAAGCGCCGGGCTGGGCAAGGTCAATCATTAAACTGTCAAGGGTTGTCTGTTTACGATCCCACATACAATATAAATGTACATAATGTCGATTGTATTTAACCCCATCAATACTCACCGCTTCTTGTGCTTCACATAATGAATATTTGAATGTAATGGCGGGATTAGTGCGGCGAAACAAAATACACAGTGAAAATGCAGAACGATGCAGCCAAATATCAATGCCATCACGCTGCTTGATCATTTTAGCTAACGCACTAAAACGTTGGTACAGGGTCTGCGTCATAGTCAATGAATGAATGGCCCTTGCTTGTAACTCTGCATAGCCTGTTTTACCTAACATTGACCATAAAGTCAGTGCTGCTAAGCCATTTCGCGATCCTGCTAAGGTTGAATCTGGCGCTCCAACGTATTGTGGATTATTCATCGTTGCGAGATATTTTTGTTTGCTCATATAAATGCCACAGGGAGTGGGTGCCCCTAAGAACTTGTGGCCACTGGTGACAATTGAATGAATATAAGGCAAACTAAAATCAAATTCGGGAAAAGCTAAATCATGCTCAAAAAAATTATCTGCATTAAGTTTTCCTGTTTTCATCGCCATGTTAATAAATGGCATAAATGACGCCCCCAATGCACCATCAACATGGATCCAATACCCTTGGCGAATATCCACATCTGAATCCTTATCCCCAAAACAGACTTCACGATTAACTAACCCATATTGAATAAAAATATCCTTGAGTGCTTTGTAAACTCCAGGAATATCATCGTAAGCACCTTTAAATGTTGTGCCATAATTGAGTATTATTAAAATCGGATGCCCTTTTTTTGCAAAAAACTCGACCAATAATTGCAGCTTGCCAATATCAATACAGCCCGAACCTAATTTTCCAGCATATAGCTCTTCTTTGCTGGCTTGCTCTGAAGGGACTTGCCTTGGCCAATCCCCACCTAAAGGGCATTCATTAGGATAAAACTCACTGCCAATATCATAAAAAGAAGGAATGCCCATAGCATGAATCGCTTTTGATATTGAGTAATGCGTATCTTCAGAAAAAAAAGCGATGGGTTTATAATAATTAGGATTACTGTTGCGACGTTTAGGTTTAACTAAATGATGATCATTTTGGTCAACGACTAAACGATGACCCGATAAATAATCTCGCGCACTTAGCATTGCATACATGTTGCCTTCTGTGCTGCCCATACTAAGCACATAACCCCAGTAACTATCGGGATTTCCAGTCCGCTGCGCGGGCCAATTAGCCCGCCATACTGAAGCATAAAAATCCAAAACAGCTCGCTCAGCAGGCTTAGAGTTAACTGTACAAAAGCCATTAGTAAAGGGATCGCCTAAATTATTAATCATAGTATTCATGGCTGAAAATAGTTCACTGTAATCCGTATTCACCACTACTTGATAACCTAGAAAATGTTCTTTTTGTTGTAGTAAATAATGGTGTAGTTTTTCTTGGTTTTCTGCTTGTTTTTGTTGTTGGCCTGCGGCTGGCAACTGTAAATCTTTTTCATTTATATGTTGTTGCTGAGCGATAAAATACGTGTTGTGCGCTTCATACACTTTAGCTGGATCGGCTGAGGGTGGCGTAATCAGTAATTCCCCAAATTGACCATAGGCTAAATCTGGAATTTGACTGATCCAAGGATGAGAATCGGGCCCAAAAGGGATAGTAAACTGAGTTTTTTTATCAACATACATAGTTCTGACTTTCCTTGTTAACTAAACCGAGCAACTAAATAGCGCATTGGTTAAAAAATCCTGCGTTAAACGTAGTTAACAAGCTCGTTTTTTTCAATGAAAATCAAGAAAACTAATAAATATTTCATATAAATATTAATTAGTTAAATGAGATAAAATCAAATTAAATCACACTGAAACCATGCTTTTTATTACAACCAATAAGTCAATTTTCTGATGTCGATGAGGGATAAGTCACAGAGTTAAAAACTAAGTGACTTATGGTTTATATGATGAATAAATAATGTGGTCAGGTAAGATAAAAACTCAAAAAATAAAACTAAACTGACTCAATTCGGGCGTTATAAAGTCGATAAGCAAGTGCCAGCAGTAAACAAATAGTTGCAGGCACAGCCAGCGCCATAAAAAGCCAGTAAGCATAAAGCCACGCGCCAAGTACGCCCCCTAAAATGAAACCAATAATAATCAACAAAAACAAAATTGCTTTACGCTTATCAAACGGTTCACCACGAAGTTTGGCCCCAAACATTAAACCTAAATCAGTAAATATACCGGTTACATGTGTCGTTCTAACAATGGCACCACTATATGTCGTCGCTAATGCATTTTGTAAACCACATGCCGCGGATGCACTAAAATGTCCCCATGACAAATCTGCACTGAGCAAATAAATTGAAAGCGCTAATAGTCCCGCCTCTATCACCAATAACGAATCATAGTGACGACCTAGCTTTAACGAATGACCCGATAACATCAGACCTGATAGTGCAGCACCGAGCATAAAACTCAATAAAACACCAAGTAAATGAATCACTTGCTCTAGTGACGCATTAACTAAACCAATGCCAAGTAAAGTTGCAGATCCCGATAAGTGAGAAATAGATTGATGCTGAAATCCAATTAGCCCTATTGCGTTCACATTGCCCGCGACTAAGGCCAAAATAAAAGCACCATATTCAACCCAACGAGGTAATTTTGTGATCATAATGCCCTTAAATGTACTGCTTTAATCAGTACCAGTGTAATGCAAAAAAGCTATTAAGCGGACTCTACTGTAGATTTATTTTGTCGCCAGAATAAGTCAACACTGTCGCAGCTCTTAAACCTAAAGTTAACTCACCAAGTCTTCGAATTTCAATACCAGCCTGCCCATTAGTAGTCGCCTGTTCAAGTTGATGCATTAAAACGATAGAGGCTTATCCCAATCAGCATGTGGGGATGTGGAGATGTAAAAAGGAGTTAACTACATTAGGACTACCTTAATCTTTTTTCTTTCGCTTTGATCACTGCTTCATTTATAACCTGCTAGTACACCGTCTTGACGAAAGCTTCTTCATGCTAAACATTGCGTCATTAAACACAAATGAGTGAAGTGATAAACCAAAATAAGGTATATCACTTCACTCATTGTGAGACATCAAAAATTTAGGGTCATCCCCACCGACGGCAAGGGCATATCAGGAAATTGATAATCTTTTTCATAACTAGAGTAATCTTTGTTGTATTCAAATTCTTGAATCGCTTTAAAAGCATATACATTCATTAATTCGAAGTAAATGCTACTATCGAGTCCCATTAATTGTGTTTTGTAATCAATTCGAAGATCTAATCTATGGTAATTTTTGACACTCGATGCATTAAAACTGTCATATTCTGGGATATAAAATAAAGGGTCTTGTTGGTCTTGCTCATAATATGGCGTGGCAGAATTGACAGCTGTATAGCGCCGACCTGATTGAAAACGCCATTTAAACCCTGCACTCCACTGCTGATTGATTTGGTAATTAAGTACAAGATTTACTACCCAAGGTAAATCAAACTCACTATTAAATTTTTTATCTATTAATGGGTTATCTCGCTCTGTTTTGCTAAACGCAATACTTAGCCATCCTAGCCAATCTTCACTAAATGACTTATTCAACATCAATTCAGCACCATAAGAATCTCCACTTGCAACATTAAGATAGGTCTCAATACTAGGATTAATAATTTGATGTGGATTTCTTTTCTGTGCCAATGGGTTGGCAATAACCAAGTCACTAAAATCTTTGTAATAAAGCTCGGTGGTTAATTGCCAATTTTTGCTAAGAGTTGTATTTAAACCAATCACTATTTGGTTCGATTTACTGGCGTGTAACTTTTTATTACCCAGAGTGTTGGCTAACAAACGATAGTCGTTGACCCAAGTATGATGTACACCGTAAGCAAAATGTAATTGATGATTGTTATACAATTGCCACAATACTCTAATGCGGGGCTCTAAATATTGTTCATCGTTCAAATCTGAACCAATAAATGCTGCACCCAATTGGGAGCTAATTGTCGGTGTTAGATCGCTTTCTATATTGCTATAGAATGAATAGTCCACTATCGAAAGATCACCTTGATCACTAAATTTATCGCTAAAATAAGTGACTGGGCATATTTCAAACTCTGTATTACAGGGCAACAAACGACCTGAGTTGAAGTAATCAATTTTCGTACTTTTAATCAAACCACCAACAGCAAAGGTAAAATTATCCGCGTAATAGCGCGTATCGGATCGGATAATAATATTGGCAATATCTGCTTGCCAGCTAAAGATATCTCCCTCTCTTTCTTGCTGTTTTTGTTGCAAAAAGTTTATGCTATTGCTCGAATCATACTCTTGATTATATCGCTGCCAGCTAATGGCTTGGCTATGGTAATAATTTTCATATCGTTCACCTGATTTTAAATCAGGATTTTTATTAATGTCACGCCCGTTTTCATCAAATGCAATTTCAATGTAGTCTTTTGCACCATTGGCAGCAAAAATAAGACTATCTTGATCACTCAACTGCCAATTAAACTTTGCTTGATAATCACGGTTACGAGGTGGGACTGCAAAACTGAACTCCTCATCTTCAATAAAGTTATCGACATAAATATGAACTAAGCTTTCACGATATGAGAGATAGTATGCAAAACTTTCACTAAGTACTTTTTCATATAAAAATCCACTACGATATAACCCTAAATCTAATACAGTTTGATTGCCTAAACTACCTGCATCACGCAGTTGAGTTAAGATAACGCCACCATTAGCATTGGTTAAATTTGGCTGCCAAGCCGCAGTTTTGAGCTCAAAGCTTTCTATTAGCAATGGATTGTAAACGCTTGCTCCATCATTATGGAAAACATAACCCATATCTAAGCCATCAGTTAAATACAGGTTATCTTGCGATGAGCTTCCTCTAATAGCAGGCTCCGCAATGGGGCCTCCGCTATTAGATGGGGCTAAAATAACGCCGGGCAATGCTTCAAGCCCCTTGATAGGGTCATTAGCTGTTCCTGGTAAATTAACAACCGCTGTTGATGAAATTTTAATCCCATTTCCTTTAATTGCGACCACAGTAATAGTTTCTAGCTCTTGTTGCGTTATGTTTTCATTTGCTGATGCGCAACAAGAATACGCCATACATAATGCCAATGGAGCGATGCTTTTCATGGTTATTTCCTAATAGGTTGTTTATCTAAATCGCGCCAATTAAACACTATTAATTTGAATTTAGTTTTGCTAGCTTATTGTTTTTGAACGAATGGGCAGTTTATTGTACCAATAGACAACCTATTGAATGAGTGGACTTCAGCCCTAATGAACAGACATTTTCCGTTAGGTGATATCAAACCGTTTACCTACTTCTGGTTTCTTTCTTTTATCTTTGGTTTGATTTTTTCTTTACTAAAGCCTCATGAGCAATTTTCTTATTTTGCGAACTTTGGAATTTGGCAATTACAAACTCATTTAAGTATGTTGATTTTTGTGGGTTGCCACGCTTTGTTGGTTGGGAAGTTGGGTCAACTTGCACCCGTCTATAAACTGTTAATTTCATCTTGCATTGCATCGGTTTTGTTTACACCTGTCTCCTTGTTATTTGATGTGTATTTATTACAAGATGAGCAATTTAATATGGATGCTTTACTTAATGAGTGGCTCAATATGGCACCTAGTGCCATGCTAAGTTGGTTATTAATTAATGTACCATGGCTAATGGGATTTTCATTTCATAAACCAAACTTGAGTAAAGATGCTGTTAATCATGGTGGGCAAAAAGTTGATGACGTCAATGATGGCGAGCTTTTACACACTGCAGTGAATGTTGACAATACATCAACAGAAGAGGGGATCCCGCACTTCTTTAGTTTAGCTAATCTAGAATCTGTTCAAGACCTTTTAATGTTAAAGGCTGAGCTTCATTACTTAAATGTGATCTCAACTAATGGTAAAAAATTAATTTTATACAACCTTAAAGATGCGATTGAAGAACTAGCAAAAATTGATAACAGCTACTTAGATTGGCAAGTACATCGCTCTTATTGGGTTAATAAACCCTATATCCAGGCTTTAAATAGAAGTGGTCGTGAAGGAGAGCTTATTATGCCGCTTGGCAACAAAGCATTAGTAAGTCGCAGTCATATGGCAAAAGTTCGACGTTGGCTAGAATAGGAGCAGTCGGGTAAAAAACGCTGATATAAAACAAGTAATGGCACATCATCAAAACGACTAAAATTCGTAAAAACGCGCACGTTTAGTCACAGTTCGGTTATTATCACGTACAAAAACACAACCTTACAACCCGCTAAACATCCTCCTGACTTATTTTATTAATTGTAAAATAGCCTTAAATTCAGGTGCTTTACAATCGGCCACAAGTTCAAATAAACACATTTCAACTGAGGTTAAATGAGCACCCAAACCAAGCAATTTATTTAATGCTAATTGTTTATTAAATTCACTACGAGAAGAGACACAATCGGCAACAATTTCAACCTGATGGCCTACTTGCAATAACCCTATCGCGGTTTGATAAACACAAATATGGGCTTCAATTCCACATATCAACCACTGTTTAATACCGGATTGTTGCACTGCGTGGTTAAATAACTCAGTGCCAGTTGCATCAAAGCTATACTTTTCAATCACCTGATTAGGCGTTAAACATTCAGCCAAACAAGGAGTGGTTGGACCGAGTTTTGTTGGGTTTTGTTCTAACCATAAAATTGGCAAAGATAATTGGTGAGCACCAATAATGAGTTTTTTGGTTTGGCTGATAAGAGCATCGCTATTGTGCACTAAGGTTGCTAACTTACCTTGAATATCGACCACAATGAGCCCTGTTGTTGATTTATGCAACATCTGATGCTTCATATTCAAGTGAGCTAAAACCAAGTATTAAATAATTGAACCCCAAAATATCCAATCGCAATTCCGAGCAAAGTACCCAGTGCAATACCAATGTATTTCAGGGTTTTTTCTGTGTTGTCGATGAGTTCTTCAGCATCATGCTTTGGCATTGTCATTATCCTTATGAGTACGTATCAATGTGCATATTGATACAATATTAAATCTATCAAACTAGACTAAGATTGTATAATCTTTCTTACCTATTTTAGCAACTATTTTTATATCTAGATGATTACCTTAGGGTTCAGTCTATTAATTACCACAATTGCCCATATTGTAGGCTCTATGAGTATCACTACTTTGATTATGGTTTAAACACATGATTTAAAGCACAGCAGATAATTTCGAAAACTTAAAACCAATGCTAAGCAAGGTATTAAGTGTTCTTATTGTAATTGAAATTACCTCATTTAAAAAGCCAAGACTAAGGCTGTTCATCGTATACGCGCATATTCGATGGAATAACATACCATTTTTGTTTTTGACTCACCCAAACATGAGCCGTTGGTTCAAACACTTTATCGTCAGCAAGTCCAACTGGTTTTAGCTTTAGTTTAATTGTTGATAAATCATCAGGATTGAAATGATAGATTCTATTTCCACAATCAGGGCAAAATTTAGCACTGTTTTTGTTGCCACTTTGCGCTATTCGAGTCCACTCTTTTAGCTCTCCACTAAACTCAATATCACTGGTCGCAACTAATGCTGTAATACTGAAAGGCGCTGTCGCCAGCTTTTGACACTCATAACAGTGACACGCCAGCACCATTTTAGGTGGCTGATGTAGTCGATAACTCACCTGGCCACACTGACACTGGCCTACAATCGGATATTCCATTTTCTGTTTTCCTGTTATTACTACTTCGCATAAAACGTGTGTGTCGCTTAAATCTAAACAGCACACATTGAACTCAAACGTCATTAAAACGTATCATATTGTTATGTTAATTAACTAGCTAAAAGTGGTGAAACGCATCTTAAAAAAGACTTAAACCAAATACATTTTTAACTTGCTTGACGACTATTTCAGTTTCTTGTTGGGCAAGCTCTGTACCTGCCTTTAATATATCCAATAACTGTTGCTTATCTGATAGATAAAGCTCTCGTTTTGCCCTGATGGGAGCGAGTAATTGTTGTAAACACTCTTCGAGTTGCTTTTTAACTTGCCCATCACCTAAGCCACCTTGCCGATAGTGTATTTTAAGTTTCGCAACCGTATCAGGCTCAGGATGAAACGCATCTAAATAACTAAACACGACATTTCCCTCAATACGACCAGGGTCGCTAATGTTAAGATGATTAGGATCTGTGTACATCGACTGGACCGCTTTACGAATAGCCAGTGGATCTGATCCTAAATAAATACAATTCCCCATTGATTTAGACATTTTATTTTTACCATCAGGTGCTACCAATCTTGGGGTTTGACTCAATAATGGCTTGCACTCCACTAAAATTGTTTGCCCTGCAATGTGATTAACTTTACGAACAATTTCATTTGTTTGCTCTATCATTGGCAGCTGATCATCACCAACTGGGACCAATGTCCCCATAAATCCAGTAATATCGGCAGCTTGACTAATTGGGTAAGTCAAAAAGCCTGCGGGAACAGATTGGCCAAATGCTTTATTCGCAATCTCATTTTTTACCGTTGGATTACGCTCTAAGCGGGCCACAGTGACTAAATTTGAATAATACATTGTCAGCTCAGCCAAAGCAGGCAAAGCGGACTGTAAACAGATGGTAGTTTTACTTGGCTCAATCCCTACCGCTAAATAGTCAGCCACTAGATTTAGAATATTCGCCGCAACCAGAGTGGGTTTAAAACCGTTATCAGTTAAACCTTGCATATCCGCAACTAAAATAGTTTGTTGATATTGCTGTTGTAATAATACGCGCTGCTTAAGCGAACCAACAAAGTGCCCTAGGTGTAAACTGCCCGTTGGTCTATCGCCGGTCAACACTTTTTCAGTCGCCAAGCGTGCGTTGCATGCACCAGCATGAGTCTGTGTGGTTGAATTAAGATTGTGCATTTTTTGTCTCCTAAGTGGACCGTCGAAGACAAAATGCTTAATTCATAAGGTGTCTTTCGACGGCTTATGAACAGATGTGATCAAGCGCCGCGCTAAAAAAGAGCGCGCCACCATAAATTTGAACGAAAACTAACGATTGAAATAAGTCTCATGGCAGAAAACTAACATGAGCACATGCAAAATACAACGCGTAAACGACAGTTTTTAATACCTAAAAAAAGCAAATCAGACTACAATTTCGCTCAATCTCTGCAAATGTGATTTAACAAAAAACTAAGTTAATTAAATCAGTATTTTGCATCTTCATTTAAGGCTAAATTAGCATGAATATTCTTTTTTTAATGTATCCTTGGGAACGTGTTGAACCTGAAACCGACTCAACACTGCGCCTCATCCACGAGTGTGTTAACCGTGGTCATACCGTTGCGTTAGCAACAACCAGTAACCTGACCATGCGAGACTCCGTTGCCAGCGCATTTTGCCAAGTATTTAAAAAAGAACCGGTGCCAAGTAACATCGTTACCTTTTATAAAAAAGCACAATTTAGTCAAGCACGTCTGCCTTTGGCTGGATTTGATAGCATTATAATGCGTACCAATCCGCCGTTAGATGTGGTGGCATTAAATTTTTTAGATTCTGTACGCGAAGAAGTGTTTATTTTTAATGATATTGATGGACTTCGTGTTGCCAATAATAAGCTCTATACCGCATCGTTTAATGATGTATCTAATACCTTTATTCCTGTCACCCATGTATCAAAATCCCCCGCTTATTTGGAAGAAGTGTTGCGTGAATCACCCACTGATAAAATGATCATGAAACCGCTTGATGGCTATGGTGGTCAAGGAGTTATTTTAGTTGAGAAACAAGCACAAAAAAGCTTTCACTCCTTGCTTGAGTTTTATATCAACAGTGGCGATGGCGGCAATTATGTGATTTTGCAAGAATACGTTGAAGGCGCAGAACAAGGTGATGTCCGTATCTTAATGCTCAACGGCGAACCTATTGGTGCGATGAAGCGCATTCCAGCGGAAGGCGAAGTGCGCTCAAATGTGCACGCTGGCGGCTCAGTGGTTAAACACGTATTAAGTAAACAAGAAAAAGCACTGTGTAAACACATTGGTCCTAAACTAGTGCGTGATGGCCTCTACTTTGTTGGGATTGATGTAATTAACGAAAAGCTGATTGAAGTAAACGTTCAAAGCCCCGGCGGAATAGTACGCATTAACAAACTCAATAATGTGAAATTACAAAAGAAAGTCATCGACTTTGTCGAAAGTGTGATCAATGCCAAAGAAGCGCTATCACAACGTAAAACCGAATTTAGACAAGCGATCACTGATGCTCATATTATCTGAACAAGACTGCATAAAACTGATTAACCAAGGGCAATGTTTTCATGCCAGCGTAGCTGATGGCGCCTTTACGCTAAAAATTGATGAATACAGCCCATTAGTTTGTGCCGCGTTGGCAAGCGGTCAGACGCTGCGTGATGAATTATCGGCTATTTCAACACTCAGTCAAGATGAACGCACAGCGTTAAGCAGCCAATATTGTGATGAATTATTATCGTCGTTTCCCATTACACTTATTGCCAACGACAGCAGCCTTGAATACGATTTAAGCCAAGTCAAAGCCCATGCAATAAAAGTGGTAGACTCAAGCAATCAAGCTCTTTGGACTAAAACTTGGAGCAGCAAACAGCGCGCGATTAGTCTGCAAAAACACGATAGCTTTTATTTAGTCCTCAAAGCACTACTGGCTAAACTTGAGCAAAAATTTAAGCATGCCATGGTATTTTCACTGCAAAGTGCGCCAAGTGAGCAGCAGCAAAATACCTTTGCCATTGATATTAGCCAACTTGACCAAGCGCGGTTTAAAAATATTAGTCAGCATTTTTTACGCCAGCTAAACCTAATTAATTTACCCAATATTGAAGTGAACAGTGCAGTCGGTTTAATAAAACATAGCCACAATTATCTCACCACTCATATTTATGCTCATTTTGATAACACAGTTGCACTGCCACTTTGTGTACAAAAAGTATTTATGAATGAAGCCAATAGCGAGCTTTATCACCTAGTACTTGATGAATTAAAAGTGGGCCTTAAACAAGCTGTGTCTGAAACCGCCGCCTTTTTTATGCGCCGTTTTAGCCACAGTCGTAAAACCCGACGCGAAGACATTTTATCATCGGCCATAGCTAAAGAAGTGATTGAGCTTGATAAAAAGCTCTATGCCTTGTGTAAAAATGTCGGCACGCTTAACTTTATAAATCCGGTTAATTTAGCCAGCGAACGCAAAAAATTCTTTGCGCAAAAAACAGCTTACACACCGCAATTTAAATACAAACAGCTTAATATTAATCCACATCAATTTCGCGAGCAGCTTTATAAACTGCCCGTTGAAGAGATCCTGGATGCCGATATTCAGCAATTTTATCGCCGCTTTATCGACCATCTTGCCACCAAAATTGAGCTACTAACTTCGATTGGCAGCGATGAATTTATTTATAACTCGCTAAAATATTACGGCGAGCCCGATAACAACGACATTGCGAATGCAGAATTTTTGCTGCGAGCACCTGCAATTGCCAATCAAGAAGGTCCGCTTGAGCACGATGCCGATGCAGCCGTTGACTATTTTCAACAGCGCGCCAAAGAATGGGGCCTAGTCTGTAAAGTCGAAAAATCCGCCAAGCTGGTCGCCAAAGCCATGGTCAATAATGAAAAGCATATTTTGTATATCAATAAAGATACGCTGTTCTCTGATCAAGAACTTAATGCCTTTGCCCATCATGAACTCGGCATTCATATGGTGACGACCTTAAATGCAAAAAAACAGCCGCTTAAAGTCATGTCTTTGGGTTTAATTGGCGATACACATACCCAAGAAGGTTTAGCTATTTTAAGTGAATACAGCTCTGGCAGTTTAACACTTAGGCGATTGCAAACGCTGGCCATGCGCGTTATTGCGGTAAAATTAATGCTCACTCAACGGGATTTTTCGCAGACCTTTAATACGCTACAACAGCGCTTTATTCTGACCGATAACGATGCCTTTACACTAACCACCCGAGTTTATCGAGGCGGTGGTTTTACCAAAGATTACCTTTATCTTAAAGGCTTTCGCGACATGCTTAATTTAAGTGATGAGCAAGACTTATCAGTACTGTTAGTTGGGAAAACAGGGATCAGTGATATCACATTACTTAATGAAATGGTCGAACGGGGGTTTTTACCCAAACCCGAAAGCCTATTTCCACTGAAAATTGTGCAGTCAAACCCACCGAGCATTATGGATTATTTAGTATCTGCTATTTATTAAAACCTTTAAAAGCCTGAATTATCAGGCTTTCATTTTTTAATAAAACTAAGCCTTATATTCATATCAAACAATCACATAAAAAAAGCAGAAAAAACAAGACTCTTTTTGCTCCTTTGCATGCTATTCACTATAGTTAACTCACAATCTAATCAAGCTATTGAGCCTGAATGACTTTACCCTCTCAAAATCCTCGTGCGCTTGGCATTTTTTCCCTTGGATTAATGGCTATTAGCTCTATTGCCTATGCTAAAAACAACCACGCCGAGCTTGATTTATTCGCTGATATTAATATTGAAGAGTTACTCAATATCACAGTCTCCTCAGCTTCAGGGTTAAACGAAACCTTACGTAATGCTCCTGCCGCTATGGTTATTGTTAGCGCAAAAGATATCTCGCAGCGGGGCTATCGCAGCATTGAAGATGTACTGATGAATTTACCTGGATTTGATAACTCAATCACTTATGGCAATAGTAACTTCACCAGCTATCAACGAGGATACCGAACCCCCTTTACTCAACGTACTTTAGTATTATTAAATGGCATAGTGGATAATCACCTTTGGACACAAGAAGCGTCATTAACCAGTACCTACCCAATAAGCAACATCGAGCGAATTGAAATTCTTTATGGCCCAGCGAGTGCGGTTTATGGCGCAAATGCTTTTTCAGGTGTGATTAATATTATTACCAAGCAAGCCGCTCAAACACTCAAAAACGAACATATTCAAACAGTCAAAGTGAGTAAAGGCAGTTTTAATAGCGACAGTATTGAACTTTCACTCGCCGGGGCATCGCAGGCTTGGCAATATAATCTCAGTGCCAATCTTTTGCAAAGTGACGAGCCTGATATCGACGATTTTGCCCCTTGGGGGTATTTAAGTAATGAGATGCTGAGTAATCGCGCAATTTGGGGGCCGATTGTGGCAGATCAATCCCTTGCGCAACAATGTGCATCCGATGCATGCCCGCAACGAGGTTATAAACATAACTATGGTCAATACCACGATTCGAGCCGAAACTGGGGCTTACTCGCTGATGCATCTTACAATAACTTTACTGCGGGACTTATTCTGTGGCAGCTCAATAATGGCTATGGCGTATATTATCCAAGTGATCGCGCTCAACCAGGTAGTGCCTGGCAACGAAACTCGAAGCAATATTATCTGAAACATTACGGACAATTAACGAGCCAATTAAAAACAAAAACCTTAGCCTTATACCGTGAAAATCGTCTCTGGGGTGACTGGGCAGAAGCCTATCCAGTCAATCCAGATTTAAATACCCAAAACGTCTTATCTGCGGTCAGCCTCTCAAAATGGAATTCCATCAGTAATAGCTGGTTAGTACAACAAGACTACGAATGGCAACGCAGTGAACAACTTACCTTCAGTGCAGGCCTCAAATACCAAGAAAAAAGCCTCACCAAAGCGTATGAAGTCTGTGGATATTGGGAGGGTTCATTTTGCTCAACCTCCACTTTGTCAGGTGTAGTACTAAGTACTGAAACATCAATCAGTAAACCAAGTAATCCCGCATACAAGATGCCTGCTGACAATTTAATTAAAATAAAAGATAAAGGGTTATATTTACAAGGAATTTGGCAATTGGCCCAGTGGCGACTTAATGCCGGTGCGCGCTACGATCACAACAGCATTTACGGCAGCACCGTCAATCCAAGACTGTCCGCAATTCACTTTTTATCCGACAAAAGTACCCTTAAACTCATTTATGGTGAAGCATTTCAGGAGCCCTCTGCCGCTCAATTGTGGGGCGGTTGGAATGGCCGTGCCGCGAATGAAAATTTAAAACCTGAACAAGTAAAAAACCTTGAACTCATTTACATGTTTCAACAACCAAATTGGCTGCACGATTTTTCGCTTTTTAGTGCTCGATATGACGATGTGATTAAAGAAGAAGCCGAAAATGCAGGGCATCGCCAAAACTATGGCTTTGAATACCGCGGGCAATTCAAGTTTGATAATCCGTGGTACCGGCATTCTGCTATCAGTGGCCATATTTATTATACTTATACTAAAGCGCTAAGCAGTGTCAGTTACGATCACAACATTGCCGCTTGGGTTGGCGAGGGAGTTGAACAATGTGCTTTACTGACACCAACAACATATAACCCTTGCCAAGATCAAAATATCGATGTTGGCGACATAGCGCCACATAAAATCAACGCTAATCTGAATATTCCGCTTCACGAGCGGTTAAATTTAAACATTGGCGCCAATTGGGTCTCAAGTAAAAAACTGTATCTACGTAATCCCCTTCGCGACCAACAGCAAGATAATGCCAGTTATTTAACCCTAGATACCAATCTGAACTACCAAATTGATAACCTATTAGTGGGTGTTAGAATTAAAAATCTACTTGATAAACAGCATTATCATTCAGGTGTTGAAGCCGCCAGCTCTGGCAATGATTTTAGCCAACGCTCACAAGGATGGCACAACTCGCTCATCCCTCAAGTTGGAAGAAATTTTGTCCTAAGTATCACAATTACTTTTTAAATAAAATTTAAATTCAAATGCTTGGAGATTGAGAGCGTTAAACCATCTTCAGCCAATATTAACTGTCCGTGATAATATTGTTG
The DNA here is from genome assembly GCF_002310815.1 of Pseudoalteromonas tunicata. Classification (NCBI taxonomy): domain Bacteria; kingdom Pseudomonadati; phylum Pseudomonadota; class Gammaproteobacteria; order Alteromonadales; family Pseudoalteromonadaceae; genus Pseudoalteromonas; species Pseudoalteromonas tunicata. Next base: position 238,398 of record NZ_CP011033.1, on the reverse strand, counting down.
CGCTTCTTGCGCTAAAGGCTCGAGCATACCGGGTCCATGGTAACGACTTGAAAAATGAATAAGCGCTAATTTGGGAATTTTGCATTGCTCGGCAAATTGTGCCACCCGTTTTGCATCACTATGACCTGTGTGTTCGCCTACTCGTAATAAATCTGCACTGGTAAACGTGGCTTCATGTACCAATAAGTCGACATCTTGGCATACACTCGCTAATAAACTTGGTTTTTCATTATCGCCACAAATTAACACTTTGCGAGGCTGCCAACTAGGGTAAGTGAAATCAGCACTTTTAAGCAGTTGATGGTTGTAAATAACATCTTGTCCGCGCTGTAACTGATTGTAGTGTGGGCCACTACCAATACCTGCAGCGTTTAATTCGTCAATTCTAAGTTTATTAGGTACGCCCTTTTCAATAATTTTAAAACCGACACAGGGTACTCGATGCTGTAGTGGATGAATTGTGACCAAACAGCTTGAAAACTCTAACACTTGCTGATTATCAAGCGTTTCCCATGCAGTAAAAATAAGCGAAAAAGCAGTTTCCATTTCGGTTAATTCAAGCGTCGCCTCCACAAACTCAATGACCTTTTTGGGAGCCACTAAGTGCACCGGCTCTTTTCGACCCGCCATGCTGATTGACGCTAATAACCCAGGCAAACCGTAACAATGATCACCATGTAAATGGGTAATCAAAATCACACCAAGGTGGTAAGCAGCGAGCGGGCTTTTCATTATTTGATGCTGAGTGCCCTCACCACAGTCAACCAATAACCAAGTCTTTGTATGTTCAAATTCAACGGCCGTGGCGGCTACATTTCGACTCAGTGATGGACAGCCTGATGACGTGCCAAGAAAATGGATCTGCATAATGAATTCTATTTATCTTTAGGAACCTTGCGAAAGTGTAACCGCTTAGAAACACACGCAACACTGTTTTATACCTAAGAGCCATATTTTAACGCGCAGCTTCTATACTCTGTTCTATTCACTTATTATCAAAGAGGCATACCATGGCACTTAAATGGACAGATTCACAAGAAATCGCGCTTTGTTTATTGGAGCACTACCCTGCCGTCAACCCAAAAAACATTAATTTTGTTGATTTACGCAATTGGATTTTGAGTTTGGACGAGTTTGAAGATGACCCCAAACACTGCGGCGAACGCATTTTAGAAGCAGTGCAAATGGCTTGGATAGATGAGTTCGAATAAAAACGTTAGCAAACACAATTGCAACGCAACCAGCCAATACATTGTAAATACCTTGTTACAAAGAAACATTCAGCGCTGCCAACAAGCTGCAGTATGATAAATCAACATCAACGCGGTTTTGGAATATTACAATGATAAAAAAAGTCCTTCCGGCAATCTTGTGTGCAACCTTATGTACAAGCTTCAACGCCAGTGCAGATGTTTATAGCGATGCAGTCGCTAATCCAGCGCGCAGCGACAAAGACAAAGAAGTCGATACTCGGCGAAAACCCGCCCAAGTAATGGCGTTTTTTGAGATTAAGCCTGGCATGAAAGTGCTTGATGTCTTTGCCGGTGGCGGTTATTACAGCGAACTACTCAGTTATGTTGTTGGCAAACAAGGTTCCGTTACTCTCTATAACAACGAACCTTGGCAGAAATTTGTCCAGCAAGGAGTCGATAATCGTTTAAAAGACAATCGGTTGCCTAATGTAGTACTACTTGTTGCATCGCCAGAGTCTTTAATTGAACGCAAAGAGCAATACGATGCAGCACTGTTTATTTTAGGCATGCACGATATCTATTACGCCGATGTCACTAACGGTTGGGTTGCAATAGACAAAGCTAAATTCTTAAACGGAATTTATCAGCGCCTAAATAAAGGTGCGGTTTTTGGTGTCATTGATGCCAATGCTCAAGCGGGCGCTAATAACGAAATAATTGGTGAAAAGTTACATCGTGTTGACCCACAAGCCATGATTAAAGATATCACCGCTGCAGGGTTTGAATTTGTCGGCGAAGCTGACTTTTTACGCCGCCCTACTGATGATTTAACCACCTCGGTATTTTTACCTGAAAATCGATACAATACCGACCGCAGCATTTTAAAATTTCGCAAACCATAAGTGAATAACTTAGCCTCTGTTCTGGATAAGTGATTTGCTAGCAGATTGAATTAAAAGAAAACAGCTAATTTTTCATCGCTAGCCAGAGATTGTCAAAGGCAACAAGGCGGATTGGCGCGTCAATAGAGGGTCTATTGCACGTTAATCCAGCACTGTTAGCCTTTAAAACAGCTGCCTGTATTGGAGGGACTTACCCACTCCAAATTTAAAAAAGTCTCTGCCTAGCAGAGACTTTTTGATCAATTCCCCCCTTAAAACCCATCGCATACGTTTTTTATCTCAGAAAGTTTAGAGTTTTAACTTTAAATCAGTATTTAAATAGAAGATGATTGAATTTTAAACACTTTTACTCTAATGTACCTGAATAACTATAAAACTGGACACTACAATGAAAAAAACAGGGATAGTAATCTTGCTTGCTTTAACAGCGGCATCATTTCAAACCTTCGCTGCAAATGATGTTTATGGCACAGTTAGTGAAATCAATCATCGCTCAAATTCAGCACAAAACGATCACTCGGTTTATATTCGTTTAGCTTTATCGGAGGCTGCAACAAGTACCGCACAATGTGCACAGTCAGCAGCAAACCTAATTTGGCATTTAGACTTAACATCGCCAGTCGCCAACTATCAATATGAGTTATTAAAAACATCTTATAAAGAACAGTTACCGGTGCGAATTATTGGCCAAGCTGATGTCTGCGCCAACGGCCCAACCGACTATGATACGATAATTGAAATCAGCCCTTGGTCTTGGCCTTCAATTATCGAACAGCGCAACCTTACGCCACAAGTAACCGGTAATTTTCTATAAAAGTAAACACGGCTAAATAGTTTAAAATATTAGCCGTTTTTTATAATGCTCTTTGCGGATGAGAGCGGCAAGTTTCTGACTTATGAGCAATAAATATATGCCCATACTCTTATAAATATTACGCAATGAACAATTGAATATGGAGCAGGAACTCAGTTATACACTGACCTCACATCTAAATTTCAAAAATCTATTGTATAAACAAAAAAATACTTAGGTAGATTTATTTTATAAATTATAACCTTACGATTACCATATCAATCTATTAAATGTAAATTTAGTACCTATTATTACTTTTCAAGGAAGAATCAATGGCATCGGCCAAGTTAATCTCACCATTATTATTGTCTTTATTAACACTCACCGCGTGTGGTGGTGGAGGGTCTGATACCAAAAAACCAATAATTCCCCCCATCGTAAAACAAAGCTATAAATTACAGGGTATGGCGATTAAAGGTCCAATTGCGAATGCTCAAGTGTCTGTTTACCAAATCGACACGACTAAAGCTGATTTAAAAGGGCCGCTAGTTGTCACCGGGAGCTCAAATAACAAAGCGTTATTTGAAAATATCGCCATTACTGAGCCTTTTGCAGAGCATTATTTGGTTGAAGTGACCACAACCTCTCAAACACTTGATTTACTTACGTCTCAAGCCCCCATTTTAAGCTCTATGTTGTCAGTTGTTTCAAGTGAGCAACTTAAAAATAACACACCAATTAATACCTCTGCGCTTACCACTCTTATAGTAAATGCTGTTACTGAAAACATCTCGACTACTAGCAACTTCTCACAAGCACTGCTGCAAGCTACAACAAAAACCTTAGCGCTGTTTAATTTTGGTGGTTCACAAGATTATGACCCGTTTACTTTCTCGGCATTATTAACGTCTGATACATCAAAAACCCAGCAAATTTTAGAACATCGAACGCAGCTCGAAGCCATCGCAGTATTAGTTGAAGCTCTCGCGAATAAATTAGCAATTGATAACAACGCTGCGTTTAAACTCTTAGCTCAAGATTTGACCGATGGTGTGATTGATGGCGAAGGCATTGCCAATAACAATCGCTACCTTGAAGCGGTATTAGGCGCTCCTATCGCTCATATGACGTTGACCAATACAGGCACAGAAACACCGTTTAACTTGGCCCAAATAGCTCAACTGCTTATTAGTGAGCAAAGTATTTTAAATACTAGTATTAATACCGACCAATTAGCATCCGGTGAGGTCACTTTTAAGCCGCAGCCTCTTTCACTTGATACCGACTTTGATGGTTACCCAAATTTAACCGATATCGATGATGATAATGATGGCGTTCCTGATGAAAAGGATGCCTTTCCACTCGATGCCACTGAATCCGTTGATACTGATTTAGATGGCATTGGTAACAATACCGATACTGATGACGATAATGACGGCATTCCTGACGAAAACGATGCTTTCCCACTCGATGCCACTGAATCTAACGATACCGATTTAGACGGAATTGGTAACAATGCAGATACCGATGACGATAATGACGGCATTCCTGACGAAAACGATGCTTTCCCACTCGATGCCACTGAATCTACCGATACCGATTTAGATGGTATTGGCAACAATGCAGATAATGATGATGACAACGATGGGGTGCTAGATGAAAGCGATGCTTTCCCTCTTGATGCCACGGAGTCTGTTGATAGTGATTTGGACGGTATTGGTAACAACGCCGATACCGATGATGATAATGATGGGATTGATGATGATGCCGACTTTTATCCAAATGATGCACAATGCGCTATTGAGTCAGATGGTAACGGCAGCCAATGTTATTTAACCTGGATGGCCTCAGAATCCATTACTGTAAAATCAATACAGGCCATACCTAACGACCGTATAATTTATCATTTAATAACTAAAGAGAAATCTTCTCATATTTTGGTTCAAAATCTCCAAAACATGCATTTTGAAAGAAAGATTAAATCTGAGTTACTAACCGATGTACTTTACCATGTTAAGCACCAACGTATTTATGCGATTTCGGGCAATCAAATTGTTTACTTTAACGATCAAGATCATGAAATTGAGTACCCACCTTTTTCATGGGGGAATAAACTTTTAGATACTGGTAACTTTTTTCTTTCTTTAGGATCTTCTGAACTAACAACATATGACCTTCAAAAGGAGGTTGATACTCATAGAATATGGTCTAGCGATCAATATTATGGAATGGCTTTTAATGATAAAAATAACTATGCCTATTTCTATTCTGATTCTGATTCTGATTCTGAAGTTAAATCGCTAAAGATAGATCAAACAACTGGACAAATAAGCCATACAGCAGCACCTTATTATAAAACTGGTTGGTGGTACAAGATAATAAAAGTCTCTCCTGATGGGCTGTCTCTCATTTTGGATCGTGGCGATATTTTAGACGCGAACACATTAGCATTTAAAGGAACTCTGCAGTCCACCTTTGATTTTGCAATCTGGTCTGAAAACAATGAATTTATTACAGTAAAAAACAATACTAATAGTTCTGCAACCTCTGAACTAAAACGCTTTAATGCTGATAATCAAAAAAGTGAACAGTTTTCAATCCAAGGGAAGGTCTTAGCCCTACTTACATTAAATAACAACCCCTTATTGGTGATTAATAATGGTCAGCACATCGAGTTCAAACCATATATAGCTAATGATGATAGAGACAATGATGGTGTCAAGAACATTGATGACGCTTTTCCTGAGGATGCCGCTGCTTCAATCGATACAGATCGCGATGGCTACCCAAACACATGGAACGAGGGATATAGTCAAGCTGATAGTACGACAGGTTTAAACCTTGATGTATTTCCGAATGATACAACCTGTTGGTTAGTGAGCCACGGTAACAATGGTGTATGTGATTATAACCGCACCATGCCCAATTTTTATCTTCAAAAAACAATAATAGATGCCAACGGCATCGTTTATTTACTTAATGCTCACGACAATAAAATTTATCGTTGGTCCGCTCAAACTCAATCATTTTTAAATGCCCTTATACTGCCAAATGCAAGCCCAGTATATAAAATGGAGTATGTAAAACAACAGAACAAAATTTACATACTCACCAGGCTAAATAACATCTATACCATTGATTTAGATGACCTAAATGCCGAAATAAAACTAATACGAACACTCAATGAGCCAATAGAAACACTTGCATCAGCAGGAAACTATTTGCTTGTTAAAAGCGAAAAAAACGTATCACTCATTAACCAAAATGGCGATATTACCGACTCAATAATTATCCATACGTCTAACTTTATATGGAATCAAAAAAATAACACCCTTTATTCTCAATCTGTCTATGGTGTATTTAGTCATGTTATAGACCAATTGACAGGTAAGTTTTCTGAGGGCGAAAAAATTTCAACCACCTTATCTCGAAGTGATAGATTCAGTATCAGTGACAATGGTGAGTCTTTATTTGTATCCGATTTATATTCGAAAAAAGCGGTAATAATCCGCACTGATGACCCAACTCAAATCACTTCTTTTAATTGGTTTTCAGAAGCTTGGCCACTTTTGTTATCTGATACAATTGTTAACTTTTCTTCTCCTACTAAAAATGAAGCTTATCTAGAGTTTTTTTGGGCAAGTTCGTCACCTTCTAAAGGCGCTCATATAAATTTAAGTGGTGCATCACGGGCTGTATTTCCCTATTTAGGGGATATAATAATCCTCAGGCAAACAAACGATGGGTTTACCTTTGACTTACATGAGGTTGCTGATACTGACCAAGATGGTTTATTAGGATGGTGGGAAAACGCTTTTGGTTTGGACGATAACAATCCAAATGACGCACTGTTAGATGCCGACAACGATGGTCTCAGTAACTTAACTGAATTCGCACTTCGCACAAACCCTACCTTAACCGATAGTGATGGTGACGGCTTGTCAGATAGCCAAGAAGTTAACGATTATCACACTAACCCTCTGAAAGCCGACACTGATGGTGATGGCTTAAATGATGCTGAAGAGGTGAATACTTATTTTACCAACCCCAACTTAACCGATTCTGACGAAGATAATATAAGTGACTTTGATGAAGTAAATAAATATCAAACTAACCCATTAAGTAACGATTCTGATAATGATGGCATGACCGACTTTTGGGAGATTCATTATTATCTAAATCCAAACTTTAACGATGCATTATGGGATGCAGACAACGATTCACTTACTAACATTGATGAATTTAAATATCAAACCCACCCCAATATTGCAGACACTGACTTAGATGGTTTATCGGATGGTGATGAAGTGCATGTCCATAATACGCTGCCTACCAATAAAGATACTGACAACGATCGCATGTACGATGCTTTTGAAGTGCAATTTGCGCTCAACCCATTATCAGCCAGTGATGCAGACATCGATAATGATGGCGATACATTTAAGAATGTTGAAGAGTTTTATCTTGATACCGACCCAATTGATCAAAATTCTACACCGATTGTACAGCCTTGGGCCACCTCTCAGGGCAGCAATAGCCGCTCCGGTTTTATTGCCACATTAATTGACCCGGCAAATATTTCTGAACGCTGGCGCTTCAAAACAAACGGTAATACTCAACAAGTAACCACGTCTGCTGGTCAAGTTTTTATCAGCGACAAGCATACGATATCTGTTTTGAAGGCACATAATGGTCTCCTAAGCTGGCAAAAACAAATTGAGAATCGCAAAGCAATCTCTTTACCAGTTATTGATGATACCAATGTCTACCTTAATACAAAAAACGACCTATATGCGTTTAATCGCCTATCAGGGGCACCGATATATCAAGTCGCTCGAGAAGATGCTTCTGAAACAAACAACCTGATGAGCCTAAATGACGATCTCATTATCGACAGGGCGACTTACTTTCTTAGAGCTTATAACAAACAAAGCGGTGAAATCGCGTGGAAGACTCCTTTACTGACCGACAGTTCTAGTCCAAAGGCATTCAATATTGCATCAGATACTGATCATATCTATATCTATCATGGTGATACTAGAATTATGCTTTTAAATTTACATGATGGTAGCTATAGCAAGTCTATAATGGGTGGTATAGATGAAAAGGGAACAAAGAACCTATATCACCCTCCTGTACTAGGGACTGACGACAATGTTGTGTTTTTGAGTCGGACCAGCCTCGCCAGTGGAAAACTATCAGGCACAAACACAAATTGGATAACAAACGTTAAATCCGACCCCTTGTTTCAAATCTCAGTGGGTTACGGTCGCATTTATATGCTCGCCGATGGGGTGTTAAATGTTTACGATGAACAAGATGGCCAATTATTGTGGCATTGGAAACCATCAGACAACACGCTGCTTTCAAGTAACATTGTTATTACACGTAATCATGTTTTTGTTGGCTCATTAACCAACACTTACGCTCTTGATATCTCGACTCAACAAGTCGTTTGGCAAACTGAGGTTGGTGGCAAGCTATCGGTTAGCAACGAAGGAGCGTTATTTATAGCCGCTGACAATGAAGTGGTTGCTTTTTCACTCTCTGGTGACTCAGATGCTGATGGTATACCTGATTGGTGGGAGCAATCTTTTGGGTTAAATCCAAACGATGCCACCGATGCCTATCTAGATAACGATGGCGATGGTTTAAATAACTTAAATGAATATCTCTCAAGTAGCGATCCATCCTTAACAGATACCGACGCAGATGGTCTGAGCGATGGCGATGAGGTCAATACTTATCAAACCAGCCCGATTAAAATAGATACAGACAAAGATGGTCTCAGTGATAGTGATGAGGTTCGCTTATATTTAACACAACCGAACAATTCTGACTCTGATAACGATGGCATAACGGATGGCTGGGAAATCACCTATCGCTTGTCTCCTTTAGATAACAGCGATGCCAACCAAGACAGTGACAATGATTCATTTTCAAACCTTGAAGAGTTTTATTTACACACAGATCCAAACAATTCAGCTGACTTTAAGAAAGCCCAGCCCTGGGTCACCTACCAAGCTAACGCAAAGCACGATGGTTTTGTTTTACAACTTATTGCCGATGCAAACATCAAGGAACTTTGGCGAAGAGAACTCTCCTCGGCTGTAGTAGGCTCGCTGACAGCTGCAAATGGAAAGGCTTTTGTTAGCACTGGCAATACAGAACTGTATTCTATCAATGGGTTTGATGCATTCTCAGGTGTATTACTTTGGAGCAAAGAGGCCAGCGATAATTCAAAGAGCCCACCCAGAATCGCTGATTCAATTAGTTCACTGGCATACAGTAATGGCTATGTCTATTATCAAACAGCTCATAAAAACAGCTCTTTGTTAAGAAGCCTTAATCCACAAACGGGTGAGCTAGTCTTTAAAGAATATTTGGGAGTTTTTAAACCTGAAGAGCCTAATCCCTTTTTAGCACCAACTCCTTATGATAGTCATATGTACACTATAGGGGGGGGAGTTTATGGGTTTTCTGGTTCTGAATTTAAATTTTATAGTTCAGTTGCACAAGAAAATCGTTGGACGCCAACAGTGGATGAACAATACTTATATGTCTGTTTAAATAATCCAGCTACGCCAATCCTCAACCGTTATAATGGCCAGGAAATCGAGACTATAAAGGATGACAACTGGCATGGCTGCGCGCCAAACACAGCAGGGGTTTTATCAAACAATGCCTTGATTGCGACAAACAATCAGTTGACTTACCATTACGACATAGCTAGCAAAGCGGTAACTTGGTCAATCCCTAGCGATAATCAACAAGCTTCTGTCGGCTTTGGCAAAGTATTTGTACTCGAGTCTGGAGTGCTAAAAGCGGTTAATGAACGCTCAGGTGAGCTACTTTGGTCATTCGAGGTGTCTGAGAGCATAACCTCAAATATTGTAGTTACACGTAATAAAGTAATCGTCGCCAGCGCTCAAAACACCTATGTTCTCAACATCGCAACACAAAATGTGATGACATTAAATGTTGGGGGTAAATTGAGCCTTAGTGAAGGGATTTTATATGTAACTCAAGGCGCAACCATTGTCGCATTTAATGTCGACGGGGATGACGATTACGATGGCATACCCAATTCTTGGGAAAGACTGTACGGATTAGATTCACTTAATGCATTAGATGCACAGCAAGATAGTGATAATGATGGGCTAACGAACTTACAAGAGTTTGATCATAAAACCCAACCCAATAACATCGATACTGATGCAGATGGTCTTTCTGATGGTGATGAAGTCAATACTTATGCCACATTACCCCTGGTAGTCGATACTGATAATGATGGCTTTAGTGATGGCGATGAAGTCAATCGTTATCAAACAGACCCCAATGACAGCAATTCAAAACCAGAAGCAATCACTGAACGAACTGTTTGAAACCAATGAAGTGCCCGCCATGTTTAAACACCCTGCAACGTCACATGCTAATTGGGCACTGTCTACTGAGTTTGCATCTCAAGGCAATCAAAGCATTCGCTCTGGTGAAATCGGAGATTCACAACAAAGTGAACTCTCACTGTCAGGACTATTTACCAGCGGCACGCTCAACTTTGATGCCATGGTGATTAGCGAAAGCTGCTGCGATGCATTAGTCGTTGAAGTGAATAATGAACACAGATTAACCATAGTAGGTAACCAGTGGCAAACCTTCTCTATTATTCTACAAACTGGAGAAAATACGATTACTTGGCGTTATCGTAAAGATGGTAGTGTTTCAGAAGGTGAAGACGCGGCGTGGATTGATAATATTCAATTTTCCAGCCCTTAATTTCTAACTCTCATCCAAAGCAAAAATGCCATCTTTTGATGGCATTTTTGCTTAACAAACCAAGCTGCGAGATCACTTTTTACCACCTCTAAGGTTTAAAAATGTAAACCTTTAAGGTAACAGATCAACACCGAATGGTTTGGCTAACCATGCAAAAATAAAAAAGACCAAAATTGTGCCAACCGCACTGATCCCTAAAGCAGGCCAAAAGCCACACTTTGTCAGCAACCAAGGAAAAACTAAAAACATGGGAAATGTTGGAACCACCTACCAATGGCAACTCAACGCTGCGAGTTATAACCAGAAGCAACTTCGCTCAACCGCATCAAGAAAATCGGCAATGTCTTTTAAATATACTTCGCCAATATTAGCGATTTGAACAACATCGGCAGTAGTGACTGTACTGGGATAAATCACAAAGCCTTGTTCTTTAAGCGCCTCATAAAAATCATGGAAATTATACTCAGGTGCTTGTGAACAATGAAATGCAGTGACAATGGGTGAATGCAGTTCTTCGGGCAACAGGGGTTCAAAACCCAATGCTTTCATCCCCAGCACCAGTCCTTGTTGATTAACCAGATAACGCGTATAACGAGCAGCAATTCCACCTTCACGTTCGAGCTCAATTAACGCTTGGTAAAATGCACGCACTACGTGAGTGGGCGAGCTAAAACGCCATTTACCTTGGAGCGTGTGCATGGTATGCCATTGTTCATACAAATCTAAAGACAGCGCACGGGCTTGGCCTTTACTTTGTTCAAGCAAGGTTTGTTTGCATACTACAAAGCCAACTCCTGGCACTCCTTGAATACAATGACTTGCGGTACTTATCATCACATCAACATACCAATCGGCTAAGTCAAATGGGATCCCACCAAAAGTATTCATGGCATCTAAAAAATACACCTTACCAAACTCGTGTGCCAAATTGCCTACTTGCTGCGCGGGATTAAGCATACCTGTAGCGGTTTCACAATGGACCATCGCAATGTGGGTAATTTGAGGGTCATCTTGCAATCTTTTACTAATAGCAGCGAGATCGAGAAACGTTGTTTCGACACTTTCTATTACCGTATGTGCTATTTTTAAGCTTTGTGCGATCTGCACCATGCGTTTGCCATCCGCACCATTATTGATGATCAACAATTTATCGGTCTTATTGATTAAAGTACCAAAACACGCCTCAAGACTAGCTGTATCACTTCCTTGCATCAATACACTGGTATAACCTTCACCCATGGTTGCAAGAGAAACAAGCTTTGAGCGGATCACTTCAACTATTTCCTGATGATAATTATCATCCGAAGCGCACCAATCAGACAGCATCGCCTGTTTAACAAGTTTTGAGGTCGAAACTGGACCAGGTGTAAGCAGTAAATAGGGATTCATGATGAGCTAATATCCAAAACTAAAATGTAACTGATTTATATCAAAATTAACTGGCATCATATCAGCTAAACGCGACTAAAAATAAACGTTTAGTTATCTGACCACACCGCAAGCTCATTCCCACTTGGCTCAATAAAATGAAAACGACGCCCACCCGGAAAACTAAAAATAGCTTGTTTAATTTTGCCACCTGCAGTTTCAACTGCTGCTAGGGTTTGCTCTAAATCCGAACTATAAAGCACCACAAGCGCAGCACCGTTATCTGTATTGCTGGTTTTATCTGATTGAAAAAATCCGCCCAAAACACCGCTATTGCTAAAGGCCGCATAATCTGGACCATAATCGGTAAAGTGCCATGCAAACACCTGGCTAAAAAAAGCTTTGGTCTGAGCTAAATTGCGGGCGGGTAATTCAAGGTAGTTTACATGGTGATGATGTTGTTGCATAACGTGCTCCTAGATAAATAAAAAATAAAGGCAAGTAACCTAAATACATGTTGAATCACACAGGTTAATCTAACCTGTAATTGTGTAAAGTAGCATAAATTTACTACCCGTTATCTCTTTATGTAACTGAGTAAATAAGTTGTTCTTATATTTAGATTACACAGTTAAAAGCTAATAGCGTTCATAATGTAACAACACAAATAGTATTTACCTTTACCTTACATTAAATAATACTAACAGCCTGTACCCATATTTTTTAAATATATTTATAAGGATATAAACATGAATATTAACGCCACATTACTCGGTGAACTACTTGCAGTATTTGCCATTATTAATGTGTTGTTGTGCTTTTCTTTGGGTAAACGTAAAACAGACTCGCCCTACTTATGTGGTTTAATTGGCTTTGTCAGTGCGTTACTTTTTCCATTAGGCTTGATTTTTCTTGCAGTATTAGTATCAAAATCAAACAAACCTGTCATAGCGTAAATAACACTTATTGACGCTATAAAACTGCCATTTTTCGATTCGCGAGCGTTATTTTTAATAGCGTCTCGCTTTTGAACTATAGATACATGCCAATTGTCTTTTCTGAGCTTAGCCACTTAATCTATTTCTTTTAACGTAAATACAGATAAACACTTTGAACTAGCTAAAATAAAATGATACTTTTGATATATTATCACATAACAATAAGTGTCGTTTTTATGTTTGCCCCACAATTAAATCAATCATTTACACAAGCATGTTACCCAATTGATAATCACGCTCATATCTTAAGTGAAATTTACCAAACCAATGCCGCCCTTGCCTGTTATTGTAGTGCGGCAAATTGGGCGCTGTCACAGGCAGCAAAAAAATTTGCAAGCCAACAGCATGGCGAAGTGTTGCGCTATCAAGGGGCAGTTAATAATGACTTAGCCAGTAACATTGATAGCATTTTTCAAACCAGCACCCATGGTAATTTGATTACCAATCATGTGATGCTGATGCTCGATATGTTTGTCACTTTATTTGAACCTAAAGAAATTGGCCTGCGTATCATCAGTTGTGATCATGCTCATAGCCCCGCGTTTCATCAAAATCAAATGATTGTGCGTATGGCTTGTGCCCTTGGTGGCACGGGCGAGCAATGGATCACCCATCAAGATGCCGAGTTTTTACCCATGCAAGCCACAGATACACGTCATCGTATTAAGCAACCAGACCCCGCAGTGATCAATCACTTTTGTGACGGTGACATTGCGGTATATAAAGGCACAAATTGGATAGATCACGAAGTGCACGCTTTAATCTCTGCATCACCTGAATTTAAAGGTAACGATGCGAGGCTGTGTATTTATATCGATTTTTTAGCTTAATATAATGTTTTTACGCATTAAGTAACCTAAATACTGAATAATAACGCTATCCTAGGCAGCTATTTTCAACGTTAACTGCGTTGGATTGACGAGCAATAGAATAGGCCTGCGATTGACACATTAAAAATAAAAAAGACCAGCAATCTCAAGGGTGCTGGTCTTTCATTTACGGGATAATACTTAATTTTAAAAATAGTAAGTGATTGACATACCTAAGGTGCGTGGGTCAACCACGGAGGCATAGCCTTGTGGATACCAACCTGGTGGTTCGTTTACGGTTAACGCTTTTTTATCAAATACATTATTGATATACGCACTCACTCGCCAATGCTCATTTTCATAATCGACATTGATACGGGTCAGCATATAATCGCCCGCGATGCGTTCTTTAGTATTTTCAAAATCAGCATAATAATCATCAACATAATTGCTGCTAAGTGCAAGACTAAACTCATCGTTTAACCAATACGTAGCGCCAATATTTGCTGTAATCGAGGGTGCACTATTGAGCTCGTTACCAATAATATCGCCAAATGTAACATCTGCCGCTTTTATGTCTGAAGTTAATAAACCTAAGCCACCTTTTAATTGCAGATCAGAGCCTAGCATAGTGTAAATTTCAAGCTCAACGCCTTGCGTTATTACTTTATCAATATTGGTAATACGGCGTTGTTTATTTGAAGACTGATAACCATCATAATTGTTATAAAATGCATTAGCGCTAATATTCACGTTACCATTATTTAAACTACTTCTAAGCGTTAATTCATAGGTATTCACCGACTCTTCATCGTAATAATAATATTCATTATCACGAGAGAGTGCACCGCCAGCAGAGTTATAACCTCGGCGCGCACTGGCCGAAATAGTCGTATTATCAGAGTATAAATATTGCAGCACTAATTTAGGTAGTACGATGGTTTTATCGGTATTGAGTTTATCACCTACAACACCTGTTCGTGACTGCATCGCAAAATTACGACGTTGTTTTTCTTTTTCTACGCGACCACCAGCAATAACACGATATTGCACGCCTACATCCACACTCACCTCACCATAAATGGCATCAGAGTCACTGCGGTCATCACCCGAATATACGTTGGCACCTTTGCTGCCAAAATCTTGGCTGCGCTGGTAATGAGCAAAACCAATAAAACCTTTAAGGTGCGGTGTATCTAAACCAAAACTGTATTTTGCATCAATCATGGTGCTGTCATCGTCCATTCTGACACTCGATTGATGTTCAGGCAGGGGTTCATAACTGTCAAAGCCCCAGTCATAATCCATGATTGCTACAATTAAGTCGACTGAACTGCTGTTATCTAATTGATAATCGACCTTAACTGAGTGTGTGCCCGATTCTGTCGTCATATCGCGCTGGAAGACCGGAATATAGGCCCAAGGATCTTGCCCCTCAAAATATTTACGCCCCGTATCACCTGTTTCTTTATTAAAGGCATAACTATACATGATCTGTAAGTCATCATTTTGATTTGGCTGCCATAAAAACTTGCTTCTAAAACGCTGGGTTTTAAGCTCATTTAAATCATAAGTCGCAGGGTTCGCCTCATGATTGAGGCCTTTATTGTAGGTATCGCCGTCAACATTTTGCGCCGTAATACGAAAAGCCAGTTGATCGTTTAAAATCGGCCCTGTCAACATGATAGCGCTATCAACAAAGTTAGTTTGATTACGATAACCTAAACGTGCAGCGCCATCCCAATCAAAACTTGGGTCATTGGTTTTAATAAATAGCGAGCCGGCAATACTGTTACGCCCATTACTGGTCGATTGAGGACCACGAAATACTTCGATTTGCGCGATATCCCACAGACCTGTATCACCAGTTAAATCTGCAACAAACGGTTCAATTACGCCATCAACAATGGTTGAAACACGCGCTTTTGCACCGCCAGTAAACGAGTTAAAACCTGTTGCCGCACCATTACCAGACACACCGCGAATATCAGGTACTGACCCACTAAGCACCACCACATTCGATACTTGCGCAATGGCATTAGACACGGATAAATACTGCCCATTAGCCAACTGCTCGGCACTAATAACTGACACTGATGAGGTGGTATCTTTTAAAGACCGCTCGGTTTTTTCACCCATTACGGTGATTTTTTCAATCGATGTAATAGCATCTGCGGCCACATCATCTGCTAATGCACTTGCGCTTGATAAAACTGACACGATAGACAATGCTAAGGCACTAAATCGAAATACATTCGTCGTCATACATTCCTCTGTAAAAACAAATAAGAAACCAAATAAAAAAAGCGTATGGTTAAACTGAGATAAGAATAAAAACCGGCGTAAATGTACCAAAACAACTACGATAACTCAAATGGTAATTGTTATCATTTATATTTGAACTTTTTATTTAATTTCATCATAATGCACTGCTTTTTATCGATTGAATGACCCAAAACGCTTGTTTGCTCATCATTAAAGCCAGTCTTGGTGATGGTTCCATAGCCATTAGGATTAAAAAATCGATAGGTTAATGATTTTTAACTGTATTTTTTCAAGGAGTGGAAACAATTGTGTTTGAAGTACTTGCTATTTTCTTTGCGTTAACTGCTATTTATCTGTTCTATTTAACCTCTAAATATCAAAATTTTAGGCGAAAACCTCTCGCTAAAAAATACCGAGGTTGGGCCTGTGCTTTAGTGATGTTGTCATTTTTAAGCTTATTAGTAGTAAAGAGTGCTGTTGCCAGTGTGTTTTCTTTATTAGTTCTATTGATGTTGCTTAGCGCCATTTTACCGTTTTGCTCTTTCATATTTAAAGGAACTGATAATGGGCACTAACAACCAATTTAAAGCTCACTGGTGGAGCAAAACCCTCATAGGTACAGTGCTGGGCTTATCACTTGCGTATGGATTAGTGGCACTTTTTGCTTGGTTTGGCCCTCAAGGCATAACAGCAAAAGACAAGGTGCAATTTAATATGTGGATGATTTCGCCAATTTGGTTAACAACTTTAAGCCTAGTGTACTTATTTCCTCATCGTCGAAGTGCTTTGCTCTATCTAGGTGGCGCTAACCTTGTCGTTTTTACCAGCTATTTTTTGCTAAAGAGTCTGTTATGAAAATACCAAGCCCTATTTTAAGAACCTACCAAAACTTGCACTCGTGGACCGGAATTATTGCGGGATTATTTTTATTTATCGGCTTTTTTGCTGGTGCATTAACCATGTTTAAGGAGCCTATCGATAGTTGGTCATCGCCGCCAGAATTGACATTAAGCCACCCACAAACAACCAATTATGATCATTTAATTGACCTAGCAACCTCACAATTTCCAGCTGTTATTAAAGGTTTTACACTTGATTTAAACCCAAGTCATAGCCCACTTACATGGTACGAATCGGGTAATGCGCGTGAGCTAGGTCTTAATGACAGCATCCGCCACGCAAGCCTAGACCCCCAAGGTCAGCTTATCAGCGTGCTTGAAACCCCAAACGAGCTCGCTAACTTAATTGATTACTTACATCAAAGTGCAGGGATCCCAGGTGAACTTGGCCATCATCTAGTTGGCGGTTATATTGTTGGCTTTGCCGCCTTAATCTATTTTTTAGCCCTGGTGTCTGGCTTTATTTTCTTACTGCCAACCTTAACTAAAAGTTTTTTTGCGCTGCGAAAAAATAAAGGGCCCAGCCGTTTTTGGCTCGATAGCCATAACTTACTTGGGATCACAAGCTTTCCTTTTCATATCATTATTGCCCTCACTGCGGTCGTATTTGCTTTTCATGATTTTTTTTACGCCGGTTTAAGCCTTATTTATGGCGAGGTTGCACTGTTTGAACGCTCATCAGCCGCCGCTGTTGCATACCAAATAGACGCCTTACCCAACATCAGTGAACACATCAATGCAGCACAAGCCTATGTCAGTGGCTATCAAGTGCAGACTATCAGTTTTTTTGGCCTCAATACCACCACCCCCTTTGCCACTTTAACCTTATTGAATGAACACGAAATGATGCGAGGCCCACTCTATGATTACCTGTATATGAATCCTTATACTTTAGAAATAACCGGCTCAACCTTGACCCCTGGGAATGAGGGAATTTGGAGCAGGATTGTTGCAAGCTTTTTTGCACTGCATTTTGGCAGTTATGGCGGGCAATGGGTTCGCTGGGTTTATTTTATTTTAGGACTTGGTGGTGCAGCACTGTTTTATACCGGTAATTTATTGTGGCTTGAAAAAAGACGTAACAAGCACAGTATTGAACAAAGTAAAAGCTATACTCGAATGGCCGCTCTCACCGTAGGTGTTTGTTTAGGTTGTATCGCTGGTGTAATGGCTGCGATATTAATCACCAAATGGGCGACTAGCAGTGCATTAAAGGTCAATGAAATTTATGTCTGGGTCTATTACACGACCTTTTTAGGCGCATTAGGCTATGCATTTTGGCAAGGTGCAGCCAAAGCAGCCATTCACTTATTAAACCTTATCATTTTGTTGTGTCTATTAATCCCAATCACCAGCTTAGGTACCGCACTATTATTGCCAACACCTTGGTTTAACACTCATGACCAAGCTTGGTATGTTGAATTAATTGCTGTTTTATTTGCTGGTATCGCCTATTTTGGTCAGCAAAAAGTCAAACAACGGGCGCATCATGGCGAGCAAAACAGTATTTGGTTTATTGCAAGCCCAGCGGTTAAACAGCGCATCAGCGCACAAAACCTAGAAGCAAATTCTTAGCCAATTATAAGTTAAGGGAGCAAAGCTTCCTTAACTTAACGCCCTCGATATACACACATATTTTGCACCTTAAACAACCTAAAATGTTAAATTAAATCAAACCGTAGAAGCAAAAATCGTATTTTCACACCAAGCACCTTGCTATGAAAAGGAATGATTTCGAGGATAATTAGATTTGTTACCTCACGTTCTTACCCAGCTTTAATAAGTGGTATTTTCAACGATGGATTTACCGCTTTTATCGGTTTTGAACTCACATCTAGAAACGGCCCAGCAGTACTTAATTGTTATAGAATTTGATGGCTATGGTACGAATAAAAAAGCCCCATGTGGTTATGGGGCTGAGTGTTTACAATAGCATAAATATTGCTTTAAAAATCGAAAACTGATGTCGTTCATGGATTTCTAAAACCTTGGATTGAGCATCAGTACAAGTAAAATTTCAAGGATCACCACGCACATTTTCAGCACCAAGCGACACCTTTTGTATTCAATTTAAAAAGCAGCAACAACAATGTTGCTGCTTTTTACTTAAAAGTTGTAACTAACGGCGGCTTTAATGTTACGGCCCACTTCATTATCGTTATATTCCGCATTGCCCCAATACATACCAAAGCTCTTATGGTTTTGATAGGCTTTATCAAACACGTTGTCGACGGCGAGGTTAACTCTCAGTCCAGCAACTGCTTTAGGTTCAAACGATAACCAAATATTTGCCACGCCATAACCCACTTTTTCAATTGGATCAGAGACTAACTCACCTTGACGATTAACATAGGTATCACTCAAGGACACGTTACTCACTAAAGTATTATACCAACCGAATACCCATTCATCGCTCGCTTGATAGGTTAAGCCAACATTTACTTCATGACTTCCCGAATACAAATCATCTGTTTTGTACTCATTATAATCTCGCTCACCATCGTTATAACTGTAATTAATATAACCGCTTAATTGCTGATGATTAAAACGAAAACCAGCTTCTACCCCATTGTTTTTCATATCAAAACGCCCGTTGGCCAATGAGGTGTTTTTTGTCGGGTGAAAACTATCATCAATCGTGAACTGATAGACATTGGCATATGCCGCAGCACTTTGTAAGCCAAGTATATTGCTTAAATCGTAGTTAATATCAAACTCAAGATGCGCTCCCTTTTCAGCCTCAACATTATCGGCTTGGCTGATAGTATTGTTAATCATCAGCACTTCAGGTAAGCCTGGTCCTTTAAAGATTTTGCCATAGCCTAATCTTAAGTTCAGATCACGACTAGCCTGCCATGCGGCTGTGAACTTAGGCGAAAATTCATTAAATGATAAATCGTACACACCACCGAGTTTATAACTATCATAACGAACTCCCGGAATAAAGGTTACACCACCCACACCAAACTCAGTTTGTACATAAGCGCTCATTAAGCGTGCATTTGGGCCATTATTGACCGACATATCACGAGTAGTTACATCACCATTAGCTTTAGTGGTTTTTTGCAACGCTGCGGCTTCAATTCGCTGCTCTGATTTAAACGATTCGATGCCATAGGTCCAGGCTAACCCATTAATATGCGAGGTATTACGAATATCTAAGCCAGTGGTTTTATAAAAGTAATCACGCTCAGGATAAAAAATAGTACCATCAACTTGCCATTGTCCTTTGGCATCTCTGACCTCATTTTTGCCTGTTGATTGTTCACGGTTCATTGATTTTTCATTCAAATACACATTCACATATAGATCAATGAGCGGATCAATGCTGTCATTGATGTACACCATGCTGTAAGTATCGCGATTATGACCATTGTAAAGCTCTTCTTTTTCAAGCTCACTCATACCCGGTTTTTCACCAGAGAATGCTCGGTTACCACCATCTTCAACCGACTGTATATTCAATGTTAATTTTTGTGCGCTATCAATATCGTATACTGCTTTCACTAAACCACTTTTTAGTTCGCTATGCTTATTAACGATTGGATCTGCATTAGGGGTTTTAATATCGCCGCTTTGATTAGCAGTCAGCATCGCAAGTAGGCTAAATTGCTGATTGACTCGGCCATAAACGCTGAAGTTAAACTGTTTAAATTCAGTTGCACTGTCCATACCAATAGAGGTACTACCAGCAAAGGCTTCATTTGCCGCAAGTAAATCAGTAGGATCTTTTGTTTGATACGAGATTGCACCGGTATTAGCGCCATAACCACTTAAAACCGATGTGGCACCTAACTCAACCGACACAGCTTTAAACATACTGGTATCAACCACTTGATTGCCAGAATGGTGAAATAATTGACCATCTTGACGCACACCATCAATCGTAATATTGGCTGAATGCTCTTCAACCCCACGTAAATAGGTTTTTTGGCCATAACGTGTGCTATTACCAACCGACACACCAGCTACAACATTGAGTGCTCCTTTTAAGTCATTAACTTGCTTTAGTTCGAGCTCTTTTCCTGCAACTTCACTGGCAATTTCTTTATCTGTTTTCACCTTCGTCAGTTCCAGCTCAGTCACCTCATTTGCAACAGCACTCTTAGCAGACAAAAAGGCTATAACTATCGCAGAGTATTTAAATTTCATTTCACTATCCATTAAAAAATTAACATGCAATTACAAATGATATCAATTATCATTTACATAGTTGAAGTGCGCGCATGGTATAGACTTTGGTTCTGTTTGAATAGACATGTATTACTTACAACACTTTTAAGCTGTACTTAACAATTACAAAGGATATGAATGGACGGGCAATTTTTAGCACGATTAAAACTCAATGGAATTTTTTGTCAGGTAGTCGATTGCGGTTCGATGGGAAAAGCAGCTCAATCTTTAGGCATGACAACCTCTGCAATAAGCCAACACATCACCAGACTCGAGATGGAACTTGGCATCAGACTTCTTAATCGCACCACCCGTAAAATAAACCTCTCTGAAGCGGGCGAACGTTATTATGCTCAAGGTAAAAAAGCGCTCGAAGCAGCACAAGCCGCCGAAAATTCCGTGCATGAAATTAAAAGCGCTTTAACCGGTAAATTACGTATTGCGTTGCCCGTTGGCCTTTCGACACAACCAATCGCTCAAGCTCTATCTTCAGTGGTAATAGAAAACCCAGCATTAAAAATATCGATTTACGCTAAAGACGGTACCATAGACCCAATTGCTAAAGGCATAGATATTATTATTGATGTCGGCACACCCAAAGATTCACAGTTGTATTTTTACCCTTTAGGCCAATGTGGCAAACATATTTACGCCAGCCCCAGTTACCTTGCACGACGCGGCTACCCCTCAACGCCTGCTGAACTACTAGAACACTCTTGGTTAGGGCTCAGTTATAATGGCGTGCTAAGTGATATTCATTTGTCAGCCAAACACCATCCCAGTACCGATATCAAACCAGAATCACAAATGGAGTTTAATGATTTAAACTCCCTCATCAGTCATGTATGCCATGGTTTAGGCATTGCTATGCTGCCAGAATTAGAAATCCAAGAACAACTATCTCGCGGTGAGCTGGTTAAGTTATTACCCAGCTGGCATATTGCACCTCATCAAATTTATGCCCTGACCACGAGCAACAACGCACCCTATAAAGTCAAAAAAGTGCTGGAAGTTTTAAAAGCGTATTTTTCGAAAAATTGACCCTATATTAACTTCGCTAAAAGCAGTGAACCTATTGGCATAAGCTTTCTGGCAAGTTATGAGGTGAGTCAAAAAACAAACTCTGGCTGCACTGAATAATAATGTTCGTTACAGGGCATGAAGACGGATAGACACCGAGCCTGATATGATTAAAATAAAAATTAATACTTAGATATCAAAATCTTAAAATAAAATCAGTGCTATATTAAATCGGTTTATAGGTGTAATAACGTTCTAAAATCATGCACATAAAAATACGAATAATCGACTATTAAACACAAAACCCATTTTAGGTACTATTAGTCACTTACTTTTGTTACCATGACTATCTGAGCATTTTAAGGCAATTAGGAAGCTAATATGAAAATACAACTATGGAAGTTAAGCGTCATCTCTTTTTTGAGCCTAGCAAACATTGCATGCTCTGGTGGGGGAGGAAGTTCAAGTAATCCCACTAACCCGCCAGCGCCTACAGATTCACAATTCGAATTAAATGTAAAATTATCAGGGCTAAATAATGAAAGTGTCTCTTTTGATTGGTTAGGAAAAAAATATAGTATTAATTCGGGTCGCCAAATAACCGCTACAGCAGCGAAATACTCAAATCCCACTGACATTGTATTTCCAGATACTCATCAATGTAGTTCTGAAATCAATAAGTTAACGGACTCTAACTATGAACTACTTGTTGTCTGTGAAAGTAAAGTCGTCGATAACTTCTCTTCAATTTTAATTGACGCTGCTTTACCTTATGCCGTTAGGGTAAAACTAGACGATCAAATCTTTACGATTAAAGATCACAGTATTGAAACACAAATAAATACATCTTCTACGCCAATAGTCTTGTCTTCTGATGGCCCTTTATTATGTGACTTTACTCAATCCCCCCAGCAGAGCACTGACTGGAGACTTGCCTGTGAAGAGTTTGTCATTACCAGTGAGCAAACTACAGATAATTCAGGATTCGAAGCTATGCTTATAAGTCAAAATAAGCGCATTCCTTTGGGTCTGACCGCCACTACGCAGCCACAAAATATTGCAATACATACTGTATCTAGTCAGTCGTTCTTTATATTCAACAATTCCATTTATTCATTAAAGATCGATAATGGGTCTTCAGTCACTCCCAACCTATTTAGTGGCAGCTTTTTTAGTTTAGTGTCACATAACGACACCCTATATAGTCTTGCAAGTGATGGCTTATATAAATTTATCAAAACCGATGGAACGTGGCTCAGAGTCAGGCCCATTTCGCAAACAGTTGCCTCACCGCTATTTAGCTCTAACAACACACTCTCGTGGATAACACGCAGAGAAGGGGCATTGGTACTCGACCGATTTGTCTCAGATAGCAATAAGCCATCAACCAACGTAGCCCAACAGGCCACTGAGGTGTCGGACCACGGTGCAATGTCAATTCAAAATGGTGTTTTTTGGCTTGCAAGAGACGCCGCCAATCAATGGATTTTCACCGCCATTGAAGTGATGAATAACCCAGTGAATCAAGTAATTCAAACCCTTAATAAGCAACAGCAATTTGCATTGTGGCAGGTCAATCAATCTAACAATAAATTACTGATGATTGAAGGTGATAACATTTTATCATTTGACGTCGAAAACCAGTCGATGACATGGCAACCCTATAAAACGACCAGCGCAAATTTAATTGCTTCACACCAGGATTTATTAGTTACAGCCTCACAACTGTCACAATCACAAGCTGAAATTACTGCACTTTATAAAGGTGACAACACGCTTGATAACAACCAGCTCATTGAGCATTTCAATTTAGCGTCCTCCCCTATTATTGCGTTAAGACAAGAAAGCACCGCATTTTCAAATATCACGCTTGAGCAAGGCTTTCTGCTTTTTTATATCGAAGGCGAAGGTGATGTGTGGATAACCGATGGTACGATAGAAAATAGTAAAAAAATATTCTCAAATAAGAGTTGGCAAGAATTTACTGCGCTAAAAATCGTCGCCTCTGGCGCATCTATTTTATTATTAAACAACAGCCAAAGCCAACAAGATACCCTGATTTATCTTTAAGTTACGACGAAATAAAGATGTGTTTGATTGAACAATTAAACACATCTTTATTAATTAGTTAAATCATAGTGCTACTGCTTAGTGACCTAAGTCAGACAGTAATCAATTTTCAGCCGACACTTTAAATTCCAAACATAAGGTTCTTGTATTTATTAATCGATGAACGCTTTGATTTATCAGTGAGATACCTATGATTATGATAGGTTTAACAAACAGTCTTGTGGCGTTTGTCAGTCCAGTTTTTCTGGCGCGATATTTTGAACGCCTTATTTTTCATGACTGAGATGAGTCATTAAAGAACACAAATTTATCGTCTTACCATCTTTTATGCGCTTGTGAAATGTTCTTTGAACCAGCCAATACTCAGTAAATACCTCTCACCCTTTACGACTTTTGATACTTGGTGCTCACTGATATCAGGCCGAAATAACTTAATGCGCTTTGTTTCAAAAATTGGATTTTCACAAATAAACTCTCCACCCAGATCTGCGTTTTTTAGCACTATATTTAGTCGATAGTGTTTACCTGAATCAACTTGGTCAGTGTGTGGCGCTATTTCACTTCCTTGTGGAAATTTTAGCAGGTAAGTATCAAATTTTATTGGCCATTTAGCCCAACAAAGTAGCATTTTATCGTAGCCTGACTTTTGTTTGCCGCGTTCCCAACGAAATAATTTACTCAGATAAGACATATAAACTCTAGAAATACCAACGAGTATCAAGCATTACTCGTTTTAAATTTTAATAAGACAACGGTATCTGAGTTACTATTTTGATTCAATCACTTAATAAGTTTTACATTGAAACTGATTATAATGATTAATTATATTAATCATCGAATTGTTTAGACATAATCGAATTTAAAAACGTGAGCGGGCATTAAAAAGAATAAAATCACTGCGTCACCTAAGACATTCTCTCCACCGAGCGAACCGAGGCACTTTGCGACACCGGGATAATGAGGTGATTTTAACTAACGCATAAGGTGTGATTTAGCACGGCATAATTTAGCCGCGCACATTGACGATAAAAAAGCCTCGTAATAATGAGGCTGAGTGTTTTTATATCAAGACGATATTGTTGAATGCTAAAGCTTTTTGATATTAGTTTTTTGGTATTAAGCAATTTAATGCTGAATCTATTCAAAACTCACTTTAACGACACCATTTTTATACAATCCGATGTAAAGCACTGTTTTACTTGATTCTTCAACTGCTAATAGGCTTCTTACACCACCTTCAAGTCCATCCTTTTCATAGGTATAGGCTTGCCAATTCTGACCATTATCCTGACTTACTTCTAAAATAAGCGGTTGAATATCAGCGCCTTTACTCCAACCTGCGGTAAAGAGCCTATTATGATCTTTGGGATCAAATACTGGCGAAAAATGAAAGCGATAGTTTTGCTCATTTAACAATGGTTGCCAAGTATCGCCATAATTAATTGTGTGGACTATCCCACCTTCACCACTGGCAATAATGCGTTCACTGTTTTTTGGATCAACTAAAATCTGATAAATCACGCTTGGACTAGGTAAATGATCGCCAATAGCCTGACCATGCATGGTAAGTGAATATGTCTCGGTATTAAATTGCTCTAAGATTGGATTTTCGATGGCATTTTGTCCGCCATACCAAACATCTTGCTTTTCTTGATGTAATAAAATTGAGCCTAGACCACTTCCCATTGACCCCCACAGCCCCTCTTCCACAGTCCAAGAACGCGCAAAGTCCGATGAACTCGCCAGCACATTAGTTCCCGTAGCATACAATTGTTCCTTTTTAGGGTCATAAACAAGTGTTCTTGCTACTTCATTCATTGATCCATCAGTGCCAGAATCTTCACCGCCAAAATCATCATCGAACAATTGCCAAGATGCTCCAGCATCCCCACTCTCAATAAAAAATGCACGCTCTGCTTGCTTTACGCTTGCTATCCAATGAGTATCACTAATTATAGCCATATCTAAAAGGTGATAAGTGGTATCAGTCAATGCATGCCATTGAGTGTCATAACGATACAGACCTTGGTCGGTCAATGCGATTAGCTGGTCATTAACTTTCAGCAGCTTTTCTACTTTGTGACGTTCCAACCCAAACTCAATAAATTTAGGAGCTACGGCTTCTGGTATTAGGCCACCTTTATCGTTAGAGCCCGAGTTACAACCGATAAGTAATAAACTTACAAAGGTAAGCACTAGAAGAAAATAATTGTTGTTATACATAATCAACCCTGATTTTTTTACTTTTATTATTAATTAACAAGATTAGCCAAGGTTAAATTAAAAACTGTAATTCGATGTAATCAAAGTAAGTTATTATGTTGTTAAGCAAATACATTTTCACCGCGAGCAAACCGAGAGGCTACGCTGAAAGTGACTCAATTTATTACTACAGCGTAATAATCCAACATTAATAAACTACATATTGAATTAATCGCCCGTAAGTTGTGATGAAACAGGCACAATTCAAAACCACAAAAGCAGAAAAAAAAGCCCCATGTGATCATGAGGCTGAATGTTTAAAAACGTAAAACAGTTTTATATAGATTTCCACTAAGCAAAACCATAACACCAACAATATAAAACCCACCCTATCACTCAAGATGCCAAATGTGAGGGTCATTTTTAAATGCTTTATCTAGCGGCCTATTTACGTAATTTAAGGCAATAAATGCGTTACACACAATTTATTACCAAATGGATCGCGTAAATAACCCAAATACAAACTCCTTTGGGCAACAGTTCGAACGCCTGGCGGCTCTTCGCACGTTGTACCACCATGGGTAACACCCGCAGCATGCCATGCCTCTACTAATTCGGGGCTACTCGCTCTCAAACCTATTGTCATTCCGTTACCATGGGTGGCAGACTCACCATTAACTGGCGTGGTAATGCCCAAAATGCCCTCTTTGCTCATATAAATACAACGCCCTTTGGTATCAATCACCCCTTCTGGGTAGCCTAACACCTTCATAATCGCATCGTAAAAGATCTTAGACTTCTCGATATCGTTTGAACCAATCATAATATGACTAAACATACTTATTCCCTTTATTTCATAACGTTGTACACACTCTGCAACATCTAATCATGGCTGTCTAGGGCGCGATAAAAAAACGAGCAAAATAAAAAGACATATAAAAGCATTTTCAACTATCCCCTTGATTTTAAATATTAAATCTGAAATGCAAAAATGAGTAAGAAATTGAATAATGAATTGAATGATATAAATTGGTAACTGGCTGTTAGCACAGATTTTATTGCGTCAATGTGTGAGCTGTAATGCATTTTGTATCGCTTTTAAAAATATGTATTAAACACATTTTCACCACTGAGGCGCTGCGCAGAAGATTAGAAAGTTTATTACCTCGCTTCATGATTCAATAAGCTACTGAGAGCACCGAGACGCTACGCGACACAGAGGGCTAAAACCTATTACAACACCTAATTTGTAGGTCGTGATTTATCGCGACAATACTATGCTTTTGGGGTAATTGTGAGATAAAAACATTTCACCACCGAGCGCCCCGAGGCTAAAACACATTACAACACTCAATTTTTAGGTCGTGATTTATCGCGACAAAACACTGGTTACCTGCAAATCAAAAAGCCCCAACACTGGCTGAGGCTGAATATTTATAATGAAATAAGCATAATTATACCAATTAGGTAAACATGGACTTTATAGATTTATTTAAGTGAAAGGCAAAAAAAAGACTCTACCCTGCTGCGCAGCGGCTCGGTGTTCTCTGTTGTAAAAAATCACAATTTAACACGTTTGAGTCTGGCTAAATCTCAACAAAAACCTGTCGAGCTTCCTCTCACAGCCCTTAATCATTGACTGCTACCGATAACGATTAGTTCAGGTAAAAACACGTACTTGAATAATTTAACATCTTGTTTTGTTTTAACTTTGTGCAAAACTGAGTCATTGTAATGCTTTTTAATTCAAAGATACGGATATCAAAACCCCTCTTACCTGTAAGCGTCGCGCCTACTTCAAAGCATTTATTATTACGCGTTCGCAGCTTCTAGTAACACAGTGGCTTTCACTCCAGTTACATCTTTGCGATTACTGACACTCAATTTGCCACCTTGTTGTTCAATCATATTACGGCATAAGGTTAAGCCTATACCTTTACCTTGAGATTTAGTGGTGTAAAACGGCACAAATAGGTTATCTGGGTTGGCAATTCCGCAACCGTTATCAAGCACGGTTATTTCAACCCATGGCCCTTTGGGCACAACCGATATGATTATTTTTGCATTGCCTTTACTGGCTTCAATGGCATTTTTAAGGAGGTTGACCATTACTTGCTCTAATAACACTTTGTCAGCACTGACAAACTCTGCGTTTAGTTGGGTGTCGATGGGATAATCAAATAACGTCGTCACCGTTTCAAGGCATTCAACCAAATTGACAGGCGCTAAATGGACATCGTAATCTGTGGCTAGACTGGCATAACGATTAACAAATTTCATTAGGCTTTCACTGCGCTCGCCAATCACGCACAATGCCTGCAGTACATCTGCTTCTTGATGTTGCGCGGCCAACATGTGCTCAAGTGATTGTGCGAGCGATTTAATGGGGGCTAGCGAGTTATTGATTTCATGGCTCAGCACTTTAGTCATTTTATGCCAAGCGGTTTGCTCGGTTTGGTACACCACTTGTTCAATATTCGTCAGTACCACCAACTGATATTGCTGCCCTTGCATCACAAATTGGCTGTGGCGTAACTGCCATTTGGCAGACAAAGTGACATCGGCAAAACGCCAATCTGCGAGATACTCATTACCTACTTGTTTTGCCGTAAAAAACAAACCAAATAACTCAGCTTGTGAGCGCTTCATGCTGCGCCAGGGTTTATGGCACCACTTAGAAAACGCTTCATTAGCATGTTGTAACCGCCCTTCGGCGTCAAATAAACCAATGGGGGTAGCCAGTTGCTCTATCAGTCGTAGCACTAAAACAGCTTGTTGATCATACTGGTTTTTTCGGGTCTGTAAGTCTTGTGCCATCAAGGCAATTTCATTATTGAGCAAGCTCACTGCGCCTTGGATGAATCTGGGGTTAGCACGCTGGCTGTAATCTTCTTGTCGCATCGCTTCAATCATGACAGATAAATTATAAAAAGGTGAAAGCGCGGCACGGGTGCAATACCAGCAGGCAAAAGCAAACGGCACACTTGTCAGTACCATACTGGTCACTATCACTAAGGCGGAGGCTTGAGCGAAATAAAAAACCATGCATAACAAGCTGAGCACTAATAGACTGATGCCAACTAAAAAATGCCTTAAGAGCTGCTCAAGTGACGTTACTTGCCCTACAAACTTCATTTAAATCGCCTTTATTTGGTTTTAATATTGAATTTTTCGAGGCGTCGGTAAATCGCGCTTTTACTGATCCCAAGCAATAACGCGGCGTCTTCAACCTGATTATTACATTGAGCCATCGCCATTTTGAGCAATTTTAGTTCCGCTTCTTCTAAGGTCATCAAGCTCAACGCAGGTATTGGGTTAGCTTGTTCAACCTCATTGTGACTGCGCTTAAGCGACAAATCACTTGGCCCAATGTTGCCATTTTCCGTCATCAAAACAGCACGTGCCATCATGTGGCTAAGTTCACGAATATTGCCAGGCCAAGAGTAAGTTTGCATTACAGCGAGTGCTGCTGGTGTTAAAGTAGGTGGGTTGAGCTGATATTTTTTACTGTGAAGTGCAATAAAATGCTCTGCCAATACGGTTATATCTTCAATCCGCTCGCGCAGCGGTGGGATCTCAAGTTCAATGGTATTGAGCCTAAAATAAAGGTCGGTTCTAAACTCAGCGCTTGCGATAAGTTGCTCAAAATCTGCATTTGATGCACACAAAATCCGACAATCAGCGATATGGGTATGGTTATCGCCTATGCGTTCAAACTCGTGCGACTCCAAAACTCGTAATAATTTGGCTTGCTGGCCAAGCGTTAGCGTACCAATTTCATCTAAAAATAATGTGCCTGCCGCTGCAGTGGTAAAACGTCCCTCTCTATCTTGTTTGGCATCAGTAAACGCCCCTTTTTTATGACCAAACAATTCGCTTTCAAACAAATTTTCGGGAATAGCCGCGACATTCACGCCAACAAAAGCACCGCTTCTGAGCGATTGTTGATGAATATACTGGGCAATACAGGTTTTTCCGGTGCCATTTTCACCGCGTAAAAACACCGTAGCGTCAGTTTTAGCAATGCGGTCGATTTGGCGCTTAAGCTGCTGCATGGCGGGGCTATGCCATAATAATGATGCTGATGAAGATGACTGTACTTTGGCCCGATTAATCGGCGTGGATACTCTTTCAATATCTGCAAGGGCTAAATGTTTTTTCGCCATCATCAGTACTGCGTGATTATCCCAAGGTTTGGCAAAAAAGTCCTTGGCCCCAAACCGCATAGCCTCAACCGCTAAATTGATACTCGACCAAGCAGTCATGGCAATAATGGGTGGCGCTGATACACCTTGCATTTGTTTTAAGAACTTAAGCCCTTCATCACCCGAAGTAGTATCGAATTCATAGTTCATATCCAGCAAAACTAAATCGATGGAGTTACCTTGTATTTGTAAATGGGCCTTGGCTAAATCACTGGCCTCAAGCACAGTAAAACCATTATTTTTAAATAGAAATTTTAGGCTTAAGCGCACATCGGCTTTGTCGTCGACAATTAATACTGTGTGGATCGTCATGGTGAGTGGCCTTCTGTAATTCCTTAAAATTATTGGTTTTCCTTGATAATGCGAAACGAGTATAACGAAAAAGTGCACGCATACTAAGGTGCACTTTTTTGTTTTTCAGTTATTACTCAATACGAAGTGCTTGTAGAGGATCACCCGCAACCACTTTTTTTACCGGTAAATAACAGGCCAGTGATGCAATCAGCAGCATCACTGGTAAGGTGATAAATACCATTATTATTTGCCCTTCAAACGCCACACCTGCGATTCGAGTTAACAACAAATAAGCCATTACAGCAAATAATACACCTGCAATAAGCCCTGCTATTACAGGTCTCATGCTTTGTTTTAGCACCATGTTAATAACGGTATGCGTATGGGCACCAAGCGATAAATGAATACCAAGTTCATAACGGCGCATTTGCACACTGTAGCTAAGGACACCATAAATCCCCGCAGCCGCTAAACTTAATGCTAATGCAATCAGACTAATAGTTAAAATGGCCACCAACTTGGTTTCACGTAATCGGTTCTCAAGCGATTGCGCCAAAGGCGTAAACTGGCCTACAGTTAAATGTGCGTCAATTTGTTTTAGCTGCGCCTGCAAAACATCAATCGCTAGCGACCCTTTTACTTTAACCGAAAAGCGTAAATTATTACCACGATAAGGCACATAATAGCGCTCTTTGGCATACTCGCGTCGACCATCTGGCACATAAATATCACTCACCACGCCAACCACAGTCAAAGGGTTTTCAGGCTGAACTTGCAGCGTTTTGCCTATTGCCGATTGTTGGCCAAACAGGCGCTGGGCTAATGATTGGCTAATAATAATTTCAGTCGGAATGCTGTGCGACGACGTAAACTCGACAAACGTGCGCCCAGCTAAAATAGGATGTTCAAACAAGGCAAAGTGGCCTGAATCAACATAACCAGTGCTGACAATACCTTGCATTTTCGCTTGATCATCATATAAATAATTTTCCCACCCCATTGCCAATGCCGATGCTTCGGTACTGGCAACATCACTAATCTGTGGCAACCTAATCAGGCTTTGTTTAATTTGTTGCGATAAAGCAAAACGGTCGGCTGGTGCTAACTGCCCTTCATCAACACTAAGATAATACACATTATCAGTATTGAGCCCGGTTGGTTTTTGCAAGCGCTCAATGGCAGGGCTCAGCAGTGAAGTGGCACCAAAAAGTAATACTGTTGCCAGTCCAACTTGAGTTGCCACCAGAACATGGCGCGTTGTGGTCGATATTTGTGCGCCAGTCCCTTTACCACTGCCTTGTAGCTGACAATTGAGTGCCACATAATTTATTCGGGCACACGAAAGCGTCGCCATAACCAGTGCCAACCCAATACTAACCAAAAAGCTCACAACCACAGTGACAACATCAAGCTGTACCTGCTGCAACCGTGCAAACATATAATGTAAATCTTGCTCAAGCCATAACATCACCCAGCCTGCCATAATCAAACCAATAACACAGGCTGCTAAACACAAAATTAAAGCCTCGGCAAACATGCTACTCAATAAATGTTTTGGCAACGCGCCCAGCGCGGCTTGGATTGCCATAACCCGCTGTTTTTGAGCCGCGCGCGATAAAAACAAATTAGTCATATTGGTGATTGCAATAAACAGCAAGGTAATAACTCCTGCCAGTAACATCAGCGCCATAGCACTGCTATCGGCAATAATTTTAGCTTTGAGTGGTACAAAATGTGCGCCTATGGCGGTATTGGCAGCAACGGCTTCTCGACCTTGATATAACGCATTAATTTGCTCCCCCAGTACACTGCTTGCTTGAGCTAATGTCACACCAGGTTTTAAGCGAGCAATGCCATTAACACCGCCTGTTATGGCATTCCAATGTGAGGTGAGCGATACCTCCTCATTAAAACTCAACCATAAATCAACTGGAAAATTACCAAACACCTCAGGCGGAATAAACGAAGCAGCACTAACGCCTATAATTTGATAATTATCATTACCAATGCGCGTATATTGGCCAATCACTGAAGGATCACTGGCAAAATGTTTTTGCCAAATCGGGTAGCTTAATACCACCACTTGTTGCTTGGCATTAAGCCCTTGGGCAGCTGTGAAGTAGCGCCCTAAATGCATAGGCACATCTAGCAAGGTAAAATATTCAGGTGTTACTTTAACCCCTTCGACATATGGACTGCCCGCTACATCATTGAGCTTGTCGCCATGTAATGACATCAGCGCCATTTTATCGATATGCGTGGTATTGGTATAAATTTTAAATTGTGCAGATAAAATCTGAAAACCATATTGAGTCTCGCCATTAATGGTTTCACTTTGATCAGTAGTGATCAATGAATCACTATCAGGATATGGCAGCGCTTTACCAAGTACTAAATAGTTAATATTAAGTACCACAGCCAAAGCAGCTAAGGTGATCGCTAGCGTTGAAATTACCGTGAGGCTAAACCCAGGCAACTTCATTAAACTCATCATGGCAAGTTTTACGTCATGCTTAAAAAAGTGTTGCAACCATTTCATACTGCAAGCTCCAAACTAAGCTCATCAGCCATTACACCATCGAGTAAATACAGCTTTCGTTTGGCCATATCGGCATAACGCGGGTCATGTGTCACCATACAAATAGTGGTGCCATTTTTGTTAAGTTCACCCAGCATTTGCATCACGGCATCGCCATTTTTCGAGTCTAAGTTTCCCGTTGGTTCATCAACGAGTAATACAGCTGGGTCGTTTACCAGGGCGCGCGCAATAGCAATACGTTGCTGCTGCCCACCGGATAATTGATTCGGTTTATGTTTAGCCCGATGACTCATTTGCACTTTTTCAAGGCAGGCACTGACCTTTTCTGCCACAGCTTTATCTGACAGCGGTACATGGCGATACCTAAGTGGCAAGGCGATATTATCAAATACACTTAACTCATCGATTAAGTTAAACGATTGAAAAACAAACCCAATATGCTCATTACGAACCGAAGCGCGCTGATTAATACTCAAGTTACTCACATCCAGATCGCCAATAAAATACTGCCCCGATGACGCAGTATCGAGCAACCCTAAAATAGCGAGCAAAGTCGATTTACCACAGCCAGACGGGCCTGAAATCGATACGTAGTCACCAGCAAAAATCTCTAAGTCTATGCCTTGTAACGCATGGGTTTCCATTTCGCTGGTAACAAATTTCTTAGTGATATTGCACAGTTTAATTTTGCTTACTTGGCTCATAATGTGTCCTTAATTTTTATTTTATGCAGCGGGTTAAATAACGGTGAGTGTTGAAAAAGCCAGCCAGCGGGACATATCCGATAGGATAAACTGGTCCGCAAGCTTGGCACCAGCAACAATTTCTATTTTGTCGTTGGTTTGCTCGCCAAACTGAACGTGAGTGGCCATGGCACTGTCTTTTTCTTCATTGAGTAAAAACAAAGTCGCCTCGCTAAAAGGGCTGACGTTGACCGGTTTGTCGATGAAAAGCACATTACGCCGCACCCCAGTTTCAATGATCCCTTCAATATTAAGTTCTGGGCGCGCATTAGCGGTTAGCAGTGAGGTGAGCGCCACTTCAACTTGCACACTGCCGTTATTGATCACTGGATCAATGCGGCTCACAGCACCTGAAATAACCCCCGCTCGGGTATTAATAGTCACCACTTGACCAAGCTCAACTTGTTGCATCGTAGCTTGCGGCACATTAAGTAATGCATACAAATCTGTGGTGCTACCAACAAGCACCAGTTGCTGACCAAAACTGACGGTTTGCCCTAAATCAACATGCAGCGATTGCACCACTCCAGTGATCCCTGCGGTAACCGTTAAGCGCTCTTGCTGTGTTTGTGCTTGAGCAAGCACCGCCTGTTGTGCCTCGGTATTTGATTGTGCAATGGCTAAATTAGCCTGATGCAACTGCGCCAATTGAGCAATACGTTGTTGCTCAATCTCTAAGCGACGGGTTAATTGACGCTGCTCCAATAAAGAGCGTTGAAACTCAATGTTTGAGACTATGCCATTGGCGATGAGCTGACTTTGTGCATTAACTTGTAAATCGGCACTTTCGAGTGCCGAACGTAGCGTTTCCAATTGCGCCTGCTGCGCCAATAATTCTCGCTGCTGATTGATTTTTAACTGTAAAAATTGATTATTACTTTGATTAAGTAGCCTTTTGGCTTCAATCAGTGCTTGGCTGACAAGAGGATCTGATAGGCGTAAAATCACGCTATCAGGTGTCACTAGCGCACCAGGCTTTAGCACTATTTCTTCAACCGTCGCATTGCTTTGTGCGGTTAATAAACGTGGTGTTTTTGACTTTAAGCGCCCATAACCTGACACCTGTAATTGTAAATCACCTTGTTGTACTTGACCGCTCCAAAAATCGCTACTGGCAATACGCTGCTGTGCATTGGGTTGCATCATTAACCATACAAAAGCCCCCATGAGCACAGCCGCTAAAACCAATACTTTTAAATAAGGGGTGTGTTTTTTATTACTGACTAAGATATCCATTTAGCACCTCTTGTTACCATTGCTTGTTATGGTAATTCAAAGGCCGTGCCAAACTTTATTCTTTTGTTTTTAAAGCGTTTTTAATTTATAAAAGTGCTTTATAGGGTATTTAATTTATGATTTCGCCACAGATTTTTTCGAAATCATAAAAAAGCCAGCATCAATGCTCTGGCTTGGTAAAGAGGCAATATGTGCGATTAAGTTGATAGATCACGGTGACGTTTGCATTAGGCTCGTCCGTTAATGTGTCACCGTATAACGCAGGTTAAAGGCTTGTTTTGTGGCTTTAAGCCGCAACTATATGAATTGTTATTTCCAGCTCATTACACTATCGTAGCTTTCACAACTATGCACAGCATCAGCAGCATCGGTAATAAACACTTGCTGCTGCTTCGAAACTGGATAACTGAGATACTCAGAACATTGGGCGCTTTGACCATTGCCCACCACAACTTTGGTTCCTGGCTTTAATGTGCATTTCACCAACTTATCTAGGGGTGACCATTGATAACAAATTTCATAGTTTTCTCTATATTGCGCGGTATTGCCTGAAGGCAATTGAAATGACCACCACTGACCAAACTGGCTATTGGGGTTTGTGCTATTCCATGCTCGGTAGATTGTCACCTCATCAATACTTTGATACACCGCGCCCTGACATAACTTACCTTTTAAAGGCTCTCCGATTGCCTCTGCAAGAAGCTCTGAATCTTGAATCAACTTAAATCGATCACTTAGTTCAGCTACAATCCCAGTATTACCGACACATGACTGCGCTGAAGATTGAACTGATGGCAGCTCTGATGATTGCCCATCAGCCCAAGGGTTAGTTGCACAACCCTGAACTGCAACAAGCAATACGCAGATTAAAATCCTTTTCATTTAATTCACCTATATTTTATTCGTAATCGCAGCGACATAACGAGTCTATATAAATGCTCGTTTATAATTTTTTCAATCATAAACGAACAATATATCAGTACCCATATTGGGTCAATCTTGAATTGAATTATAAGATTCTGATTTATCGTTTTTTTGATTTGTTTGTATAGATCTATATGTTTTTCAGATAAAT
The DNA here is from genome assembly GCF_002310815.1 of Pseudoalteromonas tunicata. Classification (NCBI taxonomy): domain Bacteria; kingdom Pseudomonadati; phylum Pseudomonadota; class Gammaproteobacteria; order Alteromonadales; family Pseudoalteromonadaceae; genus Pseudoalteromonas; species Pseudoalteromonas tunicata. The sequence continues at coordinate 201,838 of NZ_CP011033.1, read as the reverse complement.
TTTGACAATAAAATTCAAGATCATCTTGCCCACCCTTAACCTATAAATCAGTAAGGCAAAAACAATAAAAAGAAGTCACTGATACTAAAATTGAAAGGGAAAATCTCACTCAGTATTACTTTAGACTTTTAACGCTAAAAACCGACTTGTTGAGGCGAAGCAGGAACGTGCTGCAACGCCTAGCTAGACGCTTTTAATTGGCACTAAGCTCATAATCGAGCTCATATAAGTGCTGACCATTTTCTATTTTTATCGACATTTTACCTGAAATACCACTTAACTCCCCTGAGCCAGAATCAGGTACTACCTCAAGTACTAAATGATCTTTTCCTCGATGCATAGTGCCGAAATGTTGCAATACAAAACAACCTTGCTTACCTGATAAAGTACCTATAACTTGCTCAATAGCAACATAACCAGCCGAACCTTTTGTTGTAGTCATTGCGCTAAGCATTTCGCCTTTACTTATAGCTTCTAAAGCGCCCGTAAATATTTTATCAATAGACATACGGCCTAAATTCACACCGTTGTTACCTTTTGCGTAGAAATCCATCGGTTGTAATTTGACTTCAAACTCACCTGAAACTTTCATTTTATTTCCCTTTTTTAAAAAGCAATTTTAAGATGTTTAGATAATAAGCTGTAGCAAATCAGCACGCCACAAACGTTAATCGTTGGCTAACATGTGTCTTGAAACAAAACCGAGCTAATTGTTTTTGTTCCGTTTAAAGTACTTCTTAGCAGTTTACTATACTGAAGCTAGATTTTTAGCCATATCCGCACAAGACTTGGCAAATTTTGAAATTAAACTTTCGAACCAAAAATCATCTTTAACCTGAGCTTTGGTTAAGAGATTGACTAACGTATTGATATTGAATTGGTAAATGTTTTTTCAAGTCTGCGCCGGAAACTTTTAAGGATAACAAGGCGAATTTACGCGTCAATAGCTGGCCTATTGCAAGTAAATTCAACGCAGTTAGCGTTGAAAGTAGCCGCTGAAGATAAATTTATTATCCAGAGCTCAGGTTCTTTAGTTATGTGGATTACCAGAGTTTTTGTGCTCCAGTTCCACTAATTGGATTTGTTTAATTATGCTACAGAGTTCCAATTTTTACCCAGTGTATTGAGAACTTCATCTAACTCATAAACAACAATATTTTCAAACAGCTAACCGACTGACGAAGTAGATGAGTTTGTTGATTGATTTGGATTTGACCGCTTGCGCGGTCAAAAAGATTAGTAATGCCTATTGACGAGAGATCGGCTCATATGTGTTAGTTGCTTTTACTTTCAACATGCTTCTTGAAGTTATTGAGAATACATTGCCAGCCTTGCTTCTGTTGCTCAGTAGAATTTTCATCCTCTGCATCAAATGCTTCAATAACCCGCACACCATTAGAGGTTTCGACGAACTGAACCGTCACAACTCGGTTATCCTCTAGCTCGAAATGAATAGAATCCTTCGGTGAGACTTTGGTAAACCTACCCTCAAAATCAAACCCCATTGAACCGTCTTTTGCTTCCATTCGATAATTAAATTTGCCACCTACCTTCAACTCTATTTCTGCTCTAGGACAGCACCACTCTTCGGTAGCAAAGTTCCACTCAGTTATATCTTCGGGTGTTACCCATCCGCTCCACACAATATCTAGTGAAGCGTTTACTTCTGTTTCAATGCTGATTTTCATTTTTATCTCCTGACATCGCAGATTGTGGCAACTAACGCCGCAATAGAGGCGTATTAAGCTTGGCTAAAATTAGCGAAGAATGAGCGCCAGCCAAGCTTTATACGTCCAATCCATAATTGCCTGGTGTACACCCGACATGGGCATTGACATATGAGGTGAAAGTCCTCTGTAGGAAGATCACCGTTTAAATAACATACTGTTATTAAAAGATAGACACTAGCGAATGGTAAGGGCTAAATCGTGAGAGATAACCCGGAAAAAGCCGCGAAAATTCTTTATAATAAATAGATGAACAAAAACATCATATTAGGCGTAGGCTGAAGACGAGCTAGTACAAGATAGCGAAGTCATGGGATCTAACGGCCACCGAAAATGATGCAGTTGTGCAATGAAAGTTAATGCTCTTATTCGGGGAGAGCTGGATAACATGCGGTATCACCAGTAAAGGCCCTTGTAGAAGTTCAAAAACAAATGGAATTAACATGGCGCTAGGCAATGACTATTTAGTTTCACAAGGTTTAGTGTCATTGAGAAATATTTGGATCAATATTCATTACGGAAGACCAACCGCCCATTGCACTTCCTGTTAATAAAAAGCGCATGATGGGTGGTGTGGGAGCTGGAGGTTAGAGACCTCCGGCTACCTGATTAGATGACTGACTTTTTATTAGTGAGCACTTGCTTTGGAAAGCAAGTTTAAAACTACTACACCACTAACTATGAGCCCCATACCTACAAAGCCCCATGCATCAAGCTTTTGCCCATAAAGCAGCCAGGCAATGGCAGTAATTATGACGACGCCGAGTCCCGACCATACTGCATAAGCAACACCTACAGGGATGGATTTCAGAACCAGAGAAAGAAAATAAAATGCGATGCCATAACCGATTATGACAACGGCGGATGGGGCAAGCTTAGTAAAGCCCTCGCTCGATTTTAATGCGGATGTTGCGACTACTTCGCCAACTATTGCGATAGCAAGAAAAAGCCAGCCTTTCATGATATATCTCCCAATTTGTGTAGGGCTTATAATACACGCTTAAAAATAATAAAAGCAGACTTGACCTGATAGTTTGGCTGTGAGCAATTATGTGCTTAGTGCATATAACGAGGCTGTAGAATTTCTATTTTATAAATTTGGCCATTTTTTTGACCTCCTGTATCGCTTTCTAAGCGACAATCTCGTACTAAGCAATGCATTTGAGCCCCCTTAAATCACCTAAAAACTTGACAAAATGAGTAATTCTACAGCCTCAACGCCGTTGTAACCGGCTAAAAATAGTTGGTTAAAATTAGCTACGAAGGAGCAAAAACCAACTGTATTTTGTCCTTGTTTAACAGCTTATGTTTTATTTATCCATATAAGCTTGAACTGTAATTGTATTTACATGGCAAATATTAGAAGTAACAACAGTATCGTATTGAATCCAATCTACATAACCTTCTTTGATTACAGTAATATCATATTTTCCTTCTCTTTCCCCTGCGATAGAAAAAGTAAAATCTTCATTACAACTATCACCAGATTCATTTGATAGTTCTTCAGTAAAGTCACCATCTTGAACTGTAACAGTTACCCCACATGCATTAGGAAATCCGGTTTCTTTATCAAAAACATCAACCCTAAGGGCGGGAACATATACCGCAGTACAAAAGACAATATCTCCATCTTCGGTTGTTTTTTCATTACAGCCAACTAAAGCAAACAACCCTAAAAGAGATAACATAACCAGCTTTGAATTCACGCACAAATATCCTTATAAAACATAGACATAACTACTCCAACACGGTGCTAGCCTCCGCATTTTCGTGGGTTAGCTTAAAGCCAGAGCCATAATTAGTTTGTCAATTAACTAAACAGCAGAGGCTAGCATGAACAAATGGAAAAACTCGGAAAAACTCCGGAAAAACTGGGAAAAACTCGACACTCATAAATATCTCATTGATTTTATGTTGTTTGTATTAAAAAACAAGACAAAATTCAATACCAAAGGAGGTGGTAAATTGAATAACTGCGGCTTGAGAGAATGTGATGCTGGTTTTTTACTATCGACACCGTTCAGGAGCATAGATTGACTTAAACTTTCCGAATTATCGGTATTCCAGACATCACAAAACTAGGCTGGTGCCTAGCTTACTTACATAAAGGTTAAAAGCTGCGAGTTAACCAACCCCGCGATACCAACTTTGTTGATGTTGATGGGCACATTGTCGAAGGGCACTGGGTTGACCTGCAAAGTTACTATATTGTCGCCTGAAGTTTTGTACAGCTTCAAGCCACACGGCGGTTTCTATTCCCAATTCGACCAGTATTTTAGGTTGAGCTTTACTGATTGCTCCGCGTTTTTTTGGGTCAATGTGACGCCCGCTCCAATCGGCGAGTTCTAGGTAATCGAGTAACTTAAATGGAATGGTTTGGGTGTTTGCATTACTGCCAAACGCCATAAGTTGCTTCGGTTGCTGGGTAACTTGTTCGGTGTTTTCTAACGTGGACTGTTTTTTGTAATACTCAATACGCTCTTGAATTGACGTAAAATCGCTGTCTTGCAGGTTTTTCGCCATTTTGGCTCTGATTGGGTTTAAATCGACGTACATCATGCAACTGAGTACAGCTTGCTCGTCAAGTAGCGCTTGCGACTTAAAGCGCCCCTCCCAAAATCGGCCTGTGCAGTTATCTTCTTTATTCGCTTCTCTAGCAATAAACTCGTTTACTTATTTTAAAACGAAAGTCGCATATACCAACTGATGTCATATAAACGATTTCGCCAAACTTCTACCGTTTTATCAACGCTGTACATATAGGCTTCATCGAGCTTTTCACCTTTACGATAGCGGTCAACCAAAATTGTGCCGTGATACAACTGATACCAGCGCTCAATCACTTCATCCTTTGACCAGTTTAATGCCCTACTTCTATCGACCCTAAGCACCAAATGGTAATGATTCGACATCACCGCATAGGCCGCAATATCAATGGCAAACACTTGCGATAGCCGTTTAAATCGCTCAACTAACCAAGCCCGTCTGTGTTCAAAATTTTGACCGGAATACTTATCAAAACCCGCTAAAAAAGCCCTGCGTACACATCGACTGATGCAGTGCTTATTTATTAAAGGAAAGAAGGAGTGGAGTCTAAATCAATTAACGACCATCTTGCTTGTGCCCCTTTTTTTTGCAAAAAGTAGCCACCAAAACAGGAAGTGATTAATTAAAATTAGACCCACTATTGTGATTTTTCAACAAGATATTTATGGGTGTCTAGTATTTTTTTTAAACGGCGTCAAAATACTGCTCCAAGATTAACGGCTTTAACTCTTGTAGATCTTCTTCAGCCAGAAAATCATGAGTTGCTCGGACTGATGATTCCCAGATTTCTATTAGCTTAAGGTGATCTGCTTTTTTTACGATCTCAATATTCATGACTAAACCCGATTGAAAATTTAACGCTTAGCTCACCGGAAAAATATGAGCGCAGCGAGTATTTTTTCCGGTGCAGCTACTTGTTAGCGGCATTGTTGAAATCCGCGAGTAATTTAGACAAATCAGACCAATCTGGGTCTTCATAAAAATTAATTTCCAGAGGGTATCTTGGATGGCCAGATAGTGCTTCATTAAAATTAGTCATGAATACATCTCGGTCAGCAAAAATACATGCCACTCATAAATATCTCGTTGATTTTAAATAATTTGTATTAAAAATCAATACAAAATCGATATCAAAGGGTGTGGTGGATTGAACGAATGTTGCTTGAGAGGGATTTATATTGCGGCTTTTTACCATCAAAACCGCTGATGCTCATAAATAGACATGAAATATCGGATTTTTAGGCATGATAAAACTAGGCTGTGCCTAGTTTGTTTTAATTCAGGTTAACAGGTGCGAGTTAACCGACCCCGCGATACCAACTTTGTTGATGTTGATGGGCACATTGTCGAAGGGCACTGGGTTGACCTGCAAAGTTACTATATTGTCGCCTGAAGTTTTGTACAGCTTCAAGCCACACGGCGGTTTCTATTCCCAATTCGACCAGTATTTTAGGTTGAGCTTTACTGATTGCTCCGCGTTTTTTTGGGTCAATGTGACGCCCGCTCCAATCGGCGAGTTCTAGGTAATCGAGTAACTTAAATGGAATGGTTTGGGTGTTTGCATTACTGCCAAACGCCATAAGTTGCTTCGGTTGCTGGGTAACTTGTTCGGTGTTTTCTAACGTGGACTGTTTTTTGTAATACTCAATACGCTCTTGAATTGACGTAAAATCGCTGTCTTGCAGGTTTTTCGCCATTTTGGCTCTGATTGGGTTTAAATCGACGTACATCATGCAACTGAGTACAGCTTGCTCGTCCAGTAGCGCTTGAGATTTAAAGCGTCCCTCCCAAAATCGGCCTGTGCAGTTATCTTCTTTAATGGCTTCTATGGCAATAAACTCGTTAAGGTTACGCATATACCAACTGATGTCATAAAGCCTGTTGCGCCACACTTCTACTGTTTTATCAACGCTGTACATATAGGCTTCATCAAGCTGCTCACCCTTGCGGTAGCGGTCAACCAAAATTGTGCCGTGATACAACTGATACCAGCGCTCTATCACTTCATCCTTTGACCAGTTTAATGCCCTACTTCTATCGACCCTAAGCACCAAATGGTAATGATTCGACATCACCGCATAGGCCGCAATATCAATGGCAAACACTTGCGATAGCCGTTTAAATCGCTCAACTAACCAAGCCCGTCTGTGTTCAAAGTTTTGACCGGAATACTTATCAAAACCCGCTAAAAAAGCCCTACGAACACAACGACTGATGCAGTGATAATAAGGAGTGGAGTCTAAATCAATTAACGAACGTCTTGCTTGTGCCATGTGAGCCACCAAAACATGAAGTGATTAAGTAAAAAATAGACCCACTATTGTGATTTTTCAACGAGATATTTTTGGCTGTCTCATCTTTTTTTTCGTTCCGCTGATTGTGTTTGTTAGGCATTTAATTTTTTCACCTTATTAGATGAAACCACAAACATAATAGGGAATGCCCACAAGGAGACTGCCACCAGCGCTGACTTTAAATTGAACATCATAAATAGCGGTGAGAACAGCATTAATAATGGAAGATTAGCTAGTAAACTCACTACACTAGCACCTGGAAAACCGGTACATTCAAAACCAACCAGCATTGCATCATATACATAGCAACCAGAATAGTCCTCACCCTGAAGACCATATTCAGTGGCTAGTACAATGGTAATACCAAGCACAACAGCGATCACTAATACCACTAAGTATATCGTGCAGACAGATTTCGTAAGTTTCCAGAGATTCATCCGTGATGCCTAACGAGGCTGTAGAATTTCTATTTTTATAAATTTGGCCATTTTTTTGACCTCCTGTATCGCTCTCTAAGCGACAATCTCGTACTAAGCAATGCATTTGAGACCCCTTAAAGCACCTAAAAACTTGACCAAATGAGTAATTCTACAGCCTCAACGAGGCTGTAGAATTTCTATTTTTATAAATTTGGCCATTTTTTTGACCTCCTGTATCGCTTTCTAAGCGATAATCTCGTACTAAGCAATGCATTTGAGACCCCTTAAAGCACCTAAAAACTTGACCAAATGAGTAATTCTACAGCCTCAACGCCCAATTAAGGGGTGAACAACGCCACCACCCAACCTACCGCATTGTACCGTAAACACTAAATTTGAAGTAGAAGCAAAAGTGCCAAGCGTTGTGAATCCCTCTTAAATTGCTTGTTATATTAATTTCCTTTGTAATCCTTCACAGTACAAGCCACCCGGTAAAATTGTTTTGGCACCTCGATAGGAGATTCAAAAAACCATTCTACGGTAGGTACTTCCGGCTTAGATAAATCAGCTAATACAGTAGACTGAGAATTACCAATAAAAATAACAGGAATATTACTCTTTAAGTTTCCACACTCATGCTTTGAGTTGAAATCTAGCTTGTGTGCCAATAAGTAAGCCTTCTTTGGCAGTTCTTCTTGGCTAAAATTATCGCTAGACCAAGAATAACCAAAGTACACAACGACAGCAGATAGCCCAGCAAAGAACACTGAATTTAATGGAGGGAAATATTCCGATTTATCTTTGTCATAGAACCTACTTTTACACCACGCCATAACAATCAATAAATGACCTAAGCCAACAACTCCCAGCACAAATATAAATGGAACAAGGTAACTAAAAATTATTAGGGCTGTTGTAAATGTAAGCGTAAATGGAAGAGCTGCAGCATCAACACCAAAAATACCATTTATTATCCCTGCAGCCTTGCCAGTACAAAAAACGACTAACAAGGAAAGCGCAACGGAAGCAGATAGCTTTGTAACAGTAAACTCCCAAAGTGGTTTAAAAAAGGTCATCCTTTCAATGGACATACATAGGTATATAGTCGCAAGCGACACTCCCCACAACTTCAACGCAAATTTGTTATTGTCTATCCATGAAAAATCTGGGTTATCTTGAGAGCCATTTGACAATAAAACAATGGAAACAAAAGCTACAACACCAAATAAGTAGTTCAAGTTAAATTGCTTTTGAGATTCCTTTTTTTCTTCGGCTTTTTCTATTCTTTTCAATGAAAGTAAGATATCCGTTAAATAATCAGACAGGGCTTTACGTTTACGCATTTATCTTTTACACCTTCTACTTTAAAACTATCTATTCTATCGCCAATTCAATAATTAATAATCGTGGTAGAGCGACCCATTACTGGGCCGACCCCACACAGATCCGGACGTGCGGAATTACCGCATCCGGCTCTTCAGTTATATATTCACGCGTGTAAATCAACACGCTCCTAGTACCAATCTACGTGAATAAATCGCTTACTCACTCTTGGTCGCTCAATTGCATAATACATTAGCATCTTCTTGAAATTACTCCAATTGTAACTGCGTCTGCCACTGCGCCTATTCAGCCATTTGTATAAACTGTGCAACACATAACTGTACAATCTATCAAGGCTGCAGCTGTTGTCTGGCAGGCCAAAGTAATTTCGGTATCCCATCAGTTTGCGTTTCAGTTGCGGCATCCAAGTGTTGAGCTTGTTTGACCGCTTGGCTTTGATGTATTGGTAAAACTCGCTCATGCTGGCGCGGTGCTTTTCCGCCCCTGTTCGCCGCCTGAGTCGAGGTTTTCCCTGTGCATCTTTTGCCCAGTAAAAGGCAAAACCAAGAAACACAAATTGCCGTTTTCGACTCGGGTGAAATCGACTAAATCGTAGCAGTGAGGTTTTCTCCTCTGCCACTTCTAAATTGAATTTCTTAAGTCGTTTTGGCAGCACCTCGTAAAATCGCTCAGCATCGTTGGCGTACTGGAACGCACACACAAAATCATCGGCGTACCGGATGAGCATCGCGCGGCCACGCATTCGGGGTTTTACTTTCTTTTCAAACCATAAGTCGAGTGCGTAATGCAGGTAGATGTTCGCCAGTACCGGGCTAATGATCCCCCCTTGCGGCGTACCGCTTTTCGGGTATTCAAATACCCCTTCAGGTGATTTTATGCGGGCTTTAAGCCATTGGCTGATTAAACTCAGCATGGCTTTGTCATCAATGCGTTGTTTGAGCATCTTCATCAGCCAGTTGTGATCAAGGTTGTTGAAGAAGCCTTTAATGTCAGCCTCCACAATGTAACCGTATCCTTTAAACTGAAGATTCAACGCTAAACTGTGCACCGCTTGATGGGCGCTTTTATTCGGTCGGTAGCCATAGCTATTGGGCAGAAAATCCGCTTCCCAGATACTTTGCAATATCTGGCTCACGCCTTGTTGCACCAATTTATCATCCACCGTGGGCAAGCCCAGCGGTCTCTGTTTGCCATTTGCTTTGGGAATAAAGACACGTTTGATGTCATTGGCTCGAAAGCGCTTATGCTTCAGGGCATCGCTCAGTCGAGTAATGTTGCCAACAAGTTGCTGCTGATAAGCAGGCATGGTGATGCCATCAATACCAGCGGCTGCTTGTTTATTGAGCTGACCCCAACTTTGATACAGGAAATCTTCCCTTAGTAATCCGTATAAGTTCTGAAACCTGTGTTTGGGGTGGCGCTGTGATTTAAATGTGATCGCGTTTAGTTCGGTTATCATAGTGAGTCCAGCCCTACATTGTCCGGCCTATGTGTCTGCTAAACACGTGATATAACTGCCAGCCCCTTCGCCATGTGATCGGCTTTCCCGTCTCAAACTACTACGAACTGGTCTGACTGCCAAAGGGTCATCGTTGGCCTTGCTTTTGACTTAGCTTCCCTACCGCGTCCTTGCGGAACACCTTTGGCTCTCTCAAGTTCCTGATGCATCTCTTTAAAACATGCCACGGCTTAATAACTCCGCTGACTCGCCACAACCTCACTCATTACGGTTGCTTTGCTTGGACTTCAGTGGCGTTACAAACCTCGTCAGTCAGACTGTATTTATCGGAGCGATCTCAGCACTTCAGGGACACGGATCCCCTGTGGCCTACTTAATTCTCTGTGTACGCTTCACCTATCTTGTTCGCTGAAAAAAAACAGCTCCGCCATAGGCGCAACACTCGATACGGGTGGTGAGTTAAACCTTACCCGACAGGGACTTGCACCCTGCAAGATGCATCAAGCTTCGCTTGACGCACTAACGCCCTCGTTAATGGGCAAATAATTGTTGGCTAAAATAAGCGACGCAGGAGCAAATAGCCAACTGTTATTTGTCCTGATTTAACAGCTTGTTAAGTGCCCGTTTTCCATAAACTGTATTGTTTATTTCTATCAGTTAATTTTGCCATTGCCTCAAGTCTGGACTCAATTTCAGCCAGAGTTGGGATGCCACACAATTTTCTTTGTTCATCAGGACGAGCATTTTTATTGAAATTTTCCAAATAGTAAATTTCATGTGTTCCATCAGCATTCATTTTTCTATTTAATTGAGTTCCCCATACTTGAGATTTACCAATTTTAAGAAGATATCTATCCTCAGCAGCACACGATAACCAGTTAGCGCTTTTATTATTTGGGTCAAGCGAAGCTGATTTTTTTGAAAGCTCCATTGCCATTTTGTAATGCTTTGGTTCTGAACCATGCTGCATTATCATAGCCGCCGCAAAGTATTCTTCAGAGGATAAACTATCCGTGCTATTTAATAAGCTTTCAACCTGCGAAAGTCTAGCTTTATCTCCTGGGAGCATAACCTCAGTTATATATTTTCTAACTTCATTTTTAGGAAGCGACCGCAAGTGAGTACGAACTGTTTGATCTTCTTTATATAAAGCAATCACATCAATAGCATTTACTTGAGATACAAAAAATGCTGTCGCAATAAAAATCCATTTAAAATTCACCAAAACCTCCTAGGGCATTTAACGAGCCTGTAGATTTACTCGTTTTTAATTTGTTTTTATTAATCAGCAAACCATAACTTAGTTCCTATTTTGATTCAATCGTTTAGGCTGTTTTGAGGTGAGATTTTAAATCGGGGTTTTAGATGGGTTTTCTTGCGGTTTATGTGGGGGTTTTGAGCCCTTTTTAAGTGTAAAAAGGGGTTCCCCTGCTTAATGCACTCTGTTTTGCAGCTTTTCTATATTATGAACCAAGCAATACAGTTGCCACTGGGCATTCACTTTCGTTTGACCACGCAAGGTCAATTTATTCATGCCTTTATTGACGGTGATATTCCGCCTTTTATTTAAAGGAAAGCAGGTTCGATACAGCCTAGTCGTTTGCCATTCCTTGAATAAAAAGGTGTCGTCGTCCCATTGGGCTGTCTATTTTTACTTCATTTTGTCGATGTAACTGACTTTTTTGCGGGATTCATCATTCTTAAACTGCACTTGCCGTCCTGTTTTTATCGGTGGCTTTCGCATACATTGTTGTTGCAGTGGGCAGATTTTACAGTCTTTTAAGTAACCGCAGAATCGGGTGTATTGTTGATGATGGCTGTTGACATTGATACCACTTCGCCACATCTCATTGCCTGCGGGGCAGCGGCAGGTTTGGGTTACTTCATCATAGTGGAAGTCATCTGAGGTAAATAACCGTGGCTTGCCTTTACTGCGTTTTAATCGGCGCTTTTCTTGCTCTGTTTCGTAGGTTTCGCTCTCTTTAAACAGCGGATTGCGTTTTCTAAATTGGTTATCGGCTATGTAACTATCAAAGCCACTTTGCGCCATAAATTCGAGGTTCGCTTCGCTGTTAAAGCCACTGTCTGCGGTGAATTTGATGGCCTGCTCCTTTGACGTTCGGTTTGCGTTGAGTTTATTAAGCTGTTGTTTTAATTGCTCAACGGCTGGCTGTAAGGTTTGTTGCTCTCCCACTGAGCCACACGTTTGTGCTTGTAAAATAATTTGATGTTTATCATCGTTTATCGCAATACCATTGTAGCCTTGTATGGTGCCTTTTGAGGTGGTCATTTTCGCGCACTACTAGCCCTATCCATGGACTCGCCTTTCAGGCCAGCTTCGCTATTAAAATTCATTCCTGATGAATTTTTCAGGGTCGGTGATATTACTTTTAACCGGCTTGTCTTTACTGCCTGTTTTTTCTTCGTGAGTGGCTAAAAACGCGCTTATTTTACCTGCACTTTTATCGAGTTTTTCTTTTTGCTTTAAGTCCTGATTTATCAGTTCTTCACTTAGGCCATCTTGGGCTTGATGACGCTCAATAATGCGTTTGCTTGCCCGTTCTAGCTTTGCTTTTTTGCGGCTTAATTCATCGAATGTACCACTCCATTATTCGTATCGTCCTGATACTCACCTTTCAGGCCAGCTTCGCTGTTCAAATTTATTCCCGCTAAATTTGTCTTTACTTGCATTCGACTTCTTTCGTTAAAATAAAGTGCCAGCCATCAATGGCAAACATGTTGCGGCCTATCAAGTCTTCCTCATCACATATCATCAGCACTTGCGTAAAAAGTGGCTCAATCTGTTCATGCATTTTAGCCACAAAGGCCGCGATTGAGGTGTAATGTGGCTGGATATCACCCGACACACTCATAAATAAAATATTATGCTCGCAAGCCTTTGCAATCCGATGGCTACTGATAAAACCATGTGCATAGCCCAGTAAAATAATTTTTAACGCAGCAGCGCCCGTTTTGTCGTTGTTATACCACGCGTCAAACCCCGACAAGTCGAGTTTATTTCCGACAATATAACAAAGGGCATATTCAAATGTGCCAGGCAAAATTTGCTCAGCGAAATTGATAGGAATGAATTTATTTTGGCAGGATAAGTCAGGCTTGGCTCCTAACCCAACGAAAGAGCCATAACACGTTACCGTGGGTGAATAATATCTATTAGATCACAGTCACCCGGTGGGTTCAAGGTTAAAAATCGAGCAAAGAAAGAAGTGTAGAATCAGTCCCTAAAACAAGTAATTCTACAGCCTCAACGCCGCAATCAACGGTAGCTAAAAGTTGGCAGTAAATTTGCGAAAGCAAATTTGGTGACGACTTTTAGATATCCGCTGCATTGCTTTGTTAGGCTTTTTCCTCTTCGGACGTAGATATTTTTTCACTTTCTACAATCTTTCTGTTTCTGTTAAGTAGCAAGCGAATTGCTAACGCACCAATAATTACATATAAAGGGAATAATAATCCTTTAGCTCTTTCAACATGTGTCTTTGCTTTATATGTTGAATCCAATACAAATACTTTGCCACCAAATTTGTATTTCTTATTGAACTCCGAAAGCATATCAGAAGATAAGCTTGCCCCATCTTCAAGCAGACCAGTCATATCGACCTCATTTACCATATCACTAATAGTTGGCTCTAACGACCGCTTTAATATGTAGCTAGCAACGCCATCGCTATTAACCACAGGAATATAAAAAAATGAACTTAATTTAGCCTTCGCCTTTTTGGTGGTAAGGCTCTCCTCATATGCATTGGTAATATCAAGCCTTCCACCCTGAATCCTCACATAGCTATTTGGCTCAACACCACTATTTAGAGAACTAGACTTAAGCTCTATTGGGGATGAATTAACATCCCACTTTTCCTTAATATCCCATGCACGCACACCAAATAGCAAAAGCCCTAGAACCAAGCCATATCCTGTGATTTTTAAAATGATATTTTTCATTACGCCGTCCCTATTTTAGTTATAAAATCTTACTTATAGCCTAACGAGCCTGTAGATTTACTCGTTTTTAATTTGTTTTTATTAATCAGCAAACCATAACTTAGTTCCTATTTTGATTCAATCGTTTAGGCTGTTTTGAGGTGAGATTTTAAATCGGGGTTTTAGATGGGTTTTCTTGCGGTTTATGTGGGGGTTTTGAGCCCTTTTTAAGTGTAAAAAGGGTTTCCCCTGCTTAATGCATCCTGTTTTGCAGCTTTTCTATATTATGAACCAAGCAATACAGGGCTCTTAATACTCGGCGGTGGTGAAACAATTTTAACAACTGAGTTTTCGGTGGTGAAAAAGAAGGTTAACCACCGAGGTTAAGAGAAACACAGAGGAAAGAAAAAGCTATTTATTAGTTGGCTTTACTCACTTAGTTTTTCTCGGTGAGCGAAGCTTCGGTGTACTCTGTGGTAAAAAAATACTCGGTGGTAAAATCACAATTCAACAAAGTAGCGTCAGGTTAATGCCCAACCATAAAAACCTGCCGAGCTGCGCTCGCCTTCGCAAGCAGGCTTGCACCGACCCCTTAACGCTACAATGGGCATTTGCTGCTTTTTAATTCAGGCGCTCGGATATCATATTTATGATTAAGATATAAAAACGCACCGCGTTGTTACCAAAGTATCTCGAAGGGTCGAATTCATTAAGTTCGAGCAAGTAATTCTGTGTGTTTTTGTATCCCGACTCGCGTTATAGTAGCCGCACTGCACTTTTACTAACAAAAACACAGCTTTTCTTATGATTATCAATGCCCAAACGTCGCAAAAAACAGCAGCGCTTTATCACGCTTATTTAGCCCTTAATCTGCCCGAGCAGTGGCTGCTCAAAATTCTTGCGGTTATTTATAAGCCGGTATCAAGTGGCAACATAAATCGGCTTTTGCGTTTGTATCAACAACATTTTTTGTTTGAGTGGCCTGAAGGGTTTATCAGCTTAAAACCTGAAATGAAAAAGCAATTGATAGCAGAGGGCTTTATCAGCTCAAGTCATAAAGGCATGCACATTTCACCTTATTTGGCAGCGCGACTGACCCGCGAGAGCTTGGCAGACAATCATTTTTTAACTATTTTAGACATCGCCGAACAGGTTGTGCCGGTGCTTAATATGTACGAATGGGAACGCACCGAAGAAGATGAACAGCGTTTGGCACGCGACTTTTATTTTATCGGCAACTTTAAACATCTTGAAAAAATACTGGCGTTTCATAAAAACCCGCAAACAGTCAATCATGTTCGCAATCAGGTATTAGTTGAGTGTTGTTTTATCGAATTTGATTTAAACCACTTTGTTACGCTGCCCCCCGATATCCAATATCAAGCATTTGCCAGCTGGTTTTATCTCATTCGCCAACATGGTGAACCGGCGCACTTTGCACTGGATTTATTAAACAATGTACAGCGATTGCAGCCCGAGCATGAACTCTTAGCGCTATTGTTGGCAGAGCAATATCTGTATGCGGGTCAATTAACACAAAGTGCCGCGTTACTCGCACCATTAAAAAGTACTTGTTATCATCTTGCACTGCAAGCAAGCCTTGCCTTAATGAACAATCAACCAGAGCAAGCGCAGCAGCTATTTAGCCAAGCGCTGGCTGCAAAGCAGAAATACGGTAAACGAAAACAGCCTCATTTATCGGGGCCGCTCGGTATCTTGCATACTTTGACCTTACTCATCAGAGGAAATACGGTCGATGCCAGCATTTTTGAGCAAGCTCGTGCTCACATTGAAGGGGAGTTACAAGAGAAAAAACCATTCGATAACAGCCTTTATGTTGCTCAATTTCTGTTAGGCACTTTGCGCAGCCTAAGCCACGCTTGTCAGTATTTTTCTCATGCTCACACTTTGGACTTTTTAAACGAACAGCACCCTTTTTACGCGCATATTGTCAATTGGCTCGATGCCTTATCACAACATTGGATTAACCATCAAATAAGCGCTCCTAGCCAAGTATTGTTAATGCAAGCGATTGATTTTTTTAAGCAAGCCGAGCTATTTTTATTCGCACGCCTTGCTCAACAATTACTGGCCACCCCAGCTATCGATAGCCAAGACGTGGACGAGCCACTCTTATTTAATATCGCAGGTATTATCGAACCTAAACACAGCTGGGACATTGCGCTTGAGCAACTACTTGCACTGAACCCAGAAGCCATTGATAACGTTGTAGAAAAACCAACACGCCTCATTTGGGAAATAACTCTCAACCCTTATGAGGTGTCGTTTAGTGCACGTGAACAAAAACAAAGCGCCAGTGGCTGGAGTAAAGGGCGGACTGTTTCTTTAAAGCGATTGCGCGAAAACCCACAGCAAATTAGTTATTTAACAGAACAAGACCGCGCCTTGTGCCATGCTATTTCGGTGGCACAAGGTTGGTATTCGAATCAAAAAGAGTATTACCTAAGCGGTGCCAAAGCCCTATTAGCCGCCAAAAATGCACCTAATTTATATCTAGAAAATGCTTTGGCTGCGCCGATTTCGTTAAGCCAAAAAGAGCCTGAATTATTAGTCACCCAGCAAGGCAGCCATTACATACTCAGCATTGCCAACGTACCGAGTATCGATGACAGTCAAAGCGCACAACCTTTTTCAATTTACGAAAGTGCTGCTGGGCACTATGAATTTACCCTTTTTGACGCCCAACATTTAAAAATCGCCAAAATTATTGGCGAAGAAGGCTTGGCCATTCCTATTGCTGCCAAAGACAAAGTGCTGGCCAGTGTTAATGCGATTGCGCCGCTGCTTAATATTCACTCAGACTTGGCCGAACTCGATACCGGCTTAGCTACTGTTTTAGCTGATGAGCATTTATACATTAATGTGCAGCCTTTTCACGAGGGCCTTGAGTTTAATTGCTATACCATGCCTTTTGGTGAGCAAGGCCCCGCATTTAAACCCAGCATCGGCAGTGCAAAAATCACCACCGAAATCAATCAGACTCGTATTGCCACCACCCGAGATTTAATGAAGGAGCAACAGCAATTAGATCAGCTTGATACCCTCTGCCCTGCTTTTTTAAACATGCATGATAATCAGTTAGCGCTGCCGGACTTACAAAGCGCCCTTGAAGCACTTGAGCAACTAGAGCTGACTTGCACTGATCCTAACAGCCCGCTTGCCATTAAACTGCGCTGGCCAAAAGGTAAAAAATTTCATTTAAGTAAACCCCTGCAAAGCCAACATATGCAATTGGCAATGACCAAAAAGAACCAGTGGTTTAACTTAAACGGATCATTACAAGTCAATGATGAAAAAGTCATTGAGTTAAAAGCCCTGCTGGCCCTCATCGATAATCAACAAGGCCGATTTATTGCCTTAGATAATCAACAAATTCTTGCGCTGTCAGATGAATTAAAACAACGGCTAGTGAGCTTAAATCAAGCCACCGACCAAGGGCAATTTCATCCTCTTGCCAGCCTGCAAGTGCAAGAAGCCATCACACCCATGCGTATGAAAACCCTTGATGCATGGGATGAACAAACCAAAAAAATGCACCAAGCAAATGCAATTACCCCAACCATTCCCAGTACCTTACAAGCCAGTTTGCGTGAGTACCAGCTCCAAGGCTTTGATTGGGCAAGCCGCCTTGCCCATTGGGGCGCCGGCGCTTGTTTAGCTGACGATATGGGATTGGGCAAAACACTGCAAGCACTGGCCTTATTACTAGCCCGGGCAAAAGATGGCCCAAGTTTAGTCATCGCGCCGACATCGGTGTGCTTTAACTGGCAACAAGAAGCGAAAAAGTTTGCTCCCACGCTTAATTTACATTTATTTTCAGACACCGCCGCAGGCGAGGCGCGCCAAGCGCTCTTAAGCGGTTTAGGGCCCTTTGACTGCATGATAATCAGCTATGGTTTACTGCAAAGAGAAAGTGAATTATTACAACAATTTACTTGGCATACCATTGTTGCCGATGAAGCCCAAGCATTAAAAAACCCGCTGGCAAAACGTACCCAAGCCGCCTGCGCACTTAAAGCGCCCTTTAAAATCATTACCACCGGGACGCCAATCGAAAATAACCTCACGGAACTGTGGAGCTTATTTCGGTTTATAAATCCTGGATTACTCGGTAATTTAAAACGCTTTAACCAGCGGTTTTCAATTCCTATTGATAACGCCAAACAAGATCCAACCGCTGCTCATAAAGCGAGAGCTGGCCTTAAAACACTGATAAAACCCTTTATGCTCAGACGCATGAAACACCAAGTATTGACCGAGCTGCCACCGCGCACCGACATTAATCTCACCGTGACGTTAAGTGAAGATGAACACGCATTTTATGAGGCGCTCAGACAAACGGCCATTACAAAATTAACCGAGGCTAGCAACCACAGTAATGCCGCAGAGCAGCGCATTCGCATGTTGGCAGAACTAACAAAACTGCGCCAAGCATGTTGCCACCCTGCACTCATCATGCCCGATACCACATTAACTAGCTCAAAATTAGCCGCTTTAAATACCTTGCTTATTGAGCTGCAACAAAATAACCACAAAGCTCTGATTTTTAGCCAATTTGTTGGGCATTTAGCCTTAATAAAACAGCATTTAGACGCTCAAGATATTAGTTATCAGTATCTTGATGGCAGCACCCCGACTAAAGAGCGCCAACAGCGCGTCAATGCCTTCCAACGTGGCGAAGGTGATGTATTTTTAATTAGTTTAAAAGCCGGTGGCTCGGGGCTTAATCTTACCGCCGCTGACTATGTCATTCATATGGATCCATGGTGGAATCCTGCGGTGGAAGAACAAGCATCCGACCGCGCCCATCGCATGGGTCAACAACGCCCTGTCACTGTTTATCGGCTTATCGCCAAAGGCACCATCGAAGAGCAAATTGTCGCGATGCATCAGCATAAACGCGACTTAGCCGACACCTTGCTAGCCGGTAATGAAATGGCCACCAAGTTATCGGTTGATGACATGTTAGGATTATTAAAAGACACCTTTTAAGGCACAACGCTGCGTTACTTGTTTAGCCAACGCTTGGCAAAATACGTGGATTATAATTAACAATTTATGCTAATTTTAATTAACTGTTTTATTTACAAATATTGCCTTTGTGGCACTATTTGTACAGCTGAATAATCTTATTGATTATTTTAAATAATGACTGGATGTCATCATGGCAAACCATGTGAAAATGACTCTCGGTTTTAATACTACTTGGTTAATGTTTGGTTTTTAGTTGTATAAAACCATATGATAAAAAAACAAGATAATCAAAAAACCCAAGCAGAGGTAACAATGAAGATTGAGCTCAGAAAAGCAATACCAGCAGACTCTGCCTTTTTACTAGAATTACGAGGGCAAACCATGGGCCCGCATATTGCGGCGATGGGCCTACCAACAAGCAAAGAAGACTATCTTGAGCGGGTTAATTATCGCTTTGACGATGCCAAAATAATCATGGTCGATAACCACCCCGCGGGGTTATTCAAAACCTGCTTTTTAGCCGATAAAAACCAATGGTTTTTAGTGCAAATTCAGGTGCATCCTGATTT
This sequence comes from Pseudoalteromonas tunicata, assembly GCF_002310815.1. Lineage (NCBI taxonomy): Bacteria > Pseudomonadati > Pseudomonadota > Gammaproteobacteria > Alteromonadales > Pseudoalteromonadaceae > Pseudoalteromonas > Pseudoalteromonas tunicata. Next base: position 182,542 of record NZ_CP011033.1, on the reverse strand, counting down.
TCAAAACCGCAGAATCGGCTACACCCTTGTTAACCAATTGCTTGAGCAAGCTGCGCACGATCACGCTGATGTCTATTTAACGGTATTTAAATCAAATCCCGCGCAGCACCTATATTTGCGTTTAGGATTTAAACAAGTAGGCGAAACAGAACATGAATATGAAATGCTCTGGACACCCAAAAGCGCTTTGTAAACCAAGTACTTTATAATCAAAATCACTATTTTAATGCTTGGTGATTTTGGGAAGATACAAACGGATTACTAAACGCGGCATTGGTTAAAAACGCTTGGTCGGTTAGCGAGTTTAAAAAGGCCAGTAAATCGTTTTTTTCACTTTCGCTTAATTCAAACCCCTTCACAAAAGGGCTTTTATGGCTATTTTGGCGGCCGTCGCCGATATAATCACCTTGAGTAACATTGCGTCCACCTGCGGCGTAAATATCAACAACATCAGCTAATGTGGCGACACTGCCATCGTGCATATAGGGCGCACTTTTTGCGATATTTCGCAGGGTTGGCGCTCGAAATGCGCCGTTATCGCGCTGCTCTAAGGTCATTTCAGCCAAGCCTATATCCTTGTTTGGATAAGAATTTTCCTGATTGTATAACCCCGTATTATGAAAAGGGCGACGGTCAAGCAGCTGCTTTTCATGACTGGTCGATTGAGTAAAGTTAAAGCCGCCATGGCAATGATGGCACTCTAAACGCTCTGAAAAAAACAAGTTCATACCACGCAATTGGCTTTCGTTGAGCGCATTATCATCAAGGCCATAAGCGTATTGATCAAATGGGCTGGTAAAAGATACTAAACTGCGAACAAAACTGGCAATCGCCTGATTAATCTTATTAAAACTCACTTCGGTTGAACCAAATGCGGCCACAAATAACGTTTGATAGTGGCCATTATTAAAACGTGCTAGTACTGTTTGTTCATGACCTGTAATGCCCATTTCCACAGGCGTCTCACCAAACAGTGGCAGCAACATTTGCAGCTCGATTGAATCTAAACTCGGATGCGCCCAAGTGAGGGTTTTATTATAAGCAATATTGACCAAAGCTTGGGCATTGCGACGATGGCGCTCTCCAGTAGAACCTACCGATACCTTTAAAGGCTCTGCAAATGCATGGGGTTGCTGATGGCATGAGGCACAACTTTGTGTTTGATTAGCTGACAAATTAGTGTCGTAAAACAAAAACCGCCCTAGGGCGACTTTTTCGTCGCTCATTGGGTTATCACTGGGTACCTGTGGTTTTGGAAATCCTTCAGGGATAGCCCATTGATATGCTGGCGCTGACGTTTTTTGTTCGCAGCCAAACAAGTTTAAAAAAATCAGACTTAAAAAAATCAGGCTTAAAAAGAAGTGTCGGTTCACTGATAAAAGACCTTATCGCGCTGTAATTGGCCAAATAAACGCAAGCAAACGGGGTTGTTTTGCTCGCTCATACAACGGTTATCTTGATTAAGCGTCACGTCTTTGAGCAATACGGCTAAATCAAGATAAATTGGCTGATTTACTTTAAAGTCTTTGAGTGTAATGGTAACTAAATTTGGATGCTGGCAGGGCGTTTTTGGCGCGCGTAAACTTGATACTGCATCACAGCCCGTTGAGCCTAAATGATAGGAAAACGAACGGGCATCAGATGGATTCGCCACATCTAGCCGTAAAAATTTATGGCCCATTTGCCAACTCCAAAACATATCGGCTTGATCTAAAGGCGCAGGGGCGCGAAGCGGATTATTATGATTAAGCTCAAACGGGACTCCTAAATCAAAGCTTAACGTTCCCTCTTCAAAATCTGGCGCTGATAACGCACTAAGCTGCCAATAATCGCTTTGTTGGCACTGCCCGCCCACTAAACCTATTGTAGGATTACTATTGACGGTAGTTTGCAAACTAAACTCTTGTTTTTGCATGTCATTTTCTAAAGTCAGGTTAGTAACAAAAAATTGCAAGGTACGAATTTGCCAACCGGTCTGCTGTTGATGCTGCCAAGTTTTTTCACATTCAATTGGCGCACCATTATAAACAGGTATAAATTTGAACGTGACGGGCGTTTCTGGCTGACACGCTACTAATAATAAGCATCCAACTGCACAGGCCAATCGTTTATAAAAATACACTTGTACCTCAACTCATAAAACGTTATTTTGTTAAAAAACTGTAAGTAAAACAGATTATAAACACAGGAACGCACAATGAACCAGCACTCATTTCTCATCCCACTTGGACTCAGTTTACTGTGCTCAAGCCAGCTTGTTTTAGCACATGCTGAGCATGATAAAGCCCGATACGTCGCCCAAAGCGGTAAAGATGCAGGTAAATGTGACAACCCTGTGCGCCCTTGTCAAAGTATTCATTATGCGGTGCAACAAGCTAATAAAGGCGACAAAGTGCTGGTTGCCAGTGGCCACTATGCCATGAGCAACGAATCTGATTTATTTTATTTACAAAGCCAGCTGGTGCCCGTTAAAGGGGGCTTTAATAAATTTGACCATTTCCAAGTACAAAGCCCTGATGTCAACCAAACGGTGCTCACTGGCGTACCAGAAGTACTGCGCGAAACCCTAAGTGACGCAGGCTTTAAAGTCATGGCCGATACCAAAGGGGCATATATTTCAGCCGATTTAACTAAACGTTTGGCCAATTTTGAAATGCTGAGCCAAACCCAACAAAATTTAAGCTGTAACAATGGCCAAGCTGGTAACTTCGCCTGTAATAAGGTTGATTTAGTATCACATACGCCAATGGCGACCGGTGTTTCGGGCTCTGATGTCTGGGGGCACGTAGATTTAAACTCAGGCATTGAATACGCCATTATGGGTTACAGCAATGGCACAAAAGTATTTAGCTTGGCCAACCCCGAAAACCCTGTTGAAGTGGGTCATATTAGCGGTTCAAGAACCAGTTGGCGCGATATTAAAGTATATCAATACTTTGACACAGACTTTGCCAGCTATCGGGCTTATGCGTATGTCACTTCTGAGGGCAGTGATGGTATTCAAATCATCGATTTAAATAACTTACCGCAATCGGTTACCCTTGCCAAACGAGATAGTTCAGTCGGATCTGCTCATAATATTTATATCAGCAATGTCGATTACACCTTAAACAGCAAGCTCACCAATGCTGAACCTGCGGTACAAATTGTCGGAGCAAAAACCTTTGGCGGGGCATTTATTAGTTATTTACTAAGCGATGCTAAAAATATTACTCGCGTTTATACGCCGGCTGTTTCATCTCGCAGTAATTACACCCACGATGCCACCTCAATCCAAATCGAGGATGAACGTAACCAGCGCGATTGTATCAACGGTTCTGCATTTGGCTGTACTTTAATGGTCGATTTTAACGAAAATGAAGTGCGTTTTTGGGATGTCACTAATCCACAAAAGACCCAAGAACTCAGCAGCATTGGTTACGATGATGTTGCGAAAGAATATCAATATGTCCATTCAGGTTGGTTCAGTGACGATAAACAATATGTATTTGTTCATGATGAGTGGGATGAAAACTACGGTGGCCTCAATACCACTGTACGAGTATTAAATATTGAAGATTTAAATACTCCAACACTGGCAGGTATGTGGCAGGGGCCAACTAAAGCCATTGATCATAATGGTTTTGTGCGCGGCAATCGTTATTATATGTCGAACTACGAGCGCGGTTTAACCATTTTAGATATCACCGACCCCACCACCCCTCATGAAGTAGGTTTTTTCGACTCATTTCCAAGCTCCGATAACAACGCTTATCATGGCGCATGGGGCGTTTACCCTTATTTACCTTCGGGTTTAATTCTTTTGAGCGACATCAACAGCGGTTTATATGTTTTAAAAGAGCACACCCGTGATGTTGCAAAAGGCAGCCTTTCGTTCCAAAGTGCAACCATTGCAAGTGCACGCGACACCACTCTGAGCATTGCTGTAAGTCGCAATAAAACCGATGGCACAGCAACAAAAGTGGGCTATGAAACCATTCCTGGTAGTGCGCAGCACAATGTTGATTATCAAGGGGTTAAAGGTGTACTTGAATGGGATGGCAATGACATTGCTGATAAAACGTTTAATATTGCCATTATGGCAGCAAACCCAAATGCATTAAAACAATCGTTTTTTGTTCGCTTATTTGATCCTAAAAATGGTGCCACACTTGGCGAGCATCATTATTTGCGTATTAACCTTGCGGGTAAACTCAACTCGGGCAAAGTAAGCTTTAGTCCAAGTAAAAACACCATTGCAGAAAACCAAGGCAATTACGCCGCAACAGTGATCAGAACCGGTGGCAGCGAAGGTGAGCTCAACATCAATTATAAAGTTGTACCGACTTCAGCGTCGCAACAAGATATTGAAACAATACAAGGCACATTGACATGGGCCGATGGCGATATTAGTAATAAAACAATTCGCTTTAATATCATTGATGATACCGAGTCAGAACAAAATGAAATAGTAGAAATTCAACTTAGCCATGACAGTGATCCAAGCCTAATTGAACAAAATACCTATCAAGTCACTATTTTAGATGATGAAAATAACCAAGCGCCAAGTGTCGATGCAGGCCCTGATTTTGAAGAATCGACCAATATCAGTTTTGATTATACCGGTGCTTCGGTAAACGATGCTGAAAACGATTTACTGACTTATAGCTGGAAGCAACTCTCTGGCCCGACCGTGACATTAACGCAAGTGGTTGATCATGTTTTAAATATTAAAACTGGCAGCGAAGCCGGTGATTGTGTCATTGAGCTTACCGTCACAGATGAGCGCGGAGCCAGCACTCGCGATAGCGTTACCTTAAAAATTGTTGGTGCTGAAGTTGTAACCCCGCCACCCCCTCCGCCAGTGGTTATTCCAGAAGAACCAAAGAAAAGTTCATCGGGCGGTGCGTTATCAATATTTTCGCTATTAGCCATGTTTATTGGTATTCGAAGAATTAAAAAACGCGTTTAATTGATTTAACAAAGCAATAAAAAAAGCCCGCAATGTAATGCAACACTGCGGGCTTTTTAACAACGTCTATTCTCGATAATTAACGACTAAAACGTACTGCGGTTCCAAAGACCAATAACTCCGAAGCACCGTCAACAATGGCACTGGTAGTATAACGCACACCGACAATGGCATCTGCGCCAAGCATAGTCGCTTGTTCAATCATACGGTCAGTCGCAATGTTACGTGCTTCTGTCAGCATTTCGGTATAGCCGCGGATCTCGCCGCCTACGATACTTTTAAGCCCAGCCATAATATCGCGCCCTATGTGTTTAGATTGCACCACATTGCCCGTTACCACCCCAAGCACGGCGCCAATTTCTTTCCCTGCAACTGTGTCTGTTGTGACATATAACATATAAAAATCCTTCTGTTAGCTGATTAGAATACCTTTATTGGTAGCGAGTAGCTAAAAACTCAAATGCCGCCCGTACACCAAATGCTTCGCCACCAATTGGGCGACCCGGTAATTTACGGTTATTCCACGCCATAATGTCAAAATGTACCCAAGGTGTGCTTGGCTCAACAAAGGCTTGTAAATAAAGCGCGGCAGTAATAGCGCCGCCAAATGGGCTTGGCGCGCAATTAGATAAATCGGCAATATCGCTTTTGATCAAATCTTTGTATGGTTTGTATAAAGGCAAGTGCCATACCGCATCATCTACTTTTTGACCCGCGGCAATTAGCCCTGTTGCAATATCATAATGATCGGTAAAAAACCCCGGTAACTCAGTACCTAGCGCAATACGACACGCACCGGTTAATGTTGCAAAATCAACAATTAAATCGGGATTTTGGCTTTGTGCTTCGGCCAATGCATCACATAAAACTAAACGCCCTTCGGCATCGGTATTATCAATTTCAACGGTTAACCCTTTACGAGTTTGCACCACATCACCTGGGCGAAATGCATTACTAGACACTGCATTTTCAACCGCAGGTACTAACACTCTTAAACGCACTGGTAATTTGAACGCCATGACTAAATAGGCAAGACCAATAACATGCGCCGCGCCGCCCATGTCTTTTTTCATGTAGCGCATACCTGCGCCTGGTTTTAAATCTAAGCCACCTGAATCAAAACACACGCCTTTGCCAACAAGGGTTAACTTAGGTGCAGATTCTAAACCCCAATTGAGTTCAATCAGACGTGGTTTATTTTCGCTTGCACGACCAACCATGTGGATTGTTGGATAGTTTTGTTCTAATAATTCATCGCCGACAATTTCACTAAACTGACCATCAAATTGCTGTGCTAAGTCTTGCATCACCTCAGCCAAATGCTGCGGCATCATATCTGCTGCTGGGGTATTGACTAAATCTCGTACTAACGACGTACCTTTTACTAAATGCTGATATTGCTGTAGTTCATCTTGGTTATTAATCACCAATTGAGCTTTGTCTTTAACGACTGTTTTATAATTATCAAAGCTGTAATGACCCAGCGCCCAACTAAAGGCGATTTGTTTACGAAGGGCGGCATCGGTATTGGTCAGCAAGTATTGACCAACTGGAAGCTGACTCACTAAATCACCACATAACCAATAAGAATTAAGGTCTTTAACAAAATAAACAACTTGCTGTAACTGGCCCGTTGTTTGTGGCACCAATACGACACCTTCACCACTAAAGCCCGTTGCATTTAACCAGTTTTGTACATAACTCGATTGCTGACTTTGCCATTGTTGGTAATCAGCAGACGCTAAAATTTCAAGAGGTGTGCCGTTTTGGCCAAAAATTAATGCTTGTTTCATATTTAACTCAAATTGTTACTCAACTCGTTTGAGCATACCAATTTCATTGCCACAAAGGTATAGCTTGTCAGTTAAATCTAGCAATGCGTCGAATTTGAAAATAAAGACAGGAATGATTTACAGCAAAACGCAATAGACGCTAGTTCACATCATTGTTAAATGGTGGTTGTTCAGGTTTTGGCAATGGTTTATTAAATGAGCTTGGTAAAACATCCACCCCAACAAGCTTGCCAAGCTTCACTAAGATAGGAATGGTTATCGGGGCAAAGGGTAAAACAGCAAAGACACTTAAACCTAAACCTTTTAATAAATCAAATAGTTGGCTATTAGCAAATTTAATTTCTTCAACGGTTGCTTGGCGTTTAGTGTACTTTTTATAAATGACCAGCATTTGTTTTGTTTCTGCTTTTTCTTGCGATAAAGCCTGTTTTAATTGCAGCATACTACGACGCAGTTTTAATTTACTTCGTACAATTGTAATTTTAGTGACCCGAACTGGGGCGCGATGAAACAGTAGGATAATTCGCATACGTCATTGTCACATAGAGTCAAATAAAGCACTAAGATTAAATAGTAATTTTCTGTAAATATCAGTAAACAGCGACCAAAGTCTAACAAGACTTTTTTAATAGGCACTGAACGAATTTTGTAAGACAATATGTATATCTAAAGCACGCTGAGACTTGGACAATGAACTTAATTATTCCGATTTTAAATGCCCCCGAAAAACCAAAACCAGGCGATTGCTGTGGCGGAGGAAGTTGCTGCCCTTGTGTCTGGGATGAATATCGTCAAGCGTTAAAAGAATGGAAAAACAAAGAATTGGAAAACTCACCACCTCAATAGCCACCTCCTCTGTTTACTCTTAGTCCCCATGGTAATTAGATCAACTCAAATCAGACTGCGCAAAAGCAAAACTCGCCATTAAAAATTTAATAATGAAAAGGTTAGCGTTTTCCAAAAAAGTTCAAAATATCTTCTATACTAATTCGGAACATTTATATAACAGCTAAACATATTTGTTATTTACATATTGCAACCAATGTTAACTGTATGTATAAACTAGGTTAAGCCAAATATAACGGCTAATCCTTTTTACTGATTTATCATGCAAAAAGGATCTTATTATAATTCTGATTGGGGATTGGAATGAAAAAATATAACGCGCTACATAGAGCAGTAAAACTAGCTCTAACATCAACAGCAACAGCTGGTCTTTTACTTTCACAAGGTGTGTATGCTGAAGAAGCAGAAAAAACCGTAGTGGATAAAAACGTAGAAAAAATTGCCGTAGTTGGTTCTCGTGCTGCACCACGTTCGATTGGTGAATCACCAGTACCGATTGATATCATCGGTGGCGAAGAATTAGGTAAGTCAGGTAATACTGACATGCTAGAAATTTTAAAAGGCTCAGTGCCTTCTCTTAACGTACATACTAACCCGATTAGTGATGCCGCTTCTTTAGTTCGTCCGGCTAACTTACGTGGTTTACCTTCTGACAGTACGCTTATTTTATTAAATGGTAAGCGCCGTCATCGTGCATCTGTTATCGCATTCTTAGGCGGTGGTATTAATGATGGTGCACAAGGTCCAGATATTTCTGTTATTCCAAGCATTGCAATGAAACAAGTTGAAGTACTTCGTGATGGTGCTGCAGCGCAATACGGTTCTGATGCGATTGCCGGTGTAATGAACTTTGTTTTAAAAGATGCCTCTGAAGGCGGCTCTTTAATTGTTCGCCATGGCGAATACTATGAAGGCGATGGCACTTCAACTGAAGTGGCTGGTAACATTGGTTTACCTTTCACTGATGATGGCTTTGTCAATTTAAGTTTTCAATACAAAAATGCTGATGCGACAAGCAGAAGTACACAACGTCCTGATGCACAAGCATTTATTGATGCAGGTGTTACAGGTGTAGGTGATCCTGCACAAGTTTGGGGCTCACCAGAAATAAATGACGATATCAGTTTATTTGGTAATGTTGGTTTAGATTTAACTTCCGATTCTGAATTTTATATGTTTGGTAACTATTCTGAGCGTGATGTGCGTGGTGGCTTCTACTATCGTAATCCTAATACACGTCCAGGCGTATACGGTGGAAATATCCGTAATGTAAATGGTACTAACACGTATCGTCCTAATGATGATGACCCTGCAGGTCAAGCCGCATGGGATGCTGCAACACCAACAATTTTAGTTGGCTCTTTAGATGGATATGATCAACAGTTAAATTGTCCATTAGTTGAAATACAAAACGGTATTCCAGATCAAAGTGCATTGAACTCTCTGACAGCTGCTAATTGCTTTGCATTCAATCAAGCTATCCCTGGTGGTTTCACGCCAAATTTTGGCGGTAACATTACCGATACTTCATTGACCATTGGTACCAAAGGTGAAATTACTGATGGAACCTTTAAAGGCGTTTACTACGATTTAAGTGGTAATGTGGGTCGCAGTGAATCGCGTTTCTTCATTTACAACACACTGAATGCTTCTCTTGGTCCTGATTCGCCTCGTGATTTTAGCCCAGGTAAATACATTCAACTTGAGAAAAATTTCAATGTTGATTTATCTAAAGGCTTTGATGCAGGTTACTACAGCGATGTAAATGTTGCAGGTGGTCTAGAGTGGCATGAAGAAACATTTGAAGTTATCGCTGGTGACGAAGCATCATTCAAGGCTGGTCCATTGACTGACCAAGGTTTTGGTATTGGTTCAAATGGTTTTCCAGGTTTCCAACCATCAGCAGCAGGTGAGTACACTCGTCGTAACTACGCGGCTTATGTTGATATTGAAGCACCATTTACTGAAGACTTCTTAATGGGCTTTGCGCTTCGTTTTGAAGATTACGATACATTTGGTTCAACAACTAATTACAAAATCACAGCGCAGTACAATGCAACTGAAGACTTATCACTTCGAGGTTCTGTCAGTACAGGTTTCCGTGCGCCAACAGTAGGCCAAGCCAATGTTAGTAATGTACAAACTAACTTAAGCAGCGGTGTACTCGTTGACTCTGCATTATTACCACCTACCAACCCAATTTCAGTGCAATTAGGCGGTAAAGAGTTACAACCTGAAGAATCAAGCAGCTACACCTTTGGTGCAGTTTATAGCTTCGACAACTTCTTCTTTACAGCAGATTACTACCACATTGAAGTTGATGACCGTATTAGCCAATCGGATAAAATTGAATTATCTGATGCAGATAAAGCGACCTTAAAAGCCGCAGGTGTTCCAAACGTAGATGGCCTTGCGCAAGTAAGTTTCTTTACCAATGACTTTAATACCACGACTGAAGGTGTTGATATTGTTGCGAACTACACTGATGAATTATTAGGTGGTAGCTCAACATTTAGCTTGGCATACAACTGGAACGAAACTACGGTAACTAAATGGTCTGATATCACAGGTGATTTTAAAGTTGCTCGTTTAGAAAATGATTTACCAAAACACCGTGCAACACTGACCTGGGCACAAGATTGGGAAAAATTTGCCATGTTTACCCGTGTTAACTACTACGGTGAATACCAAGGTGTGCACGTAGATTATGATGCAACGGCTATCATGGCTGATACCACTGTGACAGTCGATGCTGAAGTGAGCTACTTTGTGACTGAATCAATCACCTTATCACTGGGTGCTCAAAATATCTTCGATCAAGAAGCTGAAAAACTGAACTTCACGCAGCAATCGGGTGGTATTCCAAATAACAACTGGGGTGGTAAATACTACGAAACCTCACCATATGGCTTTAACGGTGGTTTCTACTACTTAAAAGCAACGTATAACTTCTAAACCAAGTTATCGTTAAAAAAGAGCCTACTTAGGCTCTTTTTTATTGCATAATCATTTCTTTACGTATAACCAATTATGAATTTAATGTATGTTAGATAGCCTTATAAAACGCGCATTTGAACTGATGCAGCAACACCAATTTCAGACCGCCAGCACTTTATATCAGCAAGTATTACAACAACAACCCTCACATTCTGGTGCACTTTATGGTTTAGCGACCATCGCCCTAGCACAGCATCAGTATGATGATGCGATTTCGCTGCTGCAACACGTCTGTCAGCAATGCCCGAATGAGCTTCAGCCATTATTAGATCTCGGTCAGGCTTTTAGTGCTGTGGGCTCTGATGTTGACCATAAAACAGTACTCAATTATGCACTTAAGCGCTTTAATCAACCACCCGAAGTACTTTACGAATTGGCGCGCTATAATCTTGTTACTGGTGATATAGCTCAAGCCATCCCTCTTTTTGAAACCTTATTAACGCAAGGCAATATGAGTCTTAAACTCTATGCTCTGTTTGAGTTAGCTAAAATACAAAGCCATAAATCAAACAATTACCTTAGTTTAGCTTTTGAATTACAGCCAGATATTCAAAATCAAGAACAAGCTTGTGTGCTGGAATACACCTTAGCGCAGTGTTATTTTAACCTCGACAAGATGAAAGAATTTGCAATGCATTTAGCCCAAGCAAATCAGTTGCAATTGCAAACTTGTGAATTTAAAACCCAAGATCTAGCTCCCTTTTTTAATACTTTATCAGAGTTAAAACCCGCAGCAATGGCTCCAAGAGACGACTCTCGCGATAGCCTAAAACCAATTTTTATTGTCGGATTACCACGCACAGGCTCAAGCTTATTGGCTCAAATGTTGGCAAGTCATAGCCAGATTGCCAATGCAGGTGAGCAGCCCTTTTTAGCCCAAACCGTTACACGCTTGTGTCAGCGTACCACTAAACCGTATCCAGAATGTTTAGCTTCTTTAACACCAAAACTGATTGAGCAAGGAGCAGCTTATTACCTTGCTAATATGCAGCGCTTTAGTCATAAAAAAAACTATGTGATTGATAAACTTCCCGCTAATTTTCAATCAATTGCAGCAATTAAGCTATTGTTCCCAACTGCGCTCATTATTGATTTACGCCGAAACAACTGTGACGTTGCTTTGTCGATTTACCAAAACTATTTCGCCCAAAGTGAACCGTATTTTTGTGATTTAGATGAGTTAGCGCATTATATTGGCTTTTATCAGCGCACTATGACACATTTTACCAAGCTCTATGACCAAGGCATTGTGCAAGTGCATTACGAGGCTCTAGTGACAAACGCAAAAGTACAACTTAGTACAATATTGCAACAACTAAACTTAAGCTTTGAAGAAAATTGTTTAGCGTTTTACCAACAAAAGTTAACGGTGCATACATTAAGCGCCACACAAGTTCGCTCGCAATTGCACCATAAATCAATTGATCGCGCATTGGCTCTGGCGCCCTTTTTACCTAAATTGGCACAATTTTCGGCTCTTTAAGCGTAGCGCTCAAACCAAGAGAGTAAATCAGCAAACTGGTCGTGCTGTGCTTTAGGATGAGTCAGCATATTAATGTGATCATAATCATGATGATGACCATGGCGCTTGCCGTACATATTTAGCTGCTGGATCCCTAAACCTGACTCTTGCATAAATTTTTCAATATCAATCGCTTGGGCCAGTGCTTTATCTTTCACTGCACCAATATGCAAAATCGGTGGTAAGGCAATCTCACTGAGCGTAGTGGCATAATCAAATTGATCATCACTATCAATCCAAGGCGATACTTTTGCCCATTGCATGCTTTGCCAATGAGATTTAATACTTTCATTATCAGATCCCCATCCCAAACGTTTGGCAGGTAAATAGCCATTTCGCTTGGCAATCCATGGGGCTAAGCCATACCACAATAAGTTGGCTTGCAATAACTTGCTTGGGTGTTTGTTATATAACGAACGTTTTGAACCAAAGTACGCACATGCTTTTACCTTGTTGATCATTGCAGGCTGCCTTGCAAAATAGCTATTCATTAATACCCCGCCCCACGAATGTGCAACCCAATATTCAGCAGACTGTCCACAATGACGTTCAATCTGAGCTAAAAATGCAGGTATATCTTCTAAAATAGCCTCAGTTTGGCCATAACGAGCGCCTTTACTAATTGCCGGAAGGCTTTCTCCACGACCACGTAAATCTGCGACATAACATTGATAGCCATGAGAAGCCAAAAAAGGAGCTAACCCTTTGTTTGAGTGGGTATAAAAAATTTTGCCATTTTCCACAGCACCATGCATAAAAAAAACGGCTGGGCCACGCTTGTTAGGATTATAAATATAGCGAAGATGCAATTGCTGCTTTTCACCAAGTTCGATAAAAAGTGATTGTTGTTGAACGTTTTCCATGCTGATTATCTTTATTTTTTAAACACATCGTACCAGCCAACATTAAAAATGCTAACTATTTTTTTGTTCCCAATTAAAATAAATCACTCAACGAATACAATGCTAAGTTTTTTAAAAAATGATTAAGCTGAACAAATAATTAGGGTGCGCTTATTTATGCCGCACGTTTCCAATACTCACACATCCTGACACCATGGCGTAATGTTTACCTACTTTTATCGAAATAACCCAACCTTGCGTGTATAATTGGCCAACTTGTTTGCAATACAGTTTATTATGTCTAAATCTCAACCATTAAAAGCCAACTTACATCCACGCAATCTGCATAATAATGGCTATGATTTCCCAGCATTGGTGCAAACTTTAGGGCCGTTAAGTGCCTTTGTGAGCAAAAATCCTCACCAACAAGATACCATTGACTTTAGTGATCCTCAGGCAGTAAAAATGCTTAATAAAGCACTCTTAATGCATCACTATGGTATTGAATTTTGGGATATTCCTGAGACCTATTTATGCCCTCCGATCCCCGGACGTGTTGATTATCTGCATTATTTGGCCGACTTATTGGCACTCGACAATAACGGTATTATTCCCACAGGTAAAAAGGTCTCTGTACTGGATATTGGCACTGGGGCAAACTTAGTGTATCCCCTCACCGGCCAAAGTGAATATGGCTGGCAATTTATCGGCTCAGATATCGACCCCGTATCACTCAAGGTTGCCAAACAAATTAGCCAATTTAATAAGTTACCCATTAAGTTACGGGCGCAAAAAAGTGCTAATAATATTTTTCACTCGGTGATAAACGAAAAAGATTTATTTTGCTTAACCTTGTGTAATCCTCCGTTTCATTCATCACCCGTGCAAGCCCTACAAGGTACACAGCGAAAATGGCAAAACTTAGGGCATACAGCTAAAAACAACTTAAATTTTGGTGGCCAGAATGCCGAATTATGGTGCGAAGGGGGCGAATTAGCCTTTATCAAAACCATGATGTCGGAAAGTGCCGATTACCAAGACCAAGTTGTATGGTTTAGCTCACTCGTATCAAAAAAAGAGCATGTGGCACCATTGCAAAAACATTTAGCACGCTACCCTGTAGCTGAAGTTAAAGTTGTTGAAATGGCACAAGGGCAAAAAGTGAGTCGTTTTATTGCCTGGAGTTATTTTAATAGCGAAGAGCGCAACGACATACTGACAGAGATGGCTTAAACCATGTTACAAGCCATTCACCATGCTGCGATTATTTGCAGTGATTATGCGAAATCGAAATATTTTTACTGCGAAATTTTACAGTTAAACGTCATCGCAGAGCATTTTCGCAGTAACAGGCAATCGTATAAGTTAGATTTAGCGCTCCCAAACGGCAGCCAAATTGAGCTTTTTTCATTTGCCAATCCGCCAAAACGACCAAGTTACCCAGAAGCATGTGGTTTACGTCACTTGGCTTTTTTAGTCGATGATATTGATGAGGTTGTTGCACATTTAACACGTCATCAGGTAGCGGTTGAGCCAATTCGCATCGATGAATATACCGCTAAACGCTTTACTTTTTTTGCCGATCCGGATGGCCTGCCATTAGAACTATACGAAAAATAACAAAGACTTAAACTAAGCTCAGTTCTGGATAATCGATTTACCAACATATTAAATTAACAGTGACTATCTAAGTTGTTTATCCTAGCCTGGGATTTTCAAAGGCAACAAGGCGGGTTTGCCCATCAATAACAGGTCTATTGCAAACAAATCCAAACTGTTAGCGTTGAAAATAGCTACCTAGTGCAAATTCAGCTGAAGTTGAGCGCCATACAACTGAGCAATATCATGATCAACTTGATACCACTTGTTTAAAATCGCGTTATCAAATCTCACTTTACCTTTAAAAATCAATTCGTTGTTATTTTCAATGCTGATCTCTTGGCTAAAATCAAACTGCTCTGGCGAAAGCAACAAAGTCAACTTACTAATATGCTGACTATTTATTGTAATGCTATTGCCCTGTTGTAATAGCGATACAAACTTTGGGTCTTCGGTAGGCAAAACGTCATCGATAACAAGCCAATGGTAGCGTGGGTAGCTCAATTGTGCATCGACTTCCCAATATAGTCGTTCTGGATAAGGATTTCGCTGATTACTATTAACAAAATCAATAATGTTTTGACGGTAATTTTCATACCATGCCACGCTATGTTTGGCTCCTTCTATTGAAATGAACTCAACCGTCGCCCCCGCTTTGCGTAAATGCGACACGAACGGCGCAATATTTTTGCTCGGGTAAAGTTGGTCGCGCGATGTGTTGATGATAAGCCAAGGTTTATTAATCAAATTACTTAAAAAAGTGGGGTGTTCTGCACCATTTTGCGGCGCAAGCACAAAAGGAGAAGCAATGATTGGAATAAATCCAGCAAATGGGGTTGGAGTATGTGCGCCTAGATAATAAACACCGTGGCCGCCATCTGACACACCGTGTAAAAAAACCCGATTGGTATCAATATGGTACTGTGTTTTTAAGTCCTCGATAATCTGATGAATATTATCAACTTGCGTTGATGTCCACCACATTGCTTGTTTCCAACCCATTGGAAAAACATTAATGCTATCGGGCAAAGAAAAATCAGCCAAAGAGGCGTCGAGGGCTTGTTTTTTTCGCCCTTTGGCCCGACTGACCAGCCCATGTAAGAAGATATGAAGTGGATAAGCTTTTTTAATTTGATAGTCTTTGGGGACATCAAGGGCATAATAAAATTTAACGCCCACCTCATTAATACGAGTATGGTAGCTTCGCCCTACTGGTTGTTCAGACTTAAATTGAAGTGATTGAATAAGGGATTGCTTTTGCACTTGAAATAACGACATATCCTCTGGCACTGACGCAGCTCTCAAATAGGGAGAAAACAGTAAAACAATTAATAGAAAAATAACATAACGGTAGGACACTAAAATAACCCTAATTGACCATCCGCTTTCATTTTTATGAAAATATCATTTAATTGTTCAGCAATGTGATGGTGTTCTTTTTTCAACCAAAGATAAAACTTCACCTCCCCGAGCTCAAGTGATTTCTCTTCTAAATTTGCAATATTATGCTTTTTCATCAGCAATGCGGCGTAGTGTGGAGTCGAGAGCGCTACGTCTACTTTTCGTTTAGAAACTAAAATAAAACATTTTTCCCAACTAAGCAGCTCAACTGTTTTAAACGGATAAATTTTTTGTAAATCAGCCACTAATTTAGCTCCTCGCACCGTTGCTACAGTAGACTCAATTAACTCTTCATAGGTATCAAGCTTTTTAGATTTAAGCGTATAGGCTTTTATTTTTATCGCACCGAGGGGTTCTAAGACTGGCATATAGTTCGGAACATAATCTTGATATTCATCGGTGCGTAATAAATCGCCATCAACTCTTCCCGAGTTGGCTTCTCGTGTTGCGCGAGCTGTTGGTATTTCTAAAAATGAGACTTCAATGTCGAGCTCTTTAAACGCTTGGGCGACATTAGTTTCAAGCATTGGGAAAATGTGTTTTATTTCGGGCGCAACACTTAGTATTAAGGTTGTTTGACTCATACAAGCCGAACTCCACATTAAGCCTAACACCATTACACCCAGTTTAAACAATGCCACACCTATTTCCTTTTCTATCGAATAGCAGAAGTATGGAATGTTTATTTAAAAGCGCAACTTAGCTAAATTAACCTTTTACTGGTATGGCATGCTCGAGCGCTTCTTTATAATGGGTGCGGCAAACCGAGACATACCGCTCATTGCCACCAATTTCAACTTGCTCACCATCGGCAATCGCGATGCCATGTTCATCGGTACGCAGCACCATATTGGCTTTACGACCGCAATGGCAAACAGTTTTAAGTTCAATGAGTTTATCAGCCCATGCCAGCAGGTATTGTGCACCAACAAAAAGCTCGCCTCTAAAGTCAGTGCGCAGGCCATAACATAAAACAGGAATATTAAGCTTATCAACCACATCAGTGAGTTCGTTCACTTGTGCTTTGGTTAAAAACTGGCTTTCATCAATTAAAACACAGTCTATTTTTCGAGTATTATGCAGTGTTTCTATCGCCAAAAACATATTCGTTTGTGGCGCAAATAACTGCGCTTTTGCACTTAAGCCGATGCGAGAACTAACTTGGCCTTGACCATAGCGGGTATCAATCGCAGCAGTATAAATGAGTGGATTCATACCCCGTTCTTGATAATTAAATGAAGATTGTAATAAAGTCGTCGATTTTCCTGCGTTCATCGCAGAATAATAAAAATACAGCTGGGCCAAGGTGAATGCTCAATTTATTCAAAGTGCCACGATGCTACAGAATAACGCAGATAAATAAAAGCAGGTGATCAGACTCCGCTGCACCACCTGCCTTTAAAAGGGATTAAAACTTAAAAATCATCCATTGTTATCAAGCTAAGCGGTAAGCCACCGCCCACAGATTCAACGGCTGCGGCACTGTAAATTTTACCGCCTTCGAATGTTAGCATTACCGGGCCAATCGCGGCATCTTTTGTACCTGCAACTGTGGCTGTTACATAATAGGTACCAGGCTTCAAGCTAACATAACCAGTCTCAGCTTTAAAAGGCACATTGCTAAAGGCTGCGGTATCGTCGCTGATATCGTTGTCGGATGTAACGTATAAATCAACTTGCGGTGCATTAGGGGCCGCATGAAAAATACGTACTTTTGCTTCAGTTGCAACCCGTCTTGGCATATCAACCACCGGCCAAGACGCTTGGCTATTGTCAGCTAATTGCCCAGCAACAAAAACCGAATAATGCACACTTTTATCTAATGTAACATCAGCATCAACCACATAAGTACCGACTGCTGCACTTGGCTCTACTTTAAAATTATGACTTGTCGGGCTAAGTGGTAGATAGTCACTGACCGCTTTAAATGGCACATCAGTCAAAGCAGTAATAGTATCATCCACCACTAAATTAACCGCGGGTGCATCTGCGACAGCATGAATGGCTCGGACATGACTTGGCGCATTTTTATCAGCAATAACATTGGTCGATTCTTTACCTTGGGCAAGCAACATCACCGGAGATGTGCCTGTTTTGGTATTAGGCACTGCAACCACCAATAAATCAGTTCCTTCACCTAATGCTAAAGTACCCGAATCATAAACCACGTCTTTTTGACCGGTTAAGGTAATACGAACTTGGTAATCACCTACAGGTACATCAAGTGCATCGCTGTAGGTTTTATAAGCAACATTACTAAGCAGTGGGTTTTCATTACTTAAAGCAACATCAGGGGGAGTAACGTAAACATCCACTTGTGGCACATCTGGCGCACCATGAAGCACTTGCAATCGAACATTACCGCTGGCAAGCTCTGTTACATCACGGCTGATAATCAAAGGCTCAAGTGTTGATTTGGCAACCGTACCAAGCGCAACAACCGAGTATTGCTTATTGCCCATTAAATCTAGATCGACCGGTCCTATTACTGTCGCAGTTTCATCTGGCAAGATTGCATCAACAGCCACACTATAGCTTGCGGCATCCAGCTCAAAAAATGTTGAACCAACACTGTAATCGGCACCTTCAACCACAATATTGTTGTTAACTTTTACATTGACCAGAGGTGCATCTGCAGAAGCATGCAAAACCCGTAAATAAGTTTTAACAACCGGCGCGGGAGGAGGTGTTTCTATTTCAACCTTTTTATCGTCATCATCATTACATGCAACTAACGTTGTTGCTAAAGCGATCAGGCTGAGAGTTCTAACTATCTTTTTCATTTTTTTGCCTATCCATTATGTAAAAAAATCATTAATAGATACGCCGTTTTCTTGGTTGAGATCAGTTTAGCTTGTTTGTTTTTTATTCTAAAAATGAATAACCACTATACTTCTAGCTATTAAAATGAACGTTATAAAGTCAATTAATTCATTAAAACAGCCATTATGTGGGGTCTAGTAGCGACAATAGGGTTCTTTTTTCTATGATTTAATTTTCTTAAGCAAACCTTAAGAAAGCCTTGTTAACATTTCATTATCAGCATCACTTGAGTCCATTATGTTAAAAAAAATAATCTTTACTACCTGTTTGTTATTAAGCCTAACGTATGCAATGAACAGTGTTGCAAGTACAAATGATCCTTCGGAGCAGCTCAATACACTGTTACAAGAGCACCAGGGCAAAGTGATATACCTCGATTTTTGGGCATCGTGGTGCGGGCCGTGTAAAAAGTCTTTTCCTTGGATGAATGAGATGCAAACTCGATATGCGCCCGATGGTTTTACCGTCATCACAGTCAATCTTGATAAAGAGGCACTGCTTGCTAATGAATTTTTAGCGACTCACCCAGCTAACTTTCCTGTTGTATACGACCCTGAGGGCATATTAGCCAAGCAGTATAAATTAGTCGGTATGCCAAGCAGCTATCTCATTGGCAAAGATGGCGAAATTAAACGTAGCCACGCTGGTTTTATCAATAAACAAATACCCACTTATGAGCAAGAAATTCAATTATTGCTGCAACAATCAGTCATTAAACACTAGAAGGTAATGTCATGAAAAATTTAGCTAAACCCTTGGCACTGCTAGTGCTGCTCACAACATTAGGTGGTTGCGCTTCGCTCGGTGTTGAGCCGTGGGAGCGGGACTTATTAGCAAAAAAAGAAATGGCTTTGGTTGATGGCATTGATGCCTCAGTTGATGACCATGTTTATTTTAGTAAAGAGGCCTCAAGTGGCGGCCGTAGTTTTGGCGGCGGAGGTTGCGGATGCAATTAACTCAAACAAAAGATACCTTAGTCAATCAGCAAAAAGCCGACAATAAAAAAAATATAGCGGGTGCACTTGCGCTTGCAACGTGTGCCCTGCTTGGCACCGATGTCAATGCAACTGAGCAAGACTGGCAATTTGACTCTGCCTTTTTATTCTATGGTGAGATCGAGCGGGTTATGGCTGCCGAAGCCATGGTTAATGCAAAAAAAGAATTTGCCGACGAGCAAGTACTTAATGTAAGACTCACACTCGATACCTTAACGGGTGCGTCAGCCAATGGGGCCGTTGCCCAGCCTTATGTACAAACATTTACGCGCCCATCAGGCAAAGGTCAGTATCAAATCAATGCCAATGATACGCCTCTTGATAATACCTTTCATGATACCCGCGTGCAGCTCAATGCGCAGTGGACACAACCGCTAGCCCCAAATTACACCGCAAGTGCTGGGGTTCATTTATCAAAAGAGTATGATTATTTATCGCTTGGGATAAACGGTAATTTAGCAATCGATTTTAACCAAAAAAATACCACCCTATCGTTAGGATTAAGTCACTTTCAAGATACCTTCACCCCAGAAGGTGGCTTACCTAAACCTTACGCAGCAATGCTAATTGGCGACAGTGAAAGCCCAACATGGGATCAGTCATTTGCAAATACCCGTATTGGTGATTCAGAAACAAAAACGACAACCGACTTTTTGATTGGCTTAACGCAAGTCATTAATCGCAGAATGTTGATGCAACTTAATTATTCTCATTCAGTTGTTGATGGCTATTTAACCGACCCATTTAAAGTGCTGAGTTTAGTCGACGAGCAAGGGTTAAGCCAAGCGCAGCTATATGAAAATAGACCCGATCAGCGCACCAAACAAAGCGTTTATTGGCAATCAAAATACCATTTTGATAACAGCATTATGGATTTATCGTACCGTTATATGTGGGACGATTGGAACATTAAGTCACATACGGTTGATACACGGTACCGCTTTTTATTTAGCGATAATAGCTACTTAGAGCCGCACGTTCGTTATTATCAACAATCGGCTGCTGAATTTTATCAACCGTTTTTAAACCAAAACCAAGCTCTGCCTGAATTTGCCAGTGCCGATTACCGCATTGGTGAAATGAACGCTTACACCTTGGGGCTAAAATACGGCCTACGCTTAAGCGACGGTAATGATTTTGCAGTGAGAGTCGAGTACTATAGCCAAAACCCAACCGATGCAGGCTTTAGTGCACCAGGTGCTTTGGCCAACCAAGACTTATACCCAAGTATCGATGCATTAATTTTGCAATTTAGTTATTCATTTTAAAGGGCTCGTTTAGTGACCAAGCGTGATTATCGAATTAATTCAACTGGAGATGGCCTAAGCATTACGTTTGATGCAATGGCAAGTCCTTGTGAAATATTACTCGATAGTCACGATGTTACTTTGGCACAAAAAATAGCCACACTTGCGTGTCAGGAAGTGTGGCGTATCGAAGATAAATTTAGTCGCTACAACAATCACGGACTCTGCGCTCAAATTAATCAAAGCCAAGGCCTATCGGTTGACATTGACCTCGAAACCTTTCAACTTTTGCAGTTTGCCAATCAATGTTACCAACTCAGTGATGGCTTATTTGACTTAACCGCAGGTGTGCTTCGCCGGGCATGGCGTTTTGATGGCAGTGACCATATTGCCAAGCAAAGCCAAATTGATGCACTACTCCCCTTAGTTGATTGGCAAAAAGTATCATTTGATGCCAACTCGATTACGCTGCCAAGTGGTATGGAGCTTGATTTTGGTGGTATTGGAAAAGAATATGCCGTCGACCGTGTCATTTTATTAATAAAACACCTCACCCCTACCGCTACGTTAGTGAATTTAGGGGGGGATTTAGCCGCCACGGGACCACGTCAGCATCAGCAAAATTGGCTAGTAGGCATTGAACACCCAGGTCTTGATGCATTTAACAATCAATTAATTGTCTCACTGCAACAAGGTGCGCTTGCCACAAGTGGTGATGCAAAACGCTTTTTATTACGCGATGGGATCCGTTATAGTCATATTTTAAATGCCAAAACTGGCAGGCCAATGACTAATGCGGCACGCTCTGTCACCGTTGCTGCACCACAATGTACCCAAGCGGGATTACTGGCTACCCTAGCCTTATTACAGGGCAGTGACACCGAATCCTTTTTAGCCGAACAAACCATAGCCAATCAACCACTTAAATATTGGCTTATTCGTTAATAAAGTAACCTGATAATCCTCATGATTAACATTCCCATTTAGCTGTATTAGTTACTAAATTTGGATTTTTTTACATTTAATTTGTAGAGTGTTCTAAGCTTATTTTAAAAATATTTTTTATAAAAATGAGAACAAGACAATATGGATAATATTGCCACTTTGACTATAAAACTCAGTAACCCAAATTTATCAATCAGTGATAAATTAAAAGCCATTTGTCGCACCATCAAATACGTTGTACCCAATGCTAATCGTGTCAGTTTATGGGCGTTTAATGATTCTTTTGATAAGATTTTTTGTTTAATGAGTCAAGACAACAGCTTAAAATTTCAATTTGGCCAGCAACTTCACAAAACTGATTTTGCACCTTATTTTAATTTTATCTTAAATGATCGCGTGCTCAATGCCAGCGATGCACGTAACCATCCGGTGACATCTTGCTTTACCACTCGCTATTTTGAACCGCTGAATATTTACTCTTTACTCGATTTAATCTTTCACCATAATTTTGCCCCTGTCGGCATTATTTGTTGCGAACACCTCGATGAGCCAATTGAATGGCAAGAACAAGATATTGTTGCTTTACAACGCATTGCCAGTATTACTACGCTTTTTTTTGCTAAAGAAATAAAATGCGTCAGTTGTAACGAAGACGAAATCATCGCCACCCTCACCAATGAATGCTCCTAAGTTTTTATTTACCTAATCCTGTTTCTCTACTGACACCATGCTGTCAGTAGCCCTGTTTTATAGTCTGTTTTGTTCTCACCACCCCTTTGGTGAGCTTTTAATAAGGAAATAAAACATGACTACAACACTTGAATTAGTAAGCTACACCTTAAAAAACCAAGTTTTACCAACCGATCTTGCCACTGTAAACAATGCCGTAAACGACTTTTTATTACAGCAACCTGGCTTTATCTATCGCTCATGCAGTGCAGATGATAAAGCGGTTATTTTTGACGTGGTATATTGGCAAGATGAACAAAGTGCAAAACGTGCTGGTGATGCCTTTATTGCTCACCCAGCCGGCCAAGCATTAATTGCATTATGTGACGAACACAGTGTAGAAATGCGCCAGATGGCGCTATTATCAAGTTCATGTAGCCAATCGGCTTAACATCACGCCCCCGAAATCGTTTTTGTTTGGGGGCTTTTTCGAGAATTTAACTATGAGAAAAGCCGAGCGCTTATTTCAAATTATTACCTTGCTGCGTGGGCGGCGTACGGTGATTACCGCCAAACAAATTGCGCAACAACTTGAAGTTTCTGAACGTACGGTATATCGCGATATTCAAGCATTGATATTAAGTGGCATGCCGATAGAATCGGAAGCGGGTATTGGCTATCGATTGCAGCCAAAATTTGATGTGCCTGCATTAATGTTTAATCCCGATGAACTCGACGCCCTATTACTGGGCGCACGTATGGTGCAGGGTTTTGGCAGTGAACAACTGGCCAAAAGTGCAGCATCGGCATTAAATAAGATTCACAGCGTATTACCCGAGCAATTACATCGCCAAATCGTACAACAAGACGAACGTTTACTAGTACCTAATTGGCATTTAAAAGAAGCAACGCAATATTCTGATCTCATTCGTTTGGCAATAAAACAACACCTTAAACTGGCATTAATTTATCAAGATGAAAAACTCAACCTCAGCGAGCGCACCGTATTACCATTGGGATTGATTTTTTGGGGCCGCGCATGGACTTTAGTCGCTTGGTGTGAAAAACGCAGTGATTATCGCTTATTTCGTCTTGATCGCATCACGCAACTAACCACCTTAACCTGTACTTTTTCGCTCCATCAACATTGTAGTTTGCAACATTACATGCAGCTGCAAACCGAGCAATGCCATCAATAATGCCGTTCTAGCAAAACGGGAATAGCAAGTCATTCATATCAAACATTTCCTTACATTTTGTGGTTAATATTTCTGCTATTCTTTTTGCGATTTTTGACCAAATAAGGAACATTTTATGTCAGCTCAGACACGCGTTATTGGTTTTGATATCGCTCGTTCGCTCGCTATTTTTGGCATGGTTATTGTTAATTTCAAAATAGCAATGGCGGCAGAGACTGGTTCAGCATTTTGGTTAGGCTTTGCTAGCTTATTTGAAGGGCGCGCTTCTGCTTTATTTGTCATACTGGCCGGCATCGGGATTAGCTTAATGAGTGCCCATACCCGACTTGCACCGACTTCAGAAGCAATAACATCAACCCGCATACGCTTACTCAAACGCGCGGCGCTTTTATTTATTGTTGGTATTGCCTACACCCCGATTTGGCCTGCCGATATTTTACATTTTTACGGGGTCTATTTTGTGATTGCCACAGCCCTGTGTTTTAGCTCAAATCGCACATTACTTTTTGCGAGCCTCAGCTTTATTGTTGGTTTTTTCGGGCTACTGCTCACGCTCGATTACGACAAAGGCTGGCAGTGGAGTACCCTAACCTATACCGATTTATGGACATGGCAAGGTATGATGCGTCATTTGGTCTTTAACGGCTTTCATCCGGTATTTCCTTGGTGTGCATTTTTACTGTTTGGTATGTGGTTAGGTCGCCAGCCGCTCACCCAACCGAGCATGCAAAAACAACTAGCAAAAACAGCTTTTATTGTGCTTGTTGGTGTTGAAACTGGCCTTTTTTTAATGCGTTACCTTGCTGTTGAGCATTTACATATATCACCAGAAGTCACCCAGCAACTCCTCACCAGCAGTATTATTCCACCTTTGCCGCAATATATGGTGTCTGCTGCAAGCTCTGCGGTCTTAATTTTAATGGCATGTTTATGGTTTGGGCAGCACTGCCAACAACTTTGGTTAGCACAATGGCTGTATCGCACGGGGCAAGTATCTCTGACTTTATATATTGCCCATGTCTTGATTGGCATGGGTACGTTAGAAGCCTTTAATTTATTAAACGCTCAAGCAATAGAAACGGCCCTATTAAGTGCGCTTATTTATTGTGTTAGCGCGACCGTGTTTAGTGTCGTGTGGCTACACTTTTTCAAATTAGGGCCATGCGAATGGCTGTTTAAAAAAGTAGCGAATTAGTTAACCCAATTGCTTACGAAATCGAATTTTAACCTCAGTACTTTGCTGCGCAGGTTTACAGCTAATAATGTGATAATCATGGGCAATTAACATTTGCAACATGGTTTTAAAGCGATTCATTGATTTAACTTCAATTGCCATAAATCCCTGCGCTTTAACCCATGATTCTTGTGCTAATAATAATTGTTTAGCAATACCCTGACCTCGAAATTCCGGCAATACAGCCCCAAGCCAGCTATAAAAGGTATTCTCATTAAGTTGATAGCCCAATTTATAAGCTACAGGTTTTGCTTGATCATATGCAATTAATAACAAACTTTGCCTATTGTTTAATTTTCGAGCGAGGTCGTTCGCTGTTTTTGGCGCTGTGAACTCCGGGATAGCCAGCTCAATTTCAAGCATGTGTGTAATGCTACCTTCTAATATAGTAATACTGTTACTGTTCATAACGCTCGCTGTATTCGTTGAAATTTTTTATGTGTTTATGCCAAGATGCTAACAAAAACAACATCTTTTACCGCTATAATTTTACCTAAGTATGTAAGAAAGTACCGCTTTAAATTGATGGCTATTGTATGCAAAATTACGATACGTATAATGAGTTTTATTTATTAAAGCAAAGAAGCACCATGCCACTGAACCAACTTGCCACAGCCTATGTTCAACTCACACTTAATATAAATGAGCATCATACAGGCTATGTTGATGCCTATTATGGGCCAAAAGAATGGCAACAAGGGCTCACAAAATTACCACTGACTAAACTTGCAATTGAAGCCGAGCGGCTTTATCAACAAATCACTGAACTTGCCGCCAAAAACCACACAACCAGCCAAACATGGCAACTGCGACTCCACTCACTTGAAGCTAACTTGCGTGCGGCCAAAACCTTTATTGCTCATTTACAAGGCCATACGCTTAGCTTTGATCAAGAATCACTGGCTCTTTACGACGCCGTTTCACCTCATTATGGCGAAGCCGATTTTGATACCCTACTTGGCCAGCTCGATACCTTGTTACCGAGCAGTGTTACCTTTGGAAGTTCTGCAACTTTAAACCAACGCCTTAACGATTTTCGCAGCCAATTTATTATTCCTAAACAACACATTGCTAAGGTGTTTAACGCAGCAATTGAAAAAGCACGCGAACTGACCGCCAAGCATATTTCCTTACCTGTCCACGAGAACTTTAATGTGGCACTCGTCACCAACCAAGTGTGGAGCGCCTATAACTGGTTTAAAGGAAATAGCTACAGTTTAATAGAAGTAAACACTGACTTCCCAATCTATATTGACCGCGCTGTTGACCTAGCTTGCCACGAAGGCTATCCCGGCCATCATGTATTTAACAGCCTGATTGAAGAAAACTTGTACTTTAAAAATGGCTGGGTCGAGTATTGTGTTTATCCGCTTTTTTCGCCGTTATCATTACTGGCCGAAGGCAGCGCCAATTATGGGATTGAAGTTGTATTTGATAAAAAAGACCGCATGACATTCGAACAAAATGTCTTATTTCCGCTGGCAGAACTAGATAGCTCACAAGTTGAGCTTTATTACCAAGTATTAGCCGTGCTGCACAAGCTAAGCTATGTTGATAACATGGTGGCACGCCGTTATCTTGATGCTGAAATCACTCATGCACAAGCCATTGAGTTATTGATGAAATACGCCTTAAGTGACGAAAAAAAATCCCAACAGCGCCTTAAATTTATTGAGCAAAATCGCAGCTACGTGCTCAATTACAACTTAGGCCAAGATCTGACCAAAGCCTATGTTGAAAACCAGCTGGCACAGGTACTCCCAGCTAACGCCACACCTTTGCAGGTAATTGGTTTACGTTGGCAAATATTGACAGATCTTCTTCGCAATCCACGCTGTGCTAGCATGCTAAAGTGACAAAAAAACGCGCTACCAATCTAAAATTTTAAAACTTTTTTGCTCCCAGAGACATAGTTTTACGCCCTCGAACCCAGTATTTTCTGAGCGAATTTTATGACTAAATGCGCTCAATAAAGAGAAAGCTAACCAGCCAAAACACAGAGATAAACAGAGGTAAACGATCAAATGCAGCGAAAAGCGATTTACCAGCGCATTGGATTAAACGTAAATACCTAAGTTACTTATCTCTAGCCAGAGATTCTCATGGTGAACAAGCTCGATTGGCTCGTTAATAGCGAGCTTAGATCACGTGGTTCCATCGCTGTTAACGTTAAAATAGCAACCTTAGATAGATTTATTATCCAGTCTTAAAGTTACTTATCACCAGCACGTTCTCACCTATAAATAATTCCAAAGCAGCAAGCAATCCCTAAAACAGGTATTGACAGCGATGTCAAAAGTAAACATTATATTTACAAGTTACACAAAATATAAACTTAGCTGGGTATATTTTTGTTTATTGCAATGGTAATCATAAGGAAAAGCGTCATGTTTAAACTCAAGCTTGTTAGCGTACTTATCGGCTCTTTGGTTTCAGCCAATTGTTTAGCCATGACAGCTCAAATCGACCCTGATAATCCCAATGGTTATATTGTTTCCCGTGGCCAAATAAATGCTGCGCAAGACGCAAAAACCCCAAATCCAATGTATGACATTTGGGCCAAAGCCCTTGAAACACGTGCAAATAACATAGTTGAAGCCATTTCGCCAGGTGCAACCACAAACCCAGCTAACGTTCAGCGTGTTGAGCGTGTTTTTCCACAATCAGAGTGGAACTTTTTAACCCAAATGGCGGCGCCTGAATATACATACACTCGTTTTTTACAAGCTATTGGTAAGTTTTCGGCCTTTTGTGGTGATTATACCGATGGCCGCAACGCCGATGCCATTTGTAAAAAATCAATTGTCACCGCGTTTGCACACTTCTCGCAAGAAACCGGTGGCCACATTGCAAAAACTAATACATCCGATAATCCAAATGGCTTAGAAGAGTGGCAGCAAGCACTGGTGCATGTGCGTGAAATGGGCTGGTCTGAAGGGCAACCAGGCTACACCACTGGCTGTGGCCAAAACGATTGGCAAAATAAACGTTGGCCTTGTGCGCAAAATCAGGGTTATTTTGGCCGCGGGGCAAAACAGCTTTCGTATCATTTCAACTACGGCATGTTTTCAGAAGTCATGTTTGATGGCGATGCCACAGTGTTATTAAACAACCCGGGTCTTGTTGCCGATTCATGGCTCAATTTAGCGTCTGCAATTTGGTTTTTCTTAACCCCACAAGCGCCGAAACCGGCCATGCTCCATGTGATAGATCGCACTTGGGTGCCTTCACAACGTGAACAAGATGCAGGCATTGGTTACGGCTTTGGTACCACAATTAATGTCATTAATGGTGGCATTGAGTGTGGTGCACAAAATAAAACGAAAGGTCAACCAGTTAATCGTATTCGTTACTGGGAAGGGCTGGCACACTTTTATAATGTGCCCGTTGAAACAGATGAAGAAAACACCTGTTGGCAACAAACTCCTTATGGCAGTCTCAATTTAAATGGCGCTACCGACGTGCTTTACACCAACTGGGATGGCAACTGGAAATACTATGCCGATCGCCCAGGCGGTTTCTCATTTGAATGTGAATTAGTGGGTTTTCAAACTGCCTATTCTGCTTTAGTGCCAGGCGACTACGGAAAATGTGTCACCAACTTTTACGGCTCACACGCCAGTTGGCCAACCATTCGTGTGGTTGATGAAGATTTAACCCCACCCCCAGTTGAAACACCTCCTGTCGGGGGTATTGCACCATGGATTGCGACCAAAGTGTATGTAAAAGGTGATAAAGCCAGTGTGACAGTTAATGGCACGACTACTCACTTCGAAGCAAAATGGTGGACCCAAGGTGATGCACCAGCCAATGGCGGCCCATGGAAGCAAATCCCGTAAAAATTTCATCCCTAAGATGAGTTGAGCCAAAACCGCAGCCTCGCTGCGGTTTTTTTATTTTTAAGGAACACAAAACAATTATTAATTGCCAGAAGTACCGTAAGACTAAATATGTCAGACCTAAGAGCAGCCACTGTAACTCTGATTTAAAATGCAACAATATGGCTTTGATCACCTTGTTAAAAAATCGCTAACAAAATAAACAAGTACCACACAAAAAATCATTTAAAACAGTATATTAATAAATACCCTCTGGCGTTTAAGCATTGCTTTTAACTGTATATTCAAATTTACACTATTATTTAGTTTCTAAAAAAAACAACAAGCTTAACTCACCAATAAATAATCGCTTTTTGGGGTTTTTTGGCCTGAAAAAAAACAATCATCTCACTGGGCCGCAGCTCAATGACGCTAAGCGTTAGCTTGTTTTTTAAGCACGAAATATCATGCAAACTTCTCTTTTTTGTCATCTCAATATCATTATTAAGTCAAGGTTGGGCGAGCATAAAACGTTCAATTGTAATTATTATGTTACTAATCATTGTTGTTTAAATTCAACCAATTATAAAAATTAGGCTATTTTCACCTGACAGGTCAGATGAGTTTATATATTTGCTTGTTATTTGACCATTGAAATATCTGAGAGTAGATCTTAGAAACCAATATTGGTGTATCTAAAAACAACAGGTATTTAAAAATGAAAACAACAACAAAACAGCTCAATCTATTAGTCGCAGGTCTTTTAGCAACACCCTTGCTCTATAGCGGTGCCGCAATTAGTCAAGATTTTGATGTCACGCCACAAATAGTCGGCGGCAAAGAAAGCCAACCTTATTCTCGCCTTTATCAAGTGGCGCTATTAATGAATGGTCAACAAGGTTGTGGGGGAACATTAATCAGCGACAGATGGGTATTAACAGCGGCACATTGTTTAGACAATGCCTCAACAAACTCACTTAGCGTAAGAGTGGGTGCACATAGCTTGAGCCAAAATGATGGGCAAACCCTAGCGGTGTCTCAAATTATTACTCATGAAAATTGGCGTGGAGCTAATGGTATTCGCTCAGGGTACGACATTGGTTTATTGCGCTTAGCAAGCCCTGCGAGTGGTGAGTACACCCCAGCGAAACTTCCGACTCAGCAAATAGAACAAACGTATGCCAGTATTGGCAGAAATGTTACTGTATCGGGTTGGGGGTTGACATCAAACCAAGGACGCCCGAGCGATCGCTTACGTGAAGTCGATTTACCCGTTATTTCAAATCAAAGCTGTAGTAGTGAACTCAACTTTAACCTTCCTGGCTCAGTAATTTGTGGTGGTGGAGCCGGTGGCGTATCGGCCTGTAATGGCGATAGCGGTGGCCCTTTTGCAATTGAAGCCAATGGCCAATTTTATAGCATCGGAACTGTTAGTTGGGGTCAAGGCTGTCGGGGCGCGACCGCATTTACTCGCACCACAAGCTACCTAAACTGGATCCAACAAAAAACAGGCATAGGTACAGATGTTCCTACCGACGAAAAACCAATGGCGAATTTCAGTTATACCGTTAATGATAGTGTGGTGACGTTTTCAAGTACCTCAACCGACGATAAAGGTATTGTTAGTCATTACTGGCAATTTGGCGATGGCCAACAGAGCAATGAAACCAATCCAAGCCATAGTTATTCTCCAGGTAGCTACACCGCAGTTTTAACTGTCACCGACACAGCTCAGCAACAAACTTCAATCTCCAAAACGGTTACGGTCAATGACGATACCACTCCTCCAGGGTGTGATGGACTTAATGCTTGGAGTGCCAGTATCAGTTATGCGCTGGGCGATCAAGTTAGCTATCAAGGCAATAAATATGAAGCAATTTGGTGGTCAACTGGGGCAATTCCATCGATTTATAATAATGTCTGGGCAAACAAAGGAACATGCTCAGGTGGCGATAGCAACCAGCCACCAAAAGCCAGCTTTAGTATTAGCAAAAATGGGCTGAGCGTTAATTTTAGTAATAGCTCTACAGATGACAAAGCCGTAACGTCTTCTAGCTGGGACTTCGGTGATGGCACATACTCTAATGCCAACTCACCTACGCATACATTTGTCGCGGCCGGCAGTTATCAAGTGACCTTAACGGTTTCAGATGCTCAAGGTTTAACCTCGCAAACGAGCCAACAAGTCAGTGTTTCATCAGGTGATACCGGTGGTTGTAGCGGTATTGCAACATGGGATCCGACAAAAATTTACCTAAGTGGCTCAAAAGTACAACTAAACAACAAAGTTTATCAAGCCAATTGGTGGGTGCAGGGACTAAACCCTGAAAGCTCAGGCCAATGGGGCCCGTGGTCTATGGTCGGTCAATGTAACTAAGCACCAATAACCAATATTTTAAGTAATCTAAGGGAGCGCAGCTCCCTTTCTTATGCGCTACTCTTTTGACTATCCCCATGATATCTTAACGATAACTTAACTATATTTGCATGCCATGGTTTTATCAGAACACGCCTTAGAAGCCTTATCTCGCACTGGAGATGAGTTAAAATACGTCTATAGCAATATTATTCAGGCTTTGCCACACTCAGCACAAACGCTCAGTGGCCTAACACACTTTTTAGGCTATAACCGCTCAAACGCTCAGCGTATTCTTAATGCGGTCAATAAAAGTGATAATGGCCATCAAGTTATTATTCAGATGCCCGGTTGCAGTGGCTTAAAAGATTTTAATCTATGCATTAAAAAGCATAATGTCGCCCAACAATGGTTTGTTCAAGCTCAACAGATCACCTTGCAATTTGAGTCAGTGATTAAGCAATTTTCAAAAAGCCATGCTCAACTTAAACGGGCGCTAAGTGATACTCTAGCCTGTGGCCACACTGCTGAAAAAAACGATATCCGCAAACTCCACTATACCACCTCAAAAAGTATTATGGGTTCATC
The DNA here is from genome assembly GCF_002310815.1 of Pseudoalteromonas tunicata. NCBI lineage: Bacteria > Pseudomonadati > Pseudomonadota > Gammaproteobacteria > Alteromonadales > Pseudoalteromonadaceae > Pseudoalteromonas > Pseudoalteromonas tunicata. Next base: position 150,717 of record NZ_CP011033.1, on the reverse strand, counting down.
GGTCAATACATTATTTAGTGCCTATGTACTCAGTGAGAGCAAAAAAAACGCAGAGTTCTTACAAGAAGTCGCAATCATTGCCAAACACGGAATTCATCGAGCACCCAATGCGCCGCCGTTTGTACAATTTTATACCCACCCTCACCCTGAGGGTTTTACGCAACCACTGGCGATTGATGGCAAAAGCCGCATTGATCATCAGCAATTTCAAATAGGCGTGATCGAATCATTTTCAACACCCGGCTTACTCGATGCCTATCAAAGTTACTCCGCCAGCAACTCCGGTATTGTTTTTAACGCCTTGGCCGACCCAGCACCGTTTGATGCCACTTTTTTATTTAGTAACCCAGACGAACTCGCCAACCCACTGCATCATAATAACCATTGCAGTTCCACCAGTATTTCGATTAAAAACCCAACCGAAAAATTGGTGATGATGGTCTTTTTAGATAAAAAAATAGATATAAAAAGCTCAGTTAATGTTGGCTGTTATCAAGGTAATCAAAAGGTCGAAGAGGGTAAACTCAGTGCCAAAGACATGTGGACAGAAAAACTGCCCGACTACCCAGAGTTGCGGATTGTTAATTTAAATGCCCCTAGTTTACAAGCAATTGCGGGGATCAACATTCAGCAATACGTGGACTTTATCTTTACATTTTCACAGCTGAATAAAGAGCAGTTTGTCTGTTATTTAATGGAGGTTGATTATCCCATTTGGTCATCGACTTACCGCATTTATTTCGAACACCAAACAATAAATTAGCATGCAGGCACACTCCCTTAGGTTAAAAACGAATCTTTCTGTGATGATGTCTGCTATTTAATGGCGATAATTCTCAAGCGCCATCATTACAATGTCACTAAAAATCGTTTAGCTAACTGTTCAAATCCTTGCCTATTTCACATCATAAAAAGTGTATTAAAAGCGACCACTTTGCCGCGAGTTAATCGCACGCTCAATATTAGAATTTTTCATATGCTAAACAAGGCAATAACCAGTAAGGTTAGTGCAAAGGACTCATAATCAAGGATTGACCATGGCGCTCATGACTAAACCCCACGCCCGTTTTTATTTAACCACATTATTCATCACTTTTTTGCTTACCGGTTGCGGTGGATCTGGTTCAAGCGACACCCCCATTGATAACCCCCCCATTATCAATGAGCCTGCGCCATTCGTAATCGATGACATTACCTATAGCACTTGGTCACATAGCGAGTTAACTGTTTATATCTCTGATCAAAGTCTCGCGCCTGCCGACAACCCTGTAATGCAGGCTTTAATAAGCGATATTAAAGCACTGAGTGAACCTTTTGCAGTACACCTGCAACCTTGGCTTATTCACTTAAGCGAAAACAGCCCAACGATTACCACCAAAGACGGTTATCTGTATTTACCAATCAACAGCAATACTAATGACAGCGAACGTCAAACCCAGCTCTTAAGCCAATTAATGTTAACCAAGCGCCAACAGCTGCAAACTAGCAATACACCATTGCAATTAAGTGATGTACTAATAAGCCAAGCGCTCGCCCATTTAATTGCCGAACAATACTTTGACCTTGATAATCAATACCAAAGCTTCTCAACCACGCAAGACCATTTTACCGATTTAAAGGCAGAACTAACCGAGCCATCAAGCACCGCTTTTAATCCAGACTCGCGTTGGTTAATCGGCGATACAACGCTCGCCCAAGGCTCAGGCATTGCTTTGATGCAACACGCATTGTTACATACCATTAAAAATTACCCTGGCAGTGACTTGGTCAGTATATCCACCTTACCACTTGATTCTTTTTTACCGTTTTTAACAAAAGAGCCCAATCTACTACCGCAAGTTAGCGATGTGCGCCTGCGCACACCCGATATCAGTGAATACGACCAAGTCCCCGCGAGCGAAATGCACCAACTACAGCAAGCCCACAGCAGTTACTATTTACATGGCTTACATACTAAAAAAGAAGTCGCACTGAGTTTTGACGATGGCCCATCGGCCTACACAGCTCAGGTGCTAGAAGTGTTGGCAAAACACCAAATACACGCCACCTTTTTTGTACTTGGGCAAAATATTCAAAACCGTAATGCCGACTTAATCGCCATTGACCAACAAGGCCACCTTATTGGTAACCACAGCTACCGCCATACCGACAGCAGTACAATTAGCGACAACGCCCTGTTATGGCAAAACGAAATCGCCAATACCAACGACATCATTTACAACCTCATTGGCTATGCGCCAAGGCTGTTTCGCCCGCCTTATGGCCGCATTCGGGGCGATCAAATCGACTACTTAACCAAGCGGGGTATGCGCACTATAAATTGGTCAATTGATACCCGCGATTGGCACACCCAAGTCGTGAATCAACAAGATATTGAATTTGCCGCCAGCCACTACAGCCACCCCGAAGCGGTGATTTTAATGCACGATGGCGGCGGCAATCGCAGCAATAGCGTCGCTGCGCTTGATAAAATCATCAGCCATTATCAAAACGAAGGGTATCGTTTTGTTACTTTAGATGTATTGTTTGGCATTGGAAGAGCAAGGTAGTGTGGCTTTGTTTGCCAACAAGTCAGCCATTAGCCCGACAGCAGATTTCAAAGTAAAAACGGTTTTTTGTAGGTGCAAGCCTGCTTGCGAAGGCGAGCGCAGCTCGGCCGCCTTGTAGGTCGGGCTTTAGGAGCTACATTTTCGAAACCAATGCCCTAATCGCATTTGATTACATCATGGCTTGTCTTAGTGAGTTGTGCCAACCAGAACCCGATATCGACAGCCTGTTACCCAGGAATGTTAAAAAGTAGGTGTGGTTTTTTGCTAGTCGGTTAAAAAATTAGGCTAAAAAATAAAGTTGAAACTCTTTTCAGAAGTACTTTGGCAATTAAACAAGCTTGTCGTGAGTGCTTTTAGCTTGGATAAAATTGTGGTGATGACTAGAACCGGCCCCTGACGAATCACTTCTGCGCAATATACTCGGAGACTAATGTAGAAGTTGTTGCACGGCTTTTATCTCCAAAGCTGCTAGCGCTACCGGAAAATGCAGTGCTGCATGATGGCACATCACGTCTCGCTTCCAATGCCAATTAAATTCAGCGTGCTCCGTAATTTTCACCGTTTTGCCATCCGGCTGCAATAAAGTAGCACTCAAATCCCAAGCAGGCCGAAAACCTGAATCTAATTTAATGTTTTCCAGACGTAAAACGCCCACTGATGACGTATTGTTATCACCTGATCGGACTTTTAGTTGCTCTAAGTGCACAGAATGTATTAACCGACAGGACAACACAGGAAGTGGCTCTGCTACCTGCAGTTTCAAGGCCGGCGTATAAGCCGATATATTCTCAGGCAAAGCAACATGATAACTACAGCTGCTCAGGAAAAACAGTAGAAACAGTGCCTTAAAGAAGGGTATATTGTAAAACTGCATTTTTTAGTTCCTTATCTATCTTCTGTTTTAATCGAGGCATTTGATAAGCCACATTCCGACAGATGTAATCCACTATTGCAGACGAACGAAACTGATGCGTAACCTTAGAGTGGTGAACTTTCCCAGCAACAGCAAGCTCAATGTCTGCAACCATCTCAAATTGGTGATTTAGCGACAACCAAAACCCTTCACTTTCCCTATCTTCCGTTCTTTGAAATGTGATGTCGGTAATTTTGGCTTGCCCCATGCATTCTTGCGGGCTACAGTTTTTAAGCGCAAAATAATCTGCGCCGTTGCCTCCTATGGTAATAGTGTATTGATGAAGGAGATCTTTTGGACCACAAGCTATCTGCGCAGGTGCTTCAATTATCTCTACCGAAGCTGACGCTGAAATTGGAATGACCGCTGCAGGCAATGTTTGACAACCTGTAAAAAGCGCTACTAAAAATACAATAAAGGACTTTTGTATGTGTTTCATAAGACCTCTTTTTTAAGTCTTTCAATTTGTTGATGGATAAATCCTTGCCGCATTTTTGTTGGGCGACCGACATGTTCGACTACTCGTCTAGAATCTAGATCCACTTTTATCTGACGCTTTTCTGTTGGTGGATACATTATATTTAAGCTAAGACTTAGATGCTCAGGGGGATATTGTAAATGAAGATCCTTACCTGCTCTGAAATATACAACCTTACCAGGCGCTAACTAAAATCTCTCCAAAATTCCCCCCCAGCAATTGGGTTTGTGCCATTAAACTCAACGATGTCTCTCGTTTATTTTTGTATTTCTCAAGCAGCTCTCTGAGTAATTTCTGGACTGTGTAAAACATTTCGAGGCCTCCAAGTTCAAGCTTTCTAAAGACTCACTAACAACTGGTAATAAATCCTTTGATAATCTCCTTTAAAGTAAGTTAAGAGTACCAATCAAGTGGTACTAATTAGTTAATTTGGGACAATTGAAAACCCGAATGTACCCAATTAAGGTTTTAAGCTAGTGGCAATAAACACAAAAAGCAAACTAAATTTACATTATATTTCTTTCGATACTTTAACCTTGCAACCACGTAAAACAATTTTACCGACTTGGCGGCAGAGCTAAATAAACCATCGAGTGCCCCCTTTGACCCGCAATCTCGCCGGTTAATCGGCGATACAACGCTCGCCCAAGGCTCAGGCATTGCTTTGATGCAACACGCATTATTACATACCATTAAAAATTACCCTGGCAGTGACTTGGTCAGTATATCAACTTTACCACTTGATTCTTTTTTACCGTTTTTAACAAAAGAGCCCAATCTACTACCGCAAGTTAGCGATGTGCGCCTGCGCGCACCCGATATCAGTGAATACGACCAAGTCCCTGCGAGCGAAATGCACCAACCACAGCTACCGCCATACCGACAGCAGTACCATTAGCGACAACGCCCTGTTATGGCAAAACGAAATAGCCAATACCAACGACATCATTCACAACCTCATTGGCTATGTGCCAAGGCTGTTTCGCCCGCCTTATGGCCGCATTCGGGGCGATCAAATCGACTACTTAACCAAGCGGGGTATGCGCATTATAAATTGGTCAATTGATACCCGTGATTGGCACACTCAAGTGGTGAATCAACAAGATATTGAATTTGACGCCAGCCACTACAGCCACCCCGAAGCGGTGATTTTAATGCACGATGGCGGCGGAAACCGCAGCAATAGCGTCGCCGCGCTGGATAAAATCATCAGCCATTAGCCCGACAGCAGATTTCAAAGTAAAAACGGTTTTTTGTAGGTGCAAGCCTGCTTGCGAAGGCGAGCGCAGCTCGGCCGCCTTGTAGGTCGGGCTTTAGGAGCTACATTGTTGAATTGTGATTTTTCACCACAGAGAACTCCGAGGCGCTGCGCTACACCGAGCTTTTGAGTTAAAGGCTGGGTTTTTGTCGTAAAAATTGATTTAAAATTAATGTTCATTTTCAGGGCGTGATAACGGGGGAGTTGTTGGTATCGACGTATGTTTTGAGATTGGCGTAGCTGCAAGCCTGCTTGCGAAGGCAAGCAACGCTTTTTCATCGGTATAAAATAGCTTGCTTGTAATAAGTTGTAAGGAAAATAAACTTGTATCTTATTGTCTATTATGAAGTTTATCAGTAACCTTGCTGATTATTGCATTTAAAAATGTGAAATAGGGGTTGAAGTTAAGTTTTACTTTTTATGATCAAAGGCAAAAAAGAAAGACGACCCCATTGGTTCAGTTTGCCTAAGCGCACTCGGTTGGCCTGCGAAGTTACTATATTGTAGGGTAAAGAATTTTGAACGCTGGCTAAAAAATCCTATTATCCATTTCAGTGATTTTCACATCTCCACAAGCGGTTGATTTACTATAGATATAAACTGGATCCTGACAGAACTTCTGCCAATCTTTTTGTCGTAGGTGAAACATAGAGCGCATCAACTCACCTACTGTTTTAGGTCCATACTCGGGTAATATTCCATATTCAACACTTATAGTATTGGTTTTAATCTGATCAGAACGAAAATATGGCTGCAAATAATGAACATCTATTGGAGAAACTTGATAAGAAAAACGCCGAGTTAAGTAATTACTATAAAACCCATCCGTTTCATTGCCAAACTGATAAGTATAGCGATAGCCTTTGTGTTCATCATCAGGGAGTTGTGTTTGTACAAGATACAATGGAAACTCATGCACCTTGGTTTCTTTTCCTTCTCGGTAGCGAATTTCTGCATAGGCCAAGTGAGCAATATCGTTTAAGGTTTCGTCACTTAAGACATAGAGCTGCCAACTTTTTATCTCTGATGTTTGCATTTCAGCGGTAAGATACACGCTTTGAAACCACTCAGGATAAGATTGCCGAACCGCTAATGGTTGTATTTTCCAGCTGGCGGCCCCTGCACTCACGATTGATTCATTAAATTTTCCCGTAAAACTGCAGCCGCTCAATGTACTTAGTATTATCACTACATAGAGAAATCTAAATCTTAAAGAGGATTTCATTGACAAACTCCTTTGCTGTGTCATTGCTACTCAAAAAAATATTTGAACATCAAAATCGCCTAATGTAGAGATCGCTTCGTATACAATATTCATATGAAATTTCCTTATTTTTTAAAAATTTCTAAATGTTACTGTTCAACTGTAAAACACCATACCCGATAAAGGTACGGCAAATACATCTTATACTGAGTGGACTTTTAATGCGATGTAAAAAAAGTAACTAAGACGTTGCTTTAACGTGTCGAAATGATGAAAAAACATATGGCATATATGGACACAACCCACTTTGCAAGCATGAGCGGTTTTTATCTCAAAATGCATTTCAATCGGTTGAGCTATTCACGGTTATAACCACACATGTTTTAACCTCGGTGAAGCGTAGCGCCTCGATGCGCTCGGTGGTGCAATTTTTTCCGCAACGCGCTTAAAATTTAGCAACCTTTTGAATAACCTGTCATTCCCCTCTTTAAGCTGTACGTTTATCGCCAAACAGGTGACGGCCACAATTTACTGGTCAACAATCACATTCTACTTTTATTTTTGATTCGGAAACCTTATGTCAATCAACCTCAAACGGACGTTAGTTGCCTGCTTGTGCTTCCCAACTGTCGCACTGGCAAACACCCTATTTTCTGCTAATGATATTTTTTCGCTTGAATATGCCTCAGACGTGCAACTGTCACCGTCTGGTCAACAGGTCGTTTATATTCGTAATAGCAACGACGTAATGAAGGACAGCACTCGCCGCAACTTGTGGTTGGTCGATACTAAAACAGGTGTGCAATCACCGCTATTTTCTGATGAAAACCAATATATGAGCCCGCGCTGGTCACCTGATGGTTCAAAGGTGGCATTTTTAAGCAATGCATCGGGCAGCACGCAAATTCATGTGCATTATTTAACAGAAAATCGCACAGCGTTGTTATCGCAATTAGAGTCTGGCGTCAGCGGGTTAACCTGGTCGCCCGATGGTAAATGGCTTGCTTTTAGCCAGTTAGTGGCAGAAAAACCAGCCGTAATTGCAAAAATGCCCGCTAAACCAAAAGGCGCAAAATGGTCTGAGCCTGCAATTGTTATTGATAAGGCGTATTATCAAGCCGATGGTCAAGGGCTCGTAAAACCAGGCTATCGACATGTGTTTGTGATGCCAAGCGAAGGCGGCACACCGCGCCAACTAACTTATGGCAATTATCACCACAGTGGCAAACTTGCTTGGCGCAGCGACTCAAAAGCGCTGGTATTTTCAGCCAATCGCTTCGACGATTGGGAATACAAGCGCCTTGAAAGCGACTTATTTGAAATCGATTTTAGCGGTAAACTTACGCAGTTAACCGACGCCCCGGGGAGCGAACATTCTCCTGAGTTTTCTAAAGATGGCAAACAACTGGCCTATTTGAGTGCATCAAATGAACTTAACCCATACCGTAACCATAAGCTCGCCATCATGGCGTGGTCGAGTAAAGAATCAAAGTTGATTGCTGCGGATTTTGACCGCTCTATTGCAGATCCGACATGGCTTTCAAGCAATACATTGGCCATCAGTTATGATGACTTTGGTAAACGCAAACTTGCGACCATCACCACCAAAGGTAAAATTACCGATTTAACCGATACGTTGTCGGGCACAACGCTTGGGCGTCCTTATATCAGTGGTGAATTTAGCGCTAATTACTCGGGTAACATTGCTTTTACTCATGGTACGGCGCTTCGCCCGTCAGATGTTGCAGTGGCAACAACCAGCGGTAAAGTGAAACAACTCACTCACCTTAATGATGATTTACTCGACCATAAAACACTTGGCCAAGTACATGAAATTAGCTATCAATCGTCGTTTGATGGCGAAACAATTCAAGGTTGGTATATCACGCCACCTAACTTCGATCCCAACAAAAAATATCCATTATTGTTAGAAATTCATGGGGGTCCACATTTAGCCTATGGCCCACATTTTTCTGCTGAGTTACAACGATATGCAGCCGAAGGTTACGTGGTATTTTACGATAACCATCGCGGTAGCAGCTCATACGGTGAGCGTTTTGCGATGCTATTGAAGTACAAGTACAGCTCTAAAGAAGATTTTGCCGACCACAATTCAGGCATCGATGCGGTGATAGCAAAAGGCTTTATCGACGAGAAAAACCTCTTTATTGCCGGCGGTTCGGCAGGCGGTATTGCAACGGCGTATGCAATCGGCTTAACAGATAGATTTAACGCCGCGGTGGTGGTAAAACCGGTTATCAACTGGTTGAGTAAAGTACTTACGGCTGACAGCGGTTTAACGCAAATTCCAACTCAATTCCCTGGTATGCCATGGGAGCATGTTGATCACTACTGGCAGCGCTCACCGCTTTCATTGGTGGGTAATGTAACAACACCGACCATGCTGATGACGGGTGAAGAAGATAAGCGTACACCAATGGCTGAAACTGAACAGTTTTATCAAGCGCTTAAACTACGAAAAATAGATGCCGTATTGGTTAAAATTCCAGGTGCACCACACGGTATTGCAGGAAGACCCTCTCGGATGATCAGCAAAATTGAACATTCGATTGCATGGTTTGAAAAATACAAGAAATAGTCAGCTCATCTTCAACAGGCCACCAAATTTTAGGTGGCCTTTAAGAGCCAATTCGATACTCTGTAAAAAGTAATAGAATAGGTCGCCTTTTGCCTTTGACGTTAAAAAGAAAAAATAGGCCTGTTCCTTCACCTTCACAAATGTGGCTAGGAGGCCTGTATTGTTAACCTTTCTGAGAGGTCTTTTCTCAAACGATTTACTTGTTGAGTTAAGCCAAAATAAAATATCAATCCAGGTTTTTTCTTCAGATATTAAATATGAAGATGAGCCTTATATTGCAATAGAAAAAACTAAAAAAGGTGAAGTTGTTAAAGCAATAGGGAAGATTGCAAAACAAGAAACCTCTGGCAATATTGCAGTGACAAACCCATTTCAACATACACGATCTTTTGTCGGAGATTTTCTTCTCGCTGAAAAAATTATTCAGCATGGCGTATTTGAAATCCATAAATCTAGGATTAGACCTGCACCTAGAATTATCATGCATCAACTTGAAAAAACTGAAGGCGGCTTAACGAGCATAGAGGATCGTATTTTACGTGAGCTTGCTCTTGGTGCTGGAGCAAGGGAAGTCGTCATCTATTTGGGTGATAAAATCAATCCTAAAGTTGATAGTTTTGACGCTATTAAGTTTAGGGTTTCAGTCTGTTAACTAAAAAGGAATAACCTAGATGATCCGCTTAGCCACTTTATCCGATCGCGTGGCCGTGCAAGCCCTTTATCAAGAATTGCGACCTCATGATCCGATTTTAAGCCAAAAGCATGCAGAAAAAGCCTGGGCTGACTTAATTAACGACTCAAGTAGCTTTATTGTAGTGGCTGAACGTGACGGCCAACTAGCAGCAACCTGCGCCCTGACAATGAACAAAAGCATAGCCAATGGCGCTCGGCCTTTTGGCATTATTGAACATGTCATTACCGCGGCTAAATTTCGCCAACAAGGGCTTAGTCAGCAAGTTTTAACTTATGCAATTGAGCTTGCGTGGCAACAACAATGCTACAAAGTAATGTTGTTATCGGGTGAACAGTTAATTGGCGCGCATCGAGTATATGAAAAAGTAGGCTTTAAAAGTGGCATTGAAAAAGGCTTTGTGATTAAACCTCCAGGTAGCAACGACACTAAACAATAAATAATACTGCTTATGTTAAAAATAAAGCTCCTAATCATGTGGGATGTTCAAATCAGCATCACCACACACCTTGGAGCTCTATATTATTATGCCCAAATCAGTTTAATGTGGGCTTATTCTGCTGTTAACCCAACAGGGATTAATTAATATGACGCTACAACACTCACTCCAGAAAATGAGTTGTAACCTCTAAGCGTAATGTAATATTTACCACCTTGGCCTGAATTAACGTTACAGCTTTCATTATTACCATTTAAGAAGGGACGACAATCGTACGTACTGGTCGTGGCTTTAGCCCCTCGGCGAACATATAAGTCAGCATCACCTGAACCACCAGACATAGCTACATTTAAAGCAACATTGGCAGGTACATCAATGGTATAAACAACCTCTTGGCCACTTGCACCTGCAATATTTGTTGCAGGCACACCATTTGTTAAGCAGTTGCTACCACAGCCCCCGTCAGCTTCATAATTACCGACTAAATTAACGCCATTGTATTGGCTGTAACCGTTGAGCATTACCCACCAATCTCCAGCTTGTGGATTATTAAAGGTGCAACTTTCGACATTACCATTTTGGAAAGGTCGGCAGTTATAATTATTTATTGATGGTTTTTGCCCCACTTGTACATACAAATCAACATCACCAGAGCCACCGCTGGTATTAAAAGATAAAGATGAAGAGCCTGCAGGCACAACTAATTTATAAAAAGTATTTGAACCTTGTGTACCAGATGCTGTAACACCTTGACCATTAATGAGTTCTTTATCTTTTGGTGGCGGCACTATAATACCTTCTAATGTGTGTAATAACTCATTAGGCGAGCCTGATTTAGCATCCGATACTTTATTTTTTGAACTACGTTGGCTTAATAAACTTTCAATTTGTGAAGTACTAAGCGATGGATTTTGATCAAGGTATAACGCAACGGCGCCAGCCACATGAGGAGATGCCATCGACGTACCACTGATACTATTTGTTGCAGAATCTGAGTTATACCAAGCCGATTTAATGTTCGAACCTGGTGCATAAATATCTAAACAATTGCCATAGTTTGAAAAGCTAGAACGGCCATCGTTACTGGTTGTAGACCCTACTGTAATCGCATTTGCTGCGCGCGCTGGTGAATAATTACACGCATTGCTGTTGTCGTTGCCAGCTGCAACAATAAAATTGACCCCAGAAGCAACCGCATTATTTACCGCATCATCAGTTGCTTGCGATACTCCTCCGCCTAAACTCATGTTGGCAACAGACGGACCCGATGCATTATTTTTAACCCAGTTAATCCCAGCTATCACACCTGAGTTTGAACCCGAACCACTACAACCCAATACTCGCACACCCACAATATTAACGTTTTTAGCAACACCATATGTGCCACCGCCTATGGTGCCCGCAACGTGTGTACCATGGCCGTTACAATCTGTTGCATCATTGTCATTATCAATAAAGTCATACCCATGTGAAGCTCGATTGCCAAATTCATTATGAGTAACCCTTACCCCTGTATCGATAACATAAGCGGTTACTCCAGAGCCATCATATTCATAACTGTAATTACCGTTTAAAGGCAGGTCTTGCTGGTCAATTCGGTCTAATCCCCAAACCGCATTTGCTTGATTTTCATTCGTACTTGCTAATGGGCTAATCGACATGATTTGATCTTGTTCAATGTATTCTATATTTGGGTCGCTCAACATTTGCTTTATTTGTTTACTTGAGGCGTTAACCAAAACCCCATTTAATACATTGCCAAATTCTTGTGCAATTTCAATATTGTAAAGATTTACCAAACTTTTGGCTTGTAAGCTTGCAAAGTTTGAAATGGCATCATGACTATGAATATCTAAAACAGAAGGCGTTTTAAATACAACGATATATTTACCTTCAATGGCACGACTATCATCAACAGACATAAGTTGTGCCGCACTAACATATTGAGCTGACAAACCGGCAATTACAGCAAATGTTAGAGTACTTAATTTACGCATTGTTTAATCCTTTTTAATAAATTTAAGAGAAAATGCATTCCAAAAACTGCACCTAAGTCAGGTGCACAATCCCAAAAGCAATACTCCCTAACCTCACTCGAAGGATTAAAATACATCTGTATCTGTTTTGGGTTTTTGAAACACCATAAAAAGGTAGTACCTAAAATGGATATTCCAAATCGCAATTAACATAAATTTAACTTAAATGTAAACATTATTGCACGAATGGTGTTAATCAGAGGTTTTTGATGCAGTATTAATGAATAACCAAAAATAGTTATGGATAATGGAGTCTCGTAGAGTGGTGCACAATATTGCGTAGGCCGATTACAGCATCAAGAGCGAGTACACTGCTAGCAGCAAAAACAGCTGCCAGAGAGTGATTTATTATTCAGTATTGAAATTAGTTAGCCTCAAGACTGAATAAGAGAGATTTATCAATACATTGAATTAAAAGGAAATATCAAGTTATTCATCGCTAACCCGATATTTTCAAGGCTAGCAAGGGGGATGTAGGCGTTGATAGCGAGCCGCTGTTAGCGTTGAAAATAGCCGCTTAAGAGTGATTTACGATTCAGTCTTGAGCTTAATTAGCCTTTGCGACAGTAAATTGCATTTTGCGCTCGCGTATATCCACACTGTGTAAAATCACTTTTATAGCATCACCGACTGAAAAGCATTGTGTTTTAGCGCGCCAGTGTTGTTTTGTTTTATCATATAAAAAATCGCCTTGACCAAAGTGGCTCTCTGGCACTAAACCTTCAATCGCGGTGTTATCTAGTTCAATAAAAAAGCCATATTGAGCCGTGCCCGAAATTGTTGCCTCAAATGATTGACCAATAAACTGCGTCATATATTGACACTTCAACGCACTAGTCGCTTCTCGGCTAATGTCGTCCGCTTGGCGTGACATTATCGAGCAATGGCTGCTTAACGTATTAATATCTGCGCCAAGATACGGGTATGATTTTTTCGACAATGGAATATGAATCACTTTATCCAAGCGCAATACGCTTAAACATTTGTGCAATACACTGGTTTGTTGGTGGCGAATTTTCGCTTTGATGGCACGGTGTGTCATCAAATCAGGATAACGGCGTATTGGCGAAGTAAAGTGGGCATAGGCATCATAAGCCAAACCAAAATGACCTTGGTTAGTTGCTGAATACTCTGCCTGGCTTTGTGAGCGAAGCAATAAAGTTCGAATCGCGCTAGCATCGGCTCTATCACCAATACTGTTTAATAACGCATTATAATCATGCGTTGTTGGCGTATCGCCTCCACCTAAGGTTAAGCCTTTTTCTAATAACAAGCTGCGCAAAGCGTTTAGTTTTTTTTGCGTAGGTCCACTGTGAATACGAAACAATCCGGCAATTTTATGACGCTTTAAAAAATCAGCGGTCGCTACATTGGCACACAGCATAAATTCTTCAATCATGCGATGTGCATCATGGCGAATGATTGGTTCAATGCTCTCAATTTTCTGTTCCAAATTGAGTTTTAGCCCATATTCTTGCGCATCAAATTCGATTGCACCACGTTGCTGCCTTGCTGCTATTAACGCTGAATATAAAATATGTAAGTTATTAAGATGAACAGCAATATCAGCCGTATTAGCAATTACCTTTTTAGCTTTGGCAGAATCAGGATTTGCAACAACCGCATAAGCGTCGTCGTAAGTAAGGCGAGCATGGGAGTGGATCACCCCTTCATTAAAGGTTGCATTGAGTACTTTGCCTTTGCTGTTTATTGTCATGTCGCATACTAAAACCAAACGGTCTTGCAGAGGATTTAACGAGCATAATCCATTTGATAATGTTTCAGGTAGCATTGGAATGACCTGATCAGGACAATAAATTGACGTGCCTCTTTGCTTTGCTTCAAGGTCTAATGCATCGCCAGGTGTTACATAATGTGATACATCCGCAATGGCGACCAATAAACGCCACTCACCTAAGGGCATCTGTTCACAATAAACTGCGTCATCAAAGTCTTTTGCATCGGCACCATCAATGGTCACAAAAGGAAGTGTGCGATAATCAACGCGATCAACTTTATCGCTTTCACTCACCGTATCACCTAACAAACTAGCCTGTTTAAGTAACGCACGAGGCCAGGTTTCACTGATCCCATAACGACGTAACGCAAGTTTGGTTTCAATGCCGGCTGCATTTGGCTTGCCCAACACTTCACTCACTGTGACCACAAGGCTTTGACGAAAACTCGGATAATGAGTGATTTGAGCATTTACATATTGCCCGATACAGGCATCGGTCACGCTATTGCTTTGAATGGGTATAGCGTGTGGCATCTTGCTGCAATTTGGCGTTAATAGATATTCATTACCTTCACGATGTACTATGCCAGTAATGTGAGTTGTGCGGCGCTCAATAATTTTAATTAACTTATGTACAGCGCGTTTATGGTTATTTGGCTCAAGTAATATTTGCACCTCATCACCATCAAGCACATGATTTAATTGATTTTTAGGTAAAAACAAATCTTTTTCGGTGGCGCTGAATTTTACAAACCCAAAGCCATCATGATGTAAACGGCAGACACCTTGTACAAGCAAGGTTTGATCAATTATTTGATAACCTTTGCGTTGATTAAACAACAGTTGCCCGTCGCGTTCCATCGCGCGCAAGCGTCGTCTAAGCGCTTCTTTTTGTGCAGCATTATTTAATTTTAACGCATAAGCAATTTGCTCACGGTTAAGGGTTTGTTTCATTTGACCAAACAAACTGAGGATAAATTCACGACCAGGAATGGGATTATCATAAAGGGCTGATGGTGATGCGGTTGAGTTTAAGTTCATAATTTTCTCTTAAAAATCGCCCAGCGCTTTTCGGTGTATCTTCAAATTCAGGATCGGATTACTCTCAATATTGGCAAAGATAAAATGAAATAAAGCATAAGGCGAGACAGACTCAGTAATGAGTCCTATACATTGAGCCACTAACAGAGCGACTCAAATGGGGATGTGCGCGGTGCACCTCACTCATCATAGGTAGATGAGCAAGTGGTTAATCGATTATTAAAACCGATTAATACAAATTAAATGCAAACGATGTTATCAGCTTGCGGGCCTTTTTGGCCTTGTGATACAGAAAACTGTACACGTTGACCTTCAGCTAAAGTTTTAAAACCATCACCTGAAATGGCACTGAAATGTGCAAATACGTCAGGGCCTGACGCTTGTTCAATAAAACCAAAACCTTTTGCTTCGTTGAACCATTTAACTGAACCAGTTGTTGTAGTAGACATAATCAATATCCTAAAAATAATAAAAGTGTGCCTGAGTTAGGCAATTGAGCTGGAAAAATGAATATTTAGCTGAGGATAACGCGAAGGATTATTACTAAAACAACGTGGTACGAACAAATAAACAGAACTTCTTTCAAACTTTACACCTAAGTGCTTAATCGCACTTAGGTATTTTA
This sequence comes from Pseudoalteromonas tunicata, assembly GCF_002310815.1. NCBI lineage: Bacteria > Pseudomonadati > Pseudomonadota > Gammaproteobacteria > Alteromonadales > Pseudoalteromonadaceae > Pseudoalteromonas > Pseudoalteromonas tunicata. The sequence continues at coordinate 135,146 of NZ_CP011033.1, read as the reverse complement.
TGATGGGTTATAATACCCATCACATCAAACTTAGATGCAAACGATGTTATCAGCTTGCGGGCCTTTTTGGCCTTGCGATACAGTAAACTGTACACGTTGACCTTCAGCTAAAGTTTTAAAACCATCACCTGAAATGGCACTGAAATGTGCAAATACGTCAGGGCCTGACGCTTGTTCAATAAAACCAAAACCTTTTGCTTCGTTGAACCATTTAACTGAACCAGTTGTTGTAGTAGACATAATCAATATCCTAAAAATAATAAAAGTGTGCCAAAAATAAGGCAATTGAGCCGGGGGGAGAACAAATATTTAACTGAGGATATCGCGAAGGATTATTACTAAAACAACGTGGTACTTACAAATAAACAAGGCTTGCTATCAGCCGACATGAGCAATGTAACAGTAAGCTCATCACAACAGCAAGCTTTATTTATAAATATACGAAAATAAATTTGTAGCGTGATGTTCGGCTATGTTGCACTGTGTAAAACGTGCTTGCAAACAACGTTACACCACACAAAAATACTACAAATCAATAATTTAAGCTGAACGTTTTAAAATCCAATTTAAGTTTTGTTTCTTAACTTTTTGATTACCCTCAAGAGCACTCAAGCTGTTGCGCGTAAAAAGTGCTTAGGCCTCTTGCTCACTAATTTGTTTTAAGGCTTGCACAAAGGCATCGCTTGGCTGACCGCCAGTAATGGCGTATTGCTCGTTGATAATAAACGTAGGTACCGAAGTTATCCCCATTTGCTGTAATGCGTGTTGCTCACTGCGTACTTGTTGAAAAAACTCACCACCCGCTAAAATCGCTTTAGCTCGCTCAATATCAAGGCCAACACTTGCTACCACGTCAAGTAAAGCTTCCTGTTGGTTTAAATACACACCATCAGTAAAGTGGGCTTTAAACATTGCCAATTTCAGCTCAGTTTGTTTACCCTCAGTGGCCGCCCAAGTCAGTAATCGGTGGCAATCTAAACTGTTGATCATGATACGTTTACCACTAAAATTAAAGCTAAAGCCTGCACGTTCGCCCATGTCTAAAATACGGTTACGATTTTCAATCCCTTGCGCTTCGCTCAGACCATATTTTTGCGCCAAATGCTCAGCCAAATCTTGCCCTTCGACCGGCATATTGGGATTAAGTTCAAATGGTTTCCAGCTAATCTCAGCTTCGATTTCACCCTCTAATTGATCAAGGGCCGCAGCTAAGTTTTTATATCCGATGATGCACCAAGGGCACATGATATCTGACACTATTTCAATTTTGAGCTTTTTCATGGTTTACGCTTTATCTAATCAGGTTAGGGTATCGATATGCAGGTGATGCTATTAAAAATCAAGTAAGGCACAAGTTTCCTATCACAAAAATAACATCGAATTTATTCAAGCTCGCTATTTTTGCACATATTGTATTTAAAATACTCTTAACGGTGAGCAATGTTATAGTGCTCATAAAATCAATAAACATGGCGGACAAACCATGAAGCATTCCTTTTATTCGCTTTCGAATACCGAGCAAGCGGCGTTTGTTTTAAAGCTCGCAGCCCTGTTTATTTTACTAAATTTAGTGCTTGGCACCTTGCTGTATTTTTGCGGCTTAGTATTTTTAAGCTTGTTTATTTTTGCGATTTCGCTGTCGGTATTTGCCCCCTTTGTCGATGTGCCAAGTGGGGTAAAAAGTGGTAGCTTGCGCTATTACTCCACCCTACTGATTGGCGAAAAAATCAAAAATAATCGTTTAGTACTCCACGGTGGCAGCTTGTTTGATTACTATTTTACCCTCGATTTTAATCAGACAGCGCCTGAGCGAAAAAAGCAGGTATTAAGTGCCCTTATTGACGGCTTATTAATACTGATTGCTGAGCATGAACATGGCAAACCAACTGCAATTCGAATTCATGCTACCAGTTATATTTTAAATCCCCGCACAGCCAAAAAACTTGGTTTACATGTTTGCCAAACTGATGTTATTCAGCAATTAATTTTGTATTTTAATTTCGTGAATTTAACCTGTTCGTTGTCATTTTTAACCGGTCGGCTGACGTTGCCAAACATGAAAAAAATCTATAGCTTTGAAGGCGAACTGAACGCTCTCATAGCCAATAAAGCTTATTTGCAACGCTTACACGCACGCCTTTAATTGATTAATTTTGTGCGCCTACCCTGCAAAAGAGAAGTAACTTTACTCCTTAAAATACTCTGTAACTAACGCATGCCTTAACTAAAAAATGCTCTATTAAAAAAGCGGACTATTTCTTGCTTAGTTTGTTTTTTACGCGCTTTGTGCCAATAAATTGTACAAAACATAATAAAAAACAATCACTATAAAAATTAGATCAACAGCATTAAATAACTGGGGAATTAAATGGACTTTAAACACATTGATGATTTAGCTGAAATAACACTCAAAAATGGTAAAACAATTAGCTTAAGGGCCAAAAAATACCTCTACGATGATTATCATTTTGAACACAAATTAAGTTTAGGCATAGTGTACAGTGTGGCGAGAAAATTATACTCAGGTAGGCAGCAAGCATTACCTTATGAACCATCGATTTTAAAAGGGCTTGATCAGCAGCTACTTGCGCAAACCACTCCTTTTTTAGTCAAAGATGCTGATAACCATGCTATTTCTTTTCAAACGCTTGAGAGTTTATTACAGCCATTTTTAGTTAATATCATTGAGGCGCATTTTGGCAGTCGTTTTTTTGTTGCTGGTTTTAGGTATATCACCCAACAAAGTGCACAAGACCAGCTGTGGAGCAATCAATCTTTACCGCAAAATTCACTCAATTTATATTTAAAAATTCCTCACCAAACCAGTAACAATCAAGACGATGTTAACCCGACACTCCTCAGCTATTTAGATCGCGATAATGTCGACTTATTAAAATATCATGGCTATTTATTCGATAACGACATTAATAACAAAGTTGACGATATTTGTGAGGTACTCAATTACTATGATAAAAAACCGACTATCACCAAGCTTGAATTATGCTTTGGTGAGATGATTGCACTCAATATTCATGATGCCTGTATTAAGTTTTCACTCAACCAATCGGATACCATTTTATGCTTGTCTTTATTACCTTCACCAATCCAATGGCATGAAATATATCAACTTTGTAAACCACCGATAAATCAAATACTCGTTAATGGGCTATATGATTTTGTCGCAAGCCAATATTCGCATCTTATTCATCAGCCAGAAGTGTGTTTAATAGATAAAACCAATGCCATTCAAACAACTGCACAACTTGATTTTGAATTGCATGAGATTTTTTCAGATCCAAAAGTAATCAGTTATTTAGCAAAAAATTTATCAACCTTATTAGCTAAAAATCAGATCCCAGACCAATTTCAGTTTCTTGGTTTTATTGATGATTTATTAAAATTAGAAATCAACAATACGCAGTTTCAAAGCTCAATTTATAAAGCGTTGTGGGAATTGGCGCAATTTAAAGAAGCCAGTCAAATCTCGACTCAAAAATATCGCATCGATAATACAAAAATATTTTGGCCTAATCCCGGTCACGCTAAATACCCCAGAGATATTTATGGTACTTTTCCTTTTGTAACCAGTCATAAATTCATTACCCCTCAGACGGCTGTTGGCAGTGCAGGCAGTTGCTTTGCAGTAGAGATAGCTAAATATTTTCAAAAAAATAACTTTAACTATGTGGTTACTGAATGGATCCCTCAAGAATATACAGGGGTGATGTATGATATTTTTTCAGCGTTTGATCCATTTTCAGCGTATTCGGCGCAATACGGTATTTTATTTAATACCCCAAGCTTTACACAATTAGCCCAAAAGGCATTTAATAAGCGTGTGTTTAAAAAACGATTAATTTGGAATCCTGAACTGAACCGCCTGTATGATCCCTATCGTGAAGGAGTTGATTTTAGCTCACCTGAAGCATTTTATGATGACTATCCAAAACATGTTGAAGCTGTACGCCAGGCATTTTTACAAACCGAAGTATTTATTATCACATTAGGCTTAAACGAGGCGTGGCAATTTAGAGATGGTACCTTTGCCTCGCGCAATCCCAAGGCGAACTCCTATCATTTATTGCAGCACAGAGTATTAACGGTAGACGAAAATGTTCAATATTTAGAAACCTTCTACGCCATTTTGAAAGAATATAATCCCAATATAAAAATTATTGTCAGCGTCTCTCCCGTGCCATTTTTAGCAACTGGCCGAGGCGAAACTCACCATGTAATTTCAGCCAATACCCATTCAAAAGCAGTACTGCGTGTCGCTGCTGAGCAGTTCACTTCATCACATGCTGATGCTTATTATTTCCCAAGTTTTGAAATGGTCACTGAGTGTATCCAAGATCCGTGGTTAAGTGATTTACGTCATGTAAAACCTGAGGCCGTGAGCCAAGTGATGAACTTATTTGAAAAGATGTTTGTGGTGGGTAAGTAACAATTGGAATTTAAAGCCCATCAGCGCTAAGGGGCTTTAAAGCTTCAATCGAACACGTCATTTATTTAATTATCAATAAACTTTTTTCAAGCCTAAACACACCAAACACCTTATGTAATACAGTGTAATAGTATTTCTGATCTTTGTACCTACCTTAAATCTAGGGACAGTGTATCCTTGGCAACCCAAAGTTATTTATTTTCAAAAACTTATATATTACAAGAGCATTCATGAAACAACTATTCATACTTGCACACCTATTCTTATTGGTGCTTATTAATCGCGCTGAAGCAGAAACATTTTATTTACAAGCTTATTTACATCAACTAGTCACTGCCAGTGGCACACCTATTGACGATGTTGCTGAGAACATTAGAACGCCTATTGGTTTTGACTTTCAGTTTTTTGGTAAAACCGTCGACCATTTCACCCTAACCTCAAACGGGGTAATAGGCCTTAGAAAAGGAGCGATAGGCGCACCAGGGGCCGATATTGCAATGGTGAACGACTATTATGATAACGTACCTTTATCGCAATTAAGTCTTACTGGAAGTGGTCAAGATAGTTACAATCTTTACGTTTTTTGGGATGATTTAGTATCAAAAGATGCCAAGCAACACGTAACCTCATTACTTGTGCCACATGATGACCCAAGTAATGTATTTGGTACTGATATTTTAACCATTCAATATTCTAATTATGGTTTTTTTGGACAAACATTAGGCTTAGGGACCATCCAAGTGGTGCTTGTGAGCCAAACTAACGAAATATATTACAACTATGTCGACTTGCCTAATGAGCGCAGTAAAGCAAGCCAAGCAACGATAGGTATGACGGGGGGCACTGAGTTTGTGCAAACATCTCACAACTCATCTATTTTAAATCGCTTACAGAACATTAAGTACACCCCAAATGGCAACAATTACGATGCTGTCGGCCCAAACCCAGGTATTATTTATAATGGTGTTTTATATGTGAGTTCGCCTCCTCCAGGCCCTTTTTCACTCACCGCTCCAGCTGCAGATGCTACAGCGCAAGCAATACTACCTACATTTTCTTGGAGCGCTTCAGAGAATGTCGCCACCTATAAGTTAGTGGTCGCATCAGATATAAACTTAAATACGATTGTGTATCAAAACAACGCAATTGATGGCGCACTAACCAGCTTTACTTTACCCTCGGGCAATACACTTCAAGCAAACCAAACTTATCATTGGAACCTCCAAGCCATAAATGCTGAAGGCGAACTTTGGAGCGTCACGCGTCAGTTTACAACGACTCAAGTAAATCAACCCCCTGTGATTCAAAATACACCAGCAACTTCGGTGCTACAAAATAACGCTTATTCTTACCAAACCACAATTACAGACCCAGATGCAGGTGATACCCATACGTTTTCAATCACAAATAAACCAAGTTGGGCGACCTTTTCAAATACGGGCTTACTCAGTGGCACTCCAGCAAATGCTCATGTAGGAAGTTACAATAATATCGAAATTACCGTTACCGATAATAATGGCGCTTCAACCAGCACGGGAGGGTTTACTATTACTGTCGTCAATGTTAACGACGCCCCAGCTATTTCTGGCACACCAGTTACCAGTATTTTAGAAGATAATAACTACCAGTTTATTCCTGATGCGAGTGATGTGGATTCGGGCGATACTTTGACATTTAGTATTTCAAATAAGCCTGCATGGGCAACATTTAATACTGCAAATGGCCAGTTAAGTGGCACACCGATAAATAATCATGTTGGCTTTACCGACAATATTATTATTGCTGTAACAGACGGGCAACTCTCCGATCAACTGCCTGCATTTAGTATAACGGTAAGCAATACTAATGATGCGCCAAGTATTTTTGGCCAGCCAAGCACACAAATAAACGAAGATAGCTATTATCAATTTACGCCTTCAGCTTTTGATGAAGATGTGGGCGATTCATTAACGTTTTCAATTACCAATAAACCAAATTGGGCTAGTTTTAATTCATTAACAGGTGAGTTATACGGCACGCCTCTTAATAAAGACGTTGGAACTTATAACAACATCATTATTTCAGCCAATGACGCAAGCTCATCTGCATCCTTACCGGTATTTGCCATTACGGTTAGCAATGTTAACGATGCGCCAACGATTTCTGGCACGCCGAGTACTTCGGTAAATGAAGATAGTGGCTATCAATTTATCCCTTCAGCTTTTGATGAAGATGCGGGCGATTCATTAACGTTTTCAATTACCAATAAACCAAATTGGGCTAGTTTTAATTCATTAACAGGTGAGTTATACGGCACGCCTCTTAATAAAGACGTTGGAACTTATAACAACATCATTATTTCAGCCAATGACGCAAGCTCATCTGCATCCTTACCGGTATTTGCCATTACGGTTAGCAATATTAACGATGCGCCAACGATTTCGGGCACGCCGAGTACTTCGGTAAATGAAGATAGTGGCTATCAATTTACCCCCTCTGCATACGATGACGATATTGGCGATGTGCTCACCTTTTCAATTACCAACAAACCAAACTGGGCGCAGTTTGATAGTAAAACTGGCCAACTGTTTGGTACACCAACGAATGAAGATGTTGCGACCACGATCGATATTGCTATTAGCGTAAGTGATAGTATTGAAACCGCGCGTTTACCTTTATTTTCGCTGACCGTAAACAATGTGAATGACAAACCGACTTCTGAAGATTTATCGATAACCGTTGATGAAGATCAAAGTGTCACATTTACACCTATAGGAAATGACGTCGATAAAGACTCACTGACTTTTGAGGTCATTCAACAACCTTTGTATGGCACCTTGATTCATACAGCCCAGCAGTGGATTTATACTCCAAACAAAGACTTTCATGGCCTTGATAGTATTATTTACCACGCATTAGATAACGAAACTGCATCTGATGATTCAACTATCACCATTAAGGTTAATCCGATTAACGATGCACCAATTGCAACTGACGACACTATTTCTATGCAATCAAACGCGTTAGCCCGTTACGAATTAGATGTCGTGCCAAACGATATCGATGTGGATGGCGATTTGCTAACCCTCGCAAGTGTTATCAGTGATATTGGTAATGTATCTATAGAAGAGAACAAAATCATCTATCGTGCATTAACGGGCACTCCAAATCAAATTAACATTAAATACAGTATTACAGATACCGAAAAACAAATTTCAATGGCTAACGTTTTACTCACAATTGAAGATGAGCAAAATAATACTTCCCCTATTTTGTCCGCCCCTGCCGATGTAATTGTGAATGCAACTGGACTCTTAACCAAAGTTGACTTAGGCGTTGCAACTGCTACTGATAGCGAAGGTAACCCTATCGCGGTATCACTGATTAAAGGTAATACCCATTTCAAGCCAGGGATACATTCCGCTTTTTGGCAAGCAATAGATAGTCAAAATAGACAAACAATTGTTGAGCAGAAAATCACGGTTAATCCTCTGATCTCTATTGATAAAGATATTACAATCACCGAAGGTACTTCTCATCAAATAGCGCTGCATTTAAACGGCAAGCCCTCTAGTTACCCATTCTCGGTTTCATACAAAATCGGCGGCACTGCATCAAGTTCCGATCACACTTTATTTGATGGTGAGGTATTGTTTAACCAAAGTCCTACGGCTTATTTAACATTAGAGACTTTTGAAGATGCCATCGCAGAAGAAAGCGAAACGGTCATAATCACTCTTGATGATAATCAAAATGTAAGCAGTAACTATCAACAAACCATAACTATTGTTGAACAAAATCTGCCTCCTCATATTGATTTTAAGGTAACGCAAGCAAATCAGCAGCGTAATCTAATCGTGAACAACAATGATATTGTCAACATTGATAGCCACGTTACAGACCTCAACCCGTTTGATATTGTAACACTTCGCTGGCAGGCCAATTCAACTGAGATTATCAACACCTCCGAACAAGGGGATGTGTTTACATTTAACCCAGAGAATTTATTACCAGGGATTTACTCAATCGAATTAATCGCCACCGACAATGCAGATTCTCCTTTAACCAGTAAAAAGACTATTTATCTTGAAGTTACCACTGAGCTCGCCGTACTGACTCAACGCGATAGTGATGGTGATTTAATTCCAGATAATTTAGAAGGTTTTAAAGACTCAGACCAAGATGGCGTACCTGATTACCTTGATGCCATAAGTGAATGTAATGTCATGCAAGAGCAAGCGTTGCAGGCAAATTCATATCTGGTAGAAAGTGAGCCAGGCATATGCATGCGAAAAGGCTCAACCATTGCCAATAGTAAAACCGGAGGCATTGAACTATTAAGTAATGAGTTACCTGCCGATATGGCAGCTGATAATTTAGGCGGGATCTTTGACTTCATTCTTGAGGGATTACCAAAACCAGGCGGCTCCTATCGCCTTGTATTACCACAAATAAATGCGATCCCAGCCAATGCTACCTATAGAAAACTAATCAACAGTCAGTGGACTGATTTTGTTATTGATGAGTTCAATAGCATTCACTCAACAGCCGGCGAACCAGGTTATTGCCCAACACCAGGAGACTCTGAATGGCAAGAAGGGTTAATAGAAGGGGCTTGGTGCGTTCAGCTAACAATACAAGATGGCGGAAAAAATGATGCTGACGGTATTGTTAATGGAACAATAGTCGACCCAAGTGGCGTGGCTGTTTATCATAGCGATAATAAACAACCTATCGCCAGTCCTGATAAAATAGAAATCAATTGGAATAGTAATGTCATGATTGATGTGCTCGCCAATGATACAGACGAAAATGACGATCCTTTAATCCTCAGTGCCGCCAGCGCTGATTTTGGCCAAGTCACCATTGTTGATAATTGGCTTTATTATCAAGCAGCCAAAGATTTTTATGGTACTGCAACCATTCAATATAGTATCTCTGATAGTAATGGCGGCACCAGTTCCACCACTGTTTTGGTAGGAATTAACGCCAATTTTGCCCCAATAGCACACCCTGACGTGGCCAATACGGATGATAAAACCGTCATCACAATTTACGTTTTAGATAATGATGTCGATCCTGAAAACCAGACACTTAGCATCACTTCAGTAAGTACCCAACAAGGAACTGCTGTGATAAATTCAGATCAAAGTATCCGCTATACACCTAAGCGCGGGTTTGATGGTATCGATGCCATTTCTTATACCATCTCAGATGGTCAGCTAGCCGCAACAAGTACCGTATCTATTACAATTAAAGCGTATAAAGACGTCATTGTTACGAATAAATCTGGAGGTGGATTGAGTGCTTTATTCATTGTTTTGTTAACATCGATTATCGCCATACGACAAAAAGCGAAATGGCTAGCCGTACCATTACTGCTAGCTGCTTTTATTAACCCAATAAACGCTTTTGCAAACAGTGCTCCTTGGTTGATTGCACTGAGCATTGGTCAATCAAAAGTAGAAACAAACCTCAATACCGATACAGACAATAGCACTGAGCTAAAAAGTGATAATACAGGTACTCAAACAGGACTTAATCTTAGCTACAAGTTTGCTAATAACTGGGCGTTTTCTTTAGGTTATTTAGATTTAGGCCAAAGCACGACCATCATTACCAGTGAGCAGTTAGAACCCGAACCCTATATAAAATTAATGAGTACATCGATGCCTTTATTTACGCAAGGCATCACGCTATCGAGTTCATATATCATGGATGTGCACCAAGACTGGCAACTTAATTACACTGTTGGCGCGTACATTTGGCAAAGTGAATTAAAAAGCCAAAGCGCAACCAAAACAATCACACATACTGAAAAAGCGGTAGATCCTTTTCTCTCATTTGGGATTAGTTACCTGATAACCCCTGATTGGCAAACTGGTTTAAGTGTCTCTCGGTATTTCATTAATGCTAATAATACCAATAGCTTGTCGTTAAGTTTAGGCTATAGGTTTTAAAGTCTCATCCGTTATAAGGTAAAACAATAAAGCGCCCAATGGCGCTTTTCATTTGCAAAACGCTGTATAACAAGACTTAAAGTATCTTAGCTACCCGATTTAATCGCCTTTACGTTGCGTTCATCATTAAAAGTTCATGAATTGCCAATTTAAATTCACCCGCTTGTTTGGCGCTAATTAAAAAGCCCAGCGCCCGTACATCCGAAAACTGTAATTGGTAGCGCGATTCAATCATACGGCCACGATATTGTAAGCTAAAATCGTGCGGCGAAAGGGTGAAGGTTTGTTGCTGATTGGCTTTTGTTTGAAACTGATATACAAATGCTGGCCCGTCAAGATACTGGTCAACTCGCAAACGCAATTGATACAACTTGCCATCGCCCATAACCGATAAATATAGTTTATTAGGAGCGCTATTGCTCATCGAATATGGCGCTCGCACCGAAGCAAAACCACCATTATTAGCTAAAGTCAGCTCACCACTAAAGGTTACAATGTTATCAACTAAACGTATTGTGCTACCTGAACGTCCGCCCATCACAGTATCGTTAACTACGCTCCATTCAAGCTTTGCTAAATCAATCCCATAGGATGGTGCAGCAGCCAATAACAATGCGCTGCACAGTGAACGTTGTTGCTTAGTCATGAGATAAACTCCGATGTTTACCCTGCATTACGAAGCAAGTCCCTCATTAGATTGGAATGCTTTAAGTTTTAGCTAAAAAAGCATGTCTATTGCAAGCAATCAAAACGAGTAAAGACCACCACTGTAGGCTAATTAGTTTGAACTCTAATTATTTTCTATAGGAGCTGTTTTTTGTATTTGCCCCACTTCGAGCAGAGGTGAGGCATCAAGATCTTCTGCGTCCATCATGCTTACAATGCGCTGCATAGTAGCGAGCATTTGTGATTGCTCCCACTCTTGCATCGATTCAAAGCGGGCAATGAAGTGCTCTTGCAACGGTGTAGGAGAGTCTTTAATAATATCAAACCCTTTATCTGTCAGCGAAATACCGACTCTGCGTTTATCTGTGGTTGAGCGCTCTCTTATTACTAATTCTCTTATTTCGAGGCGATCTAAAATACTGGTAATGGTGGCTGAACTTAAATTAATTTGTTCGGCAATTTCTTTTACCATCACACCGTCTTGCTGTGAAATAGCTTGCAATACCAACAGCTGAGGGCTGGTGAGGCCCGTCTCTTTGCTTAGTTTTTTTGAATATAAATCGATTGCACGGATCACTTGCCTTATCGATACCAAAAGCTCTTGATACTTTTTCATTTCCCAACTCAATACAACTCAAATTAATTCAATTCTAACAAAATTACTTTTAATTTAGAAACGCTAAATTAAAAGTAATAAAAAACAATAAGATAAAACTTAAATCGTATTGTGGGGTTGATCTTTGAGCGATTTACCTTCAATATAATAGTTAGAACACTAATTATTAGTGATGAATTAAGTTTTATATAAAAGCTTAATCAATAAAACAACCACTAAAATAGTAATCAACTGTTTTTTATCACTTTTTAGATTTGGTGATTTTTTAAAGAAATTTTTGATTAGCATTTTATAAGTTGAATACTATTAAAACAGGAATGAAATGAACCTCTTCAAAAGTAGATTGGCTGTGAATTACCTCTCACAACCAGTAACTACTCTTTACCAAGCCCTCATTGGCAAGCGAAGCCTCTTTGCCAATCAGCACTCCCATTTTACTACTCTCAATATTTACTGGTTATCTTTTGGCCAAACGCAATTGGCCAAAGTATCAGCGGCACCAACCGCTCAATTATCACTAACAATTAAATAAAGAGGACGTATGTCAATTACACAAAAACAACGTTTAGTCATTAAAGTCGGCAGCGCTCTTATTGCACCCACCGCCTGTGGTTGCAGTGAAAAATACCTTAAAAACATTGCTGATTTTATTCATCGCATTCGCCAACAAGGTCAGCAGGTCGTTTTAGTATCATCAGGCTCAGTCGCTGCAGGACGTTATTTATTTAACAATCAACAACCGAATTTGGCACTTAAAAAAGCAATGGCTGCTGCGGGCCAAACTGAAATGATGGCAATGTGGGATAAGCTATTGGGTTTACCGGTGGCGCAAATTTTATTGACCCATGCTGATTTATGTAATCGTGAACGTTATATCAGCGTAAAAGATACCATCGAATCTTTACTCGACAACGGCATTATGCCGATAGTAAACGAAAACGATACCGTGACATCAGAAGAACTTAAAGTAGGTGACAACGACAACTTAGCTGCAATGACAGCAGCGGCGGTTGATGCAGATGCCTTATTAATTTGCACTGATGTTGATGGTCTCTATGATAAAAACCCGCATAAGTTTAGTGACGCACAATTACTTAAAGATGTAACGCGCATCACGCCTGACATTTTTGCGATGGCGGGTGGAGCCATTAGTGCAACCGGCACCGGTGGTATGCAAACTAAAATTGAAGCTGCCCAAAAGGCAACCGCACAAGGTATCGATACCTATATTATTAATGGCTTCAAAGCCCAATCTTTTCATTATTTACTTGAGGGCCAAAATCCAGGTACTCATTTTGTCGCCTGCGAAAGCCCACTCTCACCGAGTCAACATTGGATGACACACACCACAAAAGAATGTGGTGAAGTGATTATCGATGAACATAAAGACCATTTTGCACAAAACAGCCCAGTTATTACCAGTGATGACATTGTTGAGGTCAAAGGTGAGTTTTCGGTTGGTGATACCATTTTACTTAGAAGTTGTGATGGCACGCGCATGGCCAAAGCCACTGCCAATTACAGCAGTTGCTTACTCAATTATGTTAAACAGCAACCCAGCATCCCGGAACTCGTGGGCTCATTGCATCCACAACATAATTCAATTATTTCTAAAAAACATTTTGCCCTATTGGAGAACGTATGAATCTTATCAAAAACTTATCGCAACAAGCGTCTCAAGCAGCTCGTACGTTATTAACCTTAAAAGAAGAAAGCAAAAATACTATTTTACGCACTATGGCTGCGAGTTTACGAGAGCATTGCGCGCCTATCTTGGCAGCCAATCATTTAGATTTAAACCAAGCAAGAGCCGATAATTTACCTGATGCGATGCTCGACCGCTTAATGCTCAACGAAGAACGCATTGAAGCCATGGCAACAGGCATTGAAACGATTGCCACCCTACCCGATCCAGTAGGTAAATTACGTGATTTAGGCACACAACCTAATGGCTTAAAAATCAGTAAAATGCGCATGCCACTTGGGGTTATTTGCATGATTTTTGAGGCTCGTCCAAATGTCACAGCCGACGCAGCAGCACTGTGTTTTAAATCCGGCAATGCCGTTATTTTACGTGGCGGTAAAGAAGCACTTAATTCAAGTAAAGCGATTGCTGAGGTATTACAGGCTGTACTGCGCTCATTTGAATTGCCCGAAGCGCTAATCACCGTAGTGCCTACAGCAGAGCGTGCATTACTAATGGATTTAATGCAGCAGCGAGATCACATTGACGTGATCATTCCTCGCGGCGGTGAAGGCTTAATTAACTTTGTGACTGATAACAGTAAAATACCCGTTATTCAGCACTTTAAAGGTGTTTGCCATTTATACATTGATAAAGAAGCTGATCTTGAAAAAGCACTTAATCTTCTTCTTAACGGCAAAACCCAACGCACCGGCGTCTGCAACGCCCTTGAAGGTCTGATTGTGCATCGCGATATTATGGCGCAATTTTTACCGTTAGTGTCATATGCGCTCAAAATACATAAGGTTAAAGTGAATGCCTGTAAAACCGCGTTTGCCTTTTTTGAAGACGCAACCTTACTTGCAGATGACCAGTTTGGTGAAGAATATTTAAGCCTTGAGATTGCAATCAAAGTGGTCGACAACATGTCACAAGCCTTAGATCATATTCATCAATTTGGCAGCCATCATACTGAAGTAATTTGTACTGAAGACCGAATGCGCGCTGCGTTATTTCAACGTTTAGTTGATGCTTCTGTGGTCATGATCAACGCTTCATCACGATTTTCTGATGGCGGTGAACTGGGTTTAGGGGCTGAGATAGGCATTGCCACGACAAAACTTCATGCGTATGGCCCTATGGGTCTTGAATCGCTCACCACCGAAAAATATTTAGTCTCTGGTGATGGCCAAATTCGCGCTTAATTCATTTTGTTTTAGGTGCTTAAAAGACCTAAATTCAAAATAAAAAACAAAACGGTCGTTAAAGTAACTTTACTCTAACGACCGTTTTAGTTTTAAACGATTAAAAAGCTACCATGTAGCGCGTAACATCAATACGGAATCACAAATTTATCTTGGGCAATAACCATACTATTAAAACAATATTAACTTGCACGGCAAAAAGCGGCTTTTGCCCTGCTAATAATCCGCGCTCTAACCTCAGGCTTTAAGCCAAATGCAATTAAACTTGATGACAACAGTAGAATAAACAAAATACTTTTGGCTATTTTAAGACCCGTAAAAGCCACTAAGACTAACAGCATCACCACATAGGCAAGTCCTACTAATCCTAAAAATAAACATAGTCCTTTAAAATCGTTATTCATTTTCCACTCTTCGTTGCCTTACTCTGATAATAAAGTAACAAATTTATAACAAAACACCAGTTATTGATCGTAAACAAATGTGTATAGTAATAAAAACAATCAAAAGAATAATATTTAAGCATTTGATTTTTAAACCTTTAACTTTATTCAAAAACACAATAACGACTATAACTTGACTTGTTTTTATGGCTTAGGAAGCTTTCTAAGCCATCAAAACAAGTCCTAATTTAGTTTAGGCGTTAATTCTATTGCACCACTTTTAATTCGTAAATTTAATGGCACTGCCATTAATAACCGCTCAGTTGGGTTAGCTTCGTTTAAGCGATAAACAGGGTTGTTAGCCAAAAAATCATTTAACAAACTTTGAAAACGCTGATCGATTGGTTTTAAATTTCCTTTATAGCCTGGGGCACTAATAGATGAGTTTAAAATCTGTAACGAATTCAAATACACACTATGGTCTTGACTACGATACTCGGGCGAAGCCTCAAGCGCAGTATTGAGTGTGACCGGATAACTCAAACCAAACACACTGACAGCAGCTTGAGCTTTTACCGTCACGTTCAAAACATCTCGCCCTTCAGGGCCAATTTTAAACGTAGCTTGCTTGACCGATAGCGTGACGGGTAATCCCATTATTTGTTCATTTCGGCTCAATTGTGCCAATTGCCCAGCCACTTGGCTGTTAAGTTTGGCTTCACTCACTTGATATAAAGCCACTGAATTTAACGTACTACAAGCACTTAAATAGGCAGCGCAGCTAAGCCCTAACAAGGTTTTTCCGATTTTTAATAACGACATATTTCTCTCTAGCTTAGTATGAGCAATGAATTGGCGCTCAATCTACCGTGCTTGATTGTTAATACTCAAGCCTTTTATATCAAGTTAGGCGATAAGTATAAGGCAACCACCTTGGCCACACCTGTACCCGTACAAAAATTAACCTATCCGTAATGACTCTGCTATAACTGAAAAGTCCAATTAAAAACAACTCTACCAATTATCCTAACAAAGGAGTTTTTATGCCTACATCAACCATTGAGTTACACCGCGTGCTGCGTGCGCCAGCTAACCGCGTTTACCGTGCTTTTATTGAGGGCACGGCCTTGTGTAAATGGTTACCACCAAACGGGTTTACTTGCAGCGTTGATCATATTAATGCCATTGAGGGCGGCACCTTTGCGCTTACTTTTCATAACTTTGCTACCGGGGAAGCCCATTCTTTTGGTGGCACCTATCTAGAGCTGATTGCCAATCAACGTATCCGTTATACCGACCAATTTGATGATCCGAATTTAAGCGGCGAAATACTAGTCACCATCAGCTTAAAAGAATTAATGTGCGGCACCGATATCAAAATTGTCCAAGCGGGTATTCCAGAAATAATTTTGCCAGAAGCATGTTATTTAGGCTGGCAAGAATCACTACAATTGTTAGCGCTATTAGTAGAAACCAGTGTAAAGAATTAGTGGCTCAGTCCACTAATCAACATTGACACAGCCCAAACATTTGTTGGCTGTGCCACCCTTAACTTCGCCTTTAAGCGTTATAAAAAACAATCTGTTAGCACAATTACTGCAAAATTCAACTTAATTGGCGCTTCATTGATCAATATCATATTCAATACTTCTCTAAAGTAACTCAAGCCAAGTAAGATGCTAAAGTGATAATCGGCTTAACTAAACGCAAATCAACCGCTATTTATAGCAAGGATCATTATGCTGCAACTGCTTGGCGCTCTAGGATTATTTTTACTTGGCATGTGGTTACTCACTGAAGGGCTAAAACTCGCAGGCGGTAAAGCGCTTGAACATTTACTCGGCACATGGACCAAAAGTCGCTCGCGTGGCTTTGCAGCTGGGGTATTAGTGACCGCGTTAGTGCAATCATCCAGTGCTGTAACCGTCGCCACCATTGGCTTTGTTAATGCCAGTTTAATGACCTTTCGCCAATCAGTTTGGGTGATTTTTGGCAGTAATGTGGGCACCACACTCACCGCATGGCTTGTCACGCTATTTGGTTTTACCGTTAAACTCGATGCTTATACATTTGCTTTAATTGGCGTAGGCGCATTTTTAAAGGTCTTTGGTTGGAGTGACCGCGCACGCTCTTTTGGCATGGCGCTCGCAGGCTTTGGCCTACTCTTTATGGGTATTGGGGCACTACAGCAAACCTTTTCAGAACTCACGGGGCAAATCGATTTAGCCGCCTTTAGTGCATGGATTGGCAATGCCTATATTGCAGGATTATTATTAGGCACACTGCTCACCGTATTAACCCAATCATCAAGCGCGGCCATTGCGCTGATTTTAACCGCTGTAGCCACTCAATTGGCAAGCTTAGAACTTGCGGCTGCGGCAGTAGTTGGCGCAAATATTGGCACTACGTCTACCGCTTTATTAGCAACTTTAGGGGCGACAGCAAATGCAAAGCGCCTCGCTTATGCCCATGTTTTATTCAACTGTGTAACGGCGGTTGTTGCTTTATTGCTGATTAGCCCATTGCTATTTGGCATTGCCTGGCTTGAACAAACATTACAATTTACTTCGGCTGCAACCTTAACAGTCACTATTTTTCATAGTGTTTTTAATTTGTTAGGGGTGATGTTAATGCTGCCGCTAGAGCCTCGAATGTCAGCATATTTATTACGGTGTTTTAATCAAAAGCTAACAGGCACTACAAGCCAGCTCGATAACAATATCAGCCAAATCCCAGATTTAGCAACACGCGCAGCACAAACCGAATTAAAACAACTGCACTTACAGATTTTAAGTATTGATTTACAAAGCTTGGTACAGCCACAACAAAAACCTGCCGCCATGGCTCAAATTGAACAAGGATTAAATCAATTGAACTTGTTTGTGCAAAATTGCGCGCAACAACAATTGACCGAAGAACATGCGCATAGTTTCACGCAAGTACTGATTGCGAGTCATTACTTACATAACGCAAATAACGCGCTTAAACAAATTTCGAGTCTTGATTTAGCCAGCACTAAACACGATGCATCACCCCGTTTAGCCCTTACACAATGGTTAAAACAAGCTCAAGATGTATGCCAAAACGCAGATCAACAAGCCTGGACACAAGCACTGATTGATTATCAGCACTTAAAAATGGCGATTTTAGCCAATGCCTTACAACAAGGTCTGCCCGAAATTGATAACTTATTGCAGTGTGCAAGCTTAGCAAAACGTTTTACCGAACAAATGCTGCAATTAAACACCTTTGAGCAGCTCGATTCACCCTTAAGTGAAAACAATACCCGTACGGTTACAGCCGATGCGCTTGAATCTACGCCACAATAAAACACCAATTTTACAGTATAATTTGAATTTACTACAAAAGCAGAGTAATATTAAACTATTAAGGCAAGGTGTTAAGGCATAACATGTCAGCAAATACAGAGCAGGTATTACATACCCATCCAGAAAAAACAGCGCAGGTCGCACTTGGCGTATTTTTTAACATCATGGATGCATGGCATGTAAAAGGAAAAGATCAAATTATCTTACTCGGCAAACCTGCCGAATCAACCTTTTACAACTGGAAAAAAGGCAAAGTATCGGCGTTATCGCTCGATACCCTTGAGCGGATTTCTTACATTATGGGGATTTATAAAGCGCTGGGAATTTTATTTCCTACTCGCGTCCAAGCCGATGCGTGGCCACATAAACCCAATCAAGCCTTTAATGGCCAAACCGCCCTTGAATTTATGCTCAAAGGTAGCTTGATCCAACTTAGCGATTTAAGAAGGTATCTTGATGCTCAACGAGGTTAATAGTTGCTTACCAGACTGGGAAAACGTCTATCGCCTTGTCCCGAGTCACTTTCCGCCTATCGATTTATTTGAAAATGTCGCCGACCCGCAGGATTTAGAGATAGTCTTTGCCATAGAAGCGCTAACCAACGATAGGCTGCGCGAACAAACAGGCTGCCTTGCTTTAGTACCGAGTGAGGAGCGAATTTGTGGGGTTGGTTCAACGCCGGTGATGGCAGCATTTACCCATATTGGCATTGCAACACGCTTTACCGATGGCCGTGAATATGGGGTATATTACGGTGCAAAAGAGCTTAATACCGCCTTTAGTGAAACCATTTATCACCGCGAAAAATTTTTAGCAGCCACCGCAGAGCCCGATACCGAACTCACCATGCGTTGCTATATCAATAAAGTAGCACTGCCGCTGCATGATATTCGAGCAGATACGTATGCACATTTGCATCAAGATGATTATGCTGCGCCCCAGCAATTTGCCAAACAGCTACGCAGCCTTGGCAGCAATGGCTTAATTTATAACAGTGTTAGAGAACAAGGCGGGCAATGCATTGCAGCCTTTAAACCCAAAGCGGTAACCATTCCAATTCAGGCTGGCCATTATAAATACGTGTGGAATGGTAAAAAACAACAGATTGAGCATGTGCTTGCAGTGAGTATGGTAAAATAATCTCTTTAGATTTTGCTACTGAAATCTTCTGTTAAACGGGTTACTATCGCTTTAGCGTTAATTTTGAGCACTTGAAAACTCGATGAAACACCCTATTCAAATCCTATTAGTTGGCACTATCACCTTACTCACTGGCTGCAGTACAGCCAATCATGTTAACCAAATTATTCAACCACAAAGTAAAGTATTTAAAGGTGATGATGGCCGCTATGTAAACCAATACAGCGGTGAAAAAACCTATCCGCTCACCTGTACAGAAAACTGTTATCAGCCTCGCCCTGAATTGCAATGTGAAACAGATCAACCCGCTGAGCGTTGCAAATATATTGGCCCAAAGCCAACACTTGCCTTAAACAGTGGTTTTAAAGTCAAATGGCTTGGCCATGCCAGTTTTCAAGTCACCACCGACAACGGCCAGCAATTTTTGTTTGACCCCGTTACTGCACAATTTGATTGGCCGGTTGATTTAGCCTTTCGACTCGATAGCGGCTTTTATCGTAATTTACCTGCAAAGTTAACTGAGCAAGAACTTACTCACGCCAATGCAATTATGTATTCACACGTTCACTACGATCATTTTAATAAGCAAGACATTGCTGACATCGGAGTCAATACGCCTTTTTATGTGCCGCTTGGTTTAGGCGATCATTTTCCTAACGACGGTTATCAGATTAATGAAATGGCGTGGTACAGCAAGCAACAAGTGGGTGATACCACTATTCATAGCGTGCCTGCACATCATTTTAGTAATCGAATTTGGGTGCCTTTTTTATATGAAGATTGGGCTAAAGCCAGCTGGAATGGCTGGGTACTTGAATCAAAAGGTAAAAAACTATTTTTTGCCGGCGATACCGGTTATTCGGCGCATTTTGCCGATATTAAACAACAACTAGGCGACATAGATATCTGTTTATTACCGATTGCTTCTTATCATCACCCAGAGGATGCAAACTGGTATCGCTATGTGCACATGACACCCGAAGATGCGTTAACTGCCGCTCAAGACTTAGGCTGTAAAGTGATGATCCCATGGGGTTATGGCAATGCTAGTTGGAAAATGGGTGATATCAGTTCACATTCCGCCTTAGTAAGGCTGTTAAATATGAAAGAGCAAATGGGCTCAACCATGCCCATTTTAGTGCTTAATGAAGGTGACGCCATTTCATTGTAGCACCTAGAGCACATACAAAAAACAAACCCGCTTTACCTTATGGTAAGCGGGTTAGTTTATTCAGTTAGCTATAAGTGCAAGCTTAATTACTCACACTTAATCACTCTTACTTAATTGCGAGAAGTTAGAAATTGTAACTTAGCGATACCCAGTAGCTACGTGCTTTTTGCGTTGTATTGTAATCAGAAGTACATTCATATTCTTCTTCAGAGGCGGCTAACAAACACGTTCTGCTTGATAAATCATCATCTAATATATTGTTAATACGCGCATTAATTGCAAGATTGTTGCTCAATTTATAACTCGCGGCTAAATGATATAAATCGTAGGCTTTGTAATATAACTTTTGTGTTTCTGGACCTTGTGGACCCGATATATTAGCAGTACCACGAAAACGATCACTTCGAATTTCAGCTAACAAAGACACACTTAATTGCTCCATTGGCTGCCATGCCAGCGTCACGTTATACATATTTTTTGGTGTATTCACTAGCGGCAAACCACTGTCGCGCCCACTTTTAACTTCACTGTCAGTATACGTAAAATTACCACTGAGGGCTAAAGTTTCAATAAATTGATAACGTGCCGATACTTCCACACCGCGAGTTTGAGATTCATCAACATTGGCTGCTTGAGTAAAACTAGTGCTGCCAACGCCTGCCCAACCTTTGCCAATTTCAACACATGGCGTATTAGCGGGAGCCACTTCACAGTTGGGTAAATTATCTTGGTTAATGATTTTGTCTTTAAAATCATTATAAAAAACTGTGATATTACCGCTTAATGCATCGCTGCCATTAAAATAAGCGGCAACTTCATAGTTAACACTGGTTTCGGGTTGTAAGTCTGGCGTGCCAACAAACGGCTTAGTGCCTTGACCACCAAAACCGGTAATGCCCGGAAATAACTGATTCGGCTCTGGTGTTTTATAACCTGTGCTCACTCCGCCTTTTACCGTCCATTCATTGGTTGGCGAATACGCCAAATAAGCACGCGGACTTACTTGGGAGCCAAAAATATTATGGTGATCATAACGGGCACCAAACGTTGCTGTTAATTGGCGGCTTAATTCCCAATTATCTTCAGCAAAAATAGCGCTTTGGCGATGATCTTGCGTAGTCCCGGAGCGAAATCCATCGCCATACATACCAAATACGCCATCTTCCATCGAAGCATCAAAATACTGGGCGCCCACCACAAAATAGTGGTTATCGATATTCGATTCGAGTTTACTATTAAGTATTAAATTCTCTATTTGTAAAGTACGCACTGGACGTGGCAAAAATTGCGCTTCAAGTTGCTGATAAATAGCATCGGTTAATTTAGGTTTACTGGTGCCTTGCTCGGCCACTGCGTTATCCCAAATAGCCTGAACACCTAAACGCTCTTGCACATTAAGGGGTAAAGAGCGGCCAAAATTTTCACTGCGACTTTGGGTTAAACTCGTTGAAAGCGTACCAAAGTCATAACGACCCACATGGGCAAATACAAATTGCTCACGTTCTACACGTTGATAAGGCGTATAACCTACACGTGGTTGCACTATGCCTTTGCTGACACGCCATAAACTAACAGGACTATCTAATGTGCCTGTTTGACCTTGGGTATTGTCGTAGCGTTGTTTAGCAATATCATATTCAAACGCAAAGTCATTTTTGCTATCAAATTGATAATTAAGACTTAAGCCTGCATTCCAGTTATGAGCCGCAACAATTTTTTTATCGCCAAAACTGCCATCATCGACCCACATTGACCCATTAGGCAGCGGTAAACTGTCGCTATAAGTCGGTGCACTTTCATCGCGGTCATAAAAACTGCCTCGCACGCCATACGTTAATCCGTCAATGCCACTTGGGCCTGTTAGGTATAAATCGATTTTATTATCGTTACCATACTGACTATCTGCTTGCACATTACTGCTAAGCGTCATGCTGCCATGGGTGCTATTCATGTTTTTACGAGTAATAATGTTGATCACACCACCAATTGCATCAGCACCGTATAGGGTCGACATTGGGCCACGCACCACTTCAATACGTTCAATCGCTTCAAGTGGTGGCATGTACATAAATTGGCTATTACCAAAATTGTTTGGGCCAATATTTCCGACATCACTCTGACGGCGGCCATCAATCAATACCAAGGTATAATTGGCCGGTAAACCACGCATAGTAATGCTGATATTACCGTTTTTATCTTGCCCAGCGCCAACATCAATACCTTCAATATCACGCAGTGCATCAGCCAAACTAGTAAACGGTTTATTTTGTAAATCCGCACGACTCACCACCGAAACGCTGGCGGGTGCATCAATTAATTTTTGCTCATAACCGGAGGCGGTTACCACCATGACTTCCATATTTTGCGCGCTATCATCCTCAGCAAAAACGGAACCTGATGAGAGTAATACACTGATAATTGAGGCTAAATAAAGCGGGCGAGGTTTCATGGTACTTCCTTGAAAAGCAATTAAATAACATTTATTGATATGAAAGGCGCGCATGATAACTGTTATCATTTGCATATGCAATTGTATTATTTAACTTTAGAGCAAATTACGGCTAAAAAAATAAAGCCCCAAAAAGATGAGAGAATAAATTGTTAAGATTGATTAAATTTATATCAATGAGGGAGTTATGGGTGTCATAGATTGCTATTTTTCACAAAGTGAAATGATAGACACCAACAAAAATGACCGATTAACTCATACAATCTGCGAGTGATTTTCACATTAAAACGCCCTATAAAGTGATGAGGCTGAATGTTTTAACGTGAGTCAATATTTTAATCTTAATACTGCTTATCAGTTTTACTTAACCTAAATTCTGAATAGGAAATTTAATAACATATTGAATTAAAGATAAATAAGTAGGCTCCAGATCTCTTGTCAGGGATTTTTAAGGAGAGCGAGCCTATTGCAAGTTACTACAACGCTGTTAAGGTTAAAAATAGCTGGCTGAAATAGATTTATTATCCAGCATTGGGTTACTTCAAGACCTCGTTAGGTATAGACACGTGCTGTTTTATGTTCAAAAACTACAAACTTGGCTTGCATTTAGCGTCACTTCACACGCTTTATTAGCGGTTGACTGCCAATGTTGAACATCAGACTGAGCGGTACATCCAGCATCTTCAATTAATACAACGTCATGCTCACAAAGCAATAAAATGGCATGATTATCTTGAATTTCAATTTTAAGCTCATAACCTTTAAATGGTTCAAGCTTAGTTTCATCATTATTGATAGCAGCTAACAGCAGCGCTTGTGAAGTTACATATTGTTGCGCACTAAACTTTAACGTGCCATCCACCGCGGCAGCGATGTCTTTTAATTGTGAGGCAAGATCAATAATTTTCTCTGGATCATGAGCATTGGCTAACTTGTTACAACCGACAGATAAAAAAATAGTGAGTACTAAAATAATGTATTTCATCTTAAATATTCCACGCGGTTAAGCTTCCAGTTTCATCTCGGCCATTATCTAGATTCCAATTGCAGATTTGGCTGCATTCGCCATCGTCAAAAACAGCATTAGCGATAATTGTGATAAAAAACTGAATATTTTTAATCGCTAAATCAAAAATATCATTGTAATGCATGCGGCCATTAGGTGTCTCAAGATTGGTTATAAAGCTATCATCAATTTCATTTTTACGGGGGTAAAGCAGGCCATTATTTGCTGCAACATGCCTTGCCCAAGGAAACAGCCTATAACCTTCTTCGGCATGATTAACAACCAATTGAAACCCTGTATGCCAAGCATTAAAGTCTGGTGCAGCTAATTGAGCGTAATCGGAATGTATATCCGTTAAAATAGCTTGCCAAACTCCTGTAATATCATCATCAAGACAACCATTTTGGCTAGTGCAAGATCCAATATTAAGCTCTACTCTATCTGCCAGACCTATTTCACCAAGATTTAATCTCGGCCAGATATACGCATCTTGATTCATTTCACAGGTACGGTGTTGTGTTTTATTTTGTTCATAAGGACCCACTTTAAGCTCAACCACAGGATGGATGGTGATATCAGCAGCAACATGTGACATATAACCACAAAGCCAGGCAAAGCACTTTTCTTGCGCCAGCCCTTCTAGCTTTTTGCAATAGTGTACAGCTGCCTTAATGACATCTCCTGTTTTCTCATAATGCATTAAATCCGCCCATTTATTTTGCTCTGAATGACCAACAGCTAAATAAGGGTAGTCAGGAGATACGCAGCCAAGTTCAAGATAGTTTTGATTTTTACTTAAGATTAATTTTGCTTTCACAGGAATATTCATTCCACAAAGGGCATTATTATCAGTCGCTATATTAACTGCTGTTATATGAGCAAATGCACCAGGCATACCTAAATCCTTATACTTAATTGATTAATACTGTTAAAAAGATAGACCTAAAATTTCAAAGAAAAGGTTAAACAGCAAAAAATTGCCTACATAAAAAAATATCCAAACTAGCCAGTGTGCTTAGTTGCTAACTTTTTATGCATAACCACCCAATTGATTGCACTACATTTCGACCCTGCTTGAGGTTGCCCTAATGGGGAAAAGCCATGCGCTTTCATTTTGCTCACTCTAGACCCAGGGCAATCAAATACGATACAGCTAGCCCCTAGCTTTAAAGACATATTGATCCGTTCTGTGACTAAAAAAGTAGATAACTGTAAACCTCGATGGTTTTCACATACCACGAGCCGATTAAATGATGCTATGGGATAGCTAATCTGATCGAAAAACTGGGTATATAACGAAGATTCTGGCAACGTTTCAATTGAGGTATGCATACTTAAGCGGGCCGATGCTATTAATTTATTCTCAAAATAAACTCCCCATATATAAGCATGATAGTCTTCTTTTTCTACCCATGAGTTAGCCACCAGAGAATTAGACATATCCATGCCTCTAGCAGCCCAAACTCGATGCCGCAAGGCTCCTACTTCTTTAACAACATGGTTTTTTATTAAACTTTCAGGGTTAATCAATGCAACATAATAACCCTCAGGTAACTGAACATGAGTAACTCTCTCGGCGACAAATTCCATTATTTATAGCTCCAAATCTTAAATATCGAAGTGCTAGTGCGTCCATCATCCATAACGACCTTTACAATTAATTGATCTTTCATCACCTTTTGGGTTACATCACAACATTAAGGTACTTAACGGGACGTTAAAATGACCGGTGTAACAATAATACGTATAAACAATAACCGAGTCCCTATTTTGATACAATGTATTACAAGTTTCCACTTTGCTGCTAAGCTAATTTGTCTGCAGCCAGAGCCACAGTCCAACTTTAAATCTAAGGTATTGATATATTTTAATTTTTCATATTTAACAGCCAAATATTATCGCTTCGACTTCACAGCTTTTTATCAGTAACTGACCGAATACTTAATTTGAATAAAATCATTTGGAAACGCGGTTGCATTTGCCTCTAACAACTTGATAGGTTTTTCAATTTTGCCAAAAAGTGGAATCCCCTCACCTAGAATAATCGGGGCTTTAGTGATGATCATTTCATTTATCAATTGCTGATTTATAAACGCGGTAATGGTCTTGCCACCATCAATATAGGCGTGTTGATAACCATCGCTTGCTAACTTGTTTATCAGCGCTAATATATCACCCGAGTACATCTCAACTTTATTTCGCAAATTCTCAGGGGCGACGCTAACTGAATGACTCAGTACATAAATCTTAATATCGCCATACGGCCACTGCTCTGGCGCCAAATTAAAATCTGCTAGGGTCTGCATACACTTGCGCCCCATAATCATACAATCAACTGATGCAATAAAATGATGAAACCCCATATCAGGGTTTGCACTCATATCTGCATCTTGGTTACCCGATGTATGAAGCCAATCTACAGCCCCCTCTGATGTGGCGATATAGCCATCAGCACTAGTTGCAATAAATACCGAACATTTCATGATTAATGTGACCTCAAATTTAAAATTACAGTGACACAGCTAATTTGCAGAATAAAAAGGCGCTGCGCTACACCGAGGGGTAAAAGCACATGACAACACCCGCTTTTATTGCAACCAAAATAGCGTAAGCGATTAAAAATATGTTGAAATAAACAGCCAATTTGTAGGTCGTGATTTATCGCGACACGTCTTGGCTTTGGGACCATTGTGAGATAAAAAACTTTTACCACCGAGAGCCCCGAGGCGCTGCGCTACACCGAGGGTAAAGCACATTACAACCGCTCACATTTCAACCAAAGTAACCTAAGCGATTAAAAACATCCTGAAATAAACAGCCAGATTGTAGGTCGTGATTTATCGCGACAGGTCTTGGCCTTTGGGGCCATTATGAGATAAAAAACTTTTACCACCGAGGGCCCCGAGGCGCTGCGCTACACCGAGATTTAAAAGGTTATTTTCATGAGTATATGAATTTAAAAACCTATTTATTCAATAAGATAAACCATAGATAGATGCGAATGGGCATCATAAATTTACCAGCCAGTGTCTCGGTGCACCGATATGACACTGTCTCGGAGTTTTACAGCGCTTAAGATGAAAGACTTTTGCTAACATCGCGTTTAGGGCAGTTTTCAAGATACCCAGCATCCGTAGGGTTTCTGCTAGTCATAAAATCCATTTGAATAGACGTTAAAATAGGTGTATTGCCCTTGTTTTTTTCTGTCGCTTGCCACTGCCACTTAACTAAAGCCGCTGCCGCATTTTTATCAAATAAACCTTCAGGGTAAGATGAACGCACTTTATATCCGCGCGCTTTACCTGATTGATCAATGCCGACAATTAAATCAACACAACCAGAGATATTATTTTTTGCTGCTGAGATTGGATACTGTGGTTCAACTCTTTTTGTAACCGTCCAGTACGCATCAACAAGGTTGGCTTGCTCTTTAGCAGACAAATCTAAGTAATCTATTTTAGTTTTTTCAACTGGGGTGGTTGAAGCACACGAAACCACAAGAAGGGTTAATGGTAATAAACAATATACCTTATTCAACGCTTTCTCCTTTAGCTTTAACGAGTAACATTACTCGTTGAATAATTAATTTTTAAGGTGTGAACCTTATCTGAGTACCTATTTTGAGTCAATCGTTTAGTCTGTTTTTGTATTTTTCAGATATAAAACGTTTTCACCACCGAGCTCCCGAAGCACTACGAAGCAACGAGGGTAAAAACACATTACAACCGCTCACATTTCAACCAAAGCAACCCAACCGAATAAAAACATGTTGAAGTAAACAGCCAGATTGTAGGTCGTGATTTATCGCGACACGTCTTGGCTTTTGGGGCCATTGTGAGATACAGACGTTTTCACCACCGAGAACCCCGAGGCGCTGCGCTACAACGAGGTTAAACGATTGTTTTACGAGCACTAAATTTTAAAAGTCTTTTTATTTCAAGAAGATACTCATGAGTGTCTTGTTTTTTTTCCCGATTCTGCGGTTACTTAAAAGACTGTAAAATCTGCCCGCTGAAACAGCAATGTATGCGAAAGCCACCGATAAAAACAGGACGGCAAGTGCAGTTTAAGAATGATGAATCCCGCAAAAAAGTCAGTTACATCGACAAAATGAAAGTAAAAATAGACAGCCCAATGGGACGACGACAATACAGCAAACGACTCGGCTGTATAGAGCCCGTGTTCGGTAATATCACCGTCAATAAAGGCATGAATAAATTGACCTTGCGTGGTCAAACGAAAGTGAATGCCCAGTGGCAACTGTATTGCTTGGTTCATAATATAGAAAAGCTGCAAAACAGAGTGCATTAAGCAGGGGAAACCCTTTTTACACTTAAAAAGGGCTCAAAACCCCCACAAAAACCACAAGAAAACCCATCTAAAACCCCGATTTAAAATCTCACCTCAAAACAGCCTAAACGATTGAATCAAAATAGGAACTAAGTTATGGTTTGCTGATTAATAAAAACAAATTAAAAACGAGTAAATCTACAGGCTCGTTATGTTTTAAAGGATATCAAATGAATTCAGAGTCACTTTTTGAAGCTATCGAGGCTGAAGATTACAATCAAGTTATTGAGTGCTTAAAACAAGGGGGGGATCCAAATGGGCTTTGTAAAGATGGATATTACACTCCATTTAGAAGTGTTAGCGGATCTAGAAAAATCCAAAACAGTATAGAAGAAAATAGAAAAATAGCTGAAACTCTGATTGAGCTAATTAGATATGGCGCGAAAGTAACATCGAGAGATTTTTGTGATACATTTTTTTTGGGGAATTACCCTATTGATGCAATTGAAGAGGCTTTTAAGGTTTCAAAAAAACAAGTTATTAAAAAGTTTAATCTTAGTAGGATTTTGCACATAAGTAGTAATGCAATGGCTCACGAATCAGACTATGTTATTGCACTATTCGAACTATACGAACGTTTAACAAGTCCATTGGACAGCAACGCGTTAGGTTTAGCGCTAGCAGATTCGTTTTGGGATACTCAGTCTGGGCATGGCTCTTCAGAATATGGATGTTTATATAGAGAATCGTTTACTCCAGTCGTGGAGTATTTGATTGGACGAGGTGCTAACTTAAACGTTAAATCACGTTATAAAGAGCATACTAGTCTTATGCGGGCTGCTATGAATGAATACCCCGAAGTTTGCGAATTATTGCTAAAGCATGGGGCAGGAGTTAATGAAGTAAATGAAAAGGGCTTTACCGCATTAATGTTTGTTTCGGGGAAGATATATAGCACCCATATGTGGGAACCTAATCAAGAGCAATTTGAAATAGCTAAAATGTTGTTGAAAAATAATGCAGATATAAGTCTTAAAGCAAACAATAAAAGAACTGCTTTGTCATATGCTAAGTCATCTAATAATTTGAAAGTACTTGAAATTATTGAATTAGCAAAAGTAGCAATTAAAACATAACAATCCGTTAAAGTGCGACAAAATACAGTTGGCTATTTCGCTTCGCTCAAGTTTAGCCAACAACATTTTGCGCCTTAACAGGGGCGTTAGCTGTAGGAGGTAGATTAGTGCCATTACAAAATAGAGTCGATCCTTTTGGGAATTTGACTACCGTCAGCTCGCGAGGTGAGTTCCTCGGAAATAGAGGGATTCTGCATGATGAGAGTAGGAAAATAGTTAAGCCTTGGGCGCACAAAAATTGGGTGATTTGTGAACTTAGCTTTAAGGGAATAAAGCGAGAATTGTTTTCTCCGGGTAGCTACTCTGAGCTGTTTTTTTTGGACGAAGCTACAGCATTATCCGCAGGCAACAAAAAAAGTGGACACTCATAAATATCTCACTGATTTTAATTGTTATTTATAAAAATACAAATCAAAAATTGAGCTCATTGTAGAAGTGAGTTGAAGTAAACAGAGCTTGATGAAATTGATACGGCGGATTTGAACTATCCAAAACGATCTGGTAAATATTTTGACGTGAAATTGATGAGTATCTAGTTTTTTGTGAAAAGCAGTTTTTAAAACGAAACACTGTTGTTGATTTGAAAACGAACATAAATTTTAAATCAATTTTTCGGGCTAAAACCCGACAATTCACCAACAATCGAACCCTAAAAAGCTCTGCGCGCGCAGCGCCTCGAAGGCCTCTTTGGTGAAAAATCACCATACAACAAAAAGCATCGGGCAAAGCCCGACCTACAACAGCGGCCGAGCTGCACTCGCCTTCGCAAGCAGGCTTGCACCTACGCAAAACCCAAAGCTCACGCCGATGCCAACAATTCCCCCTTAAATCAAACCTGAAAAAATAGATTTGATGAATAATGCGCGACAGGAAGTCGAGCAAGCCATGCTAAGGCATGGATGCCGCTTCATGGCGGTTATATTCACATCAAATGTATTTTTGAAGATCAGTTTGCCTATTTTTTGAAAATCTGGGGCGCCGAGGGGTTCCAAGGGGAGATCGGCGATAGCCTCCCCTTGGCTGCCCATGCCCGCGCGACAACAATGTTAATTTAAAAAGCGGTTTTTAATTTAAAAGCAGTTGTTGATATGAAAACGAGTAATGCTGTTAAATAGCTGTCGGCCAAAGCCCGACCCACAAAAAGCGGCCGAGCTGCGCTCGCCTTCGCAAGCAGGCTTGCACCTACCAATAATTAACCGATTTGGGCGGCGGTTTGATAGGCTGGACGCTGCTGCATGGTTTTTAGGTATGCAAGTGTGTGCGGGTAGTCGGCTAATAAACCTAAGTTGGCGGCAAACTCGAGCATTACGGCCATCATAATATCGGCGGCAGTAAAGTTATCACCAGCAAAATAAGGGCGAGAGGTGAGTGTTGCTTCGATATAGCTAAAATCAACCTGTTTTTCTTTGCCGATATAGCCATCTAGCGGTTGCGTGCCGCTGCGTGATTCCATCGTCAGCAATAAACTGGTGATCACGGGCAATGCCAATGAGCCTTCGGCAAAATGAGACCATTCTAAATAACGATAATAATCGGCGCTGCCGCGTGCTGGGCGAAGGGCTGAGTCGCCCGCTTGATCAAGAATATACTCAAGCACTGCGCCCGATTCGCACAAAGTGATGTCGCCATCAACAATCACTGGGGCTTTGCCTAGTGGGTGAATGGCTTTTAAGCTCGCTGGCGCTAGGCGCGAATTGGCATCACGCTGATGATCAACGCGCTGATAAGCCATGCCGAGTTCTTCGAGTAACCATAAAACGCGCTTTGAACGAGATTGATTTAAATGATGCACTGTTAACATAGTGTGTTTCCTATACAGATAAAAACCTCATACCGATTAAGGTACAAGGTTAAATAAGCTAACTACTGGATAATAAAGTGACTATCGCGCTCAATTAAAGCGCGTCGGGCCCAACACGCACCACGAGTTTGCCAAAATTTTGCCCCGTTAATAAGCCAATAAATGCGGCGGCGGTTTGCTCAAACCCCTCTACCCTATCTTCACGATAATGAATTTTACCTTCGGCTAACCATGCTTGCATGGCTTGGCTGAATTCTTGATAACGATGACCATAATCATCAAAAACAATAAAACCCTGCATTTTGATGCGCTTGATCAGTAAATTACCCATCAATAGCGATAATCTATCTGGCCCATCAGGTAATTGCGTGGCATTGTACTGCGAAATTAAACCACATAACGGAATACGCGCTTTGCTATTGAGTAATGGCAATACGGCATCAAAAACTTTGCCGCCTACGTTTTCAAAATATACGTTGATCCCGGCATCGCACACTTGGGCTAATTGCGCGGCTAAATCATCACGGGTGTGATCTAGGCAGGCATCAAAACCCAGCGTTTGCACCGCAAACTCACATTTTTCTGCGCCACCGGCAATGCCCACTACTTTACACCCTTGTAGTTTGGCAATTTGGCCCACTAAACTGCCAACGGCGCCCGTAGCTGCGCCAACCACAACGGTTTCGCCTGCTTGGGGTTGGCCAATATCTAACAGCCCCATGTAAGCGGTTAAACCCGGCATACCAAGGACGCCTAACGCATACGATGGCATGGTCGGATTTTTGCCTAATTTTAATAAGTTAGTGCCATCTGATACTGAATAATCTTGCCAACCGGCAAACGCAACCACCCATTCGCCTTCGCTATAATCGCTATGGTGTGATTTTTCGACCACACACACCGCACCGCCCACCATCACATCGTTAATGGCAACGGGTTCTGCATAGGATTTTGCATCACTCATGCGGCCACGCATGTACGGGTCAAGCGACAGATAAACCGTGCGCAGTAATACTTCACCTTCTTTTGGTGTGGGTATGTCAGTGGCAACAAAATTAAAATCACTGATTGTTGGTGCGCCAACAGGACGCGATGCCAGTAACCATTGCCGGTTTTTTGTCGCAGTTTGGCTTACAGGTGTTGTCATTTTGCTTTCCTTACCAAGCAGCGATTTACAGCGCTGCCACTAAAATTTCACGGCTTACATCAAGCGTTACCGCGCCTTTTTCGCCTAACTTCACCATGCCATGCGCAGCAAGTTGATTCACTAAGCCATCAATCGCATCGTCTGCAAGTTCAACATGCGACAAACGTGTTGGCACTTGCATGGTGGTAAAGAAGTCTTCAGTTAAGGCTATCGCACGGGCAATACGCGATGCGTCATCACCCTCGTTCAGTTGCCAAATGCGCGATGCATATTGTAATAATTTTTCACGTTTTGCGTCGCTGCATACTTTCATAACCGCAGGCAATACAATTGATAACGTACGTGCGTGGTCAATGCCATAAGACGCCGTTAATTCATGGCCAATCATGTGCGTGGTCCAATCTTGTGGAACACCAGCACCAATTAAACCATTTAATGCCATGGTGGCTGCCCACATAATGTTGCCACGCACCGCTAAATCGTGTTTGGTTGCATCTGCAAGGGCTTTGGGACCTTCTTCGATTAAGGTCAGTAATAAACCCTCAGCAAAACGGTCTTGTACTTTGCCATTAACGTCATAAGTCAGGTATTGCTCCATGGTATGAACAAATGCATCTACCACGCCGTTACTAATTTGGCGGTCGGAGAGCGATAACGTCACCGCAGGGTCTAATACCGCAAATACAGGGCGAACTAATGGGTTTAAAAACGCCAGCTTGTTACCATCGCGAGTGATCACAGCGCCAGTATTACTTTCAGAACCAGTGGCAGGTAACGTCAGTACACAACCTATTGGGAGTGCTGCGGTGATAGGCTGTTGTTTTGCAACCAGATCCCATGGATCGTCACCTTCATAAAGTGCTGCAGCGGCAATAAATTTAGTGCCATCGACCACAGAACCACCGCCAACAGCCAGTAAATAGTCAATATTATGAACGCGAATTAATTTCATCGATTTCATTAAGGTATCGTAACTTGGGTTTGGCTCAATGCCTGAAAATTCAAACCAAGTATGATCCCTAAGTGCCGTTGCCACTTGGTCGTACACACCGTTACTTTTAATTGAACCGCCACCATAGGTCACTAAAATGCGTGCCGATTTAGGAATGGCATCGGTAATGGCTGCAATTTGACCTTCGCCAAAATGAATGTGAGTACTGTTTTCAAAGCTAAAATTAAACATTTTTTATTCCTAATTAATTGTTAAGCCATTGCTGCTAATAGTTTTTCTGCAGTTAATTCTGAACTAGCTGGATTTTGACCACTGATCACTAATCCATCTTGTACGGCAAAAGCATGCCAATCGGCCACTTTTTGATAATCTGCGCCCCGTTTTTTTAGTTCATCTTCAAGTAAAAACGGTACCACGTCGGTTAATTGCACCGCATCTTCTTCGGTATTACTAAAACCAGTCACTGCTTTGCCTTTTACAACAAATTCACCTGCGGCAGTTTTAATGTTCAGTAACGCAGCTGTTGCATGGCATACCGCAGCCACTGGTTTATTGGCGGCTAAAAATGCTTCTATCAGAGCGATAGACGCTGCGTTATCGGTTAAATCCCAAAGAGGGCCGTGGCCGCCTGGATAGAATACGCCGTCGTAATCGCCTGCGTTTAAATCGGCTAGTACCAATGTATTGGCTAATTGATTTTTTGCCGCGTCGTCGTTATCAAAACGGTTTGTTGCTGCGGTTTTAAAATCAGCTAATTCACTTTTAGGATCAATAGGTGGTTGGCCGCCTAGCGGTGAGGCAAGCGTGACCTTCACGCCCGCATCAATAAATGCATAATAAGGTGCGGCAAATTCTTCAACCCAAAAGCCGGTTTTTTCGTCAAGGTTGCCTAATTTGTCATGAGAAGTAAGGACCATTAATACCTGTTTGTTTGCTAAATTATTCATTGTGACGCCTCGTTATTGGGTTAGACGATTAAATTACCTTTAATCAGTGAAACCAGTGTAGACCTACTAGCTAAATCTAACAATATGGATAAAATGAACTTCACTGTTAGAATTATTGATACAATAAAGCAATGAATGTTTCATTTGAACAACTCAAAAGCATGGTGGTATTTGCTCAAGTAGTGGAGCAAGGCAACTTAACTGCGGCAGCTAAACACATAGGTTTATCTCGCGCGGTAGTAAGTTATCATCTTAAAAAGCTTGAATCACAATTGGGGGTAAAATTACTTAATCGCTCAACACGATCACTCTCTTTGACTCAAGCGGGCAATGAGTATTATCAGTCGTGCCGCATCATTGCCGAGCAAGCCACCCTTGCCAATCAGCAAATGGAAAACCTAAAACATGAGCCCGAAGGCTTACTTAAAATTACCTGCCCGGTGAATGTAGGGTTACAAATGGTGGTCCCGGCACTCAATGAATTTCGCCGCCTTTATCCTAAAATTGAGCTTGATGTGATGCTGACCGATGAGGTAGTTAACATTATGCAAGAGGGGATTGATTTAGCCATTCGGGGGGCGCCACTGGTTGATTCAAGCTTACAAGCGAGCAAACTGTCAACCCTTGCCACTTGCCTATGTGGTGCACCAGACTATTTTAAAAAACGCGGTCGTCCCACGACCCCGACCGATCTTGAGCAACACGATTGGGTCATTTACAAACTCACCTCAGGGGCAATTAAACTCAGTAAAGGTAGCCGCTCTTACAGCGTGGCCGTTAAAGGCACTATCAGCACCAATAACGCCGCCGCCCGCACCGCCTTTATTGAAGGAGGGCACGGTTTAGGGCGCATTCCAGTGTACGATGCTTGGCCTAAAATTCAAGCGGGGACCCTAGAAACCATCTTAGATGACTATCAACTGAGTAATATTGATATTTATGGCGTGTTTCCGCCAGGCAGTGCCAGCTCTAAAAAGCTCAGGCTATTAATTGATTATTTAAAAGAATACTTTATTCGAGTCGACCGCCAAGCGCTGCAAAATAACCTGCTATTAGCTAATAAAGGTGCTTACTCTTAATTAAAGTGCCATTAAAAAACTTATTTTTAATAATGACTGAAAAAATCTATATCGAATAAATAAGTCACTCTTTATTCTGAATTTGGACAATTTATGAGTTTAAAACTAAGTTAGTTTATGAGCGATTTAAAAGATGAACTGTCACCTATGCTAAAAATTAAATATTTTGTTATTTTAAGCCTTCCTCTATCTTGTTCCGTTTTATCAGAGACTTTATGGTCTGACTTTAGTGCCACTTATTTAAAAGGAAATAACTATGAGGTTGGAGATAATAACCGTCAAGTCCTCACTTTAGAATACGCTTCTGGTACAAGCTGGGGCGATATCTTTACCTTTGTTGATAGACTCGATTCAAGTAACGGAGACCTTGAAACATATTTAGAATTTTCACCACGATTTAATCTAACGCAGCTTAGCAATGACAGTCTGCTTAAGGATGTACTGCTGGCCACAACCGTAGAGATAGGTGAAGCAAGTACTAATTATCTTTATGGCATAGGCACTAATTTATCGATCCCTCATTTTCAATTTTTCCAACTTAACTTCTATTACCGAAACAACGAGCTTCAAAGCAATAACTGGCAGCTCACACCTGCTTGGTCTGTTCCTTTTTCATTAGGTAACAGTCAATGGCGATACAATGGCTTTATCGATTGGGTTTCAAGCACCGATACATCGGCGTCAGGTTATAACTTTACTTCACAGCTTGCATGGAATGCTGGCGAATATTTTCAACTTAAAGATGCACTTTATTTGGGGGTTGAATATGTTTATTGGCACAACAAATTTGGTATTGCAGGTATTGATGAACGTAATGCAAACATTTTAGTTAAATGGCATTTTTAAACGTTAATACATCAATCATTTAACACTTACTTCGTTAACTCATTGGAGTTCAAAATGTTTGGTTTTTGGTCCCATTTATCAATTAAAAAGAAACTCGTTTTTGCGATGGCCTCAGCATTAGTTTTATCCTTAGGTGCATTAGCAATTTTTAATAATTTATTCACTTCAAGCATTATTAAGTCACGCTTGGGTAAGGAAGAACTGCCTTTTGTGATGTCGAGTATTCGGCTAAACATAGAGAAAGAAATTGCAATGGCGATTAATGGCTCAATGCAAATCGCCGAAAACCAATATATTATCGATTGGCTAAAACAAGGTGAAAACAAAGCAGGAATTGACGCGATACAAAGTTATCTCCAACGTATCAATGACGTCAATAATTCAGGTGAAACCTTTGTTGGTTCGTGGAAAACAAAAGATTATTTTACTCAAAACGGATTTGTAAAAACCATGTCTTCTTCTGTGCCAACTGATGGCTGGTTTTTTAGTTTTTTTAACAGTAAAGCCCTTTACGATACTGGTATCGGTCCAAATAAAGATACTGGCGAGCTCACGCTTTTTATCAATTATTTAGTAAAAGATTCCAACAATGTGCTCGGTGTTGCAGGTATGGGAGTTGGAATTGGTCAACTTGTAACGTTTATCAACAACTTTAAAATTGCACAAAGTGGTTCAGTGTTTGTTGTCGCCAGCGATGGCACCATAAAAATACATAAAAATAATCAGCTACTTGATAAAAGTAATATCAATCAACTACCCGGTTTAACAGAGTTAAAAGACCAAGTATTAAGTAAAAAATCTTTTGTACTTACCGAAATAGAAATCGATGGTACGCCATATTTTTTAGCCTCCGACTACATCAAAGAGCTTGATTGGTATGTATTAGCACAAGTTCCACAAAGTGAAATTTACGAAGAGCTCAACAGCATGACCCGTGACAGCGCTTTAGTAGCAATAACAATTATGTTTGTCTTTTTATTGTTATCTGTTGGCGTTGCAAAGGGGATCAGCGCACCTATCGTTCATATTTCAGAATTACTGAAACAAATCGCCGAAGGTGAGGCTGATTTGAGAAAGCGGCTCCCTGTTGAATCACAAGACGAACTTGGTCATTTAGCACAAAACTACAATGTTTTTATTGGTCAATTACAGTCACTAATCCAACAAGTATTAAACAGTTGTCAGCAATTACTTAACTCGGTGGAGGAAGTAAATCAATTAAATAAAAGTACTTCGGTTGAATTGGCTGAACAAAGAGATCAAACCATGCAAGTGGCCACTGCAGTGACTCAAATGGGCGCAACCATCGAAGAAATTGCTAAAAATGCAGTTGAAACCGCCAACGCAGCAGAAACTGCAACAGGGAAAGTACACGAAGGTATGGGTGTAGTTGATGACACCATTCGTTATATTCAAACCCTGTCAGGAGAAATGAAAGTATCGGGCAAAGTCATTTACGAACTTGCTGAACACACCGAGTCTATAGGTTCTATTTTGAGTGTTATTCGCGGTATCTCAGAGCAAACAAACTTATTGGCACTGAACGCAGCCATAGAAGCAGCAAGGGCTGGAGAACAAGGCCGAGGCTTTGCCGTTGTTGCTGATGAAGTGCGAAGTTTAGCAATGCGCACCCAAACTTCCACAGAAGAAATTCAAAACATGATTGCTAAATTGCAAGAAGGTTCAAAAAATGCCGTAGGCACCATCGAATCAGGCCAAATACAAGTTGATAAAAGTGTCAGTGCTTCAAATAAAGCCGGTAATGCATTGCGCTCGATAGATGAGTCGGTCGATACAATTAAAAGCATGAGTATTCAAATGGCAACTGCGACAGAGCAACAAAACGTCGTTGTTCACGATATTAATCGTAATATCGTAAACATTAGTGATGTTACTCTCTCAACCAGTGAGTCAGCCATTCGCAGCTCTGAATCATGCGATAAACTCAGAACATTAACTGAGGAACTAAACCAACTGGTGAGTCGATTTAAGGTTTAGTAAATTAAGAGCGCCATCCTATGTTTTTTAGGGGGGAATTGCATGATAACAATGCACACTTTGCGGCTTAATATATTCTTTACGCTCGCCTATTTTGCTGCTGCTTGGTTAACGCTATCACTGAGCCAACATGGCGGTTACATCAGCCCTATTTGGCCTGCATCGGGTGTGGCTCTGACAGCAGTATTACTATATGGCTATCGGCTACTACCTAGCGTCTGGTTCGCATCAAGCTTGGTCAATTCAATACTGACTGACTTTCAATTTCCAATGTTAAATCTTGTTTTTATTGCCACTGCTGTAACGCTACAAGCTTGGGGAGGATGCTATTTATTATCATTAAAGAAGCCGTTTAACCTAGATTTGATTAATCGTAATGATATTGCTTGGTTTGCATTATGTGCTTTTTTAAGTACTTTAATTGCGTCGAGTTTAGCCAGCCTAAGTTTGTATTTAACTGGTAATATTCCGCTTACTCAATTGCCATATGATTGGCTAACGTGGTGGATAGGTGACAGTTTTGGCATTATTTTGTTCTGCCCTATGTTGCTTGGCATCTTGCTAAAAGACAAAGCGCAATGGCAAAGCCGACGCTATATAATTAACATTTCGTTTTCTTTGATGTTAGTTTTTACATTTACTATTTATTCATTTTCTCGGGATTATGAATTTCAACGTTTAGATAACCTTATTCAGCAGCAATCAACGAGTGTCAGCCAAGCGCTTGAGCAACATATAACATCTCACATTAACGCACTGTATAATATTCGCTCTTTACAGCCAAAAACGAACCCAATCGCTGACCCAGACTACGCCCTTTATATGCAAGATCTGTTAACCCGAAACGAGGCATTTGTTGCTATTTCCCGCAATCGCTTGATTAACAGCTCAACTGATTTATCGGGCAATCTTACAACACCGTACAATCGCCAAGTTATTGTTGAATCTATCTATCCCTATCAGCAGAACAAACAAGTGATTGGGATCGACATTTATCAAGAAACCTTTAAACGAAATGCAATTGATCTTGCTATCAAAAACAAAAGTTTAGTTGCCACCCAGGAAGTTTCTATATTACAAAATAATAAAAATGAGCTCGCTATTTTATTATTACTGCCTTATCTCGTTAATAATGAGATAGCAGGATTTATTACCGGAGTGCTTGATATTGGCAAATTTACTCAACTTGCTTTTACATCTTTAAATTTCGATGATTTAGATGTGAAATTATTGCGAGTTAATGAGCAAAATAAACCTCAAGCAGTATTGTTCGATTCCACGAATAACTCTAATAGCACGCTCAAAAACTCTGTCACCGAATTAACCACCGAAGAACTACTGAAAAAAACAAGATTTAAAGTTGGTGATCAGGCAATTTCATTATTGATAAAACCAACCGAACAATGGCTTAAAGATACCCAAGTTAAACAATACTGGCTCATCCTAATACCTTGTTTAATACTAATTTCGATTATAGGTAATCATATTTTAATTATGACTGGGGACCATTTTACAATTAAGAAATTAGTCGCGATAAAAGAGCATACAAATCAGGCCCTATTAAACACCAATACCGAACTTGAAACTGTGCTCAATAGCTTAAAAGTGACGCAGAAAAAACTAATTGAACGAGAAAAGTTTGCAGAACTTGGGCATTTAGTCGCAGGTGTCGCCCATGAAATCAACACCCCACTTGGCATTAGTATTACAGGTTCAACACTCTTGACAGAGCAAGTCGATGATCTATTAAAACTGACCCATAATAATCAATTAAAAAAGAATGACTTAATAGATAAGCTCACCGCTATTTTAACTGCTGCAGAGTTGGTAAATAAAAATAATCATCGTGCAGCAATATTAGTAAGCCGATTTAAAGAATTAGCAGTAAATAAAGATAGCGAATTACGCAGTGTATTTGCCGTTAAACCATTTTTACAACAATTAATGGATTCTTTTGAGCCCAAAACTCGGCAACATACAGTGTTATTACAATGCCCTACTTTCTCTATTGATAGTTTTAAAACTATTTTTCATTACATCTTTAGTTATCTCATCAATGGTTCGATTGAACATGGCTTTGTTGACGTTGAGCATGGCGAAATTTCGATTAATATCACGCTTAATAAACACGAGATACGCATTGACTATTGCGATAATGGGGTTGGAATTGCACGCAATTTAGTAAAAAACATCTTTGTCCCCTTCTACACCACTAAACGAAATCTTGGCGCCACAGGGCTCGGTGGTGCCATCTTTTTTAATATCGTAACTCAAATTTTAAATGGCACAGTTGATTGTGATAGCGATACCGGCAAAGGAGTCACCATAACCGTGACTTTACCCATCCCAAATGATTCGATTCAAATTGTGACTCTCGAGATAGATTGATTGATGCTCAAACGTGATCAAATAAAACAACCGAGTCTCTGCCGATATAAATCATTTATAATACTCAGTCACATTGTTTTATAAATAAAATCGCTTAATTTAAAACTGTTTAATCTATTGATTAAAAAGACAGTTGTGGATATTTACCACTAGTTTCTGCATTCTGCTCAAATTTGTATTCAAGCAAAGCAATGTATCGATCAACCAGTAACAAGGCTTCGCGAAAACCATCCTCTTTAACTAACTGAGTTAAATGATGCAAAGAAAGCCAATGACTTAAAAAACTGAAAGGTGTTAAAAAACCAATTTGAGCAATTTTAGGGTACCTAACCAACAGTTCATTCCAATGATACATAGGAGCAATAATTAGGTTTTTTTCGCCAATATCAAGTAACTTACATTGCACTTGCTTACAAAGTTCAAGAATGAGCTCTTTTCTCATTTTTGCTTCTACGAGCTCATTCCTGCCTGCAAACGTACAATGGTGTTCAAGAAACTTATCTAAATCGCAATCAACATAACTAAACAACTCTTTTTGATAAGGTTGCCATACGTCTAAAAACTGCTTAAGACACTTATCCATAGTGATCCCTTTTTAAATCTATTTTCGTTTTATGATTAAAAGCTAAACATGATGTTATCTAGGACTAAGCCAAAAAAGCTCTCCTTCATAACGATGGCGCTAGCATAAAAGTGAAATGAGGATAAAAAATGGAAACAGCTAATAAAATTAAAAAACTACGGCTGCCATTTCAGTGTTGATAAGGTGTTATCTCACAAGGATCCGCTCAATCTACATTGGCTTAAATAATTAAAAGGGGCTTGGGCACACGCCCTCAAAGCGCTGTAACGTGATGGGATGTGTAAAAGTTAACGAGGTTGCATGCAACATCAAACGCGGCGCTTGGGATAAACTGTGCACTGTGCCATACAAATCGCACCCTAAAATTGGGTGCCCAATCGCTTGGCTATGAATGCGCAATTGGTGGGTGCGCCCAGTCACCGGCAAATAAGTCACTTTAGTGCTATCGGTACTTTTGCAATAAGCATGCACTTGATAATCACTTTGTGCGTGTTTACCACGTTGCAAACATACCGCATGGCGCGGAAATTCAGCTTTTGCAATCGGTAAATTAATTGAGCCATTTAGCGGCGTTAACTGCCCAGCTAAAATCGCGGTATAACTTTTTTTAATCGTGCGTTGCTGAAATTGACTCATCAATACCGCATTAATGGTTTTATTTAACGCCACCAACATAATGCCCGAAGTGCCAAAATCAAGACGGTGTAATAACGTGGCCGCTGGAAAATCTTGGCATAAACGATAATGTACTGAGTCTAAATTAGCCGGATTTTTACCCGACAAACTCAATAAACCACTGGGTTTGTTGATAAGTAAAATCGCCTCATCTTGATATAAAATCTCGATGGCTTGCTCGCACTTAGGCGCAATAAATGAGTCAGGTAAAGGCTGCAAAAAACGTACTCGTAAACAATAAAGTCAGCCGCTAGTCTAACGGCTTGAGGAGCAACTACAAGTAATAATGGTTTTAGAATAGAGAACACGATACACCAAGTAACACTATTTATAACCCAGAAAAAGGCTCTGTGTTTGTGCATAAAGACTCACGTTGAAAGTGCAACTGCATGAAAAATCGAGTAAAGATTGCCGCTTTTTTGTAAGTCGAGATAAATCATAATACCATTTAGCAGTAACGCGATTGGCTGATAACAAGCCCCATAAAATAATGAGGTAAGCATTGAAGTGAAAAAATTTATTGAATTTTAATGATATAAGTATATTTCGTTTTTTAAATGGCTACCGCATAAATGTTCAAAGCAACAATTTAGCAGTCTCTAGATTGAATACATTAAAACAGTAAGTTATTATCTAGGCTCACAAAAAGGCCCAGAGACTTATTTATTTTCAATTCAATAAGCGCTCCAATCACAATAATAATAAAAGGACGTTTATTATATGAATCGTATAATACTAATCTGCTGTTTTAGCTTACTTACAGCCTGTGGAGGCGGTTCTGATAGTACTCCTGACTTACCTCCTCAGCCAAGCCCCCCCCCAACAGACCCATTGAGTCAATACATCAATGTGAAAGAAGCTTATACTGGAAACGCATCACCCGCGGCGTTAAATAATGCAACATTAGGACAAGTATATGTATACATTGCCTTACTTGCACCAGAACTACTTCCCGATTATAACGATGACCCTGGTAGTGTAGGAGCAAGTTGTAGCGGTGGAGGCAGTTTAAACATTACAAATGGTAGTTCTGACAACGAAAAATACGTTAGCTTTGATAACTGCTCTGAAGATGGCATGGTCACAAATGGTAAAGCAACTGTCAGAGCTAATAAATTTTCAGCAAATGGCGAACTTATTGATAGCACCATTATCTTTGAAAATATTCAAGTTAAAAGCTTATTAGATACAGATTTAATCAGTGAAAGAGTGCTCAGTGGTACATCACAGTTCAAAGAGCTGGGTGAGGATTGTTCAAAAACTGAAGAGATCCATAACTTGTTATTTACCGACCCGCAAACTAAGCATCAACTCCTCTATTCTGATTTTAAAACCCATCGCGTTGGAAGCCCTAACGGACTGTGTAGCAATAATAATAATAGTTTTTATGTTAAAGGCGATATATTCGACTCTGATTTGGGGTACTGGCAAGTTCGTACTACCAAGCTTTTTATGCTTAAAACCCTGGGCTCGGCATTTGAAGAACAAGGCAGTCTTACCATTAAAGGCGCGAACGACAGCTCTTCAACACTTGCGGTAGAGTTTTATAGTGAACAACGAGGTAATCTAACCTCAAACTACCCTTATTATCGAATAGCGCTTTTAAATGCAGCTAACACCACAACAACGCAAACAGAGTACATTTTTTTACAAGAATACTTTAATGCTTCAATGTTGTTTGACTTCGCTGATGACGATGGTGACGGGATGACAAATGGCTGGGAAGTCGCATTTGGATTTAACCCCTTAGATGCCACCGATGCTGCACTCGATTTTGATGGTGATGGTTATAGCAACTTAGATGAGTATCATTATTGGGGTCACCCGACTAATATTAAAATTCTCCCTAAGATTGCAGATATCAGTATATCGCTTACTCATGAGCCTAAAAACTATGGGGCGACTATTGAAGTAGATGCCTTAATATCAAGCAATGCGGATTCTAGCCAAACTGCGATTGTAGATGTTACCTACACAACTCAAGCACCAACCCAATTTGATAGCAAAACATACCAAT
Organism: Pseudoalteromonas tunicata; assembly: GCF_002310815.1. Classification (NCBI taxonomy): domain Bacteria; kingdom Pseudomonadati; phylum Pseudomonadota; class Gammaproteobacteria; order Alteromonadales; family Pseudoalteromonadaceae; genus Pseudoalteromonas; species Pseudoalteromonas tunicata. The sequence goes on along the minus strand of NZ_CP011033.1, from coordinate 91,255 downwards.
CACATCGCCTTTGTACCGTATCAGAGGACCTTTTACAGCTATCTTGTCAAATTAATCATTTAAAACCGGGAAATTACCAAAACCATAAAGTGTATTTAACCGCAGACAAAAATAATACTTCAGCAGTTACCAGCTCGCTTTTAGCTAAAGTCGCCTACTTAGGGCATGATTTTGATACCACAAATGATAATGCCACAATCGAGATAGCCAGGCTTCCCATTGATGCTCAATTTGGTTTTAGCGTCCCTCATGATCAACTTAATATAATAATGTTAGTGGGTGAACAAGAAGAAGCTGAATTTAGCTTTATACAAAAAGAGACCGCTTCAGGAACTATTGATCCGTTGAATCATTTTAAAGTTCAACTTCAACTGCCTGAATTTGCAACCTTATTATCAGCCCAGTGTTATGAACAAACTACCTATACGTGGTATAACTGCTTGGAAAAAAACCAGCTGATTTTTACTGACAATGGCGGGTATAGGAATGCATACAATAAATTTAAATTAACCATTTCTGGTCATACTCAAGGTCAAGGGCATATCAGTTTTACAGCCAAAAGTGATAGCACTAATGAGCAAGCGATTGGGTTTGCAACGTTTCCGCTAGTCGTAGGGCAGCCAACTCAAGTGATCCAGCAACAGATAGACACAGCCCCAAACATGAGCACAATCACAGTACCAAATGGGATTTATTTAGGGCCTCTCGACTTAAGTAATAAGCAAATACAACTTCAAGCACAATCACAAAACGCCACACTGTACTTCAATGGCGCTGACTACCCTTTATTTAACGAAGCCACAATTAAGCTTGGCCAAAGTAGCCAACTCATTGGTTTTACGTTGGCAAGCCACTACATTACGGTTGACGAAGGCCATTCGCAAATAAACAATAACCTGTTCGACGGAACACAATACCATTTACCTTCGACGACTATCATGAACAATAGCACACTGACTTTAGCGCAAAATCGCTTCGTAGGTTCAGCTTTAGATACAGGGTATCTTTATGATTATATTCGCGAACAGTACCATTGCCCCTACATTGAAACTGGCACTTATTATAAAGATGAGAATGCAACAACAATTAATGCAATAAATAATGTGTATTCAGGCAACTTACTAACCCACCCCGATATTTACTTCGCTTGTGATTTTATTCGTGCTTATCCTGAAGCAAAAATAACCATGAATAATAATACTTTTCAAGGTATTGGCAGAGTATTAGAGTTAGTCTATAGATCTGGTGTAACACCTCATTATGAGGTCAATATGACCAATAATATTATATCTAACTCACGGTTTATTATAGAAAATGGCTCTTACGGTAGTACCTTAAAAGACTTCTCTGCCGCATCTACTTTTAACCTCATTAACAACCTTATTTTTGAAGTTGAGACTCCTTTTTTCAACATGCTGAATAAGCAAAAAGAGACCGGCAGTGTGCTTGCGGATCCACTCATTAATTATTTAGGTTATCAACAAGCTAACTCACCGAGTATCGATACCGGTGCCGATATAACACTTTCTATTGATATAAATGGCACTGAAAGACCTTTAGATGGTGATAATAATGGCTCTAAATTGATTGATATTGGTGCGATCGAGTTTCAAATAAACTAACTAAGTTTAATTAATATAATCACATCCGAGCCAACAGGGTCTTTCTCTTTTCCTTTAGCTTAAAAAAGAAAGACCTCTATTAGCACCCTAAAAGTGGGTGCCCAATCGCTTGGCAATGAATGCTCAATTGGTGGGTGCGCCCAGTAATTGTCGTAATATCACCACATTTAAGTGTCTGTAATACGGCTTCTAACTGTTTGATGCCCTCCATAAAAATCGTATTGACGCCTTTATTTACCACGATGATACCGTAGTACCATTGCTTAAACAGTTTGATCCCCTTAACCAAATTACAGAGTCGACTCTGGGCTTATCTGCCAAGCAAAACGGTTATATTGTAATGTCTAAAAAGTCGATACATCTTGCGCAACTTCCCGCTATAAATAACCAATTAAAAGCACTGATAGTAGAAGGTGAAATTAGCCTCATTTTCAGGCGTCATGGCTTGTATCAATGAGATAAAATAGTAATAATCCTCAGTAATTCATATCAGCGTAAACCCCCTTTACAAATTAATAACCTGCATCGTACCGGCCTTCGCAGCAAAGTGTTCATCATGGCTGATCAATAAAAACGTGCCTTGATACATATTTAATGCCTGAGCCAATTGCGCTTTAGACGTTAAATCTAAGTGGTTATCGGGTTCATCAAGTAATAACATTGGCTGACTTTGTTGATGGCTGACAATCAGCATCGCCAGTTTCATTTTTTGCCCACCACTTAGTGTCTCGATATGTTGCTTTACGGTATCGCCACGTAGGCCAATGCCCGCCAGTAAAGTACGGCCATCACTATGACTAATGTGTGGGCAATACCTGTTTAGCTCATCAATAACGCTCTGTGTTGTTTTAAATATGCTGGCATGTTGATCTAAACAAAAAACTGGCGCATTACACACCAAAGACCCTGATTGCACTTGCAGCTGACCTTGAATCACCTTAAAAAGAGTCGATTTTCCTGCGCCATTGGTACCTGTAACATGCCACTTTTGCCCAGTCAGAACTTGAAACGTTAAAGGGGAACTCTGGCCAAAAGGTAGAACACATTGATTGGCACGTAATTGGGTTTTCAGGCCACTGGTTTGACTGACCGTTTGTAAATAGACCTGCTGCGTCACTGAGTCTGCTTGGCGTTGTTGCAACTGACTAATACGCTGCTGTAAATCAGTTTTTCGCTCATGCGCAATGCTAACCGCCCGCGCTAATTGAGCTGAGGCCCTGCCCTTTTTAAAATCTTGTAATATTTTAGGCTGACTGCCTTGGCGTGATAACTTACGCCCTTGCTGCGCTCGCTGCTGAGCCTTTTCTTGGTTTTGTTGCACAGTGCATACAACGCGTTGTTGTTCGCGTTTTACTTGCATTAATTGACGCTCAACAGCCTGTTGTTCAGCGTGTTTTTGCGTTACATAACTTGAATAATTGCCCGCGTAATGGTGTAAACCAATACTATCTAGCTCATAAATATGCTCAATATTTTCAAGTAATAAACGATCGTGGCTAATCAATAATATCGCGCCCTTAAAGTGCTGCATCTGTTCCAGCAACCAGATCTTTCCCTCATGATCGAGATGATTTGACGGCTCATCTAAAATAAGTAATTCATGAGGCTCGTTAAACAAACGCCACAAGGTCAAGGTTGCTTGCTGCCCACCACTTAGCCTCGCAACGGGCAAGTTTAAATCGGTTGGTAATCTGAGCTTCCTCATTAAAACAGTTAGCTCATTATGTATCTGCCAGCACTCACCAATGGTATCAAACCAATGCTGCTCAATCTGGCCCTTCGCCACTTGTTCAAGTGCATAAAGCACGCTATCGACCGCTAAAAATTGGGCTATGGTTTGTTTTGAATGCGCTAAAACATGGCTTTGAGCAAAGTACCCCACTGATTGTGGCACGCTCACATCGCCAGAAGTCGGCTTGAGTTCACCAATCAGTAATTGCGCCAAAAGTGACTTTCCTACTCCGTTTTGGCCAATCAAGGCAGACCTATGATGGTGGTGATGCCAATTAAGGTCGTTAAAAAGAATGCGGCCGCAATTGAGCTGCAAATGAAGATGATTAAGATGAAAAGATGGCATAAATAGCCTCCTGCAGGTAAATAAAACAGGGGCCGTGGCTGAGCAAAATAGTGATTTTTTTCGCTATAACTGAAACTAGCTAAATAGAGTACACCATGAAAAATCATGCCATTACATGAACAGTGCAAATAATCGAGTAGTTAAACAAACAACGAAAATATAAAAGGTATTGAGCTGCGCCCACTCACCCTGTTGATCCAAATAAATAAAAAACATTGGGTAACAGGAGTTAGTTGTTCATGGCGGCGTCAATCTCAAAAAATGAAGTGATTGTATTAAAACAAATCTACCCCATCACTTCAAGTAATAGCTATTTAACTGAGTGAGCTTATAAATAAACTCCACACCTTCAGATGACAAAACCAACACAGAAATCGCTAACGCTTTAGTTAACTTTATGTTGGGATTGAATGAATTAAAAACCCATTAATATACCCTAGCACTTCTGATTTTTAGACTAAACTAAGCAAATAATTTATAGATATATGATTTAAATGCCCCCATCTATTACTCGTCATACGCGCAACGCGATTATTATCGTTATTTTTTTCAGTGCATTGTTTCATGTCAGTACATTCTTTTTAGCGCAAACGTATCTTTCATTGTGGCGTTGGCAACATATCCCTGTCCATACCGCGATTGAAGTAGCCGGTGCCGTAATAGCGATGATTGTCGCTTATACTTTAGTTCGTTTAGAACATAATCATGCCGGCACGAGTTTTAATTATCCCATTGCCACGGCTTTAGCCGTAATGGGATGCCTTGATTTTGCTCATGCCTTAATCCAACCGGGGCAACTTTTTGTTTGGCTACATTCATGGGCCACTTTTATCGGCGGAGTGTTATTTTTTATACTTGTTTTACCCGTTGCGATTGTCTCTAAACTACAAATAAAATGGGTATTAGCATCGATTATATGCGCGTTGTTTTTTATTTTTTGCTCGTTTTTATTTGCTGAACACATTCCGACGATGGTCATAAATGGGCAGTTCACTTCCTTTGCAACCTTTTTAAATATTGGCGGTGGAATTTTATTACTATGTACATCAGTAAAGTTGATTTATACCTATTACCGTGTCAGAAAAACAGATGATTTACTGTTTATTTTACATTGCACCATGTTTGGCTTTGCAGCAATTATGTTCGAACAATCAGCACTTTGGGATCTTTCATGGTGGGGTTGGCATCTATTACGGTTTTTTGCTTACGGCGTCGCATTATGGTTTGCCATCAACAGTGAACAACTAGCGAATATTGCAATAAAAAACAATCGAGATGAGCTCGAAAATGTTGCAAAACATACTGTTAAACAACTAAAAATGACACAAGCAGAACAAAATGCAATCTTAGCGTGTTTAACAGACGCTATTATCATTTGTGATGCCAAAGGCAACATACTTTTTTTCTCTGAACAAGCGACTGAAATGTTTGGCTACTCAGCCAAAGAGATGATCGGCGTAAATGTCACAAAATTAATGATTAACGACCACGCAAAGCACCATCACGACTACATTAAGGGCTATCAAGCATCAGGGACTTCAAAAGTCATAGGTAAAAATCGCGACTTAATTGCGGTGAAAAAAAGTGGCGATGAATTTCCAATTAGCCTAGTGATAAAAGAACTTGCGAACATATCAAAACTCACTTTTGTTGGTATTATCTCTGATATTAGCCATATAAAGCAGCGTGAAAAAGAGTTGCAAGATGCAAAAAACTCAGCAGAATCTGCAGCGTTAGCAAAAAGTGCTTTTTTAGCCAATACCAGTCATGAAATTAGAACGCCCATGAATGGCATATATGGCATTTTACAGTTATTAGAGTGCGAGCCGCTCACTCAAAATGGCCAAAATTTACTTAAGCAAGCAACGTACTCAACTCAAGCATTAATGACCATAGTGAATGACATTTTAGATTTTTCTAAAATCGAAGCCGGTAAGCTAAATCTCGAACACACACATTTTAAAGTATCAGCATTGCTTGCACATCTTGAGTCTGATATGTCATTACAAACCAAAGATAAAAACATCACGCTAAAAATTCACAATACGATTACACACGATGATTGGTATGGTGATGCCCTTCGGATCCGCCAAATATTAATCAATATTATTTCAAATGCGATTAAATTCACTCAGCAAGGGGGAATTGTGATTTCCTGCTACTGTAATCAAGCTAATAACGCCTCTATAAATCAAGTCACATTTGAAATCACAGATACCGGTATTGGTATGTCCAAAATGGCGCTAGATAAATTATTTGAGCGCTTCGAGCAAGCTGACAACTCGACCACCCGCAGGTTTGGCGGCACAGGATTAGGGATGTCAATCGTGCATTCTCTAACTACGCTAATGGAGGGTAAAATAAACGTACAAAGTGAAGAAGGTGTAGGTACAAAGTTTCAAATCATGCTGCCTCTAAAAAGAGCAGAAGCCAGCAACCATATTCACCAAGAAAAGCTGATAGCTAAAATTAACCTGCAAGGGGTAAAAGCGTTAATTGCCGAAGATAACAAAGTAAATCAAATTGTGGTACTCGCCATGTTACATAGCCAAGGCGTTGAAACACAGATTGCCAATAATGGCAAAGAAGTTGTTCAATTTGCTCAGCAAAATGATTACGACCTGATCTTAATGGACATTCAAATGCCCGAAATGGACGGCATGACAGCATGTAGGCTCATCAAACAGTCACACCCCCAACTTCCTATTATCGCACTGACAGCAAATGTAATGACCGAAGACATACAAAAGTACTTACAAGCCGGATTTGATAGTGTTATAGGCAAGCCAATTGAACAACAGATCTTACTAAATACAATTAATGAAGTGATCAATAAATAGCCTCCGGCAAGTGAATAAAACAGAAGCCGTGGCCAAGTAAAATAGTGATCTTTCACTATCGCTAAGAACCAATTGAATAAATTTCATGATGCAAAAGTATGTCATCAGCATTACCGATTAAAACTACCTAGCAGTTAATAAATGAAAATATAAGGGATTGATCTGCGCCCAGCCAATTGAACCAAATACAAACACATTGATTAACAGAAGTTATTTGTTCATGGTGGCGTCAATCTCAAAAATGGAAGTAATGCGATTAAAACGGCTGCTCGTATGCAGACCAAAGATGACATTTTTCACTTTTCAAATTTAATCTGTTTTTTATCTCACTCTTTTATTCCCAAATTAGCGCCATAAAACGTTTCCTTTAATAGCAATTCATAATAATTAAACCAACAGGAAACAACCGAAATGATTAAATCTACAGTAAAGCCTATTTCGCTTGCGATTGGCTTAGTATGCGCAGCTGTCGCACCGAATGCGTTTGCGGCACTCTCTGGCAGTGATATTAAACTTGATTGGCATGTAATAGACCATGGCATTGGCGAGAATATATTTTTAGGCAGCCTTACAATTCATAATAATGGCATTGAACCTTTAACCGATTCAGGTTGGGCGTTGTATTTTAATTCGGTGCGACCACCGGCGTCGGTCTTACCTGCCAGTGATGCTAATGGCGAGCGTGCAAGAGCGGCGCTGGCACTACAAAATGTATCGATAGACAATGCAGATAGCGCTAAAAGTGGCGATTATTTTGTACTCAAACCAACCGCCGGATTTAACGCCATTAGCCCAGGTGAAAGCCGTAAAATCGAGATTATTGCGCAATATTGGCAAATGCTAAAAAATGATTCACCCGGTGGGTTTCACTTGGTTGTAGGTAATCAAGCCCCGCAAGCGGTATTGATTGATGTGCACATGGACCCGAATGACCCAAAACAAACCACCCAAACCGCAACTGATATAAAACCGGTGCAAACACCCCAAATTCGCTACCTCGAAAATCAACAGCAATTTGAAGCGTTAGCGGTTAAAAATCGTTTAGTACCCCAACCTCTGACTGTGCAAACGAGTGATGCACACTTAAATTTATTAAGTCATCAAGTACAAATTGTCAGCGAAAATGACCTTTTACAAGAAGCCCAATATTTACAAGCGGCTTTAAAAGACTTAATGCCTGGCCAGTTTGCCATTCATCAACAAACAACCACAGCTTCATCAAATCAAATTCGCTTGCAACTCGACCCTAGTCTTAACGTTGATAGCGACAGTGCACCAGACAATGAAGGGTACATGCTGATCATTGACCCTTTTAATGGCATTACCATTACAGGTAAAGATGCCGCAGGGGTGTTTTATGGTATTCAAACTCTGCGCCAGCTTATTCCAAAAGAGGTGTACGCGGCATCTGTGACTGCGACGCCTTATCAACATGCGACTTTACCCGCGACCATTATTAAAGATGCACCGCGTTTTGAATATCGCGGCATGATGCTTGATGTGGCACGTAACTTTCAAAGTAAAGAAACCGTACTCAAACTCATCGACTTATTAGCGCTGTATAAAATTAATCAATTTGAAATGAATGTGGCCAATGATGAAGGCTGGCGTTTAGAAATCCCCGGTATTCCTGAGCTGACTGAGTTTGGTGCAAAGCGGGGGTTTGATCTGAACGAACACACTATGCTGCATGCATTTATGGGGGCATCAAATGGCTTTTTACCTGGGGATGGCATTGAAAACAAACCAGCCAACAGCACCGAGGCTAACTTAGGAAAAATACCTAATTTCCAAGGTTTCGAGGTTGCACAACAAAACTTCTTAGGTCAAGGATGGGGCTATTATACCGTTGACGACTTTAAAGAAATTTTGCAATACGCCGCCGATCGTCATATTAACGTAATTTTAGAATATGATTTTCCAGCCCATGCACGTGCAGCCATTAAAGCGATGGAATATCGTTATAACAAATACAAAGATACCGATTTAACCGAAGCGCAGCGCTATCGCTTAATCGACCCACTTGATACCTCAAAATATTATACGCCTCAGTTTTATACCGATAACTTTATTAATCCGGCGTTACCCAGTGCGTTTGCTTTCTTAGATAAAATCATTTCAGAAACCAAAGCGATGTACGATGCTGTGCCCAATGCACAGGTAACCCGATTACATGGCGGTGGCGATGAGCTGCCTCATTTAGGACCTAATGAATGGTGGGCGCAATCGCCAGCTGTGCAACAAAACCCTGAAACTGCAGGGAAAACCGATGCGCAGCTATTTGATTTCTTTTTTATGAAATGGAAAACCATAGTCAACAAACATGGTTTTGAGATGGCGACTTGGGGCGACGTATTATCGCATAATGGCACCGGCAACATCGATTACGGCCAAATTTACCCTATTTTTTGGAATAACGTATGGGGCTGGGGTAATGAACACCAAGCCTATAAGTTTGCTAATCAGGGTTATAAAGTAGTGTTATCTCATGCTACAAACTTGTATTTAGATTTAGCTTATAACAAGCATCCAGATGAAATTGGCTATCATTGGGCGGGTTATACCGATACTAAAAAGGCATTTGAATACCGCCCATTTAATATTTATGCCAACGCAGATCTCGATAAACTAGGTAACCCGATCCCATGGAACCCTAATTGGGTCGATTTAAATGACACAGGTAAAAAAAACGTGGTTGGGATCCAAGCGCAACTTTTTGCCGAGAATCAAAAATCGCCCGAAATTTTAGATTACATGGTTTTTCCTAAATTGTTAGGCGCTGCCGAACGGGCTTGGGTGCAAGATATGCCCGCTTTAACGCCATTAAATCAAGATGGCGTCTCACCAATTGACGCTGCGTGGCATACCTTTACCAATACGCTTGGTCAGTATGCCTTGCCGTTACTCAATTATGTGAAACCCGTTGATATACAAAACCAAATTACCGATGTCGCCGGTGTCAATTTTAGGATCCCATTGGCTGGAGCCAAAATTGAGCAAGGTAAACTATTTGCTAATACGCGTTTTATCGGGATGCAAGTAGAGTACTCACTCGATGAAGGTCTGACTTGGCTGCCTTATTATCAACCCGTTGATATTGCACCAACAGATAAAGCAATGGTGAGAACAAAAAACCACGCAGGGAAAACCAGCCGCGCTGATTATGTTATGCCGTAATCATTTTTAGTTATGGGGAAAGTACTTCCCCATTCATGCGCGTCGATTATCAAGACAGGAGTCTTAGGTGCAACTTAATTTTAACGATCCCCTTGAGCAGGTTTCACAAAATGAACAAGTGCGGCAGCTTTATCAGCAGCATCACCAAAAACTTATTCATCACATAATGAAAAAAGGCTTAGTACAAAGAGAAGCCGAAGACATAGCTCAAGAAGCCTTTATTAAGTTATTGGGTTTAGATAAACCAGAGATCGAAAGCTATATAGCAGCCTATTTATATAAAATTGCCAATAATCTAACCATAGATAGATTACGCAGTCAGGCTCGCAGCCCCATTGAATTTGATGAACAGCTGCAAATCAATTCAATTGATACCTTAGCCAATCCAGAGCAATCAAATCAGCATCAACAGGTGCTGAGCCAGATGGCAGTATTAATTAAGCAATTACCAATAAAGTGCCAACAAGCCTTTATTTTATATAAAGTAAAAGAATGTAGTTATGAGCAAATTAGCGAACAACTCGACATTTCACAAAGCATGGTTCGCAAATATGTGTTACGTGCTATTCGTCATTGCTATGACCATTTGCAACATGAACTTTGATACGAGCAGTCAATGAATAAGATAACAATCCCCGAACGCAATCGCATTGCAGATGAAGCTGCAAACTGGTTATTAATATTGGATGAAGATAATAGTAAACAAACTCAGCAGGCTTTTCAGGTATGGCTTGAACAAGATGCACACCATCAACAGGCATTTAGTAAACTACAAATTATGTGGGGCTTAGCAGTAGACCTACCAACCGATTGCCTTACCGAATTACCACAGCCAATCACTAGAACCTGGTGGCAAACACTGCGTCACACAATTAAAAATCGTTTGGCACTTACACCATTAATATGGCCTGTGGGCAGTGCCGCTTTCGCTTTATTGGTAGCCACATTTAGTTTTATAGCAATAAACCAACCACAGCAAATAGACAATACTTTAACAACTCAAATCGTAGCGATTGAGGACCCTATTATTTATCAAACCACGACTGCAAGCCATCAAAGCTGGTTATTAGCTGATGGTAGTCAAATCACTCTTGGCGCAGACAGCAAAATCAGTGTTGTATTTAAACCTAAAAAACGCGCAATTGAATTACTGCAAGGTATTGCAGTGTTTAAAGTAGCCAAAGATCCTAAGCGACCTTTTGTCGTGAGTCATCATGGCCATAGTGCCACCGCAATTGGCACCGAATTTGTGGTAAAAGCGCATTTAAGTCATGTTAGTGTGGCGGTATTAGAAGGAAAAGTAGCAGTAATGGCAGCAAATAACCCAAATGGTTTAACTCTTGAATTGGGCGAGCAAGCGGAACTTGACCAACATTCTCCCCTAACAAAACAGCCTTATAATCTTCAACAAGAGCTTGAATGGCAAAGCCCTTTATTAGAGTACCATGATGTCCCGCTTGGTGAGGTATTGCATGACATTAGACGCTTTACCACGCTCAATATTTATTTAGCCGATAATGACATTGCCGCTTATAAATACTCAGGCCAAATTCATCACGATAAAGTAGAACAATGGCTGAGCGCTTTGCCCCATCTCTATCAAATTAACTTAGTAAAAGTCGACAATACCCGTATTTTACAAAAGCAGGAAATGCAAAAATGAGACTTAGGTTGAATAGATCAAACACATAAACTAAGTCACTGTGAGCAATAAGGGATAGCGCTCTATAGCTCTAAAAAGGGATCATGACCAAGCAACCTACTCGTTCTTATGTCAGCCATTTATTAATTTACTGCTGTGCGCTTTGTTTAAGCGCATGGCACCTCTGTGCCTTTGCCACAACTCAGTTCTCCCTCACCGACGCGTTATTTAAAGTCGCTAAAAAGCATAATTGGCAACTCAGTATGACACCGCTTAACAATGAGCCTATGGTTAGTTTACTTGAAGAGCCTGCCAATCTAAATGCACAACTGGAGCATCTATTAAACCATACACCATGGACCTACACTTTATACCCAACACTTAATACGGTCGTAATCACTGCGCGTGTATTAGCTAAAAATAACAATAATCATGACGAGGCAGCCAATGCTCTTGAACGTATTTTGGTTTCAGGTCAAGGCAGCCACAATCGTTCAATTTTAAGTTCATCTTTATCTATTACTCATTTAAATTCAGCTCAACTTTACAACCAAGTACCTTTCAGTACCGCCGATACATTCAATAACGCACCTGGATTTTGGGTCGAAAATTCAGGCGGAGAAACCAATAATAATGTCGCACCACGAGGCTTGCGCGGCGGTGAGGGATTTCGCTTTATTAGCTTACTTGAAGATGATTTACCAGTTGTCTACGACGGTGTGTGGCCCGATTTTTTCTTACGCCAAGACTTTACCACTGCTGCAATTCAAATTGTGCGAGGGGGTAGCAGCGGTATTTTTAGCGTTAATGGTCCAGCCGCCAATGTTAATTTTATTGGCCAAACCGGTGACAATGCGCAGCGAAAATTAAAATTCACCAATGCAATTAACTATGGCTACCAACGCCTAGATGGGGTGTATAGTCATCAACTCAGTGACAACTGGTATCTGCTAAGCGGTGGATTTTATCGCCAATCAACGGGCATAAGGGAGCCGGGATTTAATACTGATCAAGGGGGCCAATTGAGTATCCGTATAAATCAAATAACGCCCACCTACTCTCAACAATGGGTAGTTAAATATTTAGAAGATAAAACCAGCTTCTTTGCCCCTATTCCAATGCAGAATCAAAAAAAACCGAGAGCAATTAATTCTCTAAATGCCGGAACCAGCACCTTATTAAGTAACCAATTACGTTATTTTTTTGCACCCCATGGTGGGAAAATACGCCGTTATGATTTAGCTGACGGACAACAAACCCGCGCCATTAGTCTGACTTACTTAATTGATTTTTCGCTAACTGATTCGCTGCTGCTAAGTAACAAAAGTCGACTATCAGATTTATCCACCACCTTATATACCCTAATGAACCAAGGTAATGAAACATTACTGCCAGCCAAAGATTGGTTAAGCAGTGCGCCTGTGAAGCAATTTTTAACCCACTATCTTGGCTCAACAGCGGCACTTTATTCTCCTATAACACAACAATATCTTGACCCAACACAACTAAATAACAATGGCTTAGTGACATTTTCTTACCCTCTGTATGCTGAATATCAGCAGATTCAATGGATCAATCGCCTAAGCCTTAACTGGCAAATGAATGAGCAAACCGAACTCATGTTCGGCTCTTTATATGCCAATAATGATTTTTCACAGTTGCCTCACGACCGCTGGTTGGGCAGTATTTTAACCGATGTGACCCATCAACCCAGCCCAATTGAAACTGTTGCATTAGATCCGTTTGGCCAAAAGATTGCGACGCTCAATCCTTTGGGTGTATTGTCATTTTCAGGCCCTACCTACATTACAGGCTATGGGGAAGCGAAGTCCCACTCGCTTTATGGTAATGTCCGCTACTCAATTACTGATGCACTTACCTTTGATATTGGCGCACGAACTGAATGGCTCCAACTAACCGCAGTAGCTAATACAGATCAGCAAAACCAATACTCACAGCATCAAACGATTACTCAAAGTAGCCCTTATCGCTTTAAAAAATCAGAGCAATTTACTAAAACAGCCCTCAGCACTGGGCTAAACTGGCAATTTGCTGATGCCGCCGCCACCTTTATTCGTATTGCCAATGCGTTTGAAATGCCCAAATTGCTCAATTTTGGCAATACCTTAGGGTATAGCTCTTACCTTGCAACGATCCCTGACACCGTGGGGTTTGGCCGACCGGTTGAACTGAGCTTTATTGAATGGGGTACGCGCATTGCTGATACATCTGGATTTATAAGCGCCAGCTTGTTTGAAACACAATTCGATCCTTTACCTTTTACTGTTTATCAAGGGAATCAAAATACCCAACTGGGTATTTTAATTAGCACGCAAACCTATGGCATGGAGCTAGAATTTGCTAAAACTTTATCAGCACATTGGTCAATTAGTGGTGTGGCGGTGTGGCAAAATGGGCGCTTTAAAGGCATTCCCTCCCAGCTTGCAGAAAGCAAATATAACAATAACCAAATTACCCGCACCCCCAATGCTCAATTGCGGATCACACAAAAATATCGTTTTTCACAAGGTGAGCTGGCGCTCACAGCATCCTATATTGGCACACGCTATTCTGATGTGGCCAACCAATTTGCATTGCCTGCCTACTATGTTGTTGATGCGAGCGCACAATGGGCACTTAATGAAAAACTCACCTTAGGTCTGAGCATTAATAACCTTTTAGATACCATAGGCTTAACCGAAGGAAACCCCCGAAGTGGCTTAATTCATCAACAAAATCAATATTATGCCAGACCCATTTTTGGGCGCGCATTAAACTTAAGTTTGCATTATCAGTTTTAAGCACAATACCTTTTGCAGATAAACCAATTTTCTATTCCCATTTTCAATTGTTCAAACGTTTAACAAATAACCGAGTTAAAAAATCGGGGTTTTATTATCGTCAACTAGGGAAATAAAATGTCTTATCAACAAAAAAAACAACCACGTTTTAATCGTTCATGTCTTTGCTTGGCTATTAGCAGCGCGTTACTTTGCTTTGCGGCGGCGGCTGAACAAAATGCACCAGCCGAGCAAGGTAAAAAACTGCTCGATCTTGAAAAAATTATCGTTACAGGTACCACACGTCGCGGCCAAACCAAACTTGAGTCTTCAGTGTCAATTACCACCTTAGATGCAAAACAACTTGAACGAGAGCAACCCCTTGGTACTGCCGATTTACTTGAAGTCGTGCCTGGTTTTTGGGTTGAAGATTCGGGCGGTGAAACTAATAACAATGTTGCTCCACGTGGTCTTCGTGGCGGCGAAGGGTTTCGTTATATTGGCGTAGAAGAAGATGGCTTACCTGTTGTATACGATGGTGTGTGGGTTGATTTTTATCAGCGTCAAGATCTTAGCATTCAAAACATGGAAGCGGTACGTGGTGGTACTTCTGGTTTACTCACCGTCAATGGCCCTGCGGCATTAGTGAATTTTATTACCCGCAAACCCGATGATATCGAAGAAGGCACCATTCGTGTATCGACTGCCGATTACGGCATGCTCAAAACCGAACTGTTTTACGGCACGCCAATTAGCGACAATTGGAAAATGGCGGTCGGTGGTTTTTATCGTCATTCTGAAGGCGTTCGAGACACTGAGTTTAGTGCTGATCACGGTGGCCAAGTGCGCCTAACGTTAGTTCGCGAATTTGAAAAAGGCCAGCTAACGCTATCTGCCAAGCACCTCAATGATCACACTACTTTTTATGTACCAATTCCATTACAAGACCAACAAAATCCAACCGGGATCCCAGGGGTTGACCCACAAAGTGGCACCTTGATTGGCAACGACCAACGTTTATTAAGCTATCGCAAAGCCGATGGAAATTACGTTACGCGCGACCTTAAAGATGGCCAGCATACCCAATTTTCAACCCTTGGCTTTAATTTAGATTGGGAGCTTAGTGATAACTGGCTCATGAAATTGGCAGGACGTTATTCAAAATTCGATAACGACATGTATATTTTACTTAACTTTGATAACTCGACTTTAATGAATGCAAACGATCGCTTAGCACAACAAGATGTACAGGGAATGCTCAGCCATTTTGCAGATGATGGCGCTGTGCGAGCCATGTATCGGTATGTGGGAGACGATCACATAATTAACGACCCAAGCCAACTTAATGGCAATGGCTTAGTCACCACTAGTTACCCTTTGTTTTCAAGCTACCAAGCTGAGCAATTTGTAAATAAAGCCTCGTTCACTTACGAAGGCGAGCAAAACAATCTCACCCTTGGCTGGTTATATGCTTATGTTGATGCCGATACCCTACCCGTTGATAAATGGGAATCACAATTTTTAACGGAAGTACGCTCTAATGCCCGTCGCCTCGATATAGTTGCAGTCAATAACAGCGGTGATGTTGTGGGCCAGCTAACCGATAACGGTTCAACAGGTTATGCGCCAGGCTGGGGCCAAGCCACGGCTTTTGGTACTTCAAGCTCACACTCATTTTTTATTAATGATGAATTTCAAGCCACCGATGATTTACGCCTTGATGCGGGTATTCGTATTGAATGGCTCAAGTTAGATAGCACTGCATCGGGTACGCAATTCGCTGTGCCAATTTTGGGCGCCTTTAACGCCAATGGCGATGACAGCGATAACATTATGGCCAATAACTATGCCGATATGCCATCGAGTAAATTTTATAACCAAACCCGTAACGAAACCGAAGCCGCGTGGACAGTAGGGTTTAATTACACTTTTAATAAAGATATGGCGATGTTTGGCCGCTATGCCGACGCTTTTGAAATGCCACGCTTATTAAGCCATGGCCAAGGGATCCACAGCGGTAAAAGCGCTGACTTTAACGACGTGGTTAATTTAACCTTTAGCGAATTAGGCTTACGTTATTCGGGTGAATCAATTGGTACCTCTGCCACATTATTTCGTACCAAGTTTAATGATTTAACCGAGCGTAATTTCACCTCAAGTAACGGCGCAGTCGCCAATCAGACCATAGATACCATTACCGATGGCGTCGAGTTTGAAGCGGCGTGGCAAGCAACCGATGATTTAAAAATTGAGCTTACAGGTGTGGTCCAAGAGCCTAAAATGTCGGGCTTTGAAGGTGATTTTAAACATTGGGAAAACAACCAAGTTAAACGTACTCCAAAAATGCAATTACGCATTACTCCTACCTATTATTTTAATAATGGCGATGTGTATTTAACCATGCACCATTTAGGCGATCGTTTTTCAGATGGTGAGAATAAATTTGAATTACCCGCCTATACCACATGGGATGCAGGAGTGAACTATCAATTCACTTCAAGCCTGCGCTTACATGTCAAAGCCGCTAACCTGACCGATGAAATTGGTTTAACCGAGGGTAATCCACGTGCCATTAATGACCAACAAGCGGGTTATGAATACTACTATGCTCGCCCGATTTTAGGGCGCACCATTAGTGCCTCGCTCACCTTTGATTTTTAAGCTTTATTTTTAATATTTGTTCAACTTCCCCCTTGAACTTACCCAAAACCCAACGTCTGCCAACGCTTGGGTTTTATTTTTCTGTTGGAGTTATCGATGTATTATAAAATTTTGACCAGTATTAGCGTATTGGTATTTTCAGCTTGGCTTTGGGCTGCGCCGTCAACAATCTCTATTGTGCCTGAACCGAAACAAACGATTGTTTCAAAAGGTGTATTTTCCCTAAACAATCAAACAAAAATAAGTTACGACAGCGACAAAAGCAAGCCGACAGCAACCATGTTTTGGCAAACTATTGCGCCCGTTACCGGTTATCAACAGCCAATAACACAGCGCTCGGTTGTTGGAAAAAACCACATTCATTTTCAGCTTGATAGCACACTGACCACGCCAGAAAGTTATCAGTTGAGTGTCTCTGTAGAGCAGGTTCGTATTCGTGCTGCGGACGTAGCCGGGTTATTTTATGGCATGCAATCATTGTTGCAATTACTCCCGCCAGATATTTATGCCAATCATCCCATCAACCAATTAAGTTGGGATATTCCAGCCGTCGAAATTAATGACCAACCACGTTTTAGTTATCGCGGCATGCACCTTGATGTCAGCCGCCACTTTTTTAATGTGGATTTTATTAAAAGCTATATTGATTGGCTGGCCTTTCACAAACTAAATGTATTTCAATGGCATCTAACCGATGATCAAGGCTGGAGGATAGAAATTAAGACCTATCCCAAGCTCACTGAAGTTGGATCAATACGTAATCAAACGGTATTGGGCCACACCTATGACTACCAACCACTTTTTGATACGACCGCTGTAAAGGGGTTTTACACTCAAGCACAAATCAAGGACGTCGTGGCCTACGCGGCAGCAAGACATGTGATGGTCATTCCTGAAATCGACATCCCGGGCCACAGCACCGCTATTTTAGCGGCTTATCCAGAATTAGGTTGCAGCGGTAAGCGCCCCGTAGTTGAAGACAACTTTGGCATTTTTGAAGCGGTTTTATGCCCCACCGAGCAAACGTTTGCCTTCTTACAACAGGTTTATCAAGAAGTCGCTACGCTTTTTCCTGCCCCTTATATTCATGTTGGTGGTGATGAAGTGATCAAAAAACAATGGCTCGCAAGCCCTTTTGTGCAGCAACTAATGCAAGAGCTTCAGCTTACTAGCACAGAACAAGTACAAAGTTATTTTATTGGCAGAGTCAGTAATATAGTCACCGCGCTTGGCAAAAAAATGATCGGCTGGGATGAAATATTAGAAGGTGGCTTAGCCCCTAATGCCTTAGTTACCAGCTGGCGCGGCGAAGATGGCGGTGTTGCTGCAGCAACACTGGGTCATCAAGTAATAATGAGCCCTTATCAATTTGTTTATTTTGATGCCTATCAATCCCTGTCACAGCGCGAACCTAAAGCAATTCATGGTTTAACCACCCTCAAAGACGTGTATTTATATGAGCCTATACCTGCGCAGCTGCCCGCTTCACAACATCATTTAGTCCTAGGCGCACAAGGGGCTTTGTGGACGGAATACATAAAAACCCCGCAACAAGCTCAATACATGCTTTTTCCACGTATTGCTGCTTTTGCTGAAGGGGTTTGGAGCCAACCTGCGCAGCGCAACTGGTCTTTGTTCACGCAAAAATTGCCGCTATTATTTGCACGCTACCAAGCGCAAAACATCCATTATGCACTCAGCCATTTAGTGCCTGATATTGCCATTAAGCAAGTCAACTCGGGGCAATCACAATTAACTATTGCCAACCAATTAGATGGCCAAATTCAGGTTAAACTGACAAATGAAACACTGGATCATATCTACAGTGAACCGCTTTTAGTCGATAGTAATAAACAAGTGGTGAGTGTCAGTGCTCGTTTATTTGCGCCCAAATTAGGCCTCTATTCTTTGCCCGTACAAGTCAGTTTTGCCCACCACAAAGCGGTAGGTAAACCTATTACCTTAAAATACCCGGCGCAATCTGATGGGCTACAAAAACTCAATGATGGTATTTTTGCTTTTGACCAGTTTTACCGTGCAGATAATTTCGCTATTTTTTATGATAGCGACTTAGAGGCCGTTATCGACCTTGAAAACAAAACGTCATTTCATCAAATAGTCATGGGTATTGATGCCGGCCGACATCGCCAATTACATCCACCCATTGCAATATCAGTGTGGGTATCGAATGACAAGCAAAATTGGCAGCGAGTAACACAATTAAATGCAAGTGAAATAAACGGACCACTCCTTAGCTTTGCGGTAGGTAAACAGATAGCACGTTATGTGAAAGTACACGCAGTTAATGCCAAAAATAGTACCGATCCACAAATCCCAAAATTGCCGCTTTACATCGATGAAATTGCGATTTTTTAATGATGATTACAGATAAAACTAAGTATGGCTGAGTTCAAAAACACTCACATCGCTAGATAGTTTATTTTTAATTAACAAGGCAAATAAGCAATAAAAAAAGGGCTCTGTGAGCCCTTTAAATCAGTTTTATAGTTATTAATTATTGCGGGATATATTGGTAAATGGCTTTACCATAATAATTGGTATAAGCGCCACCAACCGACAGCAGAGTATTACCATAGGCAACCGTTTTAAAGTCACGTAAATAATAGCTAGTGGTATCTTGCACCTCAACCGCAAACGGATTAGCGCTAAGCGTTTTCCATTGCATTAAATCAAAATCAAATTGCACAAAGTTTTTTGCACTTAACAGGTATAACTTATTGCCTGTAAGTGTAGTGTCATAATAAACACCGGCTGCAAAATCAGGAATTAACTCTGAATTTAAAACACTTTGTGTTGTAGTATCAAATTGACTTAACAGTAATTGCTCATCTTGACGTTGGATAACAAAAAGCGCATCACCTTTGCTAAAACAATGTTGTATTTCATTCAAACTCTCAGGTAATTCTGTTGCTTGCCAGCTGTTGTCCACTGTATTTAAACGATTAAGGCGTTGCTGTTGACCATTTTTAGAAAACGCAATGACCTCACCGTTAAATGAACAACTCGCTTGTAGCGGATTACTAAATGGCGCAAAAGTCGGCGCTGCAAACGTTAGCCAGGTTTTTTCTTGTGTATCATACACTTCCATATTAGCTTGCGCATTTGCCCCACTTGAACACGCCTCGGTGCCACCAAAGAGATAAAGCTTTTTATCAACAAGTTCTGCTTGATAATAATAACGACTCGATTGCGGAGAGCTCAGTTCTTGCCAATTATTTTGTGCAATATCCCAATATGACAACCTTGGAGCGCTCGGTTCGGCACTTGCACACAACATCGCAGAGGCAATCGCAAAGTTATGTGTCACTGCATACAGATCATCACCGGTTGACTGGACACTTAAATGCGAACCTTCAAAACCCGGTAAATCACCGAGTTTAACCCAAGATACTGCAATCACTTCAATATCAAATGCAGGTAAAGCAGCTTCAAATTCACCATCTGAGACACGAATAACAATGCCACTGGTTTTACCTGCATGCTGATTTGAAGGCATACCACTCAATACCCCAGTTACAGTATCAAACGTCGCCCAATCAGGTTTATTGTCAATACTAAAACTCAATTGCTGCGAATCAATATCTGAAGCCGCGGCAGCAAAATGATACGTTTCATTCGCTTGCACAGTAGCTGCTGGAGTTCCTGTAATTACTGGCGCATCGTTAACAGCCGCAAGGGTAATATTAACTTTTACCGTGCTACTTTCTTTAGAGCCTTTTTTTAGTTTAAAGCTAAAGGTATCGTCACCAAATTGGTTAATTGCTGGAGAGTAAGTTAAAGCAGGATACACACCCGTCACTTGTCCAAGCGTCGGTTGATTTAACAGTTCAACAACTACAGCTTCATCACCATCAGGGACTTGATTAGCACTAATACCTATCGTTAATGGGTTATCTTCAGTACCATTAACCGTGATTTCAGGTTCGACTTCAAAAATGCTTTGGGCAATCACATCAACATTAAAGGCGGGTAAAGCAGCTTCTAATTCACCGTCAGAGACACGAATAACAATGCCACTGGTTGTACCTGCATGCTGATTTGAAGGCATACCACTTAATACCCCAGTTACGGTATCAAACGTCGCCCAATCAGGTTTATTGTCAATACTAAAACTTAATTGCTCAGAATCAATATCTGAAGCCGCGGCAGCAAAATGATACGTTTCATTCGCTTGCACAGCAGCAGCTGGAGTTCCTGTAATTACTGGCGCATCGTTAACAGCCGCAAGGGTAATATTAACTTTTACCGTGCTACTTTCTTTAGTGCCTTTTTTTAGTTTAAAGCTAAAGGTATCGTCACCAAATTGGTCTGCTACCGGCACATAGCTTAGATTTGGATATACGCCCGATATCTCACCAAGCGTAGGTTGATCTACTAATTCTAAAACTATAGCCTCAGTACCAGCGGGGACTTTATTGGCATTAATGACTACAGCTGATGGGCTATCTTCCTTGCCTGTAACCGTCATTACTGGCTGGATCTCAAATACACTTTGCACTAGGGTCGGTGTGCTTTTTTTATCAGAACCCCCACAGCCGGTTAACAATACAGCAGATATAGCTAAACTTAAAATTTTGATCTTCATAATAAAACCACTTCCGATGTGAACAGAAATTTAATGTGCCTTGCGCTTCTCATCTTTACCATGCAATTGACGAGCTATGAGCAACAAAAGGATAGAACTTCATTAAATACTAAAGCTTTTTCAGGTACAAGAATTCATGCTAATTCATTGTAAATAAATGTATAAAAAAACTGCAACACCAGCAATTGTCTAAATTTATGTTTGTCACCTTTACCATCACCAACCAACTTTTTTACAGCTAATTTTATAATGAACTCAATTACACCACACCGCAGCTTTTCATCTTTATAGCTTCAAACGACTTAAACCCTATGGTGATGGCGCTTTTTATGTCGGTTTTATCGGCAAAATTGGCTTGCTGCGTCATTTGCTCTATCCCATTACCTAAGGTGTAACGCATTTTAGCGCTGCCATGACCGTAATATCTCAGCTGATAAGCAAACTGATATTTTTTAGTATTGGCATTATACATCGGCTCTGATATCCGGTATTCGAGCGCGCAATCATTGCCGAAAAACCGCCAAGCGGAATAATTGATTTGCGCTTTATTTTGCGAAAAGGTTTCTTGTGGTGTGCCGCGCCCTTGTAAAACACGGTATTCAATCGCTGATTGCGTAGCCAAAGGTTGGGTTTCTTGAAAGGCTAAAAACGATGTAACCAGTAAATCGGGCTGAAGACCTAGTGTCTGACTTTGTTGGGGGTTGACGCCATTATGAAGCACAAACTTGCCAACTGGCAGTGTTACTTTGAGCTTATGGTGCAGACTCACTTGCTCATAGATATCGACTTGCCCAGCAGTAGGTTCACCCACAACATAAGCCCGTTTAAGGTGCTGTAAAGCACTAACAAAACGCTCAGCCACCACCCCTGTTTGCTCGCTGGTTAGCACATACACCGGCACATGAGCTCGTTTTTTACCGGCCACTCTTTTAAGTGTTGTAATGATGTCGGCCTTTTTTTTACCAACTTTATCAATACGATATAACTCAGTAGGTTGTTCAAATAAATAACTTGCGGTGTACAACAAGACATCAGAATCCGCATTTTGGGGGCTGCGGCTGTGGCGCAAATCAAAAACAAATACCTCAGCATCCGCCACTTGGCTAAAAAGGGTATCAATTTGTGTTTGAGTGCTGTGTAAATCAAGTTCAATCAGTGCTATTTCATCATTTACGAATGTGATTTGATTCGAGGCCGTGGTGGCAGCTACAGCATGTGAAAGGTCGGGCTCATTCGCCGATACGACAATGGAGGGATCTTGTAACACCGCTTGCACATCTTGGGTCAGTTTGGCAGCAAAGTCAGCGGGCTGATCAAAGCCTAAATACTTATAAGATTGATATTGTTTGCTGAGGTGCGCTGCAATTCGTTTGCCTACTTGTGGGTCACTGCTGCGCTGTTCAATCTGTAACGCTAAAGTATTGATAATTTCTAGCTGGGCTTCTTCGCTTAGTAATAACGATGCTTGCGAGTCCTCGGAATAGGCCAACGTTGCTACACAAGCTAACATCCCAACAACGAGTCCTTTACCCATCTTTGCAGCCATCCATCGCACTCCTTTATTCGCCATTTGTTCCTATTACACATCGGTAAACTAGAACATTAATGCAGCAGGCTGTCAGCAAAAAAAGCACGTTAATTTGTAAGAGGATATTACCATTAGTTGCCGATAGAAAATCTAACAACCTTGTATTCATTACCTGTATAAGATTGATCTAAAACGCGATGCTCAAAGGTGATGTTTCAAAGCAAGCGCCAAAGCTGAAATTAAAATCTAGCAGCCACAACCCTACGTGACTTCTCAACAGATCCAAAAATGCCCTATGATATTAACTCAGGGGGCAATCCCTGCTTAATACATCCTGTTTATCGTTTTTCGACAAGGGAAACAAACTGATTTTCACCACCGGCCGCACCGAGACACTGCGCGCCACCGAGGTTAAAAATGTATCTACACAACTCCACAGTTCATAATTAAATCGATTGCGAAATGTTGTGAAATATTGGAAATACAAACCAAATTTGTAGTTTAGCTCTTGATTTATGACGTAAAAACTAAAGTCAGCAACAAATAAAAATGCCTTAATAATTTCTGAAGTCAATTTTTTGAAACTGAATAACGCTAATTATATCAATGTAATATGTAGAGGTGATTACTTTCTTTTCAACTTTATCGAAAAATCAATGCATCTTAAATATGATTAAAAGGTCTAGTTTTTGTGTTTTTTAACATCAGAGCCAAAAAGAAAGACCTAACCCTAATGGTTCGTAGCTATAACTATTTCTTAATTAGTTCATCATTCATATTTTTACCCCCGAGGAAATCTTCTCTAGGAGTGTAATTAATCCAATCTGTTTGCTTTATAATTTTATTCTGGGAATTAAACTCTTGATCAATTATAAACAACCACGGACCCATTTTTTGACCGTTATAGATAAACTCATGAAAAAAACCTTGTGTTACAACCGTATTTCCTTCTTGAATTTGTTTTGTAATGGTTAAAATCCGATCACCCGAAAGAACCGTAAATTCGCCTTTATCCCAAGCTAAGAATTCTTTAATCTCTCTTTTCGTTTTAAAACTATTTCCATAGATAATATCTTCAAATTGAGCGTTATTATCATAGAAAGACATTAAGCGTTCAAAATCATTACGGTGAGAATAAACACTAAAATAATCACCGACAATTTTAGACAAATCATTGTGATTATCGCTTGTAGAAGCGCAGCCACTCAATAAAGAAACGATTAATATAGTCAAAATAGTACGCATAGTAGGATAATTCACCAATAGTTATAACGAGACTCTAGAATTACTCCAACAGCCAAATTCAACTAACAATCGAGCGCCTAAAATCAATCCTAAGCGTTTTTAAAGCATTAAATAATGCATTTTGAACCTATAAAACAAGCTTTTTTTATTAACAATAAGAGTATATATAGTATCAAGGCCCCAATAAGGGCCTAAAAATTGTTTGTTAAAATGTTGAAAAACGACACAGCAAACTGTTTTTAGTCCCGTTTTTATTGGCTCGTTAGGCAAATTTAATAGCGCTTTACCTCTAAGTCTTTTATTTTTAATTCCCATTCATTTGCATTAGAGACAATTGGCACCTTTACTGTGAGGAAAGACTCTGAGTTTGGTTGTATTACCCAACTAAAATCACTAACAGAATTGGTCGCTAAGAGCTCGCCATCGTGCTTACTAATTATTTCATAACTAATATCACGCCACTTGTATCGGGTATTATTTTTAACTTTATAGGTAATTAATATAGTGTTGGGTTTATTAGCATCAATAATTTTTTCTAGATTAAAAGAGAACTCACTTTCGAAGTCACTAAATTCTTTTTTATTAAATAAACCTGTATTCCAAAACATAAATACTAAAAAGGGGAGCATAATGATTAAACTATAGTGCTGAGGGTTTTTATACCAAACCTGATACGACTGACAGTATGAACACTTTGTAGCACTCGTTTCTATTTCTTTTAAACATGATTTACACGTTTGCATATTGCAATACTCCATTTGCCTAACGAGGCTGTAGAATTTCTATTTTTATAAATTTGGCCATTTTTTTGACCTCCTGTATCGCTTTCTAAGCGACAATCTCGTACTAAGCAATGCATTTTAAACCCCTTAAAGCACCTAAAAACTTGACCAAATGAGTAATTCTACAGCCTCAACGCCCGAAGAAGGCGCGCCGCTTTTGGCGTCGCTCTTACTTCGATTGTTATATGGATTATTGTTTGGGCCTGAGCATTTCTATAACCTGCGAATCCACCCAGTAGATATCACCTTCAGGATCGCTACCATCGTTTGTTTGAATTGGGGTCCGATTAAAAAAAAGATACTTGCCATCGGGCGATACATACGCGCCAGATTCAACCCCATTAGTATTTACCTTCTCTCCTAAGTTTATCGCCGCCCCCCATGAACCATCTTGTTCGCGAAAGCTGATATACAGGTCTTGATCGCCATATCCATCGTTCTTTTCACTATCCCAGATTAAGTAAGACTCATCTGGTGCAATAAAGGGGTGGGCAGTCCATTTTCCAGAGTTTATCTGCGATCCCATCAATTTTGGTGGTTGGCGTTTGCCATCTTTAATTGTTGAAATGCGGATTACATCATTGTTTTTGTAGTCATCAAATACATAAGTGCCTTTGGCCGATGCAGACAGGCGCATAATGCCCCAATCTTCCCTCTCAAACATAGGCCCCAGACTTTTTATCTCTGACCAGCCATTACTGGTGCGCTCCATATATTTATTGCCCAGATGCATGATCTTACCATCTGGCGCAAGTATAGGACGTCCCACTCTGGCTCCTACAACTGATTCTTGCCACTGGTTATTTTCTAACTTAAAACGTATTAACCACCATTTTTTAGTGTAAACATCCTTTCTCGTAAAATAGAACTCTTTCATATCAGGGGTGAAGGAACCGCTATAGTCACGATGCTTAGTCGCGACATACCCAGGAGCAAATGTTTTTGGGGTTAAGCCAGGTGGCTTTTGCCCAAGGTATGGCCCCTCTAAGACTGGAAATTCATCTTGGCTATAACTTTTGCTACTGATAATTAGAATAGAAAGCAGCAGAATAATTGAATTAAAAATATGCTTCACAATTTTTCCTTGTTTTAAAATCAACGAATAATTTAACTTCGCTTCAATGTGATTGAACAAACGGTCAATTTATGCAAATCGACTTTAAAATACCTGACGTCCTTATGACTTTTTGATGATGTTTTCTGACAGCAATAAACAACTTATTAGGTGCATATAACGAGGCTGTAGAATTTCTATTTTTATAAATTTAGCCATTTTTTTGACCTCCCGTATCGCTTTCTAAGCGACTATCTCGTACTAAGCAATGCATTTGAGAACCCTTAAATCACCTAAAAACTTGACCAAATGAGTAATTCTACAACCTCAACGCCGCCATAAGCGGTGAGTAACAGTTGGCTAAAATGTGTAGCGAAGCGGAACCGAGCCAACTGTTACGAATCCGACTTTATGGCCTTGTTATGTGCTGATTACTAATGTGTTTATCCAGCATAAATCACAGCTAGCGACCTTTCTACAAAGCTTAAAAGCTCACCATCTGTAATTTGAACTTGGTCTGCCGCTGGATTAGTATCGTGATGAAACTGTCCGGCGTAACGATTTATCTCATTAAGTTCGTTAGTAATGTTTTGAGCATTAACTAAAGGACTTGGTGGTTGCGCATTACTTATCAAGTCAATAACTTGCCCAAACAAAAGGCCGCCATTTATCAAGTTGGGAAAACGTCTATGTAGATACCCTTCAAGCATTGGCCGAATTGATCTAGCTATTTCCATATTGCTCTGAGCATTCCCAACTAAATATTCATCAAGCATGCGGTGGCATTTGAAATATGCACTTTCACATTCTTGATCAAGATTTATTACATCAAAGTCACTATAGCGATTAATGACTGATTTTAACTTTAAACATTTAATTTCGTTCGGGTTTCCTGTTCGCAACACATCATCACGAAGATTACGAAGGAAATGAACATCATGTGCAAGAACAATTATTTGCTTGCAGCTGTCATGCAACCTCTTCAAAACAGTACGTGTTTGCTGCTTTCTGTTAAGGTCTAAGCTACACATTGGGTCATCTATTACAATGACCTTGTTGGCTAAATCAGGATCAGATTCAGCAGAGGCTATGAAGAAAGCAAAAGCTAATGTGCGTTTATCACCCTCACTCAGAGAAGTCTTAAAATCTGGTACACCACCACTTAAAGCAATGTTCGCACCGCGCATTTGCAATACATAATCACTTCTCAATCCACCCCGATAATTAAAATCAATATTCGGAATCAGAAATTGAGCACCAAAACCGCGCAAAAGCTCATTAATACGATCTTTATAGCTTTCTAGAGTTGCCTGCATGATTTGATTCAAGGCATCTTTTTTTGTTTGTTTTTCAGATTTTGCAGTTTCGTCCTGAATTTTTTCCAAAGCGAGCTGTGAAAATAAATCTACAACATCTTGCCTGTAACGTATTTTAGCCCACTCTAAATCACGAATTTGGTTTTTCAAATTCTCAATACTTAGAGCTGCCAAACTGTTTTTGTAGTTTGTTATAACAGCTGTAGCATTTGAAATTGAATTGTTACATGCAACAACAACCTCTATAACTTCCTGCCAGATTCTAGCAACTTCGTTTTTATTATCTTCAGAGCCAACAGCGTCGAGCAAATTAACTTCTTTGCTCTCTCTCAAAGCGTTTAACAGAGTTTCAATATTAGAAAGAGCATCTCTTGCGGAATTTTCATCGAATGTTGGAGGTATTACCTCAACATGCTCCTGCCAACCATCAATGACTGCACTAGCAGTTTCAAACCGTGACTTTAATCTGTCAATGATCTCATTAGAGCAGCTCGCGTTAATGAGGCCTGTCAACCGAGAAACATCCGACTTAAGCTGATTATAATCTTGATTAAAATAACTGCGATATGCTTGTATTAATTCGACACCATCGAGAGGTTGGTTGCAATACAAGCAATTACCTTCTTCACCGTATGCATGCCCATCACTTATCCATTTCTCTAAACGATTTTTGTTGTGAGTATTTAAGTGTTCTTTAACTTGCTGCTCTGCTGCTAGATCAATATTTTCGAGGGATGTACCCAAAACATTAAAAATATCATCCACATTAAGTGTCGGCAATGCTAACTGCTGAGGCAATGCCTTAGCTTGAATAAGACCTATATTTTGGGCTTCAACGATTTTGCCGTTAAGAGCGGATATTTGATCATCTGCATCTACAACTTCGGCGATTCTTTGAAATTGAGTTTGCGTCAAACCTCTATGCAGCACTTCTAATTGATTACTTGTTTCTCGTATAGAATTGGCTGCTGCTCTCGCATTATCATCTGCGAGATCATATTCTTGTTGCGCCACAACAGCATTTTCGCCAAGTGCAAATTGTAATAAGTTTTTTCGTTGGTCGGCTGTAACTTGTCCACCTGCATAAACATTTTGTTCAACGAAATCGGCATCAAATACTAAAAGCTCTGGGCGCTCAACATCCCAACTACCATTTTGAAAGGTAGAACGCTGCCCATTAGAAAATTGAAGAATTGCTTCTGGTTCGTTATTACCATCAATAGTTCGGCGGTTTACGAGGAGTTCAGGTTTATTCGTCGAACAAGAACGGAATAATGAAGCTAGTGTTGATTTACCTCGTCCATTATCTGCATAGATAAAGCTGGCTTTCTGTAGTCCATGAGCTCTTGCATCAGCATCATGTAAAAGCCCTATACCTTTTATTCTATGTATTCTTTCTAACATTTAAATCCCTTTCGTCATTCGTCAATTAAAGATGCCAGTGCTCCGAAGCACATAACGCCCGCAGCTGCGGACGACTTGTAGCGACGAAGGAGCGGAAAGGCGTTCCGACAGCCTGCGCTTGTTAAGTGTTTTTAGCTCGATGTCCATTTGCTGCTCGCTGAAATATGATTTGGAAGAGTAGAAACGATTTCGTCTGGGCCTTCAATATCCCAACCCATGACACAACAACCACATGCGTTTTGTTCAGATACAAAGCACAATACTTTCCGATTAGCTTCAAGCCAGCTTTCAGTTAGTTCTACCTCACCCGGATTATCGATTAATGCGCAAATAGTTGCTTTCATAGTTTGGACACTTAACGCTTTAAACAGCGGAAAACGCGAGCGTTTTGGCGCAGGCAGCGAGTGGTTTTCCGCTGCTTTAACTTGTTATAACCCATTTTTACGCCGAAGCCTAAGCCAATTGAATAGCTCATAGCCAGCCAAAATTGAAAAGCTAACCAGAATGACGCTACCCATCTCTAGTAGCTCGGGTCTCCCACACGCTCCGCCAGGTCCAGCTATACCTTCTATGAAAAGGAAATACATAACAGCCGGTATGTAGCCCAGAGAAAGCCCAAATACAGCAGGCACCCAAAGCCGCGACTTTTGGCTGAAATATCGACATAATAACGCAAACAAAAACAGTACAATCCCAACCCCAACATTTCCAGCAAAGGTGAGTTTATGCTCGTCGCTCAGTCCTTCTGGCGGAACAAAACAAGCATAACAATCGCTTGCGAATATGATTAGAAAAAATGAAATTAAAATTCTCAAACTAACGTCCGTGATGGGTTAATCGTGGTAGAGCGACCCATTACTGGGCCGACCCCACACAGATCCGGACGTGCGGAATTACCGCATCCGGCTCTTCAGTTATATATTCACGCGTGTAAATCAACACGCTCCTAGTACCAATCTACGTGAATAAATCGCTTACTCACTCTTGGTCGCTCAATTGCATAATACATTAGCATCTTCTTGAAATTACTCCAATTGTAACTGCGTCTGCCACTGCGCCTATTCAGCCATTTGTATAAACTGTGCAACACATAACTGTACAATCTATCAAGGCTGCAGCTGTTGTCTGGCAGGCCAAAGTAATTTCGGTATCCCATCAGTTTGCGTTTCAGTTGCGGCATCCAAGTGTTGAGCTTGTTTGACCGCTTGGCTTTGATGTATTGGTAAAACTCGCTCATGCTGGCGCGGTGCTTTTCCGCCCCTGTTCGCCGCCTGAGTCGAGGTTTTCCCTGTGCATCTTTTGCCCAGTAAAAGGCAAAACCAAGAAACACAAATTGCCGTTTTCGACTCGGGTGAAATCGACTAAATCGTAGCAGTGAGGTTTTCTCCTCTGCCACTTCTAAATTGAATTTCTTAAGTCGTTTTGGCAGCACCTCGTAAAATCGCTCAGCATCGTTGGCGTACTGAAACGCACACACAAAATCATCGGCGTACCGGATGAGCATCGCGCGGCCACGCATTCGGGGTTTTACTTTCTTTTCAAACCATAAGTCGAGTGCGTAATGCAGGTAGATGTTCGCCAGTACCGGGCTAATGATCCCCCCTTGCGGCGTACCGCTTTTCGGGTATTCAAATACCCCTTCAGGTGATTTTATGCGGGCTTTAAGCCATTGGCTGATTAAACTCAGCATGGCTTTGTCATCAATGCGTTGTTTGAGCATCTTCATCAGCCAGTTGTGATCAAGGTTGTTGAAGAAGCCTTTAATGTCAGCCTCCACAATGTAACCGTATCCTTTAAACTGAAGATTCAACGCTAAACTGTGCACCGCTTGATGGGCGCTTTTATTCGGTCGGTAGCCATAGCTATTGGGCAGAAAATCCGCTTCCCAGATACTTTGCAATATCTGGCTCACGCCTTGTTGCACCAATTTATCATCCACCGTGGGCAAGCCCAGCGGTCTCTGTTTGCCATTTGCTTTGGGAATAAAGACACGTTTGATGTCATTGGCTCGAAAGCGCTTATGCTTCAGGGCATCGCTCAGTCGAGTAATGTTGCCAACAAGTTGCTGCTGATAAGCAGGCATGGTGATGCCATCAATACCAGCGGCTGCTTGTTTATTGAGCTGACCCCAACTTTGATACAGGAAATCTTCCCTTAGTAATCCGTATAAGTTCTGAAACCTGTGTTTGGGGTGGCGCTGTGATTTAAATGTGATCGCGTTTAGTTCGGTTATCATAGTGAGTCCAGCCCTACATTGTCCGGCCTATGTGTCTGCTAAACACGTGATATAACTGCCAGCCCCTTCGCCATGTGATCGGCTTTCCCGTCTCAAACTACTACGAACTGGTCTGACTGCCAAAGGGTCATCGTTGGCCTTGCTTTTGACTTAGCTTCCCTACCGCGTCCTTGCGGAACACCTTTGGCTCTCTCAAGTTCCTGATGCATCTCTTTAAACATGCCACGGCTTAATAACTCCGCTGACTCGCCACAACCTCACTCATTACGGTTGCTTTGCTTGGACTTCAGTGGCGTTACAAACCTCGTCAGTCAGACTGTATTTATCGGAGCGATCTCAGCACTTCAGGGACACGGATCCCCTGTGGCCTACTTAATTCTCTGTGTACGCTTCACCTATCTTGTTCGCTGAAAAAAAAACAGCTCCGCCATAGGCGCAACACTCGATACGGGTGGTGAGTTAAACCTTACCCGACAGGGACTTGCACCCTGCAAGATGCATCAAGCTTCGCTTGACGCACTAACGCCGCATTCACCGGCTTGTCCGGTGCAATGCTTTGTTAGCATACTTTTCGACTCGCACTGTTAAATGGCACCTGCAAGCCAACCCATAACATTTAATAGAAACTCTTCATTTTGTTCAGCACCTTTAGACGCTAATCCAAATGTTTTCCCTGTTTTAGTATCTAGTTGAGATGAAAACATCATACCCTCAGCAAATACAGCTATTCGACCTTTACCGACCTCCAGTACAGCACCTTGACTCCAACCTTGCACAGGCACCCTTGCAGTATCAGCATTCACTTGAAAAGGCACATCAGGAACTATAGAAACAGCCCCTTCACCAAGATTTAAAAGTGAAGTAGCCTCAGGCGGAGTTTTGAAAGCTGAGCCGCCAAAGGTTTTAACCTGCTCTATACGATTAGGTTGCATAGTTATTTCTGGCATTTCAGGTGCAGCGGTAGCTGGATAAAAATTTTGCTCTAGCTGCCGGGTTTTAGACGTAATGGGATGTTCAGCGAGCGTCTTGTCCCTAGCGCGAAACATCGCATTACCGACATGACCGTTACTAAATTCAAAGCCAAATTCACGCGCTAAATTTTCAATAACACGGGGAAAAGGTGCATGGTCTGCGATTAATAAAAGCGCTCCACCTTCCAAGACCCACTTTTTAATACTTAAAACTTCTTCATTGTTTAATGCTTCAGTAAAAGGTGGATTCCAGTCTTTTCTATTTCTATCTAACGCATTGGCAATAACCAATAAATCAGCATCATGTAGTGTGGCTAATGAAAAGCGGCTGCTATTCGGCCGAACGGTATAACCATCGCTTTCAAGAACCTGCACAAATGGGCTATATCGTCCACTTGCTGTTAGGAAATTATTGTGTGCTTCATCTACAACTACAACAGGACTATTGTTTTGAGAAAAAGTTTTGTGGGTATTTTTAGGTATAAAGTTTGGATCAGCTTGTTGAGGGCTATCGGTACAAGCTAACAGCACAGTCAAAAATACCCCAAGAAAACTTAACTTAAAAAATCTCATTTATTATTTCCATATAGTATTACAGCCCGAAACTACAATAAGTATGCTAACAATTTAGTATTTATGCGACACGCTGTTTGTGTTGCATAATCGCTTGTTGGACTGAGGCGCTACCTGCTCGGTGTTTGAGTGGGTATTGTTTATGCTATGGGAATTTGCTTTTCGTGATGTAGGCTACATTACGCTTACTTTATCGGATTAACGGTGTTTTCTTAGCCTTCCCTGCATGGCTCAGCCATTTTTACGTCCCCATTACACCTAATTTTTAGCGCTGAGGCAATCTTATTTTTCCTGGGCACAGCGTCACCTTACCTGAACACTTAAACAGGTTAACCCTCTGATTTGACGAAGCAAGCGTGGCCGCTAGCTCGTTCGCTCTGCTTTATTCATCACTTCATCAACAGTGACGATGCCAATAAATCGCAGTGTGCCTGTTTTACATTTTTGGCACCGCCAATGAGGTAGCTGTGTTTCTTTTGCTCTCTTTGGTTTCAGCGGTTTATCTGTCTGTGACGCGAGTGCTCTTATTAGTGCGAGTGTTCGCTTTCGACACGCATTCGCTAAAAATCCATAGTGGCGAATGCGCATAAACCCTTTGGGTAATACATGCTGTAAGTAGCGCCGTAAAAATTCACCACTTCGGGCTAAAGCCCAACCTACAACAGCGGCCGAGCTGCGCTCGCCTTCGCAAGCAGGCTTGCACCTACGTAAAACTCAAAGCTCACGCCGATGCTAACAAATTCCCCCCTAAATCAAACCTGAAAAAATAGATTTGATGAATAATGCGCGACAGGAAGTCGAGCAAGCCATGCTAAGGCATTGATAGCGGTTATGGTTCACATCAAATGTATTTTTGAAGATCAGTTTGCCTATTTTTTGAAAATCTGGGGCGCCGAGGGGTTCTAAGGGGAGATCGGCGATAGCCTCCCCTTGGCTGCCGTCGCCCGCGCGACAACAATGTTAATTTAAAAAGCGGTTTTTAAAACTAAACACAGTTATTGATTTGAAAACGGCTTTTAAAAAGCTGTCGGGCTAAAGCCTTACCTACAACAGCGGCCAAGCTACGCTCGACTTCGCAAGCAGGCTTGCACCTACGTAAACGTCAAAGTTCACGCCGATGCTAACAATTCCCCCGTTATCACGCCCTAAAAATAAACAATTGATGCCTGTTTTACTGTTGAGTTCACATCAATTGATTATTTGCAGAATACAGCGTGATGTCGGTGGCGCTGAAAGTGTCCAAAGAGGGATCAGCGCTAGCCTCTCTTTGAATGCCGTCGCCAGTACGACAATGGTGTTAATTTAAAAAGCAGTTTTTTAATTTAACAGCAGTTGTTTATTTGAAAACGGCTTTTAAATAACTTTCGGGCTAAAGCCGGCTTGCACCTACAAACAGCCAAAGAACCATTACCAACTATATTGCATGGTCATCGCTAAATGTCGGGGTTTGCCGGGAAAATAGCGATCGCCGCTAAAACTAGTGTAATCAGCGCGATCGGCATACGCGGTATCGGCCAAGTTATTAATACGTAATGTCAGGCTCAGTTGTGCGGTCGGTTGCCAGTTGACGCGCACATTCAGTAACTGGTGCCCCTCATACTCATGGCGATTTTCAGCATCGGTGAAATAACGGCTAACATGATGCCACTCCAACGAGGTATTAATAGTGTCGCTTGGTTGCCAATTTAACTGCACATTGGCTATGTTACGCGGGGCGGTATCCATCTCGTTGCCTTTGATATTAATCTCACCCAATTGTTGATCAGACTCGTATTTGTGCTTGGCATGCGTGCCGGCAAAACGTATTTGCCAATCAAGATTAATTGCGTACTCAAACTCTACCTCAACACCTCGATGAGAGGACTGGCCATCGTTAATGGTGAAAAAGTCACTGTCGCGAAAAATAACCTGCTTTTTATCCATGGTATAAGCCGATAATATATAGCTTAACGCTGCAATATTACCCTTTAAGCCAATTTCTAAGTTGCTTGCTGTTTCGGGTGCTAAATCGGCGACGGTTTGTTTGCGCTCTAGCTGATACAGCTCCGATGCTTGCGGGGCGCGATAACCTTTTGAAAGATTGCTATACAATACGTTATTGTCGTTTAGGACCATGCTCAGTCCCAGTTTTGGCGACCAAGTACTAAAACTATTTTCACTACTTTGTGGGCGACTATAACGACACCCGCCCATGGCACAAGGTGTGCCATCATCACGGTTACGCCCTGCTTGCATATTATTTTCGTAATCATAACTTAAATGCTCAAAGCGCGCCCCAACGTCGATGCTTAGTGCTTGCCATTGCCACTGCAGATTAAAAAATGGTGCGTACAAACTGCTCGCAACCTCGTAATCATAGTGTTTGCCTTGTGGTACTGTCGCAACTAAAAACGCCGAGCCTTGTGTTGGGTTTTGTTGGTATTGCAACATGGTGGCTTGAGTGTATTCGCTATCAAAACCCAGTTCGATTTGGATATTTTCATCCTCTTGGTAGCGCCAAAGGGATTGTATCCCCGCCCCAGTTTGGGCGTTTTCTTCAAGCGGTGTACCGGGTAAAAAATGCTTAAAAAAGGTCATGTTCTGGTCGCGAAAATAGGGGGTGAGCACTAAGGTATTGCGCTCATCTTGCCAGGTAAATTGCGACCAAACCCGCAGTGCCTGTGCACTTCGAAACGCATCAGGGTAAGCATTACTTTGTGCTACATCTCGGTCTTTATAACTTTCAAACCCTTCTATAAAGCCTGCGGTTTGTTGATCAAGATGAGTAAATGTCAGCCCCGACATCACAGCAAGGTCATCGGTTTCAAGGCGATAGCGAAGGCTCAGTTTTTCTTGTTCGACGCTTTCATCATCGCGATAACCGCTATCACGCGTGACACTTGCGCTAATGCCAATGCCTGAGTCACCCATATCATGGCCTTGTTGAAACTTAGCCCGCTTATAACCAAAGGAACCTAAATCGAGCCCCGCAAAGCCGCGGTCTTGTGTACTGTCGGGTGTGATGACATTGATCACCCCATGCACGGCATTCGAGCCATACAAAGCAGATCCCGGCCCTTTGAGCACTTCGATGCGCTCGGCCATTTCGGTATGCGCTTCAAAGAGTTCGTTAATATTACAAAATCCTGCCGCGCGAAGCGCAATGCCATCTTCTGTGGTTAAAATGCCGCCACACGCACCCGCGCCCGAGAGCACCGGCGAGCGCAGCGCGGGTAAATATTCTTGGCCATTGCCATGCTGAACATTCGCCCCTGCGATTTGTTTGAGCACCTGTTCAATATGGGTGGGCGCGATAAGTGCTAATTGTTGTTGTGAAACCGTGCTGATCACAAAAGGCAATGGCGTGGCACTACCCACACTTCGGGTTGCTGTGGTGGTAATACGTTCAATATTGGCTAATTTATCAGCCATCACAGCCGTGGATGAGAGTGCCATATAAACAAGTAAAGAGGCGCGGCGCAGTGTCATAAGGTGTCCAGTAAAAATAAAGCCAACTGGTCAGTTATACTAATGACTTTTAGCGCGCAGCTCACCCAATCGCGATAAACAACCGATTAATACGATAGATACAAAAAAGCCCCGCTTAATTAACCGCAGGGCTTTGGACAAGTAACTGTTTTAATAAAAGTCGAGATACAATTAAAGCGCTTTAAACCGAATGGCAGTACCGCCACTGGTCGCAAGCGAGAGAATGAGCGATTCTTTGGCTGTCACGATGCGTTTTTCAATCACTAAATCGTATGGATTTTGTTTCCACTCGGCGTCTGCGCCATCTCGATAAATTTGCGCTTCATAGCGACGGTTGGCATCTAAAAAGTCGAGTTTAACTGTCACTTCGCGCGCTTGTTCATCACTTACGGCACCCAAAAACCAATCATCGCCATTGTAGCGCTCAGTGGCCTTCGCTTTACGGGCAAATACCACAAAATCGCCCACTTCACCGCCAAGCGCAATGCTTTGCTGCCAGTCGGTTGGCACATCTTGAATAAACTGAAATGCATCAGGCTTAGCTAGGTAATTTTTCGGTAAATCGGCCGCCATTTGTATAGGGCTGTAGAGCACCACATATAACGCTAATTGCTTGGCGAGGGTTGTTTGCGGACGATTGGTTTTATCACCTAAGCCGTTAAAACTCATATCAAAAATACCAGGAGTAAAGTCCATTGGGCCCGCCAGCATTCGGGTAAAGGCCAGCATAGGTGCATGCTCTGGTGGGTTAGGCGGTGTGCCCCACGCGTTGAACTCTTGCCCTCTTGCTCCTTCACGTGCAAGCCAATTTGGGTAAGTACGACGCAGGCCGGTATCTTTTATAGGCTCATGAGTATTGATACTGAGTTTATGCTTCGCAGCAAGTGCTACATTATAAAGGTATTCATTCACCATAAACTGGCCATCGTGCCATTCTTTACGCACTATGCCTTGCTCATCAACACGCTTAATGTTACCACCATCGGCAACATAACCCGTTTTTATTTGCTCTACCCCAGCTTCATTGTACAGCTCAAATGCAGCTGGCATTTGCTTGCGGTAATTAGTGACATTACCCGACGTTTCGTGGTGGCCAATCAATTTTACCCCCACTTTTTTGCCATGCTCGCTAATCGCTTTAATATCAAAATCAGGATAAGCTTGGTCAAACTTAAACACGTCGCCATTAAAAAACCAATCGCCATCCCAGCCAATATTCCAACCTTCAACTAATACCCCATCAAAGCCATATTGCGCGGCAAAATCCATGTATTCAATGGTATTTTTTGTAGTAGCTCCGTGTTTGTCACCACTGCCCCAGGTGTTTTCATTAATATGCATGCCCCACCAAATACCAACGTATTTACCTGGATTCACCCAAGTTACATCGCCGAGTTTATTAGGCTCATTCAGGTTTAAAATCAAATGAGAATTAAGCAGGCCGGTCGCTTGTTTAGCCACTTGAATGGTGCGCCAAGGCGTGGTGAAGCCACCTTGTTTTTTCACTTTTATGCCATCGGACCATGGCGTTAAATCGGCTTTAAATGTGCCTGGGCGGCGTTGATTCAAAGTCATGGCCGCATAATCAATCAGCGCAGCCTCATGAATACTAACATGTACATTGTTTTTTGTTTTAAAGGTAAACGGAGTGTGCACATGCGCCGCTTGCATGAGTGGCGTAGTATTATAAACGTATTCATACCGATTCCAGCCACGAGCAGGGATCCACCATGCGGTGCTTTGGTTGGCGTCGGCAATAGCAAATTCAGTCAATTCATCGGTTATTTCGCTATGATCAAAGCCTTTTTGTTCAGGCACTTCATAACGAAAGCCAATCCCATCGTTAAAAACCTTAAAGGTGACGGAATAACGACCTTGTTTTTTATCATCACTTTGTAGCATCAGCGTGAGCGCATTATGCTGGTCGCGA
The DNA here is from genome assembly GCF_002310815.1 of Pseudoalteromonas tunicata. NCBI lineage: Bacteria > Pseudomonadati > Pseudomonadota > Gammaproteobacteria > Alteromonadales > Pseudoalteromonadaceae > Pseudoalteromonas > Pseudoalteromonas tunicata. The sequence continues at coordinate 53,343 of NZ_CP011033.1, read as the reverse complement.
ATGTTTTGCTGTTCGCCCCAAGGCTGTTGCCACGTGCTGTCATGGCTTGATTGATTCACGTTTGTAATTTTAAAGCCATCAGCAAACGGTGCTTGGCGTTTGAACGTCATGCCTAAATTGGAGGGCGCAATAATGAGCTGTTCTGCTAAGGAAACTTGGTACTGTACAAGAGCATGATCATCGTTGATGCTGACAGTCAGTTGACCGTCGGGTGAACTAACAGTCACAGTTTGAGCCTGCGAGGCAGTACTCAAACCCAATAGCGCTAAGCTAATCAGTCGCATTTTAAAATTCTTATTTTATGGGATGGGGTTTCAGATTACCTTGAGATGACAAAAAAGCAGACGGCTTGCATACGTATTCACACTAATTTTGTGTTTTAGTCTCGTTGTGTGGATAAGCCAATACAATTGTTTTAACTCGCTCAACCAACTCTTTAGCAGTGCCTAAACTAAACGCTAAACAAGGAGCGCCAAAGTCATATTCTTTTATCGGGAAAAGCTTTTCGACATGATCGTAATTAAGCCCTAATGACTCAAGCTGAGTGATCATTGAATATTCTGTTTGCATTAAAAAATCGAGCCGACCAGCCACAAATTTACGGATTGTTGCGGCTGAATCATTCGTCAGGTCTAAATTAACCCCCACTTCAAACCCATGATCGAGTAAATATTTATGGCTACTGTCATTTTTATTGCTACCGGTGCGGTATTTTACAGCTTCACTTATATTTTTAATCTTAATATCAGGGCGACTGCGTAATCGATAAACAAAAATCTTCACCGCAGGAATAAGCGGGCACACCCATTGATATTGATTTTTACGCTCTTCAGTTCGATAAATAGAATAAATAATCACATTGGGCTGAGTTTGAGCAATATGCAGCGCCCTGCCCCAAGGGTAACTGTTAAGGGTGTAATCAATTTTTGCCTCGGCTAACACTGCTTTTATTACATCGGTAGAGCGACCAACAATTTGACCTTGATCGTTGGTATAGTTAAACGGTGGCCACTCTTCTGTCACCACTTGCAACGTTACGGGATCGGCAAACACTTTAAAGGTGATAGACACCACAAAAAAGAGTGTTGGTATAAACAGCAGTTTAATCATGCAAAATCGTTTAAAAACTAGAGTAACAACAAGTATAGGCAAACAAAAAAAATATGCGTTTGATACAGATTAATAAAATTGTAAAGGGGCTTTACACAGAAAAATAAGGCAAGCCGGGCAGAACTTAGGGCAGGGATGAAACACGGCGAGCAAGCATGTCGTATGCCCGCAATGTTTTATAAATAAGAAACCTAGTGCTCTTAGTCTTCTATATTATCGGGGTGGCTCATAAACTTAGAAGCGCACACTGGCACCAACAAAGTAACGAGTGCCAAATTCGTCAACACTATGTACCACACTGCCAAAATCAGGCTGGCGTAACACCATAACTTCATTCGTTAAATTGACCGCTTCAATCGAGATATCAACATTATCCAGTGCATGCCAAACAAATGAGGCATCGAGTTGATCATATGCGTCATTCACACTGTCGCTGCCGCTATTGTTGTACTGACGCATCCAATTGTCACGGTAGTTATACGCTAAACGTACACTAAACATTTCATTTTCATAATATACAGAAGCGTTATAGGAGTTTTTAGATACTTCGTTGATAGGAACGGTTTTACCCACAGAATTTGTTACTTCACTGTCGGTATAGGTATAGTTACCCAGTAGTCCAAAACCATTGCCAAAATTATGCTGCAGCTGCAATTCAAGTCCTGATACATTTGCGGTGCCTACGTTACGAGAGCGTGTAACTAAACATGTTTGTGAACAACCATTATACAACTCAATAGCACTCGTAGTTTCTATATAATCACTAATATTTTTAACAAATAACGTCGCGCCTAACACAGAAGCACTATCAAAATACCACTCTAAACCAATATCATATTGGTCGGCTTTATAAGGTTTAAGATCTGGGCTGCCAACAGTTGCGGTTGCAAAGCTGACGGATATGGTTTCAGCCATCTGCATGTCATCATAGTCAGGGCGAGACACTGTTGATCCCGCAGCAAAACGAAAAATTAAGTCTTGTGCAATATCGGCTGCAATATTCACGCTTGGTAAAAAGTTGGAATAGTCTTTTTTACCTTTAGAAGGTATGTTATCGATTAGACCTTTTGACACCACTTCGGTGTCAACGAAGCGAAGACCTACGTTACCACGAAACCCTTCACCACTAAAATTGGCTTTGACATAAGAAGCAGTAATTGCTTCATCAATTGAAAATTTACTCAATGTTGTTGTACTACTCGCTTGATTAGCCTCTGCATAACTCCAAATCCTGCGACTACCGATAGGAAATACCGACAGACTACCCGAACGGCCAGCTTTACTATGCAAACCACTCACAAAACCACCGTTAAAATCAGCTAAAGTAAGGCCATCAGCAATGGCTTTATTGACATCAACATCCCTATAATCTCCTTGAGAAGCAAATATTTGATCTTGATATTTAAAGCCTGCTTCAATGGTCGAAAAAATACCTCTGTCTAGCTGATAAGTAAAATCGGCTTGATAATAATCTATATCATTATCTCGCACATAGTTAATGTAAGTGAACTCTGTGAAAATCATAAAGTTATTATGATCTTTCATGTAGTTTGAGTTTGTGGGAATAATCTCTAAAGCGCCATCAACATCATAAGTAAAACTAGCATTAGCTGCATTGGCAGTATCACCCCACCAAGTACTACTTTGTTTTGTACGTCCTTGTGCTGATGAGCTACCCGCGACAAAATTTACCGACCAATCTTCTGCGGCATATTCTACCGTAAAATTAAGTGCATCCGTTTGCATTTCAGGTGTACGTAGTACTGTATTATTAAAAAGTGGCGCAAGCCCTGGTCCATTTACACCATTGGTTGTTGCTCGTATCACCACCCCAGCACTATTTTCTGTCACTGAGTTGCCATCTAGCGTACCAAAACCAACAATACCGAATAATGCTGAATTATTATGATCATTATTTAGCTCAAACAAGTTGTAATTTAAGCTAAGTGTTAATGCCGTTGATGGCGCGTATTGTAAGGTAACTTGAGTACTTGAACGTTCTCTGTCCTCATCAAACAAAATTGATGACATAGCACCATAGGTAGCATGAGCAATATCATTGGTATCAGTGAAATTAGCTCCAGCGGGGCTTCCAAAATTAGATAAAGTTTCGCGATAAACTTTTGATTCTTCTTTTGAATACGCAACTAAAATACCAAAAGTATCATCATCGGTTTTCCAACTGCCTAAAGCCGAATAGGCTGGATCCCATTCTTTCACACTGGTGTGATATGCCCCCTCTATAGATGCAAAAAAAGTTCCGGAATCTAAATCAAGTGGTTTGCGGGTTTTTAAATTCACCGTCCCACCAATTGCCCCCTCATTAACGTTGGCTTCAACTGATTTAAACAGATCCATACCGGATATTTGCTCAGCAGCAAGCATCTCAAAGTTAAAACTACGATTAATTCCACCTAAATCAAACCAACCTACACTGGCGACATTTTGCCCATTTAAAAGCACCATACTGTGTTCAGGAGCAGTTCCTCGCACTGTTACACCATTAACTTCACCATAAGTACGAACAACGGTAACACCAGGAATACGCTGCATCGCATCACCAATATTTTTATCGGGAAATTTACCAATATCTTCTGCCGAAATCGAGTCTATTACTGAATCGGCAAAGCGTTTGGTATTAAGAGCCTCTTCAAGGCTACGGCGAATCCCGCGTACTTCAATGGTTTCAATATTTTGATTCGCTAATACATCATCATTTGCAAGCGCAGAAGTGCTAATGCCTTGTAGCGCTGCTGTGATACAAAACGCGAGGTAACAATTGGTTTTTATACTCATTTTTGTTTTCCTTGTTGTTAATGCCGCCCCTTGACTACTCGCAGCAAATAATTAGTAAACTTGTTTTACTAACTTTTAATAAATCATTTGGACTAATTTTCAAGTGATTGTTTATTTTTAATATTCGAATGTAAGTTTTTATAGATTTATGCTTTTTCGCCTTTGATAAGTGCTGCGATATACTCAGCACTGCATGCACGGCTTGAATAGGCACAGAGGTAAGTCGCAAGTTGAGGATACTGCTCAAGTTCATAATCAGAGCGCATAGCAATGACCACAACACGCTCGCCCCATCGCAAAATGGCTTGTTGCACGCGCTGTTGTTGTTGCGCTAAGTCAAACTGCTCACCCGGCAATGGGTAATCTTCCGTTATCAATACAATCGTTTGATTTTCATCGATTTGTTTTTCACCTATTAAGCATTTTTTTAACTTCTCAAACGACAAGATTGAGCAAGCAGCAGGGCCGTAATTTAAACTTTGGCAAATAACATCTCGTGCTGAACGAGGATCATTAGGCCCAATACCGCGGGCATTGACTAAACTGTCGTAACCTTTAGGGTCTGCAACGAATGCCACAACAAATGATTGGGATGTTAACGGCCATACTCCTGAGGTGTTTCGTAGCACCTTAACCGCCTTTTGCGCGCAGTGCTTGGCCACCTTTTGACAATGGTCGCGGCTCATAGTCATTGCTTTAGCATCAGCTTTTAAATAACTATATTTATAGGCTAAAACATGCTTCAAAATATCATCAATTAAAGTCTCGCCGAGCTCACCTTGCTGCACCGCATCAATGACACCAGCAATAGTTTGAGCCTGTATTTCTTTATACGCCGTAGTACTATTTTCATAATGTTCTTCACTGAGCATAATTAAATGCGCCCCCGCTTTTAAGGCTTGCACTGCAGCATCTACTGGCGAAAAATTTTTGCGCATAGCCCACATGTTCATGCTATCGGTAATAATTAGCCCTTTAAAACCCAGTTGCTCTTTTAATAAAGTCGTTAAAATAGTTGCCGATAATGTTGCAGGGTAATGCGCGTCAATTTTTGGGTAATTAATATGGCTGGTCATGATCATTGATACACCCGCTTCAATTGCACGCTTAAAAGGCAACAAATCTTGTTGCATCATTTCATTAAGTGATTTATTAACTACGGGTAAAGCTTGATGGCTATCGGTGTGGGTATCACCATGGCCAGGAAAATGCTTGGCACAGGCAAAGTTGTCGGTACTTAAAATACCTTTGACTGCCGCTGCAACATGGCTTGCGACATGTTCTGCGGTTTCACCAAAGGCACGTTGGCCAATAATAGGGTTTTTCGGATCTGCATTCACATCAGCACATGGCGACAATAAAGTGTTATATCCAATTGATTGCATTTGCTGCGCAAATACTCGGTACATATCATAAGTTAGCGCTAAATCATTGGCTTTACCTAGGGCTAAATTACCAGGCCCAAGGTCAGTTTGCTGGGTAAGGATCCCCCATGCACCTTCTTGGTCTACGCCAAGAATTAAAGGAGCATCACACGCCCTCAGCGCAGCTAGTTGCTGTAAGGTATTTGCAAGCTTGGCAGCACTTGCTAAATCAGCCGCGTTATCATCAGTAATGTAAAAACCACCAATATGATGTGTTTGAATTAAATGCTGAGCATACTCATAGTCATGGCCAGCAAAGGCTAATACAAATAATTGCCCCACTTTTTCTTTTATTGTTAATGACCCCAGTAATTGGGCTATTTTTTTCTCTAAATCCATGGATTAATCCTAAATTTTGGCCGCAAAAAACTAGGCCCATAAATTTGAGCCAACAGTTCAACAACAAAAATGAAATTTAAGTAGCGCTTATGCCGCCTGTGATTTTGCCCCAGTGATCAGGGCGACTAAATCTTCTTTAGTCACATCGGCAACGGCCACATCAGCCACCGACTCACCTTGATACAGCACCACTGCACGGTCGCACGTTTCAACTACATGCTGCATGTTATGGCTAATTAATAAAACAGCGACACCTTGCGAACTTATCACATTAATTAACTCGTTCACTTGAGCACTTTGCTCAACACCGAGGGCAGCTGTAGGTTCATCCATAATCACAATATCTGCCCCCCAATTAATGGCGCGAGCAATAGCGACCGCTTGGCGTTGCCCGCCCGATAAAGAGATAATTTGATTACTAAACGAGGGAATGCGGCTATTGAGCCGATTTAAAGCCTTTTTCGAGCGTTTCTCCATCGCCTTTTTATCTAGCCAACCTAGCCACGCCAAAATCGGATTTTTATGCCTAATTTCGCGGTTTAAAAATAAGTTTTCAGTGATATCAAATTCAGGCACCATGGCTAAATCCTGAAATACCGTTTCAATCCCCACCGCTCTTGCATCTAAAGGCGATTGAATAAATACAGGTTTATCATTGACTAAAATCTTGCCGTCATCAGGGGCATGAATACCTGAGATACAACGTACTAAGGTTGATTTACCTGCGCCATTATCACCAAGCAACCCCACCACTTCACCTTTATTAATTTTGAAGCTGACATTTTTAAGTGCATGGACACCGCCAAAACTTTTTTTCAGCGATTTCACTTCAATCGCGACCTGATCCAGTGCTGTTCTAACCATTTTTAAGCTCCTTAACCCCAATCGCGACAGCTATAATTAAAATAAGTCCTCGGGCAATCATTTGTTCGTTGGTCGAAAACCCAGATAAAATCAAACCATTATTGATCATACCCATTAGCCACGATCCCAAAATCGCCCCCACAATACACGCTCGACCACCAAATAAACTCGTACCACCAATGGCAACAGCCGCAATCACAGTGAGCAGATCAGCTTCACCCAGAGTGTAACGTGCGCCATGTAACCGTCCTGCGTATAACAATCCGGCAAGCGCCGCCGCCATTGATGAAATCACCAAAGCATAAATGCGCAAGCGCGTGACTTTAATGCCCATCGCAAGAGCCGCTTTTGGGCTGCCCCCAACAGCTAATAAATGACGACCAAACGCTAGTTTTTTCATCACAATATAAGCAAGAGTGGCCACAGCAACTGTCCATACTAACAGCACAGGAATGCCAAAAACATCACCCGCACCAAAGGCGAAATTAAAACTCTGGTTAATAATTGGCACCGATTCTAGATTGGTTAGTTGGCGGGCAATCCCTGTGACAACTCCCATTGTACCGAGGGTGATAAGCAAAGAAGAGACTTGCAAACGCTCTATTAAAAAGCCATTAATTAAGCCAACAAGCAAACCTATGGATAACGCTCCTATGATTGCGAATGGAATCCCCACATATTGCAGTAATAATGCGCCGACCAAGGCAGATAACGCCACCACAGAGCCAATCGATAAATCAATATGGCCTACCGCCAAAGCAAATGTAAGTCCAACCGCCATCACTGTGATAGGTGCAGTTTGGCGTACAATATTCATAAAATTAGTTGCAGTTAAAAATGCCGTATCGTGTAGAAAAATGGCAAATAACACCAGCACCACCAAAAAAATATAATAAATAAATGCTTCTCGGCGTAAAGCAAACTGTTTTAGCTGTGCCATAGCGGGCATTGCTGCACTCATATCCTTATCCTCTATTATTGTTTTAATGCTAAATTAAGCATGCGCGGCACTTCTGATTTAAACGCTTGCTGCCAAATATCAGCCACATTATTTTTTGTTACTTTATCAAATGGCACTAAGGTAAAAGGTGCCGCTTTGAGGCCGATAGTCGCACCAGCACCCAGACGTGCCATCGTCTGGCCAATATCATATGGACGATCGGATACAGTGCCATACATGTTGCCACTCATGGCCATATCCAATAGGTTATTCATTCCTAAATCGTGGGAGATCACTCTAATGTCTTGGCGTCCAGCTGAGCGAAGCGCTTCAATCACTCCTTCCGCAGCTGTATCCCATGAAACATAAATGGCATTTAACTCAGGGTGTTGCAATATCATCGCCGCCGCAATATTGCTGGTTTCATGTTCTTTAACAAACCCCTTTTGTGCAACAATTGTTAAATTGGGTAACGCTGTCATTGCCTTTCTAAAAGCACTGTCTCGGTTATTTGTAATAAAATAATCCGCATCGTGGTAAATAATTCCGACTTTACCTTTATTGTTAAGCGCTGCTGCCATCAACTCGGCCGCAGCTTGCCCCATTCCAAGCATGTCATCAGTGACAATTCCAACATAATCTTGATGCAAGACAAAATCGGGAACTGGGTTGCTGAGCAGCACCAACTTTGCGCCGTCTGCTATAACTTTTTGATAACTCGCTTTAGTGCTTGCGCCATCAACCGACAAGGATAAAATAATGTCTGGTTTTAACGCTGCTATGTTTTCAAGATCTGCTACTTGTTTTGCCGGATCAAACTGTGCATCTGTGGTTGCAACCACTTCAATCCCCAAAGCTGCAAACTCCTCTGTTGCACCACGAGACACCGCACTAACCCAAGGGCTTGAGCCATGCCAAACCAATACCGCTTTAAGCTTTTTATTCGTTATGGCTTTTTGCTGCAGTTGAGTTAAATGAATATTTTGAGATTTTTCGGCATTATAGATAGCTTGAATATCAACAGCTTGGGCTTTACTCGATCCAAACATCACCGCAATAAAGCACACACTCGCAAGTGCTCGCTCTAAAAGTTGAATTTTATCAAATGATGAAAACAACATGTTCATCCTTAATGTAATGAGTGTGAATATTAACCATATTAAGTTAACAAAATATTATGTCAAACATTTTGACTTAATATTTTAAGTTCGGTTTTTTCATATTACCCTGTAAGATAACCACCTTGCTATGCGATATCTTTTTAAAGGTTTTATACAGTTGAAAGGCTCTAACTCGAAACAAAATAAAGCGCTAAATTTACGTTTAGTTCTTGCCCAAATTGTTACTCTTGGGCCAATCTCTCGTATTGAAATCGCGCGTAACACACATTTAACCAAACAAACCATTACAAATATGGTGGAAGAATTACTCGCTGCAAACCTAGTACAAGAGTTAGGGGTTAAAAAGCAAGGCAGCGTTGGAAAACCAAGCCAAATGCTTAGCATAAATAAAACAGCAGCCTATACTTTGGGTTTTCGGATCAATGAACATGATATTGAAGCGGGTATATTTACGTTAGATGGCGATCAAATCAATCGCTTAACTATGCCATATCAATCAAACGATTTATTAAAGCAAGCTCAATTTTTATTTGAAACGTTGCTCAGAGCCAGCCAACTAGCAACTACCAGCATACTCGGTGCGGGGTTAAGTTTTTCACATGTAAAACAACGCACAGTAGAAAGCTACCAGCAAAGTAAAGCACTGCAATTGCTACTTGCTGAAGCACTTGATTTACCGATAGCAATGGAAACTACCGCCTCTGCTTGTGCCGCTTATCAAATGTTATTTGGTGAAGCTAAAGAGCTGCACAGCTTTGTATATGTACATATTAGTGAAGTGATTGAGTCTGCAGTTGTTTATAATCGAAAAATTATTTTAGGTCAAAATGGCTTAACAGGAGCCATGGGCGATTTGTTTGTAACACCTGAAACTGATGATACTACCGCAGAACTTGGCCGCCTAAACGACTTTGCTTCATTAGCCTCTTTAAAAACCATGATTAATCAACCTGACTTAAGCAACGAGCAACTGATGCATTATTACCAAACGCATCCTCAAAAATTCGAAAATTGGTTTGAACAAGCAGCAGAACCGATGCGTATTGCCCTGCATACTTTAGAATCGATATTAAACAGCCAAACAATCATTTTAGGTGGCGATATTAACGATGCTTTTTTAGATAAGTTCATTACCCAACTAAGACCATTCATTCCCTCTATTGCACAGTTTGGTGAGCGCAAAGTTGTTCGATTAGTGAAGACTCCTGACGTTGAAAATATAGCCTTAAAAGGCATTGCCACGTTACCGCTGCACGCAGCTTTAAATCATGAAAACATGCAAACCTTACACCTTGAGCATAGCGATACAATGCTTACTCCAATCCAGCAACTGATCTATTAAATACAAGCCATTAATAGTTTCTTTTGATACTTGATTACTATCACTCCATCTCATATTTAAACTAGGCTAAATTAGATTTATCGAACTACCTGCTATTCGTTTAAAATCATGTTTTGCAGAGTGAACAGTTAATTTATATGTTGGGAGGTAAAGGATTATGAATGACACAATTAAAATTAAGTTTTTATCTTATCCTGCACCTGCTCAAACACAATTATTATTACTGCATGAGCTGATACATGAATTGTGTCGGGAGCATAACCTTGGGGTGATAACAGAAAGCTTAAAGTGGGGAGAAGCTAGCTATTCAGTGAGTGGCGGTAGCTCAATTCGACTTGATTTTAAGCCTAAAACCCCTGACCATTTTTATTTATTTTTTAACTGCAAAACTCAGTTAGTGAGTACATTTAAAGTGCTTTACCAGCAAGAACTTACTTTTATAGGCAATAGAGCCATTATGCTCAATATTAATGAACCGATCCCTATCAAGCCTATTCGCCATTGTCTTTTACTGGCGCTGCAATATAAAAAGTTAAAACATTTACCTCTGCTAGGTTGCTAATTAGCATCAATATTAAATAATCAATCTATCTTGGATAGTTATTTTCAACGTTAACAGCATTCAATTAACTTACCATGCTTTGCAATGGTAAATGTCTTCCCCATCAACTCAGGTTAATGAAGTTTTTAGCTGTAAAGCCCCTTTACATTTTTGTCATGCAATAAAAAAGGGTCACATTGCTGTGACCCTTTGGCTAAATAAGCTTCTTACATAGCTTTTTTATTTTTCTTATGGATTTGCTTTAACCGTTAATGTCATGCCCGATGAAGCTCTGTAACCATAAACATCGATATACCAAGTACCTGCAGCTGGTGAAGCTTGGCTACAAGACTCATTATTTGAAGAACTCTCTGATTTACAATCGAAACTTGATGTTGTTGATGCTGCACCATGACGAATATATAAATCTGCATCACCTGAACCACCAGAAAGTGTTACATCAAATGACGCATAACCTGCTGCTAAATCGACTGTGTAACGTGTCCAGCTACGGCGAGCAACTGATACATTTGTTTTTGTTTGGTCGATAACTGGTAAATCACCACCCGTACCGCCACCTGTATCACCTTCGGTATAAGTCCCCGTTAAGCTAACGCCTGAGAACGTGCTGTATGCTTTAAGGCGAACATAATAAGTACCACCTGCATCTGTAACATCACATGATTCTGCATTGCCATTTTTATATGGACGACAATCATATGATGAATCCGTTGGCGCTGAACCAAATCTTACATACATATCAACATCACCACTGCCACCGGCAGTTGCAAAATTAATAGCCGATGCACCTGCAGGTACATCCATAGTGAACATTAATTCAGCACCAGTTGCTGCTGTTAAACTTGTTTTTGCCACGCCATTTACTAACACAGTGTCACCTGTTGGTGGTGGCGGTGGTGGTGGAGTACCGCCATTACCATCACAACCATTCGCTGTAATATAGTCAATTGCGTCTTTAGTTTGCGCTAGGCCATAACCAAATTTAACATCACGACCTGCCGCACCTAAGTCTTGGGCAGTGGCATTTAATACATTACGTATTTCTACGTTGGTACAACTTGGATGGTGACTCCACACTAACGCAGCAACACCAGCAACATGAGGTGATGCCATTGATGTACCACTCATTTTACCGTAATCACCCGCACCAATATTAATGCTTGCAGATAAACCAGCTTGAGTTTTCATCGTTGCGCCATCTGTATCAGATACCGTTACACCCGGGATAGTAGTTGTATTTGTATCCCCTAACGTACCACCAAATGCGCCCGCAGCATTGTTATAAATAATTGCGCCAACACCACCTGAGCTTTCACAGTTTTTCACTTTATCGTGGAATGAAATATTACCACGTTGAATTAAACAGATGCGGCCCGCAGCACCATTGTCAATGCTCTCGCCTGTTGCAAAATCATATAGTGAACCTGATGCTTGACCTTGATTTTCCATCGCATTGGCTGTGTATGAAGTACCTGCAACATTTAAGTCAATCACTGAACCTAAGCCTGTAGGATAAGTTGAATACACATCAACACCTGGGCCTGCAATTTCAACTTGGCTATTTTTTTGCGAGAAATCAGCAAGTACTTTTGCGCTATCAATTGCCGCAACTGACATCACAGAGTCATACGATGCAGGATAGCTCATAGCATCAGTAGTACTTGTTGCAACACCATCATTACCCGCAGCAGCAATCAGTAACATGCCGCTGTCATACGCAGCTTTAATACCATTTTTTTCTGTAGTGGTTGAGCCTGCGCCACCTAAACTCATATTTACAACGCTTGCGCCTGCATTTTTACAGACATTAATTGCATCAACTAACTCAGATGAGTAACCCCAACCCGCTTCATTAAATACTTTAACGATATGAAGATTTGGATTTGAGCCAATAACGCCACGTACACCTAACCCATTGTTAAGCGCTGCAATAGTACCTGCAACGTGGGTACCGTGTGGGCCGCCATGAACATACCAATTGCCTGTGCCGCTGTCGTTAGTACCGCCAATAGTGTCGTTACGAACGCCCATATCTTCATGTGGTAGATTTAAACCAGAATCGATAATACAGATTTTTTTACCGCCTGCGGCCGCTGATGCAACATAGTCGTCAACTTGGTCAGCTTGAACCATGCTAATACCATAAGGTTGAGTTTGCGCCATTAAACGACGTGGTAAATCTTCTTCAACATATTCAACATTGCTGTCTTTACGAAGTGCTGCGATATCAGCTGCTGATAACTCAGCTGTTAACATATTTAGTGCAGGATGCTCAGATTTAACTTTGGCACCTAAACTAGCTAATTTTGCTTTAACACTCACATCACTGATTGATGCAGTATTGTTTAAGCCAAACGTTGCATTATTGCTTGTTTTATATTTTACGATGTAACGTTTTGGTAATGGCGAGATTTGCTTCGCGGAATTTACATCATCAGAAATTTGCACACCCTGTGGCTGCGCTGCGTAAAGCGCTGTTGATACCGCCATTGATAACGTACTTGCGGTGATCAGTAACTGAGTTACTTTTTTATTGGTTTTATTTTGCATGAGATATTCCTGTGATAAATCTAATTAGTGTCCCCAAGGACAGTTCAGAAGATAACACCAGACACAAAAAATTAACAATAAGTTAACCATTACAATGTTAATGAATGTAAACAAAACCACCATTAAAAACCAACTAGTTGAAAATAAAAATATTTATTTTACTTTCAAAATAAAAAACATTAAAAATTGGTAAATATTTCTTCAAAATAAAGCTTGAAAATACAATTTATCGGTAACAATTACCTAAATAATGATTATTAAACAGATCATTTCACCAATAAAATAATATACAAAAACCATTTTATTGCATCAAACGCAATGACAGCGCTGACAATATTTTTACGCTAAAAACCATCCTAAAACTTAAAATAGTGCACCGTATTTAAAAGAGAGGAAATAATATCACAATTAAACCATTGCAAATAAAAACAATTATCATTAAGATGCGCGAAATTTTATTTAACGAATTCTATATGTTACGTTCTTCTCTAACTTTAATAGCTGTCACAATAAGCGGCTTACTCCACGCGGCACCAAATGAAAATAGCGAAAACATCGAGCGAGTCATAATTACAGGCAGCCGAGTTATTGAAAACATTGATGAAGTACCCGCTTCCATTACCATCATCAGCCAAGCGGATATTCAAGAACAATTAAAAATCACTCCTGAACTACAAAATATGCTGGCACAACTTGTACCAGGTATGGCGCCATCAACAGGCACAGCAAGTAACGCGTCACAAACTCTTCGCGGTCGGGCAGCATTAATCATGATTGACGGCGTGCCTCAATCAACCCCGCTTCGTAATGGCTCTTTAGGAATAAAATCACTTGATCCTAGTGCTATCGAACGCATTGAAGTGATCAAAGGAGCAACCAGTATCTATGGTAATGGCGCCGCAGGTGGCATTATTAATTACATCACTAAAAAAGCAGCTTCAGATAAGCAATTAACTGGCTCTGCAAGCATTTCAAGCCGTTTCAGTGCAGTAAAATTTGAAGACACTCTAGGTCTACGCTACAACGCAAGCGTTAATGGTCAGCAAAACAATTTAAGTTATGTGCTCAGCGCTTCATACGAAGAAAATGGCTTACAACGCGATGCACAAGGTGATGTGCCAGGTTTAATGTATGGCCTTTCAGACAGTGAAACTGAAAACATATTTGCTAAATTGGGCTACCAAATTGATAACGATAAGTCTGTTCAATTCACTTATAATTTTTATAAATCTCAGCAACAATCCGATCTAATTGATGTCACTGGCAGCGTCAATTCTGGCGAAAAAACTTACGCAGTAAAAGCTCCCGCCAATACAGATATCAAAGGCGTGCCACAAGGCCCAAGAGGTAATCATAACTTCATGATGAAATATACCGATTTGGCACTACTCGATAATACTCAGCTAACGGTAGATTTATATAAGCAAACTATTGAAAATGTATTCTTTTTCTCAGCAGCGCTGGCTAACCAAAGTGAAGGATTTGATGGCGGCCAGTCATTGATCAAATCCGATAAGTCTGGGCTGCGACTTACAGCCAATAGTCAATTTGATTTTGAGAATGTAGAAAGTACTTTGATTTATGGCATCGATACGCTGAACGATGTGACCTCACAACCTTTAGTTGATGGCCGGATTTGGGTGCCAGAAATGGACATGGAAAACATAGCCGGGTTTTTACAAACCAAATGGGTTGTGGCGGATGATGTTGTACTCAAGGCAGGCCTTCGCAAAGAATCTATCAATTTGGCCGTTGATGATTATCAAACACTCAAACTATGTCGTGAAATAAATCAGTGTTCTGTTGCAATGGATGTGAAAGGCGATACCTTACACTACAGCGCAACAACTTATAACATCGCAGCAAAGTATAATGCGTACCCGCAATTTAGCCCGTTTATTAGTTTCTCTCAAGGAGCAGATATTTCAGATACGGGACGCTTACTAAGAGCTGCAACCGTTAATGATATTGCCGATATTCAAACCGAAGCATCAATTATCGACAATTATGAACTGGGCTTTACCTCTGAATTTGATGACTTAAGATTTGAAGTGGCTGCGTATCGCAGTACCTCGGAGCTTGGCACGACCAATAAATTTAATGCTGCTACAGGCGTCTATGAGCCTGTGCGTGCACCGCAAAAAATTTGGGGTTATGAAGCATTAGTTCAATACCAACTCAATCAAAGTTTAGCCATCAACGCCACTTATAGCTGGATAGAAGGTAAAAATACCGCGCAAGATGTGTATCTTGGTGCGCAACAAATCTCAGCACCAAAAGCAACGGTCAACCTTCGTTGGCAAGCGCTTGAAAACGCGAGCTTAAGTATTAACTATTTACATGTTGGAAATCGTAAACGTTTTGAAAAAATCGAAGGGGAATATGTCGGCGATCAAGGCCCAATTGATAATTACCAAGTGGTTAACCTCAGTGGCCAAATGCTGTTTGAACACTACAAGGTTTTTGTTGGCATCGAAAACTTATTTAACCAAGATTACTACTCTGCCCGTTCGCAAAGCTTTACTTACAAGGGATACAATACAAAAAGTATTGGCACTACAGTGAACTTAGGTTTAAGTATTGACTTTTAATCATTAAAAGTCTGCAGCCAAAGGAATGGCTGTTTAGCGCTGTAGTAGTAAAAATATAGTCGTTAAAACCACAAAGCCTGTTGCAAATAACGGCCAACGGATCACTTTAAACTTTTGATTTTTTAATTTACTAATTGCTGCTGCTTCTGTACAGGCTGCAATTTTATCAACATAACTATAACCAGATTCTAAGTAGTTTTTACACACGACTTCATCTGCAGGGATAGCGGTAAGCTCGTTATTTTTCTTCAGGACATAAAAATCCATCTGCGCACCATTCTTTTAATTATTTGATCGTTTTAAACAGTGTTTACAACACGCCAAAAAACTAACTCTTGATTATTGCAATTCTTACTGCAAAAAAGTGGGCCGAATTTAATTACAATTAGCACTTAATTACAACTCTTTTTACTAACTTTTTTGTTATTAGCTTAAGCAAAAATGCACCAAATACTTCTTTAGAGAGTTATTTAAACTCTGTTTAGAATAAGGAGTTTACTAACATATTGAATTAAAGGTATATATCTAAGTTTTTTATCTCCAGCTAGGGATTTTCAAGGCGAACAAGACGGATCGACGCATCTATTGCAAATTAGCTCTCCCCTCTTAGCATTGAAAATGGCTGCCTGAGATAGATTTATTATCCAGTTTTGAGGTTATTTAGCTGTAAAGCCCCTTTACAACAAGCATTAAGCAATAATCAAAAGGAGCAAAATGAATAAAACAATGCCCTGTAATTTAGGTAAAACCCGTTGAAAAAAAGGGAGTTGATGCTTAACAGCCATTAATGCACTTTTTTCATTCCATGCTCTGACTTTACTGACAAAAACATAACCTTGGGTTAGGTGATATTGATAAAGATGGTGATCTGCTGCAATGGCAATAAACTTGTGACGCTTGGCTAAAATATAATAATACATCGTTCAACCTGCAGAGTTAATTTATCTCACAATAAAAGAGCTTGCCTGAACTATTGATGAATTGAGAAACGTTACTTGGAATAACATTTTTATTCCAAGTAACCACTAACATTAATGACTTAACTTCTGTTGCTCCGCAACCTGAATTTCTTTATCTAATGCAAGACGCATTGCAGGGCGACTACTCATCATTTTGCGAAAACGCTCAAGGTTATCAGGCAAATCACAACCTGATTTAACCGCCCAATTAAGGGTATGAGCCAATAAAATATCAGCAACCAAAGGTGAATCTCCACAGGTATATGTGTGTTCATTTAACCAAATAGCGGCTGTCTGTGCAGCTTTGTTAAATTCCCATAACCCTGTTTCAATTGCATCAGCTCGGCGCTGTGCTTCAGGTAACGCAAATTTATGTTTCGCCATGGTCCAAAGCCCTTGTTCAAGTTCACTAATAATAAAACTACACCACTGCCAATGATGAGCGCTTTGTGCACTACCCGCCTGTGGCAGCCAAGTACCTTGGCCGTACTTTTCAGCAATGTATAAACAAATAGCGGCAGATTCAGTTAACACTGCTGTATCATCTTGGAAAACAGGCACCTTACCTTCAGGACTTAGCGCTAAAAACTCAGCTTGGCGTTGCTCGCCTTTACCAAAATCGATAAAACGATATTGCCAATCGAGTTTCAGCTCTTCGAGCAACCATGAAACACGTAATGAACGAGAGCGGGGTGTACCAAATAATGTCAGCATGTTGACCTCTTAAAAACAATGAATAGGAGTTAGGTATAACTATAACCAGAAGTTTTGTTCAATTAACGTAAATTAATGACATTTGTCGCGTAATGATTGCTTATTTGCGCCAGATTTGAAATGGTCAAACTATAACAAAATCATAACATTGCTTTTACAGGAACAGCCATGAAATTTAAGTTATCAAAAATCGCAGCTCTGTTACTGCCTTTGGTGGTAAGCAGCTCTCTCCACGCAGGCGTGGTCGAACAAACTAAAGGCAATTATGTCGATAAGTTTCGCCAACTTGATGAAGTGCTCCCCACCCCAAATGTGTATCGTAATGCCGCTGGTGAACCTGGCCATCAATATTGGCAACAACAAGTTGACTACAAAATTAAAGTCACACTTGATGAGCAAAAACGTTACTTATCTGGCTCACAAACTATTAGTTACCAAAACAACTCACCAGACACATTAAAATATTTATGGTTACAACTAGACCAAAATATTTTTAAAAATGATTCTATTGCTGAAATGACCACCACCTACAGCAGTGACTTACAAAGTGGCCCATCAAGCAAACCAGCAAAATTAAGCCTTAATCAACTGCGTCGCCAGCAATTTATGAGTGATAACGAATTAGGCTATACCCTCAGTAATATCAAAGACTCATCAGGCAAAGCACTTAATGCCACAGTTGTTGGCACATTAATGCGTGTTGATTTAAATCAGCCACTCAAACCTGGTAAAAGTGTTGATTTAAGCTTAGATTTTGGCTTTAACATTGTTGAAGAAGATGCGGTTAATTCACGCTCAGGCTATGAGCATTTTGAAGAAGACGGTAACGATATCTTTTTACTTGCCCAATGGTTCCCGCGCCTTGCCGCTTATACCGATTATGAAGCGTGGACTAATAAAGAGTTTTTAGGTCGCGGTGAATTCACCCTTGAATTTGGTAACTACGATGTAGCAATCACCGTGCCTGCGGATCATTTAGTTTCAGCAACAGGCGAGCTTACCAACGCCAGTAAAGTGCTAACTAAAGAGCAGCAAAAACGCTTAGAGCAAGCAAAAAAAGCCGACCGCCCTGTTTTTATTGTCTCTGAAGACGAAGCCATAGAAAACGAAAAAGAAGGCACAGATAAACAAAAAACATGGCAATTTAAAGCCAACAATGTGCGTGATTTTGCTTTTGCCTCATCGCGTAAATTTATCTGGGATGCCAAAGGTTATCAGCAAGGCGGTAAAGAGCGCCCACTAGTTATGGCGATGTCTTTTTATCCAAAGGAAGGCGGCGATTTATGGAAAAAATATTCAACTGAATCCGTCATTCACACCATGGAAGTGTATTCTCGTTTCTCGTTTGATTACCCATACCCAGTCGCACAATCGGTCAATGGCCCAGTCGGTGGCATGGAATACCCGATGATCACCTTTAACGGGCCACGTACAGAGCTACAAAAAGATGGTAGCCGCACGTATACCCAAGCAGAAAAACGTTTCTTGATCGGTGTGGTTATTCATGAAGTCGGCCATATTTACTTTCCAATGATTGTTAATTCAGATGAACGCCAATGGACTTGGATGGATGAAGGTTTAAATAGCTTTTTAGACGGCGTCGCTGGTCGTGAATGGGACCCTATGATCCCATGGGGTGTAGAAGCACGTGATGTCGTAGATTACATGAAATCACAAAGCCAAGTACCCATCATGACGCAGTCAGACAGTGTATTGCACTTAGGCCCTAACGCTTATAGTAAGCCAGCTGCGGCACTCAATATTCTGCGTGAAGTGATTTTAGGGCGTGAACTGTTTGATTTTGCCTTTAAAGAATACGCTAACCGCTGGAAATATAAACGCCCTACGCCATCCGATTTTTTCCGCACCATGGAAGAAGCCTCAGGTGTAGATTTAGATTGGTTCTGGCGTGGTTGGTTTTACACTACAGATCACGTTGATATCTCAATCGATAAAGTCTACCAGCTGCGTTTAGATACAAAAAACCCTGATATTGATTTTGGCCGTTTACGTGAAGAAGAACTCAATAAGCCAGTTTCTTTTCATGTTAAACGTAATCAAGAAGAAGGCAAAGTATTGTGGGTTGATAAAAACAAAGATATCAGCGATTTCTACGACGAAAATGACCGTTTTACAGTTACTAACAAAGAGCGAAATGAATACAACAAATTCCTTAAAGGGTTAAAACCATGGGAACGTAAAACCCTTGAGCGCGCTGTTAACGAAGATAAAAATTACTACGTACTTGAGTTTTCAAACTTAGGTGGATTAGTAATGCCTATTTTACTACAACTGACATACACAGATGGCACAGTAGAAGATCAATACATTCCAGCTGAAATTTGGCGTCGAAATAGTCAAAAAGTACAAAAGTTAATTGTTACCGATAAAACTAAGGTACTTAAAGATATTGCGGTTGACCCAAGCTGGGAAACAGCCGATATCGATATCGAAAACAACTATTACCCTCGTCGTATCATTCCATCACGCATTGAAGTGTTTAAGGCGAAAAAACCAAGCGGTAAAGTTAATCGCGATATCATGCAAGATATTAAAACTGAGCTTAAAACTGAAAAAGATGAAAAAGACAATAAAGACGCTAAAAGTGATGATAAAAATGCAATCGAAACGGAGCAAAACTAACCATTATGTTTAAAGCGGTAATAACAGTTGCATTATTATTACTCAGTCAGGCTGCTTGGGCGCATCAGCTCAAAGCAGCTATTACGACGGTATTATTTAATGAACGCACCAACAATCTTGAAGTGATGCATCGCTTTTATCTGCATGATAGTGAACATGCTATTCAACATCTTTACAATAAAAATGCCGATTTAATGCAAGATGACGTCACACAAACTCAGTTTGCTCGCTATGTTGAGGGTCAATTTAAGCTGCAAACCTTATCGGGTGAGCCGCTAAATTTGCACAGCGTAGGCCATCAAATTGAAGGTAAATTCTTTTGGGTTTATCAAGAAATTGAAATTCCTAAAAAAGTGAAGGGCTTTCGAATGTCACATGGTGCGCTGCGAGAGCTTTGGCCATCGCAAGTCAACATGGTGAACATTGAAGGTAAAGGAGAGATAAAAACCCTTACCTTTAGTGGCGAAGACCAATGGTTAAGCACTGAACTTTCAAAGTAAAAATCGATACCTAAAAGCCATCAAATCTGATGGCTTTTTTATTATTCTCCCTTGGGTTGGGATCCGATTTTTACCAACGTATTTAATGAAAGGTCAATAACTCAATTATTCATCTTTAGCCAGATATTTTGAAGGTCTACAAAGCGGATTAGCTAGTCATTATTGACTATCTAGACCTTAATCCGGCGCTGTTAACCTTGATAATAACAGCATGTGATAAATCTATTATTCGCTTTGAAGTTATTTAGCACTGTAAAGCCCATTTACAGTGCTAAATAACTTATTAATTACCACAAATTAGCTATTTTATTCTTTAATTTAAAAATACTGTAAAGCCCCTTTACACTCGAACTAACGTTATTCGAGCAAAAGAATCTGTAACGCGGTAAAACTATTTGCCATACTCGAGCGTATAGCCAAATAAAGTTAAGCTAGATAACAATACATGATAGAAATTAATAACATCCGCGGTTTTATTTTTGATTTAGATGGCACGTTAGTCAGCTCAAAATTAAACTTTGCTCTTATCCGCAAGCAAATCAATTGCCCTGCAGATCAAGACTTACTTACTTTTATAGCCAACATCGGCTGCGACATTGAAAAGGCAAATGCATTAGCGCATGTCCATCAGCATGAATTAGATGATGCCTACGACGCTATTATGCTACCTGGGGTCGCCACCTTGCTAGATACTCTGCATCGAAAAGGTATCCCCACAGCAATAGTGACACGAAATTTTAAACAAGCCGCTGAAATCAAAATGCGTAATAACCAAATTAATATCAGTACCTTGATCACACGTGATGATGCACCAGCAAAGCCCGACCCAACCGCACTTATACAATTGGCCCACCAATGGCAAATTCCCACCCAAGAACTTATCTATGTGGGGGATTATGTTTACGATATCGATGCTGCGATTAATGCCAATATGCGCAGTTGTTTATATGTTGAAGGCAACCTTCCCCATTACGCACACAAAGCCGACATGGTTGTTTATCATTTTGATCAACTCACTGAAAAGTTGCGCTAAATTACCGATTTTAACCGATTGTATCAACGCGGCTATCTGGCATAATCAAGAACCTTGATGATTTTAGGAACCCTTGATTATGATAGATTTTCGTTCAGATACCGTTACACGCCCCAGTGAAAAAATGCGAACTGCCATAGCCTCTGCATTGGTTGGTGACGATGTGTATGGAGATGACCCTACCGTTAATCATCTTGAACAATTTGCCGCACAGCGACACGGTTTTGCCGCCGCATTATTTTGTAGTTCTGGCACTCAAGCCAACCTACTGGCTTTAATGGCGCATTGTGAGCGCGGCGACGAATATTTATGTGGTCAACAAGCTCATAACTATAAATTTGAAGGCGGTGGTGCCGCGGTGCTTGGTTCAATTCAGCCTCAACCCATTGAAAACGAAAAAGATGGCACGCTCGATTTTGCAAAACTTGCAGCGGCAATCAAACCAAACGACCCACATTTCGCCCGCACAAAATTATTAAGCCTAGAAAATACCATCAATGGTAAAGTACTGCCGCTCAGTTATTTAGCCAAAGCACGAGAATTTGTTAACCAACATAACCTTAAGCTGCACCTTGATGGTGCCCGTGTTTATAATGCCGCGGTAGCACAAAATGTTGATATAACCGAAATCACCCAGCATTTTGATTCGGTCAGCATTTGTTTATCAAAAGGCCTTGGCGCTCCTATTGGTTCTTTATTGTTAGGTGATGAACAGCTGATAGCGAAAGCCCGGCGCTGGCGTAAAGTGCTCGGTGGCGGTATGCGTCAGGCCGGTCTACTGGCGGCTGCTGGGCACATTGCATTGACAGAAAACGTTGCACGCTTAGCCGATGACCATGCTAATGCCCGCTACTTAGGTGAATGTTTAAACGAACTATCAGGCTTTGAAGTTAATATCAATCACACCGAAACCAATATGGTGTTTGTCAAAATCGACCCAAGTATCGATGTGCATGCCCTTGCCTCAGCACTTAAACAACGCGACATTCTAGTCAGCCCAAGCAACCTAATGCGTTTAGTAATGCATTTAGATATTAATAGAAGTGATATTGAACTGTTTATCCAATGCTTAAAATATAGTTTAAAAGGCTAATTGCGATAATCACCATCTTTTAATATTTAAAGGGTAAGTTAGCTTTTACATTTTAAGCCCCCAAAGAGAAGATATTTTCTTTGGGTTAATTCAATAAACAATACAAGCAATTAACGATTTCCTTGATGTATAGTGGATTCGCTATTAATATTTCGCGATTATAAGAACACTTTATAAAAGTTAATTTAAATCAGTTCTTCATGTTTATTTTTAAACGAACTTAAATTTTAAACAATCCATATAGAGTGATTACCAACCAAGTAAAGCTGGAACTACTGAAAAAATTAGATCTGAAAGTCAGAGTTAAACAAGGAAAGTTATGATAAAAAAATTAGGTTACGTTGCTACAGGTTTTTTGTTGTGTTTACTAATAACTAAGCAGCCATTTTTTAATGAAAAAGAAATTATTGAAATAACCCTGCTGAAAATACAAAAAAATCACCGTTTAGTAATGCTATTAATCCTATCAGCTTAGAAAAAAGCAATCAGCTAACAGAACACCCTCGCCCAGAACTTTCGCAGGATTTAGTAATCGAGTACAACAAGGATGATTTAACACCTGAAGAAGTGAATATTACGACTATAGAAAACACTTACCTAGCAACACCGATTCAATTAGCCAAAATTAATGATGATTTAGATTGGATAACTCATTTTCAAGGAAATAGCTCTGTAGTAGCGACTGAAAAAACACAATTTCTAACGAATATCTTTGATTTATATACACAAGATATTGGCTATTTTTATGATTCAGGTTGCAATAAAGAGTATTGCGCAGTACTGGCACAAAACTTTAGTAATGAAGCACAAGCCCAATCAATTCTTGAAAAAATAACAAACAATCATCAACTCGGTTCGTTTATTTATACCAAGGTGTCTAAAGTACCTGATGGCTATAACCTAAGGTTATCAGTACCAATCAAACAAGATATAAAGCTTGAAGCGAATCTATTTGAAGCATTTAAACAACTTTAAAGCTTCACTTATTCATTTGCAGGGGAAGTTTCAACCCTGCAAATTACGCACAAATAAAACGAAAAAATAATACTATCAGAAGCTGTTTCTGCTTATAAAAATGATGATTATTTCACGCCAATTAGATTATGTTAAATAGGTGATCTTTTTCATTTCATAAATATTAGATAAATAAAAAATGCAGCTAAATTTAGTGTGCTACTAGCCCTTAGGAGCATCACTTGATAAAATCGGGCAACGACAATTTCCCAAGATTAAGAGTGAAGAAGATGGGCAGAGCATTTGAAGTACGTAAAGGTTCAATGATGAAAACGGCTGCGGCCAAAACAAAAGTGAATTCAAAATACGGTAAGGAAATCTACGTAGCAGCTAAAAGTGGTGGCCCTGATCCTGATGCAAACTTATCTTTACGTCGTTTAATCGAAAAAGCTAAAAAAGACCAAGTTCCAGCACATGTAATCGAAAAAGCAATTGAAAAAAGCCAAGGTGGAGCAGGGGAAGACTACGCACCAGCACGTTACGAAGGCTTTGGCCCAGGTAGCTGTATGGTTATTGTAGATTGTTTAACTGACAACCCAAACCGTACCATTAAAGATGTACGTTTAGCATTTACTAAAACAGAATCAAAAATTGGTAGCCCAGGCACTGCAGCTCATATGTTCGATCACTTAGCTATTTTAGGCTTTCAAGGCGATGATGAAGATGCCGTACTTGAAGCATTAATGATGGCTGATGTTGATGTAACGGATGTTGAATCTGAAGAAGGTTTAATTTCTGTACTTGCACCACCCACTGAATATTTCAAAGCAAAAACTGCAATTATTGAAGCTTTTGGCGATGTAAACTTTGAAATCGATGAAATTACTTTTGTGCCACAAACATCAACCGAAATCACCGGTGATGACATCCCATTATTTGAAAAATTTATGGCGATGCTGGAAGATTTTGATGATGTACAACATGTTTATCACAATGCCATAGTTAAAAACTAAACTAAGCTCATCTGATTAAGCATGAAAAAAACCGAGTTGACACTCGGTTTTTTATTATAAAATTTTATAAATTAATCTCTATTCAAACCTCAATAAGTACATTGCCTCTATCAATCCATAATTACACACAGCAATAACTCAGATCATCATTTAACTAACACAACAAACACAGATCAAGATTTTACTAACCAAACGATTTAGGATCAGATTTTTACTAAGTAATTAGCAGGATCATTAAAATACCCAGTAAAACCGCAGCACTTGTTAAATAATTGATAATAAAAAAGCTTTTTTAGTCTATTTCTGACTAATAACAACCTTCTTCTGGGCAGAATAGAAACAATTGAGCGCATGATGCTTAAAAATTTTACGCTTTGGATCAGATTTTTATTAACTCAAACATGCTCAGATCAGCATTTTACTAGCTCAGTGAGAAATGAAGTACAATAAAACTGAACTGTAAACCCCCTTTACAATTTTATTACAACAAAAAATCAAAAAAGCCATACTTTAATCAGTATGGCTTAGTAAAAAATCGGTTTGGCCCAAAAATTATGCTAATTGACGCTTTTTTTCGAGGCGACGACGATGCAAAACAGGTTCGGTATAACCATTTGGTTGTTTACAACCTTGGAGTACAAGCTCTAAAGCCGCTTGAAATGCGATGCTGTTAGTAAAATTTTGTTCTGAACCTGCCATGTTAGTATAACTCTGATCTGAACTATTTTGCTGATCGACCACAGCCGCCATACGCTTCATAGTTTCAATCACTTGCTCAACACTACAGATCCCATGACGTAGCCAATTGGCAATATGCTGACTTGAAATACGAAGCGTTGCACGGTCTTCCATTAATCCCACGTTATTAATATCGGGCACTTTGGAACAACCAATCCCTTGATCTATCCAGCGCACCACGTAGCCTAAAATACCTTGCGCGTTATTATCAAGCTCAGCTTGAATTTGAACAGCGGTTAATTTTACATCTGCGCACTGAAGGGGAGGGGTTAATATGGCGTCTAATGAAGCAATAGGGCGGTCAATAATCTGCTGCTGTACAGCAAAAACATCAACCTGATGGTAATGCATGGCATGCAATGTTGCCGCAGTAGGGGAGGGCACCCATGCTGTATTAGCGCCCGATTGTGGATGAACCTGTTTTTGCTCAAGCATGGCCGCCATTTGATCAGGAATTGGCCACATGCCTTTACCGATTTGGGCTTTTTTACTTAACCCACATTTTAAGCCAATATCAACGTTCCAAAGCTCATAGGCTTGAATCCATTTAGCCTGCTTAATCTGTGCTTTAGGTGTCACGACACCGGCTTCCATTGAGGTATGGATTTCATCGCCAGTACGGTCTAAAAAACCAGTATTGATAAATACCACTCGTTCTTTAGCCTCAAAAATACATTGCGGTAAGTTAACTGTTGTGCGGCGCTCCTCATCCATAATCCCCATTTTAATGGTATTTCGATTAAGGCCTAAAACATCTTCAACTCGGCTAAATAATAAGTTACTAAAAGCGACTTCTTCAGGGCCATGCATTTTAGGTTTAACTATGTTGATGCAGTTAGCAGTTGAGTTTTTCACAGGGCTTAGACCTTTAAGGTCATGTAATGCAGCCAAAGAAGTGATCATCGCATCCATGATCCCTTCAAAAATCTCATTACCATTTTGATCTAAGATAGCGGGGTTTGTCATTAAGTGACCGACATTACGCACAAACATCATGCTGCGGCCTTTTAAGCTAAAACTTTCACCTTGCAAGTTAGTATAATGATGATCTGGAGCCAATTTGCGTTCGATCACTTGACCATTTTTTTCAAGCTTTTCCGTTAACGTACCTTGCATTAAACCAAGCCAATTTCGATAAACTTGTACTTTATCTTGCGCATCAACAGCTGCCACAGAGTCTTCGCAATCCATGATGGTGGTTAAGGCCGCTTCAAGCACTAAATCTTTAATACCGGCAGGATCTGAAGAACCGATAGCGCTGGCATGATCAATATTAATTTCGAAATGTAAGCCATTATTTTGTAGTAATATTGTTTTTGGATTTTGCGGTTGGCCAACATAACCACGCAATTTTTCAGGCTGAGCCAGACAAATTTGACGGCTATCATTAAGGGTCACTAACAATTGACCATGAATAATTGAATAATTGGTACTATCGTGATGCGAGCCGGTCGAAAGCGGGATAGCTAAATCGAGAAAATCTCGGCCTTTGGCAATTACTTTATGACCACGCACAGGATTGTAGATCCCAGCCTTTTCAGCACCATCAGCCTCGCTAATTGCATCAGTGCCATACAAAGCGTCGTACAACGAGCCCCAGCGCGCGTTAGCGGCATTAAGCGCGAAACGCGCATTACTCACAGGCACAACAAGTTGCGGCGCACCATGCAAGGCAATTTCAGGCTCAACCTGAGCGGTAGTGATTGAAAAATCACCGACTTCTGGTGCTAGGTAACCAATTTGCGTTAAAAATGTCCGATATTGCTGAAGATCAAACTCTAAATGACTCTGATGGTATAAATCAATTTGCAGTTGAAAATCATCTCGTTTAGTCAGCAAAACCCGATTTATCGGTGTTAACTCATCCACCACTGCAGCAAATTTAGGCCAAAAGCTCTCACTGCTGATCCCTGTGCCTGGCAGCACTTCTAGATTAATAAATTCAAATAATTGTGAGTCAATTTGCATCCCTGAATGCGAAATACGTGCGGCCATAATCTTGCTACCCCTAAGCGATGTGAGAAATGTGAAGTGCTTTTAGCTCAATGCTCAAAAAGACACTCACTCTAACGGTTGTTATTTAACTTATCGTGAAATAACAAAAAAATCTCGTTATAAGGGTAAAAACACCATTCATAAAATAAATACTCGCGATAACAACTATAAATTAACTAAATCAATTGAAATGGGCCTAGTGTTTAATTAAGCGCTAAACAACCGAAGAATTAGTCGCCTCTCACAATTAAGCAAATAACTGAATTAGTATCGCAACCCGTTTAAAGGAATTTTATTATGTCGACATATCAACAAGAAATTGACCATATCAGCACCTTATGTCAAATCCAAGGCACTGCTTGGAATGCAATTAATCCTGAATATGCAACTCGCATGCGTTTACAAAATCGTTTTCGTACCGGGTTAGATATTGCCAAATACACTGCAAAAATCATGCGTCAAGATATGGCAGATTATGATAAAGACCATAACGATTACACTCAGTCACTTGGTTGCTGGCATGGTTTTACCGCACAACAAATGATGATGGCTGTTAAACGCCATCAGAAAACCACCAAAAAAAGCTATGTCTATTTAAGTGGTTGGATGGTTGCAGCACTGCGCTCTGACTTTGGCCCGCTGCCTGATCAAAGCATGCATGAAAAAACAGCTGTAGCGAACCTAATCGAAGAAATTTATACCTTCTTAAAACAAGCTGATGCACGCGAACTTGACCACCTTTACAAAGACTTAGATAGAGCACGAGCAACTGGCGGTGATGTATCGGCGATTATCAACCAAATTGATAACTTCGAAACTCACATTGTGCCAATCATTGCCGATATCGACGCCGGTTTTGGGAACGAAGAAGCCACTTATTTATTGGCTAAAAAGATGATTGAAGCAGGTGCATGCTGTATTCAAATCGAAAACCAAGTATCTGACGCTAAACAATGTGGTCATCAAGCGGGTAAAGTAACGGTACCTCATGAAGACTTCTTGTCAAAAATCAATGCTGTACGTTATGCATTTTTAGAACTGGGCGTTGATGATGGTATTATTGTTGCGCGTACCGACTCATTAGGTGCCAGCTTAACGCAAAAAATCCCGGTATCTCGCACACCAGGCGACTTAGCAAGTCAATACAACAGCTTCTTAGATACAACACCAGTAAACAGCCCTGACGACTTAAAAGATGGCGATATGACGATGAAAATCGATGGCCAACTTGTTAAGCCAGTACGTTTAGATAACGGCTTATATCAATTTCGTGAGGGTACTGAAAAACAACGTGTGGTACTCGATTGTATTACCAGCCTTCAATCTGGTGCAGACCTATTATGGATTGAAACTGAAAAACCACATGTGAAACAAATTGCTGAACTCGTAAACGAGATTAAAGAAACCGTGCCTAATGCCAAGTTAGTGTACAACAACTCACCTTCGTTTAACTGGACGCTAAAATTCCGTGAACAAGTGTATCAAGAGTGGCAAGCACAAGGTAAAGACGTAAGTGCATATCCTGATCCAAGTGTGGATGCCAAAGCCTTAATGCATAGCACAATGGATGCAACCGACCTTGCTAAAGAAGCGGATTTATTAGTACAAAACTTCCAACGCGATGGCGCACGTGAGGCAGGTATTTTCCATCATTTAATTACCTTACCAACTTACCACACTGCAGCGCTCAGTACCGATATTTTGGCTGAAGGTTACTTTGGTGATTTAGGTATGCTGGCTTATGTACGTGATGTACAACGTCAAGAAATTCGCCGCGAGCAAGCCTCGGTTAAACACCAAGACTTAGCAGGCTCAAACATTGGTGATACCCATAAAGAATACTTTTCGGGTGACAATGCACTTAAAGCAGGTGGTGAAGCCAATACTATGAATCAATTTTAATTCATACACTGTTATTCCCTAACTGTGTTCTAAAGGCTGGCAACAGCCTTTTTTTATGGCAAAAATAAATAGAGATCAGTTTTATACCAACACCTTTCTCACAAAAACATTAACTTACCAAAAATACATCACAAACTTTCAGACCAAAATAAAACTCAGACAGTGCAATAAAAAGGGTAATTATTATGCCCCCAACTTTATAGCTGGTACAAAAAACAATTAACTGACTAAAAATAAAGCAAAAAGTATCAGCGCGCATTTACAGATCACGATTTTATTAACTCAGAGTCTGTGCCTATTTTCAGATCATTTTTTTACTAACCAAAGTGACATTGAATAAAAAAAGACTGGGATCATTATTTTACCAACTTAAAATGCTTCTTAAATGAGAAAATAGAGTCAATTGAATAAAATTTGGCTCTTTTTATAGAATGAGTGAGTACTCAAACCCTTTTTATTTCACCTGAGTTCAATAAAGATCAGATTTTTACTAAGTAATAGAGGTTAAATTAGGGCAAGCACACCTTAAATTGCACATGAAGTGAATCTGAGATCAGTTTTTTACTAAGTGAACAGAGCTGCCAGAATGGTAAACCTATCTCAAGCAGCTATTTTCAAGATTAACATAATAAAATCGACTTCAGTAATAGACAATTTCTAAACGAAAGTAAGATAGTTACATTTCAATTTATTCAACAACTTACCACAACCATTGCCGAGAGTACGAGTTGAAAAATTACGTGTTCACGTTAAAACATTCAGCAAAAAAATATACATTATTAATAGCCGATATATTTAGAGTGTCACCTATTTAAAAACTCTGATTAGGTTAGTAAAACTCAGATCTGATAAGAATCAGCCTACAATAACAGAACAAAAATCAATAGCTTTATGGGTTTTTGACCACTTCTATGTCATAACTAATACAGCCTTTTAAAATAAACAGGAAATCAGCTGTGCTTAAAATAAAACAATGGCTAATTTCAAGTATGCTTTTTATGAGCCATGTAAGTATTGCCACAGAAATCTCAGTAGTACATACCTATGAAAATGAAGCATTTAAACACCTGATTGAAAAGTTCAGCGAAAAAACAGGGGTTAAGATCAAAATCAGCTGGCTTGATCAAGCAGATTTAAAAGTCAGAATTTTACGTAGTGCCGAAAAAAATGTGACTCCCGATGTGATCATTGTTCCTGCCGATCATTTAGGGTTAGATGAGCGCGTTCACTTTAGTGAAATCCCTGCAGAGCTAATATCTAGTGATATCAATCAAAATACCTTAGCCACAGCAAGTATTAATGGCCGCACCTTAGGTATTCCTATTATCTCAGGTAACCATTTACTCCTTTATTACAATAAAAAATGGGTCAAAGAAGTCGCTACCGATTGGCAGACTTTAATTGCACAACGTGAACAACTACCAAAATCGCTTCATTTAATTAGCTGGAGCTTTATGGAAATGTACTGGTTTATCCCATTTTTAACCGCTTTTGATGCCAAACCTATCATCGGGGTCATGCCCAACTTTAAAAATGACGAAGTACAAAATGCACTGCAATTTGTGTGGCAATTGGCGAAACAACAAATAGTTGATAATTTATGTGATTACCGCTGTGCTTTTGAGAGATTTAGCCAAGGAGAATCGGCCTATACCATTAACGGTGTCTGGGCATTTGGCCAATTTAAACAATCACTCGGTGACGATTTTGGTTTAGCGCCTTTACCTAACATCAACCATCACGCAATGAAATCCTATTATTCTAGTTATGTTGTTGCTTTTCCAAAGAACTCATTAAATGGTGAAAAAAAAGAAATCTTGACTCAGTTTGCTCTGTTTATGCAAAGTGAAGCCTTACAAAACGAAATAATGACACAGCTTAATGATTTGCCTGTACATAATAAAATACTTGCTAAAATAAGACAGTCTGACAATCAATATCTAAAAATAATAATCAAAGCGTTAGATCAATCTGTCGCGATGCCAACCAATCAAAACATGGCAATAATTTGGGAAGCTATGCTTAAAGGGTTTACTCGTTATGGTAGTGGAGCCATGAACGCTGAAAAAGCATCAATTTATATGCAAAAAATAGCGGAGCGATCTATTGCCCGCCAAGGTAATTAAATGCAGTCCAACAAATTTAGTCGAACCCTCTTTGTTAGTATTTTATTACTTGTTATCACGCCGTTACTCTTAATTGCGGGGGTTTTTTCATTTAATTTTTATCACAATACATTAATGCAGGCCAATACCACTGTAGGCTGGCATGCTAAAAATAACGCCGCTGATTTAAAACAGATTATTTTTGAACAACAACAACTAGGCAGACGACTAAGTAATAACAAAGCGATAAATCAGTTACCAATTAATATTATTTATTCAAATTTAGCCTCGAGAGACTTACAAGAATTTGCAAAAAAAAACCCTATCAATAGCGCTTCTTTTATTTTTGATCTTGATGGTTTTGTTGTTGAATCTTATCCGCTAGCATCACTTTCGGTTAATACAGATAACCTGTCACCTTTAGTGCTAAAAGAACTCAGCAAAAAAAACTTAGATCCTCAAGTTTATGTGCTGCAAGAGCAACAGATTAGCCAACTGTTTTTAAGTGACAATCCTCACGAACCATTTTTAGCCATTGTGACGCCTTTAATACACGAGCTTGATTTGCTCGACACACCTTTTGAAGTCACAGGTGCGTTAGTCAATATAATCGCATTTTCTGATTTATTTCATTTACTTAATCAGATTGAAGATAACGATTTAGCGCAATATCAACTTTTTATCAAAAACCAATTTTCGTACGATTCTTTTGCCGCAAAAAATCAGCAATTTATTCGCCAAACGGCTCAAGTAACACCCGTATTATTAAGTGATGGCAATGAAGCCACTTTAGAATTTGCCATTTTAGAAGCCCAACAACCCTATTTAAAAGTGGTTGTACAAAGCATGCTACTAGCCGCAGTGCTGATCTGCATTTTAATTATTATTTGTATTTATCTTAGTAAGTTACTCAGCGATAAATTACATAAGCCTTTATCACAAATTGCAGCCATGAGCGAAAATTTTGCAAAAGGAGACTACCAAAACAAACAAATGTCATTTAATTATATCGAGTTTCAGTCAATTGCTAATTCATTAAATTTAATGGCAAAAACGATTGATAATCATATAACCAAACTAAACCAAGCAAAGCTTGATGCAGAAAGTTCTGAGCAACTAAAATCGCAGTTTTTAGCCAATATGAGCCACGAAATACGCACCCCAATGAATGGTATTTTAGGCTTTGTCCAATTACTGCAATCATCTCATTTAACGCCAGAGCAAGAAGATTTTCTACATCATATAAATAGTTCAAGTAAGATGCTGTTGACTATTATTAACGACATTCTTGATTTATCTAAAATTGAAGCCAATCAGCTCACACTTCACGTAATGCCATGTAATTTAACCCAAATATTACAAGATGTTGTTACCTTGTTTAAACCAGCCTGTTTAGCCAAAGGCATCAAAATCGAATTTACTGCCAATGCGGCTTATTGGGTCTATTGTGATGAAATGCGCGTAAAACAAATTTTTACTAACCTAATATCTAACGCGATAAAATTTACTTTAAAAGGCAAAGTCACTCTTACCCTCAAAAAAATTACAGCAACAGATGAAAATACACAGTTTGAGGTGAACGTTGAAGATACCGGAATTGGCATAGCCGATGATGTGATAGGCAAACTTTTTAAGCCTTTCATTCAAGCACAAGGTGATACCACTCGGCGCTTTGGCGGCACAGGCCTTGGCCTGTCAATCAGTAAGCGACTGATTGAATTAATGCAAGGTAATATCTCCTTAACCAGCAAAGAGCATGTCGGTACTCAATTTTTAGTGAGGCTAAATTTTAAAAATAGCGCGCCGATATTTTTAGAAACCGCAGCCGCTGATGATACGGCCCAACTTTTTAGCAGTAGATCCTATAAGTTACTCGTTGCCGAAGACAACCCAATTAATCAAATTGTGATCTCTAAGTTTTTGGCCAAATTAGGCCTTGAAGCTGTTATTGCTAACAATGGTCAAGAAGCTATTGATTTGGCGTCGCATCAAACCTTTGATTTAATTTTAATGGATATCCAAATGCCGGTAATGGATGGATATCAGGCAAGCAGCCATCTACTTACTTTAGATAACTTTTCAACCCCAATTGTTGCTGTGAGTGCTAATGCCATGGTGAGTGATATTGATAAATGTTTAGAAATTGGCATGGTAGGACATTTGGCAAAACCAATCGAATACCCAAAACTGGTTGAACTGTTAAAAACTTGGCTACATTAACTTACCCATTGCTGGATCATAAATTTACTAAGGTACTAAATTAAGCTTGGGCTCAAGCTACCGATTTTCAAGGGGAGTAAGCGAAGGCAGATTGGCTTGTCAATAGCGAGCCTATTGCACGTTAATGTACCGCTGCGAGTGTTAATAAATCTGCCTAAGATAGTTCTATGATCCTACGCTCAGTTTATCTAAAGTTTAAATTGGCGCTTAAAACAAAAAGCCCCAAAACAATGGAGCTTATTGTCATACGATTAGCCTTAACCTGACGCTAGCGCTCTTTCTAGCGCCTCTTGTAAAGATATTTTTGTGGTTGCAGTTGTAGATTCTTCATGTTTTACCATTGAGTGGCTCTCGGAAAAGTCACTACTTGATACTAAACTAAGTTCTGGCTTTTTTGCAATTGGCTCAATGCGTTGTGTTTTGCTTTCCAATGCTGAAGATAGCAATGCTTTTGCTTTGGAAACATCTGCGGTGTTTATTGTCGCGTTTTGTAGTTTTGCTTTAGCTGCGGCAATTTGCTGTTGTAACAGCATTTTTGCAGGGTCTTGCTGAAGAGCCTGGCCCAACAAAGATTTAGTCTTTTGTAACTTATCATTTGAAACAGTTGCTTGCGGCGTGACGTTTTTTACCCCAAGACGATTAAGCGATAATCCTTCTTGCTCCATTTGTGCAAGCAAACTCTCTGAAGGTAATTTTAAGTAAGGCATTACTGCACTAAACACATCTCGTATTTCAATCGCTTGGCGCATGCTTAAGCTTGCAAGGGCCGATTTTAACTGTGCTAAATCTAAAAAAAGTGGTTTTAAATGACTGCGCAAAACAGAGTCAGCACTTGCCACCTGATGTTGATTTTTACTACTGCCATCAAAGTCATCAAGGGATAAGCCTTCTGCCGCCATGCTAGCTAAAAGAGTAGGAGAGGGAATATTCAACGATGAAATTGCATTTTGCAGGTTATATTTCACCTGTAACGCTTCAGAAACTGAATATTTTTGAAAAACAGCAATTAAATTATTTTTATCAGAAATAACTGTAAACATTTCATTCGCCCCTTTAGATTTATTAGCGACATAATAAAAATAATATGTGACAGAAAAATGAAAAAGGGACGATCGCGTCCCTTTTTATCGACAATCTCTCACAATTGTATGTTTTATAATAACCACACTTCAACGCGTCGGTTTCGCTCTCTACCGCTTTCGTTATCATTATTTGCAACCGGAAGGGCCTCACCTAATCCTTCAACTGCCATAACGCCAATCCCTCGAGCTTGTAATTCTTTTTCAACCGCTTTAGCGCGATTAAGAGATAGCTGAGTATTTTTAAGTTTGGCGCCTATGCTATCGGAATAACCCATTAAGACTAAACGACGCCCTGGATTTTCCTCCATAAACTCAATTAAACGGTCGAGATCGCGCTTACCTTTGTTATCTAAATCCTGATCGCCATAGTTAAAACGAAAGTTTAACGATAAACGCTTTCCTAAATCGGCATATTTATTATAAATCTCAGGCGCTTCAGCCATCGGATACACACTTTCTACTTTTATGTTTTGTGAAATTAAGCCACTTTTTTCTACAATCGCTTGGCCAGCACTCGAAATAGCAAATTGCGAGAACTCTTTGACTTGATTACTCGCATTAGTGGGTGTGTACAAATAAAGGCGACGAGCAAGAGCATAATCTTCTGTACCAATGGTAAAACGAGTTGGGAAAATCGCCGCGGTGCCTTCACCTTCAGAAATCGCTAATGCTTTGTTGTACTGAATATAATTTAAACCAATAAAACCAATGGCAGCCTCATCTTGCGATACCAAAGTTGATAGTTCAGTACTTGACTCTAAACGAGTTGCATTTTGTGCTAACGATAAGTCGAACTTTTTGAGCACCAAGTTTTTAAAGGTATCCCAAGTGCCTGATTTTACATCTCGAGCAAATAATTTAATTGGTAAATCTGGCCCACCTAATTGGGCCCAATTATTTATTTTGCCAGCAAACACATTGGCCAGTGCATCAGTCGATAATTTACTAATTGGGTTATTTTGATTAACGATCACCGCAAGCCCATCAAGACCAATAATGTGCTCGTTGCCCACTTTACTTAAATCTCCCAAGGCTGGTCGTAAACTTTCAACTTCAGAAGGCTTTACTCTACGTGATGACATGCCGATATCAGCGATCCCCGTTTCAAGGCCTTTAAATGCAGTTGTGGAACCATGCGCTTGAAGGTTAATTTGAAAGACCTGACCGTCTGCAACATATTGCACACTGCGTTCAACCGGGTTAATACCATGCTGCCAAACAAATTCAGTAATACCATGTTCAGTAAAATAAGCTTCTATCAATGCTGGAGCGAGTTTTTCACCAATAGTATTTGAGCCATGCACGCTAAAAACGGTCTGCGCATTTTCAACCGGTAAACTAATAGCATTTATATTACTTGTCGCAGGGGTTACGCTTGGCGTCGGTGCCACTGCAACGACTGGCGCAGTTGTCACTGATGGCGTAATTGGCGTATTGCTTGTACTTGGCGACATCACCTGATACACCACGAATAATAAAATCAACAAAACTAAACCACTAACCATCATTAAGATCGATTTTTTATGGTTTGCCGAGTTGCTTTGTGCGATTACTTCAGGCGCTGCTGCATAAACAGCCGCTTGATTAATTTGTTTGTATAACCAATGGCAGCGGTCGATAATCGTAATAAATTCAGGGTGATTAAGTTCATACAATTCGGATAAAACAAGGTTACGATATTCATCATCGTCAAACATTTTTTGACTTGAAATGGTAATGTCAAATTGACTTAAAGACAGTTGTTCTAAAGATTGAAATAGACTGAGCAGCTCACGTTCTTGCTCTGCGATTTGATTAACCGATTGGTTTTCCACCGATATTCCCCTCATTCCTGTGTTATTTTGGGCACATAGTAAAAAACTTTGATGGCAGATTTATGACACTGTAAAGGGGGTTTACATTTAATATCGGTTTGGCGAAACGAAAATACGAATCTTTAAATTAATACTATTTTGCTAAAACCACCTTACAAAGCTGTTACCGTATTTCAATCTGTTTTATGCTAACCATATTGCAAATTAATAAAGAGGCTCATTCATGAGTACAGCACTTGATGCACAAAAAATATCAGCCATTTTAAAAAATGATAATCAACAACGTTATCAATATCTGTTAAAAGAAGTGGTGGCAAATAATGAGATTTGGATTTTAACGGATGAACATGGCTGTGTCATGCTCAATACCGATGATGAAGATTGTGTACCTGTGTGGCCTAATCAAGAATTTGCTGAACTATGGGCAACTGGAGATTGGCAAGATTGCCAAGCACAAGCTATTACGTTACAAAAATGGCAAACTGATTGGACTAACGGTTTAGCCGATGATGAATTAGCACTTGCTGTATTTCCTGTGCCAGATAAAGATGGCTTAATTGTTTACCCTGATGAATTTGATTTTGAGTTAAATGCGCAAGCTAAAAAGAAATAATCGCTCTTAGATTAGTCTATTAACTTAAGTGAAAATAACGAAGGAGTCATTATTGGCTCCCTCGTTATTTTAAGTTTTATTGTTATCACACTTACGACCTTTTAAAACGATTAGCGTTTTATTAATCAATCCATACCGAGTATTTTTCTTGAGGCAAACTAGCCAACTCAGAGATAGATACAGAGCCTCGATTGATAAACTTAGCAGTGCGATTTGCGTTATGTGTGAGTGCAAATTTATGCACGGATTCACCATTACACATTAATTTTTCACGAATGGTATCAACTTTTAAATTGTATTCTTTCAATTCATTACGCAATTGCATTGGACTATTACTTTTAACAGCAATACAGGTTTCAACTAAGGCATTATGTAAATGAGGATCCATTTTCGCATAACTAATTGAAAGCGGCGCTGCGATAGCAGCAAGTGTGATTATTGAGCGAGCGAGCTTATTCATACAACCTCCAAATAGATTTGTTCACCAAGAACAGCACTAACTCTAGTCAAAATAAAATTATTTTTATCAACAAACGGTCAGCAAAATGTCAACGTGATGATCCAATCCGTTACAAGATATGTAACTGCTTATAATTCAATAAAATAAAAAAAGGAACATCTCAGCATTAACACATTATTTTACATTTATTGATGCAGTTTTAGCGGTAGAACCCAAAAGCAAAAGGGCTGCTTTATCATCTAATAAAGCAGCCCTTTAATACAGAGCAGAGTTTTACTAACTCTGCGTTAAAAACCATAAAAACAACGGCACGCTTTTACTCAATACGATAAAAAGAATAAACCTATAATGAAGGTTATTATGAGTAAAAACAAAACTAACCACTTAATAAATATAGCTTTATAAGAAATTAACGCTGTAATTATCACAATACTCATCGCCATAAAACCGCACCAAAGTAAAACGCCATAACCCTGATATTGGTAATAAGAGAGTACTACTGTTAGTAATATAATGATCCAAGCAGCGAGAGTTAGTAGAAAACTGATCCGTTGATTAGGCCTCACAGTAAAGGCATCACGATAATGATTAGCCTTTGCTAATGCAAAGCAATTAAAACTGATTAAGGTAAGTAAAAAAATAACTAACAAAATCATGATGTCACTCCACGCTTAAGGGCAGAGCTATTTTTTACTAACCGAGCGGGAGGAGAGCTCAGCTTTTGATATTGCATAAATGAGGCAAAAGCAATTACTAAACAAACAAAATCAGCACTGAATAATACCCAATTTTTTTCATTAAGATAACGCCACGTATTACCTTCAAGCACCATGCTATTAAGTAGGGGTAGACCCGCAAACATTACGCCAATAAGCAGGGCTAAGTTTCGCCACACAGCACGGTCGCGTTTAAAACAAGCAAACATACAAACAGCTAACCAAGTGATAAAAAAACTTAAGATTTCTTGATCAGCTCTTGCCAATGTGGCATTGGGCAGTAAACGATTAGCATATAAAAAAACGCCTGTGGCAAGCGGTAATCCCATAATGGTTGCTACATTTAACGCTTCTACTAATTTTAAGCCAAAAGACCCTTTAATATTTGCTTTCATTCGCTCCCTGATGCGTTTTGCCCACATCACGCAACCTGAAGCAATCATTACACAACCCGCGATACCGCAGAAAAAATATAGCCAGCGCAGCACTGGCTCAGCCAATCGACCTGTATGGAGTGCTGTCATAGAGTCAAAAATAGTTTCACTGCTACTAAGCTTTACCGGAGTAGCGGCTAATAATTGCGCCGTATTGGCATCAAATACCAGCGTTGGTGGCTCATCACGAATGGTTTTTAGCGTACTTGCCCTAAAAGTAATCGTTGCAGCCTGATCAAATGGATAGCTCACAGACACAGAATCAAGCGCAGTATTGGGCCAAGTATGCTGAACTTGAGTCAGTATTTGTTCAAGAGGTGCGAGCTCATCTTTGATATGACTACGCTGATATTGTATTTTTGTCGCGCTTAATTCTTGGCTAAATGCTTTAAAATCACCATTAAAGGTGCTCAGAATAGGGTAGGGGAAATACATAAAAATTAAAGTAATGATCCCCGTGTAGGTGATCATTAAGTGAAAAGGCAGTGCAATAACAGAGCTAAGGTTGTGGCCGTCGAGCCATGTTCGGCTTCCTTTGCCACGCCTAAAACTAAACATATCTTTAAAGATACGTTTATGGATCACCACGCCAGAGATCAACGCTATCAACATGAATAAACTGGCAAAACCGACTAACCAACGAGCCAGTTTACGATCAAGATAATGTAAATCGAAATGCAAGCGATAAAAAAAGTTACCGCCAGCAGTTTGACGATAATCGCTCAGTTCATCAAAAGTATTTGGATCAAAATAATGACTTTCACGTTTACCTCGCCCTTTACCTTCGGTACGCGCAGCTTGAGTCACTAGCTCTAAAGCTGGCTTGCGATCATTGGGCAAACTAATTCGCCAATTATCAGCATCAGGGGCCTGTTTAGACAAACGTTCTATAGCAAACACTAACTGCTGCTTTTGCGCTTGTGTATCCGGCTGAACAGCTTGAATCGAATGAAAGGCAGGCTGACTCCAAAGCGTTATTTCATGACGAAAAAAGCTCAACGTACCTGCAAAAAAAATTAAAAATAATAACCAACACACACTCAAACCGACCCAAGTATGCAACCAGGTCATACTGCGAAAAAAACTCTCTTTCATAGCTTTCCCTGCAACAAAACACTTAAGCCAGTAAACAATAACGAACAGCCGATTAAAGAGCACCAAATGTATTTTAAGCCTCGAAAATAAAAGGCTGCAATAAAACTAACAGCATAAAATAATACTGATAACGATAAAGTTAGCAGTACCGCATCAGTACGTTTAAGCGGTAAAACCAAGGGTAATAAAGCTGTTATGCTGGCACTTAAAAGATAACCACCAAGTACTGCCGCGGCAAAACGCGACAATACCTGCAGGCGATAATGCATTGAAGAAGTAAATAATACTGCGCGAATGAATTGGGTACGACTTGACTGAGCGGGTGGTAAGAAATCAGTAGTATTACGAGTACAATCTGAGCCACTAACGTGATGTGCTAACATCCTAATGCCTTATTTTAAATAACAATAGCGAATAAGGTCGATATTATATACGGCACAAACACAAAAGATAGTAATTCTCATTTGTAATACAATTTATTTCATGGAGACATTCAATTATATTACTCAAACTAGGTTTGCTATCAATTTAGCCTGAACTCTGAAAAGTAAATTTATCTCAAACAAAGTTCAGGCTATTTAAAAACTAATGCACTTTATTGATCATTTTTTACTGCAATTTTATAAGCCCAAATGACCAAACCAAATAATAAAAAAGGTAATGCGGCCAACGTATAAACCAACCAATCACGGTCAGATAATTGCGGTTGCATTAACCAATGGCCACCGACAGGAACTAAAATCGCCAATAAAACCAAAGGAAGGATTAATAACTCTTTTTTGTTGTTATGTTTTTCATTCATAAATAAACCAATTTTATTGCAGTAATGGATGGTCGCTCGGTAACTGTTTGGCAATCCATATTGCTAACTTATGCTTCATGTGTGGCACATCTTCGTGACCAAACGCCAGCGGTTGAATAAGTTTGTCGTTGATGAGTAAGCGATAGAGTATTTCTACTTTTTGGTTTGCCGATACCGTTGGCTCAAATCCTTTAAAACCACGATTTTGAGCATACTTTTCACCAATAATAATCGCTTTTTTTAACAGCCCACTTTCATTTTTAAGTTTTTTCATCTGCAATCCTTGAGTCATACATAAAACATTACGGTGCTTGCAGCATAAAGGTCTGTGAAGCAACCTTATTGCCGTTGACCAAAATACTAAGCTGATGAAGCCCAGCATAATATTGTCGTGTTGAGATTTTTTTAAACGAAAAACTTTTTTTAAAGTGCAAAGCCTCCCTTGGCCGTAACCTGATATTTTTTAATTTGAACACTTTGTTGTTGGTTTTACCATTGCTTTTGACAAAATCAATCGCAAAATCGACTACACAAGCTTGCTCAGTTTGGCCCATGAGACAAAGTGCGAACTCAAATTCTAATGCCTGTCCCATTTCTAACTGTTGCTGTGCAATTAACAATTGAACCGGCATTAATGCAAGATTCTGATTATACCCTAATAAGTTAAAAACCTCAGGGTGACCTTGTTTAACTAAACTTCGAGTTGCATGTTTAATAATCCATTGCGTGTACGGGCTTGCATTAGCTTGCCACTGATAACAAATTTTAAGCACGACATTAGGATGATCTTTTGCAATATCATTAAGATGATTTGCTACAGAACGACGAACATACACACTCGAGTCATTATTAAGTACGGATAACAACACCAAATTTGGCGTAGGATCGACCACAAACTCAGTTAGTCTCAGTCCCCAAGGCAATCTTGGTCGTGTACCTTCAGAAACTAAACGGCGCACATGTTCACAGTCATCATGCACCCAACTTAAAAAATAACGATGGCAAATGTCTGGATAACGCACAATAAACGGTCGAATCGCAAACTCAGCTGAAAATAAACTCGTTAGCTGTTTTAATGTTTCAAGCGCTATTTGAGGTTCATCTAAGCCATACTGAGCGACATAATCAATCAGTGGCCAAGCAGCAAAACCAGCATTTGGTTCTGATGTTTGATGACGTTGCCAAATAGGCACAATAGTCACTAATAGTTGACTCATGGCAGCAAAGTCTTTATTCAAACAACAATGTAAACAGTGAATAATATGACTAACGCGCTGTTTAAGCTCTAACTCATCAAGCCCTTGCAGCGCCATTCTAGTAAACAATTTGCCATCAAATAACGGATCTACATGGCCAATCGCGTTGGCAATACGGCGAATGGCAGCATCACCTAAACCATTTTTCATTAACGCCATCTATACCTCATCTGGTGAACCAAAATTAATATGAAAATGCAAATGCTTTGAATCTTGATATTGCCCTAAGTTAGTTAATACTCGGGCAGCACCATACTGGTTTTCAACCATAGCTGCGACCTCGGCCACAAAACAGATTAAATGTTGCAAGTCAGAAGCACTGTATGACCCAAGTTGAGTTAAAGAGGGTACATGTAGTTTTGGGATCACAACTATATGTACTGGCCAAAATGGTTTTGTATGATAAAAAGCCAAACAAGCCTTATCTTCTTTAACCATCCTGGGCTTAACTTTTCCGCTGAGCACTTGCTCACAATAAAAATCATTTCCTTGATAGTCCATGTAATTACTCCGTTAAATCTGTGACCGGTTGGGTGTTGGATTTCAGCACCGATGGCTCATCAAGTACATCGGCTGCGCCAAGCTCTAAATGGGCTTGTTCAACCAGCGGGGCTGGGAGCTCTTTTTGCACGCTCACCCCTAAATCTCGAAATTCGGCAGCTTGTTTTATTAAGTTACCTTTACCACTATAAAGCTGGGCAAACGCCTTATCATAGCTTTCTTTTGCTTTATCAAGTTGCTTACCAACGCCTTGCATACTCGATAAAAAACTATTGAGTTTGTTATAAAACCGCTCAGCTCGATTAGCTAACTCTGCCGTATGTTTACTTTGATCTTCAAAACGCCACAGCTGTTTAACAATATTTAAGCTGGTCAATAACGTTGTAGGGGTTGCTACTAATATTTGGCGTTCTATGGCTTTTTGATACAAGTCAGGTTGGTATTTTAATGCTTCGACATAAGCCGATTCTATTGGCACAAATAGCACCACGACTTCAGGGGAGTTTAAGCCAGGTAACTTAAAATAATCTTTGTTAGATAATTCATTAATACGGTCATTCATAGCCTGAGCATGCTGTTTTAAGGCAACTTGGGCATCAAGTTCAGATTCGGCATTTACATAACGGGTATAGGCAGATAAAGATGTTTTGGCATCAATAACCAAATGGCGATTTTGTGGTAAATACACCACTACATCTGGGCGTAATTTGCCATCATCAGTATTAAAACTGACCTCTCGTTTATAATCGAGCCCAAGCCTTAATCCAGCACTATCGAGTACGTTCTCAAGCATTAACTCGCCCCAATTACCTTGTACTTTTTTTTGCCCTTGTAACGCATTGGTCAGTTGTTGTGCTTGAGCTGTGATGTCTTGATTTAATTTTTGTAAGTTTATTAACTCTGTTTTAAGTTCGCTGCGCTGTTTTAATTCTTCACTATGAATTGCTTCAACTTTATCTCGAAAGCCTTTCATTTCAGTTTGCATCGGCATTAACAACTGCTGCACACTTTCTTGGTTCAAAGTTTTAAATTCGGCACTTTTTTGTGATAGAACACGATTAGCTAAGTTCTCGAACTCTTTACCGAGCTCAGCTTTACTATTGGCTATTTGCTCTAGCTGCGCATTAAAACTCAGTTCTTTTTCAGTTAAGCTACTTTGCAAGGTAGCAAGTTGTACCATTACCTCGCTTAATTTCTCTTGGCTACTTTGCCACTGGTTATGATAGTGCTTACTTTGTTGCTGTGACTCAATTAAACGGGTTTTAAAATGCTGCTGTTGTTCTTTGCTGGTGCGTAATTCAATATTTAACTCTTGATTATTAAGCTGAAGTACTTGCAGCTCAGATTTAAGGTAATCAAGCTGTTGCTCAGCGCCTTTAGCTTGTGCCAGTGAAATTTGGTCAGTTTGATGCAAAGCGGTTAGCTCAACCAATTGGCTTTGTGTTTCGACTACTTTTTTATTGAGAAGGCGCACTTTATAAAAACACACTAAAGCGCAAAGCAGCAGAGGAAGCGAGCCCACCAAAATATAGGGCTGCAATTGCAACCAAGAAAATTCAACCGTCATAATAAACCTTTACCGTTTTTCTTATTGTTTTGATTATACCCTTGAACGCAGAAGAGGCGACTATCAAATCCCAACTAAGCACAGGATATGTAAAAGATCTTTACATATAAGCAATCAATAATGCTCTATTTATCTCTAAATGCATTAAAGGCTGTAAAGGTCCTTTACAGGTCAAAAAACACGCTCTATTCAAGACGGTTTTTATACGCTTAAATGGCAATACAAAAACATTTACGAGCAGAAATCATGAGTGGAATTACACAAGAATTAAAACAATTACAACAAGCTTACCAGTCAATTAACCCAGCTTGGATAGAGCCAGAAAAAGTAGTTTTTATTACCAATAAAATTGCACAACTCAAAAAACAACAATATAAAGATTGGGGCATTAAAATAATCATTGCGGTGCTCGAAGCACTCAGCTTATTGAGCATGTTAGTACTAAGTTGG
The DNA here is from genome assembly GCF_002310815.1 of Pseudoalteromonas tunicata. Classification (NCBI taxonomy): domain Bacteria; kingdom Pseudomonadati; phylum Pseudomonadota; class Gammaproteobacteria; order Alteromonadales; family Pseudoalteromonadaceae; genus Pseudoalteromonas; species Pseudoalteromonas tunicata. The sequence goes on along the minus strand of NZ_CP011033.1, from coordinate 9,045 downwards.
GCTACCTTATGGTTATTTTAATGCTTAGCGGTTTAAATATGGCGACAGTGCCTTGCGACATTCAGGCTCAATAATAATTTGCTGTGATTGTGCATCTGTTTGATAAATATCGACTCGTAATCGCTGTAATAAATAATTAAGCAATGCGGCACGAGTACGGATCACTTTTTTACCATCTTGCATTTGATAATCAAACTCAATGCATTGACGTTGCTTTAGGGCAAGGCGCTGATCTGGACAAATCACGACATCAAGCCAAGTTTGCCAAAGCAAATCGTCTGCTGCGGTATGTGTTGCAGCCCCTTCAAAAACAAACTCACCATTAAAACGCGATAAAACAAAATCTCGAAAATCTTGATTTTTCTCACAAAACCCTCTGACATGGTACCTGAAACCATCAAATACAATGCTATGAGGCTGAATAATACGATCTTCATAATCAGGACTTGATAATGACAAGTAGCCAATATCGAGTCGAAGAGACTGTTTTATCGCTAACAAAATTGGCCTAACCCATTCTGGAGTAACATTACGTAAAGGCACGGGTAATAATTCAATTGCAAAATGTAATGGGGAATCAGACTCAGGTTGAGCCGCAAAAAATTGCTGATACTGGGCAAAATCACTTGAGATAAACAAAGGTTCAAAACCAGCGACCGCAATGTGGCCTTTTTCGCTATTATTACGCGCAAATGCGGTTGGATTAAGTTCTTTATAATCTGTAATACTTTTTTGAGCCGAAGGACGGCTTATAGAAAAATAATCCGTTAAATGACGAGCAGTTAAACGGCCTTCCCAGAGCAAAATGACTTCAATTAATTGATATCGTAATAAGTCATCTTTTCTCATTGTACGCGCTCCTAAAAAAATACCTCCTTGATAGTACAATGAAAAAATAAAAAGCCAACCTAAAAAGGTTGGCTTAAACATTACTAAACTTAGTAATCAATCGGGGGGAAAACATTTAACACAAACAAGAAAACAACATCACAACTATATAAATAGACAACCGACAATTCTGTTAGTTCAAAATAAATTAAAATAATTCATTTTTTTTACTGAGCTAATTGAAATCGTTATTACCAAAAATTAAACCGTAGAAAAACAAAAAGCCAACCTATTGGTTGGCCATTATTACTAAGATTAGTAATCAAGGGGGAAATCTAACTTTCAGGGATAGCGCCTAAGCACTGTAAATATAGACTGACTATTTTTAGTTAAGTTCACACTAATTTTAATATTTTTTGATTGTTTTTTAATCACTGAAAACTAAACATTACCCTGAATATGACTCGCCATAAAAAATTAAATTATGAAATACAGCCGTTTGTTGCGTTACATTGCGATAACCATGAGGCTGATCAGCACAAAACTTAGCAACTTGCCCTGCCGTTAAGCGTAGCCAATTATCATTAAGTAAATATTCAATCGCGCCACTGATGACGACTATATGCTCTATCACCCCATGGTTATGCGGTAATGATAAATGACTGTAACCAGGATTTATCACAATCTGAAACAGCTCAAACCGAGTAATACTATCAAAGGGCAACAAGGTTTTTATTTGCAAGTCATTTAAATTACGTTGAATTTGAAAAGCGGCGTCATCAGGCACCTCGACTCCACTATCCTGACCCGGCGTTAATAAAAAATAAGATAAAGGAAGCGTAAAGCCTGTTGCGATTTTCCAGAGCGTTGCAACAGTAGGGCTTGACTCTCCTCGTTCAATTTGACCTAACATTGCCTTAGAAACACCGGTGTGGGTAGCACAAAGTTCTAAACTCCACTTACGATGTTGTCGAGCGCGCTTTAATTGCCTAGCGAGAATAGGGCCATGATTGTCCGTTTGATTCAAAACCACCTCTGATTAAAAAGTTTAAAAAACAGCCTAACTTTGATTGTGCGTTATAACATACAATGTTAATTTAAAGCCAACATACGTTATAACGCACAAATAATAATGATAAAAATACAGCATATACATCAAGGTGCAAATGCATTAACAGCTGGTTTTATCGCTGTACTTGTTGGGTTCACCAGCTCTGTGGCGCTTATTTACCAAGCTGTTGTTAACTTAGGCGGGAATGCCGACTTAGTCGCAAGCTGGCTCATGGTCCTTGGTTTGAGCATGGGAATACTTTCTATCACATTATCAGTGCTTTACCGAGTGCCTATTTTAATTGCTTGGTCCACACCTGGTGCGGCATTACTCATTTCAAGCAGCCAAGGGTTTACCTTAGAACAAGCTACAGGCGCATTCATTTTTTGTGCTGTACTGATTTTTATTTCTGGAGTAACAGGGTTATTCGAAAAATTGATGCGCCGCATTCCATTACCTTTAGCAAGCGCGATGCTTGCAGGTGTACTTGTAGGTTTTGGAATTGATGTCTTTAATTTATTGCCTCAACAAACGGCATTAATTGCCAGCATGCTCATAACCTACCTTATAACTAAATTGATAAGCCCTAGATGGTGCATGATCATGGTATTAATTGTTGGACTTATCGTCGCTTGGTCTTTGCAACTACTAAACTTTTCAGCATTAGAATTTAAATTGGCAACACTTCAATTTACCAACCCACAGTGGAGCTGGCCTGCTGTGATGAATATAGGTTTACCTCTTTTTATTGTCACGATGGCATCACAAAACTTACCTGGAATTGCTGTGATGCAAGCCCACAATTATCCAGTTCCAATCTCAAAAACATTAACAATCACAGGCGCCACCAATATACTCATCGCGCCTTTTGGTGGTTATGCGATTAATTTTGCAGCGATCACCGCAGCAATATGTATGACGCCAGAGGTGAATCCTAATCCAAATAAACGCTTTTTAGGAAGCGTCGCTGCAGGGTTATTCTATATTTTGCTCGCCATTGGCAGTGGCACTTTAATCAGCCTATTAGATGCGATGCCCAGCGCGCTCATTCTTGCTCTAGCCGGTATAGCCCTTTTTGGCACAATTGCGAGTAGCTTAAAACTCGCTTTGTCTGAATCATATTATCTAGAAGCATCCATGATCACCTTTTTAGTTACGGCGTCGGATTTGGTGCTACTGAATATTGGCTCACCACTTTGGGGGATTCTAGCGGGGTGTTTAACTCTATTTATTCAACAAATAACGCAAAAAAAAGCCAACCTAATTAGGTTGGCTTTTAGACAAAAACAAACAAAGGAGTAACAAAATTGAAACCGGGAATCAGTAACAAATCACAACTATTAAAGTAGACACACCAAGCAACTATAAGTTCAAACAAATAATAAAATTATTTTAATAAAGCCAAAATCTCTTCTGCTGAACTAACACTAAACTGCTTACTCGCCGCATCAAAAAACGATTCAGCTAATGCAGCTTTATTTTGTTGCATTTCGTAGACTCGTTCTTCAATGGTATCTTGGCAAATCAGCTTATACACAAATACCGGTTTTTTCTGGCCAATACGATAAGCTCTATCGGTTGCTTGTTGCTCAACAGCTGGATTCCACCATGGATCAAAGTGAATAACCGTATCTGCCGCGGTTAAATTTAATCCGGTGCCACCTGCTTTTAAACTGATCAAAAAGATACTTTTATCACCTTGTTGAAATGAATCAACAGCACTTTGACGATCACGAGTTTGCCCGGTCAAAATCGCATAACCTAAGTTAAGTGCTTGTAATTGCTGTTCAATTAAACTCAACATACTGGTAAATTGACTAAAAATAATCACTTTACGACCTTGTTGTAACATTGCAGGTAAGTGCTTAGCTAACCAATCGAGTTTGGTACTGTCTGCAAAACTAAATTGCAGCCCTTCGTCAGATAGTAATTGAGGTGAACAACAAATTTGGCGTAGTTTAAGTAAGGCCTCAAGGAATGCCAATCGACTCTTATCTATGCCAATTTCAGCAAATAAGTCCTTGAGTTTAAATTCCATTTTTTGGCGAATTTCACCATAACATTTTTGTTGAGAAGGCATGAGTTCAAGCATTTTTACCATTTCGGTTTTAGCCGGCAGCTCAGTTACCACTTGCGCTTTAGTACGACGTAGCAAAAAGGGTTTAACTAACTCTTTTAATTGATCAGCACGTAATTGGTTATGCTCTTTTTCAATCGGGGTTTGATAAAACTCTTTGAAATGCGTTTGTGATGGCAGTAATCCTGGCATAGCGAAATCAAGCAGAGACTTAAGCTCACTTAAATTATTTTCAACCGGAGTACCACTTAGGCATAAATTAAAGTTGCTGTTAAGCGCCTTAACATGCCTAGATACTTTTGCATTGATATTTTTAATGGTTTGCGCTTCGTCTAAAATAACGTGCTCAAACGCTATATCGTTAAAAATAGCTTCATCACGAACTAAAAGTGGATAGGTTGTAATAACACAATCCGCTTTTGACAATTTCACAAATTGCTTTTGCCGTTGGCTACCAAAACTAACAACCACATTTAAACTTGGCGCAAAACGTTGCAACTCCTGCAACCAGTTATTCACTAAGCTGGTTGGGCAAATAATTAAAGAAGGAAGTTTTACTTTCCCTTTACCTTGCTCTGCCAATAAAAAAGCGATGGTTTGTAAGGTTTTTCCAAGCCCCATGTCATCAGCTAAAATACCACCAAGTTGAAACTTCTTTAAAAAACGTAACCAATGTAATCCATGAATTTGATAATCACGTAAGGTCGCGTTAAGTTTTTTGGGCACTTGTAACTTTGCGCCAAAATCATCTTTTGCTACCAGTTGAGTGAGTTCCAATAGACTGGCTTCATCACTGGTGATTTGTGATTTTTGAAACCCTGAAAGTTTTCGAGCATACGCAAGTGGCAAATTAAGGCGTTTAGGGTACTTTTTTCCTTGATAAAACTCTTGGTAAAATGCGATTAAAATTTCGACGTCGACTTTTGCAAATGCAACCCAACGCTCATTAGGTAGGCAAATATAATAAAAGGTTTGCGCGGTATTATTACAAAGCGAACTAATAGTTAAAAAGTCAGCAAATGCATAACGTTTATCAGCCAGAAAAAAATAAGGCTCTATTACAAGTTTATTTTTCTTATCCCGACTAAGGTGAACCATTAATTGACCTTCGGTAATCTCGTCTTGCTGCAAAGCTTGGCCATTAATTTGCCAGCCATCTTTTTTAAGGTTTTGAGTAATCTCATTAACAAAACAATGCCATAAAGCAGGGCGCTCCGCAGAAATGGCTAAACTGTAATATTCCACATGCTGTAAAGGGCCTTTACAGTCAACAAAACCAGCATTTTTTAAACGATTGATACAGGTATTTTCAAAACTAAGATTTCGCCCTAACGAGTTATCTTGTAACTCGCTTTCACTGTTAAGAAGTTCATTTGGATACTGAAATTGTAATCGTACCACCGGGTTTTGATTAAAGTATTCAAAACTAATAACCGGTTTAATGGATAACTTTTTTACTTTACGACTTACCTCGCCGTTTTGTTTAATAACAGACATGCCAAATAGCTGGTTAAAGCGCTGCTCGACTTGAGTCTGCATATTTGTATTAATGACAGGCATAGTAAGCAGGTGCTTGATTTCATCACTCTGTAGTGGCGTTACTAATTCGCCAATAACCAACTGTTCAACATCAATAAAATAAGGTGGTACAGTATTAAATAATTGCCAACTTTTACAACCGGTTACATTTGCTTGTAAGGAAAGATTATTACCTTCGTTGTGCCAATTGAATTCAAGCGGTCGACTATTCGTCATGCTTAGTGCATCACGAGAGTCTTGCCAAAAACAACGCTCTGTTGCAATTAATTTTAATAATGCAATTGCGCCCCATTGGCCCTCTAACATCAATTTACCAAATGTATTTTGCGAGCGGATCCAACTTATTAAGCGAAAATCTGCTTCATCTAAATTTTCAGGTGTTACTTGGCTACTAAGCTGCTTTTCGGTTAATAAACGACCAAGACCGAACTTACCATTTTTGGCAACAGAGGCAACTTTAGGGGTAACAATTAATGAACCTTTGAAAGGTTCAATAACAAATAAAATGACATCTTTATTTAGAGGTTTTTGATTTACTTTTAGTTTTTCTAATTGATTAAACCAATCATGCAATAAATAATTTTGGCCAAATTCACCAGAATGCTCAGTTTTTAATTTCAATAAAACGGCAGCAATGTGTTTACACTTACGCTGAACTTTGCAAGAACAATGGGCATTTAAAGTGATGTTAGCATTATCACGTATAATTTGAATGTGTTGATGACTTGGCTCAGCCAAGCTATTGAACACCTCAGAAGTGATTTGAGAAAAGTCATTATTGGCATCGATTTGGCCAATTTGCTTATTGGTTAAGTACTGTTTGGCGTTTTCAAGTACTGCAGGTTTAAAGTACCGTTTTAAAAAAATCTCAGTTAGCGGGAATTCACGAGCTTGCTCTGTTTTGATTTCATCAAACAGGGATAATAAATCTTTTTTGGTAAAGCCTTTAGCCATGACACTCTGCAAAAATCGAATTATCCAGCCAGTATATGCTGTTCGCTCAGAGATCTAAAGCACTAAAAGATATAAATTAGAATTGCTCAAGTTGATGAAAATGCGAATTAAAAAAGAAAAAATCTGAGGCAAATATTTAACCTCAGATCAATTTTTTACTAACTTTAAAGAGTAAAAGTAAACCAACTAGATAATATTAGTTGGATTAATTTTTATTAATTAAAATTCGCAAGTAACTTTTCAAGTTGCTCAAAACGTTTATCGGTGAGTACTCGGTTATCAATTTTAATCACTAAATCGCCTGTTTTTTGATTTCGATGACCGATAATATATTCACTATTAAATTCAAGCTTTTCACGATTGGCTTGAATTTCAACTGTTGGCTGTTCAACTAATGCTTTTGTTATCGCAATTGCGGTTTTTTCATCACTTTCTTGCTGATAATTCGAAAGATTGTTTTTTATTGCAGTTACAGTATCAAAAAATACAGCTTGATTAAGTTCAATAGCGGCAATGATTTTCTTAGCAACCTCACGACCTACAAAATTTGCGGTAGGGTAAAGAGCTATCACTTCATTCGGTATTTTATCAAACGCTTTAAGTGCATCAGCGATAGCAGTATGTGATACTCCTTCGACTTCTGCAATTTCACGATAGGAGCCTTTTTTACCTGCTTGGATCAGGTCATGTTTGGTTTCGCTGTATGCTTGACCTAATTCCCATAAGCTTGGCGCTATGTATTGATCTGATGATACAGCTAAGATTTTGGCATCTTCATCGTTAAAATCATTTGAGGTTAATACGATATAATCGGCCTTTGCAAGCAGACATGCTTTGCGGCGTCTAGAGCCAGCTAATACGTATTCTACGCCTTCTTTTGACCAACAAAGAGCAGGGTGTTGGTTACGTTTATCGGCTTTAATTGCGGGTAGAATATCAGCAACAGCTTGCTCATTTAATAATGACTGTACACGGCGGTTTTTACCATAAACTTTAGTTAACTGTTCGATATCATTATATTTAATGATTTTACAAGTTAGTTTAATTGAGCGGTTAGGATCAGCAGGGGCTGGCATTGTAATTTCTTGGCCAACACTTGCGCTTTCAAGTAATGCATCTAGGTTACTCGTTTCAACAAAAGTAGAAAAAGGATCGATTCGAGTGTCATTTTTACGTTTTTTTACCATGGTAATCCCTTACTTATGCTGATTCTAATGTACATTGGGTTGAAGCCCAATTTGAACGGATCAACATTTCGAGTTCATCAACAACATCTTTAATATTTTCTTGTGCTTTGATCAATGATTCACGACTTGCGAGGCTGTCTGATGTTTTTTGATCAAAAATAGTATTAAAAGATGATGAACTGGCAGTAATGGCTGCACTATGATTTATTGGATAACTCATTACTTGACGACCAAAAGCACTTCTAACATCTTTGACTATGTCACGTTGTGAATGATTACCTTTAACGTAGTTGGTAACTAAAAATTGCATAAAATCCCAACCATCATGGCCAAGCGCTGCAACAGTGTGATAAATCTCACCTAAACGTTTTAAATATTTGTTATTTGCATCAAAATCAACAGCTTCTGGGTGAACTGGTATTAACATCGCAGTAGATGCCATTAATGCATTATAAAACATAAAGTTAAGTGAAGGTGCTGTGTCTATTAAAATAAGATCGAACTCACTGGCAACAGGCTCAATCACTTTTTCTAGCAATTTATGATAATGGCGAGTTTGATCGTAACCAACTTGATCTTTTAATTGTGTAGCCGTTTCATGCTCAAAATAAAAATCATCCATTCCTGAAGGTAAAATACGAATATTAGGAATATGAGTGGGTAAAAAGGCTGAAGAAACTACGTCTGACCATACTTCGTTTTCGTCAAGTTCAATACAATCGCGCATTAAATCACCAACGGTAATGGGATCATGTGCTATTGGGGGAAAGAAACTTGAAGAGGAACCTTGAGGGTCAAGATCAATAATGCCTATACGATAACGTTTAATATTTGTGGTTGCTAAGGCTGCTGCAATGTTGACTAAGCTTGTTGTTTTACCACAGCCACCTTTTAATGAATTAACAACTATTACTTGGAGCTTATCACTTGGCAAACGATGGCTTGGACGTAGACCCATAATATCTGCCATTGCATAGATATTACTTAACGTATAAGCGTAGTGACCATTCGCACCTCGTTTTATTTCAAGGATATCAAAATCGCCTTGGTCATGTTTTCTTTTAAGTGTGCGATTATTACAACCAAGTAAATCAGCGGCAGCTTTTTGTGTATAAGTACGTAATTCTTTGTCTTCGGCTTTAATATGAGCACGATAATGTTGAATGCGTCCTTCTAATGATTGCTCTGCAACAGTTGCTGTTGCTTTAAGCAATTTATAGGTATCTAACGCTGATTTTTTTATTGTCATTCAATGAACCCTCTTAATTGCTGTTAGTATAATGTCCATTGAAAAACAAGTAAACCATTAAAGTAGTAGACATGTATATAAATTAAAAATAAATAATTTTCTGATTAATTGAATAGAATAAATAAATAAGGTTGAATATGGTTAAAGTTAAGGTAATTAA